>NZ_JBSGUA010000092.1:0-1008 GCF_053607685.1 Streptomyces sp. NPDC055099 | reverse complement strand
GAAGCGGGGTTCGGAATCCCCACGCCGGAAGACGCCTGCGACGTCCAGGAGTCCTTCGCGCACGATGACCTCGCAGGCGACCGGAATTCCGGTGAACGAGGCCTGCGCCTTCTCCGGCACAGTCAGGCGGCCCTGCCCGCGGTCGACGAGCTGCTCGTGGTAGCGGTTCAGAACGCCCTGATCGCTCTGCGCCTGTGACACGGCCAGGACGAATCCCTCGATACGGGTGCCCACGTTCCGGTAGCTGCGCATGGTCTCGGCCAGGAACTGGGGGTCCATGGCGATCTCCTGGACCAAGGCGTTGAGCTTCCGGCCTCCGGATAACGGGTCCTCGCCCCGGACGAACTGCTGCGCCTGCTTCATCCAGGCTCGGCCGTCCTGCCCTGTGTAGAGGGTCATGAGGCGGTCGTCCTCGGCCATGAGCCGCGCGTACTGCGGGTGGTAGGGCTTGTAGAGGTCGCTGTCGATGTCCGCGAACCCGCCCCGGGCATCGAGTTGTTCGGCGATGAGCTGGGCCACCCGCGTCTTGCCCGCGCCCGGCTGCCCGAGCAGGAAGACGGCAGTGGCCGGGTCCTGCGGGATCGGGCCGGTCAGCAGGTCCCGCACGATGTCCATGGCGAAGATGCGCCGGTTCTCCTCCGCCGGCAGCTGATAGCGAGCGGCGTCGTCCTGGCTCACGCGCCGCTCTCCCTCAGCTCCCGCAGCTTGGCGGCGTAGGCGGCCCGCACCCGGGCGACGTTCTCGGTGTCCTCGGCCCGCAGCGCCTTGCGTACCTGCTGGCACTCCGTGCGCAGTGTTCGGTACTCGGTGATCAGTTCCTGCGAGACCGGCGAGTTTTCGGCCTCGGCGATCAGGGCGGAGTAGGCGGCGACCACGCCGTTGATCGCCTCGATCGCCGCCTCGTAGGCGACGGACTGCTCGGAGTTCCAGACGTGCGGGCGAAGGTTGCTGATCACAGGGTCGGTCATCTCGTTCCCTCCGGTGGATTCTTGCCCTTTTCTTCATGTT
>NZ_JBSGUA010000091.1:0-1010 GCF_053607685.1 Streptomyces sp. NPDC055099 | reverse complement strand
TTAGGCACTGTTTCTCGGATCTCCTGACGTGGGTGGGTAGTTGGCGTCAGGCTGGTCGTATGGGTCGTGGTGATTTAACGAATGCGGAGTGGGACCGGCTGGTGTCGTTCCTGCCTCCTGGTGGTGCGCGCGGGGGCCGGTGGAGTGATCACCGGCGTGTGATCAACGGGGTGCTGTACCGGGTGCGTACGGGGGTGCAGTGGCGGGATCTGCCGGAGCGCTTCGGTCCCTGGGAGACCGTCTATAAGCGTCATCGCCGCTGGTCAGCGGATGGCACGTGGGCCATGCTGCTGTCGAAGGTCCAGGCGGCCGAGGACGCCGAGGGACGCATCGACTGGGAGGTCTCCGTGGACTCGACCACGGTGCGGGCCCATCAGCATGCTGCCGGCGCACGCAAGACGCCTCCGGCCGGGGTGGGTCAAAAGGGGGCGGGCCGGGGGACGAATCGGGCAGATCCGGTGCTGCGGAGACTGGCCGCCCGACTGAAGGAAGTGCTCCGGTCGGCGAATGCCTGGGACGTTCCCGCGGCGGCTTCACCACCAAAATCCATCTCGCCGCCGAAGGGCGGTGCCGGCCCCTCGCCGTCGTCCTGACGCCCGGACACTACGGCGACAGCCCCCAGTTCGAGCGGGTCCTCACACAAGTCTCCGTGCCCCGCCCTGGAGTGGGACGTCCGCGCACCCGGCCCGACCATGTCCTGGCGGACAAGGCCTACACATCCCGCAAGAACCGCCGCTACCTGCGGCGACGCGGAATCTCCCACACCATCCCCGAACGCCTCGACCAGCAAAGGCACCGACGCAACCGCGGTTCCCGCGGCGGCCGTCCCGTCGGCTTCGACAGCGAACGCTACAAGAAACGCAACACCGTCGAACGCGCCATCAACCGACTCAAGGGCTTCCGGGCGGTGGCCACCCGCTATGAGAAACGTGCCTACATCTACCTCGGCACCATCACCCTCGCGGCCCTCACCATCTGGCTCCGAACATGATCCGAGAAACAGTGCCTAG
>NZ_JBSGUA010000090.1:0-1016 GCF_053607685.1 Streptomyces sp. NPDC055099 | reverse complement strand
GCGACCAGGAGGCCACCGCCGACGCGGTGTTCCTCCTGGACGCCGTCCTGGAACGCCGCCTCGCCCGCGGACTGACCTGCGTCGTCGACGCCACGAACACCCGGGCCGACGTCAGGAAGCGGCTCATCGAGACCGCTCACGTTCACGGACTGCCCGCGGCCGCCGTGGTGATGACCGCGCCGCTGCGCCAGTGCCTGGCCCGCAACGCCCGCCGCCCCGACAACCGGCGCGTGCCCGACAGCGAGGTCCTGCGCCAGTACCGGCAGATCAGCCTCGCCCGGCCGGGCCTGCACACCGAGGGCTTCGACCACGTCGTCACCGACGACCGGCTGATGCGGCTGCGGCTGCTGCTCCAGCGGTCCGTCGACCGCGTCCACGCCGACCACCAGGTCGAGGGCGACCACACCGAGCACGCCCGGGTGCTGGCCCGCCGGTTCTTCGGCGAGGACCTGGCGCAGGCCTTCCACTGGAGGCACCTGCGCCCCAACCACGACCCGATCGGCGCCCTCGCGGTCGGCGGTGACGAGATCACCCTCGCCTACCGCACCTGGTTCCCCGACCTGATGGACTGGGGGTTCGAGGCTCAGGTGTCGTGCCTGGGCGGCTGCTCCGGCCCGGCCTGGGTGCCGGTGCGCAGCCCGATGGACCTGCTCGCCGTCTACGACGACGACTTCCCCGAGGACGTCGTGCGGTGCGACCGCTGCTCCGGCACCACCGCCCGGGAGGCGGTGTGAGCACCGCAGTGAACCCCGACACCGGCGACGGGTTCGACGCCCCCACCCCGTCCGAGGCCTACGCCGACGCCCCCGCCCTGCGGCGCGAGATGCACGAGGTCATGGAGATGGGCGCCGTCCGTGACGGGCGCCGCGGCGGAGTGGTCACCGGCCCGCCCGCACCTGACGCGGCGACGGCCGACCGCGTCTTCCTGCTGCGCCGGGCCGCCCTCATGGACCGCATGGCCGTCGAGGACCCCGGGCCCGGAGCCCGGGGTGCCGCAGCCCGGGCCGCGTTCGAGC
>NZ_JBSGUA010000089.1:0-1072 GCF_053607685.1 Streptomyces sp. NPDC055099 | reverse complement strand
GACCCTGATCGCGTCCTGCACCGCCGTCGACAGCTACATGTCCGCATGGGCGCCGATGCTCGACCGCCTCCGCCTCCACGCCACGGCGGTCGCCGACGGAGTGCAGCACGCGACGGCTGTCACCCTCGGCGGCCCGACCCAGGAGTGGGTTGAGGCGTGGTGTGTGTGCAGCTGGAGCGAGCGCGCCGACGTCGCCGGGTACGCCGACCGCGCCCCCGCCGGCGAGGCAATGACCCTGGCGCACCATCAGGAGATGTCGGCGGCGGCTGAGGAACCGGCCGCCGCCGAACTGCCGGAGCTGGACGTGGTGCTCCTGGACGTGGACGTGCCGCCGCTCGACCCCGCCGAGCCGTACGACACCGACGAGGAAGCGCAGGCGGACATCGGGCGCCTGGGCGAGGCGTTCGCACGGTGGGACGCCCTGCCCACGGTCCAGCGCTACTACGAGGCCGACCGGCAGCAGCGTTCCGACGGCGCCGGGGCCCCGACCAACCCCGTCGCGCAGCTGGCGGCGGCATATCGGGACGCCGAGCAGTCCCTGCTTGACGGCCCGGCGGGCTCGCCGGACGACCTGGTGCGTCAGGTCCACACGGTGGCGGTCTGGAGCGACGCCCTGGAGCCCGTGGTCGACGAGGTCCTGCTCGGTCCGCTGAGGGAGGTGCGGGCGGTCGCCACTCTGCTGGCCTCCCGTTCGCAGGCGACGGTGGAGGCCTTCGAGGCGGAACTGGCCGCCCTCTCCGAGGACCCCGCAGAGGAGACGGTCGCCGCAACGGCGCCTGCCGAGCAGGCCCTCGTGGCCGTCGACGACGAGCCGGAGGCCCCGGAGGACACCACCGAGCCGGGCCCCGGCGAGCCGGTCGCCGACACCGGTCCTGCGGAGCCGCCTGCGGCCGCGCAGAACACGACAGCCCCCGAGATGGACGGCGTCACCGACGACGAGCCGCAGCCGAAGCCGGAGGAAGCCCCGGCGCCGCCGGCCGCCGCCGACACCCCGGAGAGCACAGCGGCGGACAGCGATCCCGAGCCGGATCGCGCACCGGTCACCCAGGAACCCGCAGCCGCGGTCCCGGAT
>NZ_JBSGUA010000088.1:0-1077 GCF_053607685.1 Streptomyces sp. NPDC055099 | reverse complement strand
GCTGGTGAGGGGTCGCGCCAGGAGACGGTGTTCTCGCCGGTGAGGCGGCGGGCCATGAGGTCGGTCATGGCGAGATGGATCATGGCTTCGGAGCGATGCGGATGGGTCTCGTAGTCGCGGGCCAGGCGGCGGTGGAGCATCAGCCAGCCGTAAGTCCGCTCGACTGCCCAGCGTTTGGGGATCGGCGTGAAGCCCCTGCTTCCGGGGTGGCGTTGGACGATTTCGAGATCGATGCCGAGAGTGGCGGCGTGCTCGATGAAGTGCTTGCGGTAGCCGCCGTCGACCCAGGCTTTGCGCAGGCCAGGGTGGTCGGCGGCGGTCTGCTCGAGGAGGGTGCGGCCGACCGTGGAGTCCTGGACGCAGGCCGCGGTGACCAGCACGGCCAGCAGCAGGCCGAGCGTGTCGGTGATGATGCTGCGCTTGCGGCCCACGATCTTCTTGCCCGCGTCGATGCCCTGGCTGGTGGCGGGGACGCTGGTGGAGGTCTTCACGCTCTGCGCGTCGATCACGCAGGCCGACGGGTGTTTGTCGCGCCCTTCCTGCTGGCGTACCAACTCCCTCAGCAGACCGTTGAGTTGGGCGAAGATGCCGTCCTTCTGCCAGTGGGCGAAGTAGCCGTAGACCGACTGCCAGGGCGGGAAATCGTGCGGGAGATACGCCCACTGACAGCCGGTACGGTCCACATACAGGATCGCATTCATGATCTCGCGCAGGTCATGCCGAGGCGGGCGTCCGAAGTCCAGGGCCCGGCCGCGTCGCTCGAAGCGCCAGGCGGACAGCACCGGCTCGATCAACTCCCAGCGGGCATCGGACAGATCACTCGGATACGCACGACGTTCCCTCATGACCTCGGCATACCGCCGCCCGGGGGCGTGCGCCCAGGCGTGCGTCCGGGGAAAGCGAAGCACGGGACAGACCGGGGCGTCCTGGAATGAGACAGACGTAAGCAGCCCTGCACCTCATTCGCCACACCACCCGCCTCGTCAGAAGAAACAGCCCCTCCAGCCTCACCAGCAGCACATCGAGCGGCAGACCAAAGCAACTCAGAACACTGCACTCAGGAGGAAAACGACCTCT
>NZ_JBSGUA010000087.1:0-1084 GCF_053607685.1 Streptomyces sp. NPDC055099 | reverse complement strand
GCTCAATACATTGCTGTACTTACACACCTGACCTATCAACCACGTAGTCTACATGGTTCCTTCAGGGGGCTTGTGCCCCGGGAGATCTCATCTTGAGGCGCGCTTCCCGCTTAGATGCTTTCAGCGGTTATCGCTTCCGAACATAGCTACCCGGCAATGCCACTGGCGTGACAACCGGAACACCAGAGGTTCGTCCACTCCGGTCCTCTCGTACTAGGAGCAGCCCCTCTCAAATCTCCAACGCCCATGGCAGATAGGGACCGAACTGTCTCACGACGTTCTGAACCCAGCTCGCGTACCACTTTAAATGGCGAACAGCCATACCCTTGGGACCGACTACAGCCCCAGGATGTGATGAGCCGACATCGAGGTGCCAAACACCGCCGTCGATATGAACTCTTGGGCGGTATCAGCCTGTTATCCCCGGAGTACCTTTTATCCGTTGAGCGATGGCCCTTCCATACAGAACCACCGGATCACTAAGTCCTAGTTTCCTACCTGCTTGATCCGTCGATCTTGCAGTCAAGCACGCTTATGCCTTTGCACACAGTGCGCGATGTCCGACCGCGCTGAGCGTACCTTCGAGCTCCTCCGTTACTCTTTAGGAGGAGACCGCCCCAGTCAAACTACCCACCATACACGGTCCCCGACCCAGATAATGGGCCCAGGTTAGAACGTCAAGCACGACAGGGTGGTATTTCAAGGATGGCTCCACTGCAGCTAGCGCCACAGTTTCATAGCCTCCCACCTATCCTACACAGACGAACTCAACGTTCAGTGTAAAGCTATAGTAAAGGTTCACGGGGTCTTTCCGTCTTGCCACGGGAACGCTGCATCTTCACAGCGATTTCAATTTCACTGAGTCTCGGGTGGAGACAGCGCCGCTGTCGTTACGCCATTCGTGCAGGTCGGAACTTACCCGACAAGGAATTTCGCTACCTTAGGACCGTTATAGTTACGGCCGCCGTTTACTGGGGCTTCGATCAAGAGCTTCGCCTTGCGGCTGACCCCATCAATTAACCTTCCAGCACCGGGCAGGCGTCACACCCTATACGTCCACTTTCGTGTTTGCAGAGTGCTGTGT
>NZ_JBSGUA010000086.1:0-1197 GCF_053607685.1 Streptomyces sp. NPDC055099 | reverse complement strand
GGGCCCTTGTTCGCGCCTTACCGCTGGGACGGCTTGGGGTTCTGCTGCTGCGGTTCGGTACCGCCACGGCGCAGATGCCCCGCCTGCTCAGGAGAGCCGCCCGCCTTCTTCGTTCCCGAGTCGCCCGGCTTCTTCGCTGCGCCGCGCGTAGGCGACTTGCCCCGCGCGGCCGCCGTGGAGACGCGCGTACCGCGCCCGTCCCTGGCGCCAGGGAGTGGCCGGGACAACGCCGCCCCGAACTGCCGCATCTCCGGGATGTCCACCGTGGTGGGAGCGGTCCTCCGCGCCGCCGGCGGCGTCCCGCCACGGCCGCCGCCGATGGAGCTGTAGGCGGAGGCGGCATCGGCTACGTCCCGCAGTGCATCTGCGGCCGCAGCGTCCGTCCCCTTCTCCTCGCCCCGGCGCCGGAGGCGGTCGGCCCCCGCCTGCGCCCACCCGGCGACCTTCTCGCAGGCGTTGATCGAGACCTTGCGGAAGAACTCGCCGACGCGGTTGTCCTCCATCAGGCGTTCGAAGTGCTCCCCGGCCCGCTCCCGCATGACGCGGAACAGGTGGCCGACCGCACCGCGCACCGTCTGGAGCTTCTGCCACTCCGGGAGGTCCTGGAGCGCGGCGCCGTGCGTATCGGCCTGCTGGAGGGCGGTGTTGACGTCCGATGCCTGTTGCAGGACGGGCGCGGCCGCCTCCCTTTCCGTGGTGCTGGCCGCCTCCCTTTCCGTGGTGCTGGCCGCCGGAGCCACAGGGGTGGCCGGTTCCGCCGGCGCGGGCGGGGTGACCGCCTCAGTGAACGCCCGCTGCAACGCGACGAGGTTGGCGTCGAGTTCGGCGACCAGGTCCTGAGCCGTGCCGTTCACCGAAGGTACGTGTTCGTCCCAGGCGTCCAGCACTGCCTGGAACTCGGCATGGACGTCTATCGGATCGGCCGCAGGCTTCGGTGCCGTGGTGTCTGTGGGCGAGGCCTCCGGGCCGGTCCACAGTGGCAGCTCACCGGGCTGCGGCGCGGCGGGCTCCGGCTGCTCAGTGGCCTGCAGAGCGTCTTCCAGCGCCCGGCGAACGGCGTCGACGGCGGCGTCGGTAGCCGGACCGCCGTCCTCGGGAGTTGCGGCGCCCTCCGCATCCCCTGGGGGCGGTGTGTCCGCCGTCGCTCCTGCTGGGGCCGCTGGAGATGCGTCGTGAGCGGTGTCCGTGGTCTGTGAG
>NZ_JBSGUA010000085.1:0-1282 GCF_053607685.1 Streptomyces sp. NPDC055099 | reverse complement strand
AGGCGGCAGTGGAGGGCTACCAGCGGACTCACCGCGAGTTCTCCGCGGTCGTCAACGAGAAGAACACGCAGGCGGCGATGAGCCCCGCCGAGCGGGACGACCTGCTGGCCCGGTGGCGCCGTACGTACAAGGGCGAAAACCGCCTGGAGCCGTTCCGCCCTCTGCCCGCCCTGAAACTGACGAAAGGACAGGACGCCCCGGGCCTGGCCCCGGACGAGTACGGCATCGGGTCGTGGCTGGCCTGGCGCGACGGCTCCAACGGCCAGCAGGTGACCGGTCAGGTCACCGGCCCGGGGCCCGCGGGGAACACCTGGTTCGTCAGCACCGACCGCAGCGGCCACACCGGCGAGTTCCACGTCCTGTCCCGCTCGGGCAAGAAGTCCACCGGCTACACCTACTCCCTCAACGGCCGGGCTACCGATCTCCGGCCCGCCGACGGACCAGGCCCGCAGCAACCGCTGGAGGATCTGCCGGAGGTGGACGCGGTGCCCGCCCCGCCGATCACCTCGTACGCCGACTGGATTCCGGCCGATGGGCTGGCCCGGGTCCGCGAACCGATCCCGGTGACCGTCGGAGAGGCTGGCCCCCGCCTCGGCCCGGAGGGCCAGGAGGAAGTCGCCTTCGACGTCGTCGCTGACGGCATCTCCTTCGTCGTCCGGGTGGGCCGGAACAACAAGGCTGGCATCCCGGTGTATCTGCCGCGCATCGATGCCGGGGACAAGGCCATCACCTTCCCGTGGGCGGACACCCCGGGGGCGGCGGTCTACTTCTGCGTCGAGGTGGCCCGCGGGGCCAAGGAGATGGCGGTCGAGCCGCTGGAGGCGAAATTCCGCAAGCGGGACCTCACCCTGGCGGATGACGGGGTCTGCGAGCGGTGCAGCCAGTTCCGCGACGACGACGCCGTAAAGGAGCTGTACCGGGTAGATGGGGGCGACGCTGACTGCATCGACCACGTCTCCAGCCGCTTCGAGGTTCCGAAGACCGACGTCGCCCGCCTGGGGCAGGCTCGGCGCATCTGGGCAACCCGTACAGTTCCCGAGCCCGAAGCGGCGGACCCGGTGCCGTCGGCCGGCGGCGAACAGCCGGACCAGGCACAGGCCGAGGCGGAGACGGCGCCGTACGCCGGTCCGCCGACGGGCGACCCCCGTGAGGTCGCCCGCCAGACCCTCCAGGGCGGCAACCGGATCACAATCGTCGTGAGCGGCCGCAGCGTCGAATGGAACGGGGAAGCCTGGGGGCTTCCCGTACCGGAGACTGTCACCGTCACCGGTACCGTCTACCC
>NZ_JBSGUA010000084.1:0-1286 GCF_053607685.1 Streptomyces sp. NPDC055099 | reverse complement strand
GTGTCGGGGTGCCGGGCTCGCCGTAGGCGACCGCCGCAGGCGGCTTGGCCTGGCGGCCCGGCGCGGGCTGTGGCCCCCTCGGGGTGCCCGTCCGGCGAGGGAGCCCCCCGGCCGCCCCCACCCCTGCACCACCCACTCACCGCCAGGTCGGCATCCGTCCCCCCGCCCCCTTGGAGAGAGGGCCGGGGGGTGTGGGGGGCAGCGCCCCCCCGCGTCACCACAAGGCGGCCTGCACCGCCTCCGCCTCGGGCGCCCGGACAGTCGCCGCGGCCTGTGCCGGAGCGGGCTCGGATGCCGCCGGCGGACCGGCCGGAGCAAGCTTCTTCTTCGCCGCCGGACGGGCCGGTGCCGGGCCGTCCTTGGGGCACTCGCACCGGCACCACCACACGCACGGCTCGCCGCCCGGCCGGGGGATGAACTCGGCGACGGTACGCCCCTGGTGGCTGGTCACCCACTCGCGGTTGCCGTCGACGTCCGGGCCACCCTTCTGCCGGTGAACGCAGATGTCGTGACGTCCGTTCAGGCAGTTCCAGCAGGTGCCCCGCTCGCACATGCTCCACCGGTGGAACCCGAACGGGTACCGCTCCTCCATCGCCTTCCAGTGCGCGGGCCAAGCGTGCTCGCGCACCCACGCACCGGCGTCCTCCGACATCGGCGACGCGTTGGGAACCGGGTCGGTGATGCCCATGATCAGGGCTCCCTGGAGGTTGAGCAGCGCCATGTCCCGCACTCGCTCGCGTTCCTCGGGAGTGAGGATGCGCTGCGGGCGCCGGATGACTTCACGGACGACGTCCGCGGGCCGCTGCTCGCGGGCGGAGCGCGGGGCGAACAGGCGCCGCAACAGGGGCTGGTCGGTGCGCGTCGGCGGCGTCGTCGGCACTGGCGCCGTTGCGGGAACCACGGCCACAAAGGCGGGTGCAGGCTCGGTCGGGACCGGGTCGTCCGCGCACCGCTCCTCACCCTTGAAGTAGCGCCCCTCGGACAGCAGCGGGTATCCGCCGCTGCGCTTCGGGATCGGGGAAAGCCTGGCGTCCTTCGCGACGGGTTCGATGACGCCCTGGCGCTCCGCGCGCCACAGCAGACGGCGCACCCGCTGACCTGTCGACGACATCACGAAGCAGCGACGGCCGTTGCTCTCCAGGCGCACGTCCAGCAGCCCGGCCGCCCACAGCCCGGTCACGCGCGTCCGGGCGATCCGCTTGTTGACGTCCCACCGGTCCGGGACGCAGTCCAGGGCCCAGAACCCGTCGTCGAACTCCGCCACCTCGGCGTACTCGGTCCAGCTC
>NZ_JBSGUA010000083.1:0-1309 GCF_053607685.1 Streptomyces sp. NPDC055099 | reverse complement strand
GTCCCCGGCGGCCCGCGGCGTCCGCCAGGCCGTACGGCGGCCCGCATCCGGGGAGAGCCGCTGATGTCCGTCGACCGAAGGCTCACGGGGTCCGATCTGCTGCGCGCGGCCGCCGTCGAGGTCTGCTCGTGGGAGGAGGAGATCTCCGAGGCCCGCGGGCGCCAGGTTCGGTGGGTGGCGGGCGAGTACAGCAGGGCGCTCGCCACCGTCGACCACCCGCTCGACAACGAGGCCGAGGCGCGTGCCCTCTTCCGCAGGGCCGCCGTCGACGCCTACCTGGACCTCGCTGCCCGCGGCAGGCTGCGGGTGCGCCGGTCGGCCAAGGCCCACAGCGGCGACAACTCCCGGCAGACCCGGATCGAGGTCCTGGCGCTCCTGGCGAAGGCAGCCGAGGTGTACGCCGACCTGCCGCCGCAGCCCGATCCCGCCCGCAAGCAGCCCGTGCCCAAGCGGGCCCAGTCCCTGCTGCGGACCTCCCTGGAGGAGGTCGCCGACCGGGGCGAGGCCCTACCCGGGCAGATCCGGATGCTCGCCCTCGGTGCGACGGTCGTCGACACCGGGGCCCGCTCGGGGGAACTGTGCGCGTGCCGGATCGAGGATCTCGCCCCCGGGCTCGACAAGGTCCGCATCGTGCGCAGGCCGCAAGGGTGGAGCGAGTCGGAGGCCTACGTCGAGCTGATCGACCTGTCCGGGCTCTCCCGGGCCGGTCTCCGCCGGTGGCTCGTCGAACGGCACGCTTTGCTGGAGCGGGTCCGGGGCGCCACCGCGGCGCTGTGGGTAAGCCTGCGCGCCAACCATCGTGGCGAGTACACCGTCCCGCCCGGCACGCCGCTGGAGCCGCGCGGGCTGTACCGGGCCTGGACCCGGGCCGTCGAGCAGGCCAACGCGCAGATGGCCGGTGAGCCCTCGTGGGTGCCGCTGCCCACCCGCATGGAACAGCTGCGCCGCGGGATCAGCCCGAAGGCTTCCCCGGCCCCCCGTCAGCCGGACGCCGAACGGGCCGTCGTCCTCCTGGACGACGTCGCCGCGTGCGGACGCGCCCTCGCCGAGTCGCGCCGCTCCGGCGATCCGGACACTGACGAAGAACTCGAAGCGCGCCTCGCCTGCCGCAAGGCCGCACGGGCGGCGTGGGCCGAAGGAATCGAGCACACGATGCAACTCTTCGCGCTTACCGAGGCAGGTCTGACGGAGACCGCCGACCTGGCGGCCGCCGGATGGGAGCCCGCACTGCTCACTGCGATCGAGCGGGCGGCGGGCTGGGGGCGTCCCTCCAAGTCCAAGGCGGTCTGAGCTGCGACTGCGCGTCCCG
>NZ_JBSGUA010000082.1:0-1339 GCF_053607685.1 Streptomyces sp. NPDC055099 | reverse complement strand
GGAAGGGGCCGACCTGCGCCGGGCCGACGTCGGCCCGCTCACCGTCGTCTACTTCGTCAACGGGCCGCGCGAGTACCTGTACGTGCTGGACATCGTCTGGGCCGGGTGAGCGCCCGTCACCTCCCGCAGGAGCAGCCCCCGCCGGTCCCGTCGGCGGGGGTTTCTTCGTGCCCGGCGGCATCAGCGGCATCACGGGTGACCCAGTTCGGCGTACCGTGCTGATCGCCCCAGACCGCGAGAACGAGGAGAGTGCCCGCCGTGACCACGCACGCGGTGCCCGGCGCAGAGCGACGACCGCCAATACCCGCCAGCAGCGCCGCACCCGACGGCGACGCCCTGGTCCCGATCCGCGGGGGCCTGATGGCAGCCGCCGCCGTCGTCGCCACCGCCGCCACCGTCCTCGCGATCATCGGCTTCACCGGCTCGTACCGGTCGGTGCGCCAGCTCGCGCTCGACTGGGGCTGGGGCTGGTTCGCTCACGTCTTCCCGATCGGCATCGACGTCGGGATCATCGGGCTGATCGCCGCCGACCTGTTCCTGTGCGCGATCCGCACCCCGGCCCCGATCCTGCGATGGTTCGCGTGGGTGCTGACCATCGCCACCATCGTCTTCAACGCGGCCAGCGGCTGGCCGGCGGACGGCTCCGCCGGATGGATGGACTACGTCGAGGCGGCCGCGCACGCCACGATGCCCGGCCTGGTCGTCGTCATCACCGAGGCGCTGCGCCGGGCCATCGCCCGCCGGGCCCGGATCGCCGACGGCCACGAGTACGAGCCCCTCGGGATCGCCCGCTGGGTCCTTGCACCCATCAGCACGTTCGGGGTGTGGCGGCGCATGCGACTGTGGGAGGTCTACACGCGCTCCGCCGCGCTGGACCTGGAGCGGGACCGGCTGACCCTGCGCGACGAACTGCGCAAGGAGCACGGCAGGAACTGGCGGAAGAAGGCCCACCCGGGTCAGCTGCGCGCCATGCGTGATGCGAGCCGCGGCCTGTCGATCCCCGCGCACCTGATCGCGAACGCCGACCTGCCGACCGCGAACGCGGCCCCCGCGCTCACCGCGAACGGTGCGAACGGGGACCGCGAAGCCCTCGCCCCCGGCGACCCTCCCGCGAACGGTGCGAACGGGGGTGCGTACGCCGAGAAGACGGCACCCGTGAACGACATGTCGACGAGCCGGGCGGATGCGAACGGTCCCCTCGTCGACATGGCGACAGCGCGAACGTCCTGGGAGCCAGCGAGCGAACGCCTGCCGGTGACGGCCGCACCCCCGTCTCCTGAGACCGGCTCTGACCTGCGCGATTCGCACCGCGAACGCGCGACCGTACCCGCGGCCGCAC
>NZ_JBSGUA010000081.1:0-1420 GCF_053607685.1 Streptomyces sp. NPDC055099 | reverse complement strand
CTAGTAGGACTCCGTTAGGTTGGTGCTGATCTGCGCTTTCTGGGCAGGGGTTGTTGGCAGGTGGTGCAGATGCCGGTCCAGCACCTCAGGATGTCCTGGAGCATGTCGAGGACCTGGTAGAGGGTCAGGCCGGTGCGGGTGCTTTTGGGGCCAGACGCTGTTCTGTCAGGAAGGCGTGGGCGGCGGTGGCGAGGGTGACGTGGTGGTGCCAGCCGGTCCAGGAGCGGCCTTCGAAGTGGTCCAGGCCCAGGCCGTGTTTGAGTTCGCGGTAGTCGTGTTCGATGCGCCAGCGGATCTTCGCCAGCCGGATGAGGTCGGCGATCGTGGTGTTGGCGGGCAGGTCGGACAGCCAGTAGCGGGTGGGGGTGTCCTCGCCGTCGGGCCATTCGGCCAGCAGCTGCACCCGGGGCAGGACGCCGTCCCACCGGCCGTGCTCGGCGACCGCTGCCGATCGGGCTATCTGGCACGGACGCACTCCGGCCGGCCGGACCGGCAGCGCGAGGAAGCGGGAGGTCAGAGGGCCGCGCGAGCCTTCCCGCCAGGTCACCGTCCGGAAAGCGTCCGGGCCGGCGGCCGAGGTCAGATCCGCCACCGTCACCGGTGGCCGGCGGTAGCGGGATTGCGGTGGGCGTCCGGTGCCGGACCAGGCCGGTATCGCGGGGATGGCCGCGCCCGGGTGGACGGTCAGGTCGCCGCGGATACCGACCACGTAGGGGTGTCCCCGCTCGGTCAGGGCGGCCCGGAAGTCCGCGTTCTGGCCATAGCCGGCATCGGCCACCACCAACGGCGGCGACAGCTGCCATGCGGCCAGTTCGTCGAGGCAGTCCAGGGCCAGCCGCCACTTCTCCCGGTGCCCGGCGTCCTCGGGCACCCGGGCCCGGGCGCGCCGGTCGCTGTCTTCCTCCCATTCCCGGGGCAGGAACAGGCGCCAGTCGAGCGGGCAAGAGGCCCGATCGGAGACCGCGTGCACACTCACCGCGACCTGGCAGTTGGCCTGCTTGCCCAGTGCTCCGCAGTACTGGGCAGCGACCCCGACCGACATGTTCCCGTCCTTGGGGAAGGACACGTCGTCGATCACCCAGGCATCCGGACCGATCTGCGGCACCAGCCGCTCGGCGATCCGCCGGCGCACCGGCACCGGGTCCCAGGTGGACTGGTTGACGAACTGCTGCAGGTTCTGCTCGTTGCCGTCCGGCAGCCGCGCGGCCATGGCCTGGACCGACTTACGGCGGCCGTCCATCATCAGGCCCCGCAGATAGCAGTCGCCCTTGGCCCGCTGGTCCCTGCGCGGCACCGACGCAAACACGTCCGCCACGAACAGTGCCAACACCGCCCGCATACGCTCCACTTCGTGCACGTCCACGCTCCTCAACATGCTCTTGATCAGCGCAAACGGGAAGACCTAACGGAGTCCTACTAG
>NZ_JBSGUA010000080.1:0-1431 GCF_053607685.1 Streptomyces sp. NPDC055099 | reverse complement strand
GGCCAGGGGCAGCGGGGACCTACATCCCGGCCCAGATGTTGCCGAACGCCGTGACGCCGGAGCCGGTGAGCTGGGAGACCAGCGGGCCGATCAACGTGCCCGACAGCAGGACACCGAGGGCGAGGCTGACGACGAACCAGCCCTTCGCGAGCTTCCCGGCCTTGATCCCGAAGAAGACGACGATGCCGAGCGCGAGCGCGGCGACCGCGACCGTGGAGATGCTCCCGGCCGTGGCCTGCGTCTGGACCTGCTGCGGCTGCTGCTGGAGACCGGTGCCGATCTGCGAGCCGACGCCCTGCGGCGCGACGTCGTTGCCGGGCATCTGGCCCGGGGCTCCGTCGGCGAGGGTCACCACGGCGGAGTGGTGGGCGGCGTCCGCCCGGTAGGAGACGGCGTCGAGTCCACGGACGTGCAGGACCCGGCCGTCGGGGAGGGAGACGGGGGCGCTGGCGGCGCGGTCGGCGGCGGCCTGGACCGTGGCGACGGCGGCCTCGGGGGAGTCGGCGGTGGCGGCGGTGGCGGTGCCCATCAGCGCGGCGGCGGCGGCACCGGAGACGGCCAGGGTGCGGACGATGCGGGACATGGGGATCTCCTCGTGGAGTCGGTGGAGCAGTGGGTGAGGGAGGGTCAGACCGACGCGTCGGCGGCGCCCTTGGCGCGGCGCTGCTCGTCGCTCATCTGCCGCTTGGCGACAGGGCTGTACTTGGTGCCGGGGGTCCGCACGGGAGGCGTCCCGCCGTTGCCCTTGCGGCCGTCCGTGCCGGGCTTCTTCGGGCCCTTGGAGGGCTTCTCCGACTCGTCGCCCATTTGGGAATCGACCTGCGCTTTTTCGCCCGCGAGCGGGCCGTTCTGAGCGACGCGCACACCGCGCTTCGCGGTGCGGGTCTGCATGATCTGAGCGGCGGTCTGACCGACCGGCGCACCGTGGATTTCCGTCCACGCCCGGCTGTACGTCGCATCCGACGGCTCGACCCGCGCGGCGGACCTGCGGAGGACTCCGTCGCGGACGGGGACGACTTCACCGCTGAACGCGGCCAGGGCGGTCGCCCGCTCCCAGACCTCGGGGTCCTCGGCCTCACGGGCGAGGCGAACGGCGGCGGCCCGGCGGGCGTCCGCCTCGGCCTGGCGGCGCTCGGCACGGCGAGCGGACCGGGACGGGCGACCGGCCTTCTTCGCGATCCGGCCGTGCTCGTGCAAGTCCCAGATGACCGGGCCGATGATCGAGCACAGCGCGCCGCCGATCGCGGTCGCGACGCCGAACGCCTCCAGCCCGTGAACGACGTTGATCCCGGCGGCGATGAGCGCCTGGAGCATGGCTCCGGCCCGGTAGTGCCAGGAGGGCCGGTCGTCGTCGATCGCGGCCTGAGCGCCCATCAGCAGCGCCCACGCGACGCCCTCCAGGACGAACGGGGCGGCGACCAGGAAGAACGC
>NZ_JBSGUA010000079.1:0-1440 GCF_053607685.1 Streptomyces sp. NPDC055099 | reverse complement strand
CGTCAACTTGACCCGGCCCTGAAGGGCCGGGCTTGGAGGTAGCGCCCAACTGGCTGTTGGGTGGGGCTCCTCCGTCCAGACACCCCTATGGGGTGGCAGGGACGCGTGACTCACGCCCCGCTGTCCACACGGTTTCGCCGCGGTGGGCGATGTTGTGGGAAGCGTTCCGGTCTGCTTGGGCAACGACCCCGCAGTTCCGGCAGATGAAGGTGGCCTGGTCGACACGGTTCTTCTTGTCGATGTGGCCGCAGTGGGCGCATGTCTGGCTGGTGTACGCCGCATCGACGTACACCAGCGGGACGCCCGCGCGGCGGGCCTTGTACTCAAGGAACTGCCCGAGCTGGTGGAAGGCCCAGGAGTGGAGCGTGACCCGTTGGGGCTTGCGGAGCCGTACCCTCTGCCGGATGCCGCCCAGGTCTTCCAGGGCGATTCCGGCCGAGGTGCGTTCAGCCTCGGTCACGATCTTCTTCGAGATGATGTGGTTCACGTTCGCGGCGTGCCGCTGTTCCTTGCGGCGCCGGTTCTTCAGCCGCCGCTTCGCGGACTTGGTGCGCTTGGCCTGCAACTTCTTGCGCAGGTCGAGCTGTCGCTTGCGGTGGCGGTTCAGGTGCCGTCCGGCGGCCTGGTAGCCGGTGGACGTGGTGGCGATGTTAACGATGCCGAGGTCGACGCCGATGAAGGCGTCCGGCTCGTACGGGTCGGGCTCGGGGATGTCGCACACGGCGACCAGGTAGAAGACGCCGTCCCGCTCGATCAGGTCCGATTCGCCCTGCCGGTGCTCACGCAGCATCTTCAGTGCGCCGGCGGAACAGGCGAACCGGACACTCCTCAGACGCCCCGCCGTGGTCCAGATGCTGACGGTTTGCGCGTCGTACTGCCACGAAAGGCACCGGTCGTCAAAAGGGTGCGCGGCCTGCGGCCGGAACGCGACCGGCTTTGACTCGGCCTTGCGTCGCCGCCTGGAGCCGGGCTTGCCGAGGTGTCCGGCCCGCAGGTTCGCCTTCAGTGTGGTGTAGGCGTCGCGGACTTTCTTGATCGTGTGCTGGGCCGCCTGCGCGCCCAGCCCGCGGGCGCGGAGTTCGGCGTAGGTGTGCCTGCGCAGCTCGTACTCACGCGGCACACCGTGCTCGAAGGCGACCGTGGAGACCCAGTTCGCGGCCTCGTTGACGGCGTGCAGGGTTGCCGACAGCGCGGCGGCCTGGTCGGCCTCCGGCGTCAGTTTCACCTGCACAACGATCTTCACGGGCATGATCGTATCATTGATCTATGTCACCTCGATGGGAACCAAATCCCAGCATCCGCAGGGGCCGGACTGTCGTCTACACCCTGCACGCGCACTTGGTCTTCACACCCAAGTACCGGCGCGGCCCGTTCACCGACGAGATCCTGACGCGCTGCGAAGAGATCATGCGAGCCGTGTGCGCCGACTTCGAAACCGAG
>NZ_JBSGUA010000078.1:0-1445 GCF_053607685.1 Streptomyces sp. NPDC055099 | reverse complement strand
GAGCGCTGCCTAATGCTGAAGTCAAGCGGTAAGACGCAGTTGTGGCCGGGCTTCGTAGGGTGTGCGGTCGCGGAGCATTGCGTAGACGACGTTGACGCGGCGCCTGGCCAGGGCGACCAGGGCCTGGTGGTGCCGTTTACCCTCGCTTCTCTTGCGGTCGTAGTAGGTCCGGGAGACGGGATCACGCTGAATGGCGCAGAACGCCGATTGGTAGAAGACCCGTTTGAGGGCCTTGTCCCCGCCGGTGGCGCTGCGCGAGTAGCGCACCTTTCCGGACTGAGAGAGCACGGGTGCCAGACCGCCCGCAGCTGCCAGAGCATCCGCACTGGTGAACCGGCTGATGTCGTCGACGAGCGCGACGAACTCCGCGGTGAGGATGGCCCCCATCCCCGGCAGGCTGCGGATGAGGGCCCCGTCAGGGTGGACAGTCACCAGCTCTTCAATCTCGGCTTCCAGAGCCTTCAGCCGGTCCTTGGAGGCCAGGAGTCCCACGGCGAGTTCCCGAATGAGCTGGGCGGCACGACGCTCGCCGATGACGGCGGTGAGCTGGGCACGGGCCGCGGCCACCGCGGCATCTGCCAGCTGCTCGGCCTTGGGCCGATGGGTACCTTGCCGACGCAGGTAGTCGGCGATCCGCGCGCCACCTGCGCGCCGGATCTCGGCGGGGGCGACGTAGCGCGAGAGCAGCCACAGGCTCGACTTCTCGGTCGGATCCACCACGCGTTCCAGGCCCGGATGGATGCCGGCGAGCAGGTCGCGCAGGCGGTTGACGCGCGCGGTGGCCTCCTTGGTCAGCACCGTGCGATGAGTGACCAGAAGCCGCAGTTCGGCCGTGGCCTCTTCTGGCAGCTCGACAATCCTCAAGTCGTCGCGGAGCCTGACCTGTTCGGCGATGACCTTGGCATCGCGGGGGTCAGACTTGTTCTCCCCGCCGCGGGTGCCGCGGCGGGCGCGGTTGACTGCCAGGCCTGGCAAGTGGACGCAGTGCAGATCAGCGGTCAGCAGCATGGCCGTGAGCAGTCCTGCCACTCCGCCCATCAGGTCCAGTCCGACGGTCAGTCCGCGGTGTTCCGCTTGGATGGCCAACAACTCGACGATGGCTTGCTCGATCGACTCCGGGTCGTTGCCGACCCGGTGATTGAGCAGCAGTCGTCCGTGGTCATCGACGGCAACCAGCCAATGGAACTCCTTGGCGATATCGAATCCTGCAGTGGCGGACATGGTCACGCTCCCCTCGCCGTGCAACGTGCGGCGCGACCCCTTCCGCCTGTCTTCGCCCTACCAAGCGATGATCCGCAGAGCCTAATCAGCAGTCCAGAAGAGGTGGCGGGGCAGGGGGAACAGCGCTCTGAGCCATGGACGGCAGCCAGCATGAAATCCATCCCCACCCCGCTCGCGCGACCCCATCGTCGCGAACGATTGGGCCGTGCGAAAGAAGGTAGGGC
>NZ_JBSGUA010000077.1:0-1475 GCF_053607685.1 Streptomyces sp. NPDC055099 | reverse complement strand
ACGTACAACACTGAAAGGGATCAACCGTGGAGCACAAGCTCAGGAGAACCGAGGACGGCCAGACCGAGCTGACCGTGCGCTGGAGCCAGGAGGACGACCCGATGGGCGTCCTCTCCGGCTGGGTCACCAAGGGGCACCTGGAGAGCTTCCTGCGCACGTTCCCGAAGCCCGGCGAGGGCGGCAACCCGGTCGACGCCGACGACGCCTACCACCTGGCCCTGGGGCTGAACTGGCTAACCAAGATGACCGACCGGCGCCTGGAGCTGCTGCTCCTGCTGCTGCGCGACCAGTACAAGGCCTCCTGGGGCACCCTGGGCGCCGCACTGGAGGCCTCTCGCTCCACCGCGAAGTCCCGCTACCAGAAGATCGCCCGGCAGTACGCGGAGCACGGCGACTACGTGGACGAGACGGGCATCCGCTCCGGCCCGCCCGCGGAGGTCAAGCAGCTGGTCGAGAACCGGCTGCGCTCCCGCGAGGACCAGGACCGGATGGCCGAGAAGGCTGTGGCCAAGCTGAAGGCCGGGGACCGCGTCCACTACCGCCTCAACGCCGCCCGCCAGGGCTCCGCCGTGAAGCCCGCCCTGGGCCAGTGGGTCATCAACTGGGACGACGAAGGCGAACTGCTCACCCCCGGCGAGGACATCGTCCCGCTCGGCTGACGGAGCGAGGCGGCCGACTCACTGCCAGGCGACCGGCCGCCCCGCCCGTCCTCCCACCTCCCGCACATACGAGAAGGGGAACTTCCATGCTCTCGCACGCCTCGAACGCCGACACCATCGCCACCTTCGCCGCCGTCTTCGTCGCCCTGTGGGTCGCCCACACCGTCGGGGACCACTGGGTCCAGACGTCGGTGCAGAGCGCCAAGAAGGGCCAGCACGACCGCAACCCGGGCCAGTCCAGCCGCGTCGGGCGCCTCGCCTGCACCCGCCACGTCATCGGCCTGACGCTTACCAAGGTGCTGCTCCTGGCCCTGGCCGCGATCGTCCTCGACCTGCCGCTGTCCGTCGCCGGCGTCACCATCGGGCTCGGCCTGGACGCCGCCTCGCACTGGTGGGCGGACCGCCGGTCCAGCCTCGCCTGGCTCGCAGAGGTCACCGGCCAGACGGAGTTCTACAACCTCGGCACCGGCGCCCACCCGTTCCACCCGGTCACCGCCGAAGGCAAGCCCGCCGGACACCTCGGGACCGGCGCATACGCCCTTGACCAGGCATTCCACGCCTTCTTCCTCTTCCTCGCCGCGCTGATCATCGCGGCCGTCTGACGGCCCCGTGTGCCGCTCTGCCCGGGACAGCGACCCCGGACAGAGCGGTGCGCAGGGCCGGACAGCCCGGCCGTACTCAACCGAAGGGGCCCGATGATCCGCACCACCATCACCTGCGACCGCAAGGGCTGCCTCGCGCTCTACCTCCCCGACATCGACGCCGGGTCCGACGTCCTCGAACGGGCCGCCCGCCAGCTCGGGTGGCAGCGACTCA
>NZ_JBSGUA010000076.1:0-1523 GCF_053607685.1 Streptomyces sp. NPDC055099 | reverse complement strand
CGGGCTTCTTCATCGCCCTGGAGGGCGGTGGCGGCGCGGGCGATCTCGAAGGGGGTCCGGTGTCCACCCTGGCCCTGCTTGATGTCCTGCCGGGTCAGCTCGTGGGCGACGCCCCACTTCGCCTTCCCGTCCTGGCCCTTCATCAGGTAGCGGGCGAGCTTGCCGGACTCGCCCCGGTCCGGGGCGTCGATCCGCACGGCGACGGGCTTGCCGTCCTTCTCGCTGATCTCGACCGGCATCCGGGCCCCGACCTTGACCAGGGCGGCGGACCAGACCTCGAACGCGAGGTGCTGGAGCTCCTGGACCTGACCGGCCGCCAGGGGCCGGGCCAGGAACAGCAGCACGTGGTAGTGCACGTGCCAGCCGTTCGAGCCGTGGGTGACCTCCCAGGCCCGGACGAAGCCGCGGATCTCGTACGCGGCTTTCGCGTCGCGCCAGGCCCGGCCCGCGTTCTGGCCGAAGCCGCGCTTCCACGCCTCGCGCTGCTTGCCGAGCAGGTCTTCGAGCCGGTCCCGGAGGTAGTGCCGCATGGTGAGCGTCATCATCACCAGGCCGCAGGACTGGCACTCCCAGAATTCCCCGACCTGCTCCAGCTCGTCCTGCCGTACGCGGCGGATCGAGGTCGAGCAGCAGGGGCAGACGTGGACCGAGCCGCAGGTGACGACCCCGGCGAACCCCGCCCGGCCGTTGCGGATCACGGGGGTGACGCCGCCCGCGAGGACGGACAGCCCGCAGTCGGCGAGCCGCTGGAGGCCGGACAGCGGGCGCAGGGCCTCCCGGAGGATGAAGGCCGCGTCACGGGCAGCCGTGTCCGTGCCGGTCTCCGGCTTCGCGCCGGGGACGCCTCCGCTGAACGGGGCCGCGTCCCTTTTTGCCGTGCGGCTGCCCGGGTTGTCCGTTTCGCCGTTCTGATGCAGGCCGCTGACCTGCATGTCCGTAGTTTTCGCGGTAGTACCAAGGCCGCGTCCGGATTTGGTCCGGGCCGGTGCCGCCGTGGCGGTCGTGGTGGGCCGGGCCGCCAGGGCTTCGCCCTTGGCGTTGGCGCGGTTCGCGCGCTTCCTGCATGCGTCAGAGCAGTACACACGCGGCCGTTTCCCGGGCGTGTGGGTGATCGGGGCCCCGCAGTGACACTGAGGCCCGGCGGGGCTCTCAGCGGGGCGCACAGCGCCTCCGGCGGGAGCGACGGCAGCGGGGTCATCACGCGGCGCGTCGGAAGTCTGGGGTGTCGCGGACGCCGAAGCGTCCCTTACGCTGGTAGGCACAGCGTTGGGTCCGTTCTGGTTGGTCTTAGCAGCTCGGTCGGTCGGACTCACGTGGCGCGGTTCAGGGAATAGGCCCCCTGGGTCGCGCCATTTTTTTGCTCCTGATGATCCTGGCACTAGTTGAGCCATTCGTTGCCCCCGCCCCGCCCGAGGGCCCTGTGGCTGGTGTGAATTGACGGTGCGGAAGAAGCCCCGCCCGGGTCTGGGCGGGGCTCCTGTGCGTCAGGTCCTCCTCGTCGTGAGCCTCGTCGGCCTATGGAC
>NZ_JBSGUA010000075.1:0-1535 GCF_053607685.1 Streptomyces sp. NPDC055099 | reverse complement strand
GTTTCAGAACCAACACAGTGGACGCGAGCAACTGAGGACAAGCCCTCGGCCTATTAGTACCAGTCACCTCCACCCGTTACCGGGCTTCCAGATCTGGCCTATCAACCCAGTCGTCTACTGGGAGCCTTAACCCCTCAAAGGGGGTGGGAATACTCATCTTGAAGCAGGCTTCCCGCTTAGATGCTTTCAGCGGTTATCCTTTCCGAACGTAGCCAACCAGCCATGCCCTTGGCAGGACAACTGGCACACCAGAGGTTCGTCCGTCCCGGTCCTCTCGTACTAGGGACAGCCCTTCTCAATATTCCTACGCGCACAGCGGATAGGGACCGAACTGTCTCACGACGTTCTAAACCCAGCTCGCGTACCGCTTTAATGGGCGAACAGCCCAACCCTTGGGACCGACTCCAGCCCCAGGATGCGACGAGCCGACATCGAGGTGCCAAACCATCCCGTCGATATGGACTCTTGGGGAAGATCAGCCTGTTATCCCCGGGGTACCTTTTATCCGTTGAGCGACGGCGCTTCCACAAGCCACCGCCGGATCACTAGTCCCGACTTTCGTCCCTGCTCGACCCGTCGGTCTCACAGTCAAGCTCCCTTGTGCACTTACACTCAACACCTGATTACCAACCAGGCTGAGGGAACCTTTGGGCGCCTCCGTTACTCTTTGGGAGGCAACCGCCCCAGTTAAACTACCCATCAGACACTGTCCCTGATCCGGATCACGGACCCAGGTTAGACATCCAGCACGACCAGAGTGGTATTTCAACGTTGACTCCACGAACACTGGCGTGCCCGCTTCACAGTCTCCCACCTATCCTACACAAGCCGAACCGAACACCAATATCAAACTGTAGTAAAGGTCCCGGGGTCTTTCCGTCCTGCTGCGCGAAACGAGCATCTTTACTCGTAGTGCAATTTCACCGGGCCTATGGTTGAGACAGTCGAGAAGTCGTTACGCCATTCGTGCAGGTCGGAACTTACCCGACAAGGAATTTCGCTACCTTAGGATGGTTATAGTTACCACCGCCGTTTACTGGCGCTTAAGTTCTCAGCTTCGCACACCCGAAAGTGCACTAACCGGTCCCCTTAACGTTCCAGCACCGGGCAGGCGTCAGTCCGTATACATCGCCTTACGGCTTCGCACGGACCTGTGTTTTTAGTAAACAGTCGCTTCTCGCTGGTCTCTGCGGCCACCCCCAGCTCAGAGTGCAAGACTCATCACCGGTGATGGCCCCCCTTCTCCCGAAGTTACGGGGGCATTTTGCCGAGTTCCTTAACCATAGTTCACCCGAACGCCTCGGTATTCTCTACCTGACCACCTGAGTCGGTTTAGGGTACGGGCCGCCATGAAACTCGCTAGAGGCTTTTCTCGACAGCATAGGATCATCCACTTCACCACAATCGGCTCGGCATCAGGTCTCAGACTTAATGCAAGGCGGATTTACCTACCTTGCGTCCTACACCCTTACCCCGGGACAACCACCGCCCGGGCTGGACTACCTTCCTGCGTCACCCCATCACTCACCTACTAC
>NZ_JBSGUA010000074.1:0-1538 GCF_053607685.1 Streptomyces sp. NPDC055099 | reverse complement strand
AGCTCCACGAGCTGCCCGCCCGCCACCCACGGCGACCAGTCCACATCCACACCGGCGACGAACACCTCGGCGAGACCGCGCAACAGCTGCGTCTCTTCCGGCTCGTTGCGGCGCAGGGTGCCGGTCGCGGTCACTCCGGTCGCACGGAGGTGGTCCGCGTACTGCGTCACCGCTCCGAGCAGGACGGGGTGGGGGCTGGCCTCGACGAACACCCGATGCCCCGCAGCCAGCAACGCATCCAGAGCCGCATCGAACCGGACCGTCTCCCGCAGATTCGTGAACCAGTACTCCGCACCCATCACCGCCGTGTCGATCACCCCACCCGACACCGTCGAGAACAACGGAACCCGACCACTACGCGGCACAACAGACGACAACACCTCCAGGAGCTCACCCCTCAACTCCTCCACCTGCGGCGAATGCGACGCATAATCCACCGCTATCCGACGCGCCTGAACCCCATCCGCCTCACACCCCGCAACCAACACATCCAACTCATCCGGAGCACCCGACACCACCACCTGCTCCGGACCATTCACCACAGCAACCTGCAACCCAGCCGACAACCGGCCCGCCACCCGCTCCTCGGACGCCAGAACCGACACCATCCCGCCACGACCCGACAACCGCACAATCGCCCGACTCCGCAACGCCACCACCCGCGCCGCATCACCCAACGACAAACCACCCGCCACACACGCAGCCGCAATCTCCCCCTGCGAATGACCCACCACCGCAGCCGGACGCACACCCAACGACATCCACAACTCAGCCAGCGACACCATCACCGCGAACAACACCGGCTGCACCACATCAACCCGCCCCAACACCCCCTCATCCCCACCACGCACCACATCCAGCAACGACCACCCATCAACAAACGGCTCCAACGCCGCACCACACTCCGCCATCCGCCCCGCAAACACCGGCGAAGAATCCAACAACTCACGCGCCATACCCACCCACTGCGAACCCTGACCCGGGAACACAAACACCACACCAGAACCAACACCCGACGACACCGACGCCGAACGACCGGTCACGACACCCGCCGCCACCCGACCACCAGCCAACTCCGCCAGATGTTCGGTCAGTTCGGACATCCCCTCACCGAGCACCACCGCCCGGTGCTCCAGCACCGCACGCCCCCCGGCCAACGTGAACCCCACATCCCGAGGGTCCAGGTCACCCGCGTCACGGACGCGTGCGAGCAGGCGCGCCGCCTGTTCCGACAGCGCGGCTCCACTGCGTCCCGACAGCACCCACGGCACCATCGGCGCATCCACCACCGGCGGGGCCTCCGGCGCCTGGGGCAGGGCGGGCAGGGCGACGGCGTCGGCCGACGCGTCCTCGGCGGCCGGGGCCGCCTCCAGGATCACGTGGGCGTTGGTGCCGCCGATGCCGAACGAGGACACACCGGACCGACGCGGCCGTGCGCTCGCCGGCCACGATTCGTTGTCCGTCAGGAGCTTGACCTGCCCCGAAGTCCAATCGACGTGGTGAGACGGTATCGAGGCGTGCAGGGTGCGGGGCATGAC
>NZ_JBSGUA010000073.1:0-1539 GCF_053607685.1 Streptomyces sp. NPDC055099 | reverse complement strand
GTCATCGGGGACGGTCGTCCCCAAGAGCGGGGCGATGTGTTCCCGGGACCAAGCGCCGTACGGGTACGGGGCGTCGTCGCCATGCTCGAAGCCGTTCGTCTCGTCCTGGTCCTCCCAGTCGATCGGGAACATCTCGGAGGAGCGCCAGCCACATTCGCACCCTGCCCGTACGGCAATAGCCCGGGGCCGCCCCGCTTGGCCGTTGTAGAGCCACCAGGCGCTGTTGCCGTTGATGGGGGCGGGCTCGGTGCCGTCGCCCATCACCGCCACGGGGTACCCCTCGTGGCCGCTGCCGAACTGATCCGTCTGCCAACCCATGTAAAGACCCCTTGACGTCGAATGCCTGGCGTACAGAATCCTTGACACGCTCTCCGGGTGTCAAGAGTCGTTTACGACGTGTCGCATGCGTCAACACATCTTGACGAATGGCGTGTGCCGTCTGTCGGTACGTCATCCCGGTGACGTACAGCCCGGGTCGGTGACGTACGCGGCGGTGGCGGCCGGGGTCGAGGCAGGGTCGCTGGGCAGCATCGGTTCATGACGTCATCCGCCCCCACGTGGGAGTACGGAGCCCCGTACATCCCGATCACCTCGCGTCGGCCAGCACCTGGTCGACCGGCTCCGGCTGAGCGCAGCGGCGCGCCCGGTTCCCCGTCATGTCTCCCGGCGCCCACATCAGCCGAGGGCCAGGACAGGGGAAGTCCGGCACCTCACCAGACCGAATCCCCGGTCTGACGTGCGGTGGTGAGTGGTGAGTCCCCGGACGACCGCAACCCCCTGAGCAACAGCCTGTGCCGCACCCCGCGCAACCCCCTGTGCGTGGCTCTCTGCCGCCCCGCGCGGCGTTCGTCGTAGCGCGGCACAAGACCGACAGATTCAGGAATGCCTCGGTGTGCGATCTGTGCCGGTTTGTCTGGCCGTTGGGTCGTGATGCATAGGTGTGGGGGCTCCGGCCGGGGATCGGCTGGTACGACTGTGGGTCGGTCGCCAATTGGCGACTGGTCACGGTCGGAGGGGAAGAGATGGCACGCGGGACGCCGGGGTCGAAGCGCGGTCACACGGTGTCGGTGCGGCTGTCCGACGAGGAGCGGGAGCGCTGGGAGTCGGCCCGTGGTGAGTCCGGCCGCCGGGAGATGGGCGCGTGGGTGCGGGCCGTGGTCGAGGACGTCCTCGCGGACCGGACCGAGGGCGACGTCCCCGGCGCGGAGAAAGGGCCGGCCCCGCTGCCCCCGATCAACCAGGACGCGTACGACGAGTTGTGCCGGATCGGCGCGAACCTCAACCAGCTTGTGCGCTACACCCACCAGGACGGACAGCTCCACGCTGCCGTCGAGGCGGCCCTGTTCGAGGTCGGCAACGCCGCCCTGGCGGTGAGGGGCATCGAGCCGATGCGGCCCACGGACCCCGAGTGATCGCCAACATCACCAAGGGGCGCAAGGCCGTTGGGGCGCTGATCTACGACTTCGGGCCCGGCCGCCGCGACGAGCACATCAACCCCCGGATCGTCGCCGGGAACGTCACCGGCACCCCGCTCCAGGT
>NZ_JBSGUA010000072.1:0-1726 GCF_053607685.1 Streptomyces sp. NPDC055099 | reverse complement strand
GATAGCGCAGCGCGCGGAGCACATGGCCGCTGCTATCGGCCGACGCGGCGGCACATATCCGCCAGACCCGGCGACACGGCTTTGGCGGACCTGCAAACCGAGCGCATGCCGCCGCCGGTCGGCACCCGGGGCGTGGTCGGTGTCCACCGCCGCGGCGTACTGCGCGGGACGGCGGGAGTGTACGTACGCGGGGAGGCCGGTCGGGCCCGCCACGGTGTCGGCGCGCTGCGGCGCGGCCGATCCGGTCGCGCCGCCTGCTTCCGGTGCGGCGTGCGGTCCGCCTTGCCCGACGTGGCCGGGGACGGCCCGATCCACGCGAGTTCTTCCAGGCCGCGCGGCTGCACCGGGGGAGAGGGCTTCGGAGCCGGCGGGGTGGGCAGGGGGACGGAGTGCCCGGCGGGGTGGTGCAGGGGCGGGGTGCTGTTCTGCTCGGTGGGGACGGACACGCAGCCCGTCAGCAGGAGGACGGTGACGGCGGCGGTGAGCGGGAGGCGCATCCACTCACCGTGGCCCGTCCGGCCGGGCGCTGTCCGGCGGCGCGGCTGGGCGTCACCGGTACGAGTGCCCGGCGCGAGCCCGGGCCCGGGCGCAGGGCTCCCGACCGGGTGAACCGCCCCCGCCGCCCGTGACTGTGCGGGTGGGCGAGCGGGTTGGGCTGGTCATGAACCGACAGGTGATCATCTCTGCCGCCCTGGCCGTCGCGCTGCTCCCGGTGGCCGCTGTCCCCGCCGCGTCGGCCGAGTCGGCGGTGCGGGCCTACGTCGACACCCGGGTCCGTGACTGCGCGGGCAGCGGATCCGGCTGCCGTCCCGGAATCGTCGTGCACCACTGGCACCGGCGCGGAGCCCAGGCCCGCGGGGTGGGCTGGGTGTACGCGTCCAGGGAGGGCGTGCGGTCCGGCAAGGCCCGGTGGCTGGTCAAGGCGCCCGGCGCCGCGTGGAAGACCGGCGGCGGCTGGAAGGCCGCGACCCGGACGGGGAGTTTCGTTGAGGCGAGCTGGGGCCGGGACGGGCACACCGGCCCGAAGTACCCGCGCGGCACGAAGGTCTGCGTCGAGTTCCGGGGGTTGTCGACGAAGGCGTGCGTCACGCTCAAGTGACCCCCCGGTGACCGGATCAGCCGGGGTGCGGGGCGGGTCGGTGCGGCGCACGATCAGGGGATGGAGTACCCGGTCGAGGTGGCGCTGGCCCGGGCGGTGCCGGTCCTGCCGGACGGGCCCGGCTGGCATTTTGAGATCAAGGTCGACGGTCACCGTGCGGTGCTGCGCCGGACCGAGGACGGGGTGGTCATCTACGCCCGGTCCGGGCGCATCATCACGTCGCACTGGATGGATCTCGCCACCCGCGCCATGAAGCTCAGGCCGGGGACGACGCTGGACGGCGAGGCGGTGATCTGGCGGGACGGGCGGCTGGATTTCGGCGCGGTCCAGGCCCGCGCTGCGTCGTCGCTGACCCGGGCCCGCGCCCTGGCCGACCTGCACCCGGCCTCGTACGCCGCGTGGGACGTCCTGGAGCACCCCGACCACGGGGACGTTGCCGCCCGCCCCTACGTCGAGCGCCGCGCCCTGCTGGTGGAGACACTTCGGGAGATCGGCCCGCCGATCCAGCCGGTGCTGGCCACGGGCGACCGGAAGGTCGCGCTGGAGTGGTACCAGACGCTCCAGGCGCAGGGGATCGAGGGGATCGTCGCCAAGCCCAACGGCTCCTACCCGTTCGGCCGCCGGCGG
>NZ_JBSGUA010000071.1:0-1770 GCF_053607685.1 Streptomyces sp. NPDC055099 | reverse complement strand
GTTGACGACCTTGCCGTTGACCCGACGCCCGACCTGGATGGTGGACACGCCGTGCGGCTTGAGCGCGGCGGCCAGTGCGTCGGGGTCCCATCCGTCGTAGACCTCGGGGCGCAGGTCCGCCAGTCGGGCCACGATGGTTTCCGACCACGCCTTGGCCTCCTTGGCCGGGACCACCGCGAGGATGTCCGCCAGCAGGTCATAGGCGGCCGTGGTCGGCTCCGGTGCCTCTCCCAGGGCGTGGCCGGCGAGCAGTCCGGCCTTCTCCCGTACCCGGCGGGCGCGGGCGGCGATGGCTTCGGCGCCGCCGGCGTCGACGTAGACCGAGCGCACGATACGGGCGTCGGAGCCTTCACCGACGAAGTAGTGGATGCCCTTGTCTCCCCAGGCGAACATGGTCGCCCGCACCCCGCGCTTGTAGGCGGAAGTGCCCAGCACCATGTCGTTCTCCAATTGGCCCATCACCTTCAGGCACCACCGCGCGGACGCGTTCGCGCTGATCCCGGTGGGCAGCGACTTGGCGTCCGGGCGCTGCGTGGCCAGCAACACCACGATGCCGGTGGCGGGACCGCGCTTGACCAGGTCGGTGATGATCTCCTCGAACTCCTTGCCGTGCTCAGGGTGCTCGAAGAGGACCTGACACTCATCCACGCCGACCACGATCGGGTGCAGACCCAACGACCGCTTGTCGGCAAGCATGCTGGTCACCTTGGACTCGGGGCAGATGTCCCGGGGCAGGGAACGGATCACCTTCGTGCGGCGGCGCAGTTCCTCGCGCAGGGCCCGGAAGTCGTCCAGCGCGTACTGCACGGGTTCGTCGTCGTCACCGGCCGCGTGCCGGTACCCGACCGCGTTGCCCACCGGGTCAAGGTCGCCGGTGCCCTTCATGTCGTAGGTGTGCAGCTCAGCACGCGGATCGAGAGCCGCGATCAGCAGCAGCAGACGCAGAAGGAACGTCTTGCCCATACGCGGGATCGCGCCGATGACGCCCGCGATGTACATGAGCGTCACTTCGGTCCACCGGCCGCGCTGGTCAGTGCCGTAGGCGACCGGCTTGAACAGATCCACCTGCCCGGACTTCAGCAGCGGCCACGCCGGCTGAGAGGCCCGGGACATGTCCTGATCCCCGACCCACAGCACCAGATGCCCGGTGTGCTCATCGGGCACCGCCTCGGGCCACACACACCCCAGCGGGCGGCGCAGACCGGAAGCCAGCCGCTCGCGACGTTCGATGATGTCCGTGACCGTGACGCCGTAGGGCAGGTTCCCCTCCGCACGCCAGCCGGGCCCGTCGCGGGTGATCGGGGCGGTGAACTCGAACCCGTCCCGTCCCTTGCCCTGCGCCTGATTGATCGCCGGAATCCCCAGCGCACCCAGCGCCCGCAGCACGATGTCACTGGTCAGCTTGGTGGCCTTGGGCAGTTCCACCGCCCGGTGCACGACCGGGGCGTCCGCCTTGCGGCCGGCGGCCCCCAGGGCGAGGACGACCGCGCCCACGGACACGGCTTGCAACCAGTCGGGAGTCAGCACATACAGCGCGAGCGCCAGACCGAGGCCGACGAACATTCCCAGCACGGCGACCAGGGTCCGCAGCCGGACCCGTCCGTCACGCTGCCGCGACAGCTTCAGGTACTCGGCAGCGTCCTCACGCCGCACGGCCGCGAGGCGGACCGGTTCGCCCTCGCGGTCGGCCACCCAACGCATCGTGCCCCCGACCACCTTCGCGGCGCCGGCCGGAGCCTGAAACACGAGACGGGCGGCGTAGACCGGGGC
>NZ_JBSGUA010000070.1:1516-1802 GCF_053607685.1 Streptomyces sp. NPDC055099 | reverse complement strand
GCATCTGCAAGAGCATCTGTCCGCCCTCCTCGGCCTCCGCCGGGCGGTACAGCTCCTCGACGTACGCCCGCGTCTTGGCCTCCCACCGGAGGTCTCCGAGGATGCGCCCGAACAGCGCGGCCGCCACCATCGGGCAGACGATGTCGGCGCGCTGCTGGGTGAGATTCCGGATGCCGCGGCCGCGGCCGACATGGTGGGCCGGGTAGTTGCCGGGCAGGCCGACCAGACGGCTGATGTCCTCCAGCGTGATCCGCCCGCCGGTCTCCGCGCACGTCCACCCGTAGGC
>NZ_JBSGUA010000070.1:0-1506 GCF_053607685.1 Streptomyces sp. NPDC055099 | reverse complement strand
TTGCGTCCGGCGGGCCATCCGACGACTTCGGCGAACGTCGTGACGGGGAAGGGCTGGGTGGGCGTCAGGTCGACGAACGGGCGCTCGCCGCGGTAGGCGGCCATCAGGCGGCGCTTGCGGTGTGAGGCGGAGCCGTAGTCGACCGCGTCCAGCGTGAACGCCTCGGTGGTGTGCCACCCGGCCTCGCTCAGCCGGTCCATCAGCGCGGCCTCGATCCGGGCGGGCAGGGCACTCGACTGCTCGACGGCGACCCATTCCACGCTGCCGCCGCGGGCGAGCATCGCCAGGGGCCAGATCACGACCTCCGCCATCAGTCCGGCGCGGGCGTCCTCCAGCTGCTGCAGAGGCTCGCGGACCTCGTCCCACGTCATCCGGGAGCGGGGCGCGTAGCCGTCCTCGCAGCCGGGCGCGACGTTGCCGCCAGTGGTGATGACCGGGCAGAATCCGGCGGCCGCGGCGGCCTCCAGGACGGTGCGCTCGATCAGCTCGATCGCGCCTGCGTAGTGGCCCTTGCGCAGCCCCGAGGGGTTGTAGGCCTGGCACGGCGGAGTGAGCGCGATCCCGGTGACGTGCTGGAGGCAGGGGTGCTCGGGGTCCAGGTCGGTGACGTCGGCGTGGATGGTGCGGTGTCCGGCGGCCGTCGACGTCGCCACGGCGCCGCGGTCCAGGTCGACGCCGACGATGTCGACGTTGGCGCGCAGGATGCGCAGGATGCCGTGCGTCAGTCCGCCGGGGCCGGTGAACAGGACCACGATCCGGGGGCGGATCACGCGGCCCTGGCCGTCCTTCGCCGGGGGGAACAGCCACTCCACCGGCCACGGTCCCGCGTACCACTGCAACAGCTCGTAGGTCTCGCGGTCCAGGGCCACCAGGCGCTCGGCGGCCGTCGCGGCGGTGCCTTCGGACTCCAGTCGGTCCAGCGTCATCGCGGCGCGCTCGCCCTTCGCCGTGCGGCCGCACTCCGCGGCCTCCTCGGCCTCGCCGTCGACGATCGCGTACGCGCACTGGATGACGCGGAGCATGGCGTCCAGCGCCCACCCGTCAGCCTCCTCGTCCGGGTGCGCCTGGGTGAAGTCGACGAGAAGATCGGCCGTGCGACGACACTCGATCAGGTCCGGGTGATTGGCCGCCTGGTGCAGCGCGGCCGCGTCCTCCTCGTGGTCCTCCGCAACGTCGGTGAGCCACTCGGGCAGTGCCGCCCGCTCCCCCGCTTCGGTCTCGGTCATGTGTTCCCGGTCCTTGTCGTTGAGGTCTTCGGTGGTGCCGGTCCGGGATTCCCGCCCCGTTCCGACACTGCTAATTCAATCAACTGCTAGGGGTCACGTCAAGGCATTCGCGCAGGTCACATGCCGTTTCTGCTCCGGCGTCGGAACGCCGTACGACGACTCCGGTCGGGGGGCTCCCTCGTCGGTCGGGCAGGCGTCAGCCGCCGCGGGCCGTGTCGGGGTGCCGGGCTCGCCGTAGGCGACCGCCGCAGGCGGCTTGGCCTGGCGGCCCGGCGCGGGC
>NZ_JBSGUA010000069.1:0-1819 GCF_053607685.1 Streptomyces sp. NPDC055099 | reverse complement strand
CAGGTCCAGGACGATGACCACGAGCGCGATCAGCACAAGGCCGATGCGGGCCATGACGTCCAGCTCGATCCCGAACAGCCAGGCGCCACCGGCCAGCGCGGCGAACAGCCGCACCCGGCCCAGCATCACGGGCAGCAGGGAGAACAGGACGGTCAGGCGGGGGTTGGAGGTCGTGAAGTTCATGCGGCCCGACCACCCTTGACGGTGCTCAGGGCGGCGGTGCCGCGACGCGGCAACAGCGGCACCACGTTCGCCGGCGGGCGGCGGACGCCCAGCGCACGGCGCAGGTACACGATGTTCTCGCGGTCGATCTCGCTGTCCGGGTCGCTGGTGTCCACGAGGAACTCCAGGAAGTCGGACCGCAGCTCGGGGGACGCGGCGCGGAGGGCGTCGAAGTCGATACCGAAGCCCATAGCGGCCTCGATGTACTCGCTCTCGCTACCGACGATGCGGCCTGCGACGATGGTCCTCATAGGGTCGTGCCTCTCTACTCGTTCGGCCCTTGCGACGGGCTCTCCGGCTTGGCTTCCAGGCGGCCGGAGGGCCCGTTTTCGGCATGGCAATGCCCTCATTCGAGGGCAGAGGAGTCTTTGCCGGACTTGAACCGGCACCGCGAACATCCCTGGACGCGGCGGAGCTCTACGCTTCGTGAGCGGTTTCCCACTCCTCGTTGCGACATCAACGACAATCCCAGGATTGAAGGAGGCTGTCAATCGCAACACCGCCACATTCCCGTGATTGCGCAGAGTTCACGAATAATCCCGAGACTATGGTTCACTGGTGTTGCCGACGAACGGGAGAGATCGCTGACCATGCCACCGAAGTGGAAAGTTCTTGCGGAGGAGATCGCTGCACGGATCGCCAAGGGTGAGTACGTCCCCGGTGATCGCCTGCCGAAGATCGAAGAGCTCGTCGCCGCTGGCAGTGGCTCGAAGACCACCGTTCACGCGGCCTACCGGGCGCTCGAAGCTCAGGGGCTTGTGACGTCTTCCCGTGGCCACGGAACCGTCGTACGCAAACGGTTGTCCCTGGCAACCGGGGCCGAACGGGATGAGCGCAGCAAGCTGACCGGATCTTCGTGGCGGGCCGGTGAGCGCTCGGACTCCCACATGGCCGGGATCGTGTCCGCGCCGGCGGATGTGGCGGAGGCGCTGGGGATCACGCCAGGGGAGAAGGTTCTCCGGCGTTGCCGTACGTACCGCGACGAACACACCAATGCGGTCATCTCCCACTCGACCTCATGGATTCCGGCCACCTTCGCCGACAAACTGCCGGAGCTGCTCATGGGTAAGCGGCTGACGAGCGGAACATCGATCGACGCGATCACACGCCACACTGGGCGCCCGGTCGCTCGTCGCGTCAGCGCCATGTGGGCCCGGATCACCACTCCTGCCGACGCAGGCCCCCTGGAGATCCCGCAGGACACCCGCGCCGCCGTCATCGTGCTGACGGTCCGGGTCATCGACAGCGACGGTGGTGTCATCGAGTACGGCGTGGACGTCGGCGGGCCCGACCGCCGCTGGACTAAGGAAGAGAGCATCGGATGACGCTCCTGGCGGGACGGCCCGGTCCGGCCCGACTCATCCTGATGGCAGGCCTCCCCGGGTCAGGGAAGACCACGCTGGCTCGCGAGCTCGAAGTCCATAGGTTCCTGCGGGCCTGCCCCGACGAACGGGTCTTCGAGCAGCACGGCCACTACGGACGGGACTTCCCCCGCGGCGCCTACAAGATCCGGGAACGTCCAATCCTCACTGAGGTCGCCGCTGAAGTGCGCACTGCTCTGCGCGCCGGGCGCGACGTCACCCTGGACCACGGACCC
>NZ_JBSGUA010000068.1:0-1912 GCF_053607685.1 Streptomyces sp. NPDC055099 | reverse complement strand
GGTCAGGATCTGCGCGACGACCCGGCCGGCCTGCTCCCGTCCCATCCGAACCTGCCCCCGGGCGTGTGCCCGGATCGACCGCTCAGACCACTGAAGACGGAGACGCCTCGTGACCGCGGCCACCTACCAGTACGTCGACCTGCCCGACGCCTCCGTGGTCACCACCCGCGCCCTGCTCACCGCGCGGGAGAACATCGGCGATACGGTCGCCGCCCGCGCGATGATGTGTATCCACGGCGGCGCCGGCTTCGGCAAGACGCTCGCCGTCAACACCTGCTTGCGTGAACTCGAACCCGGCGAGGACGTCCGCAAGATCACCTTCCGGGCCCGTCCCACCGCCCGAGCGGTGCGCTACGAGCTGTTCACCGCGCTCGACCTGGCCGGCGAGCCGCCGCGCCACCCCAGCGAATTCGACCGTCTGCTGAAGACCGCCCTGGCCGAGCGCCCCCGCACCTTCCTCGTCGACGAAGCACAGTGGCTCAACGGGGAGGCGTTCGAGTACTTCCGCTACCTGTGGGACGAGCCCTCCACCCAGCTGGCGATCATCTTCGTCGGCGGGGAGGGCTGCCACACCGTGCTGCGCCGCGAACCGATGCTCTCTTCCCGCATCTTCATCTGGCAGCACTTCACCCGCCTCACCCCCGACGAGGTCCTCGACGTCATCCCTCTGTTCCACCCCATCTGGGCCGATGCCGATCCCGACGACATCACCTTCGCCGACAGCCACGCCGCTCACGGCTACTTCCGCGCCTGGGCCCAGCTGACCGCGCACACCCGCACCGCCCTGGCACGCACCGGCCGTCCCGGCGTGGATCAGGAACTGCTGCGCTGGGCCTTCAGCCGCCTTGGCTGACCACCACACCGCCATGTCTCTCGCCGCGCGGTCGCCGCCCGTCATCGTGGTCATCGACCGCGATGACGACGTCATCCACACCCACACCGCCCTGGCCGCCCACCATCCGCCGTCCGGCCGGATCACTCTGCACCCCGGCCCAGGCACCACCAGCGAGACCGGCCTCGCCCACGACCTTCTCGCCGCTCTGGGCAAACCGCCCCTGCTCACCGGGCGCTTCCCCGCCGGGCGTCAGCCCGCCTGGGAAGCCGCTGCCGCCTGGATGACCGCCCTGCCCGTCACCCGGCTGACCGTCCTGCGCGCCCACCGCCTCACCACCCGCCGCACAATTCGCCTCCTGGAGCTGCGTGCCCTCACCGGTATCCACCTGACTTTGGTCTGCCACCGCCCCCACCTTCCCGCCGCCCTGCACCAGGCCCTGCAGACGGCCGAGTACTCCCTCACCACCGACCTCGACGCAGCCCGCCGCCACTACCACGGCACACCGGTCACCGAACCCCCACGCGGAGACGAGCCCGCCGGGCCGACCGGTCCGTGGCTCACCCTGCCCGCACTGGAACGCCTCATCTCCTACGACAGCCCCCGCCCCTGCGCTGACCCGTGCACGCCGCCCCCGATCATCTGGCGGCACCGCCCACCGCCCGTTCCTCTCACTGAGCACACCACCCAGAAAGTCGCCCGCCGGTTGCACGCGGCGACCGCACATCCTCGCCTGGCCGCGGCCGTTGCCGCCGCGCTGTTCACCGGCGCCTCCCTCCAGCAACTCGCCACCGCACGCCCCCGCGACTACGACACCGCCGCGGCCACGCTCGCCCTCCATGACCGCGCCCGCTACACCGACGGCTGCGCCACCCACCCCGTACCACCCTGGGCGGGCATCTTCCTGCGAGCGGCGACCTGCTTCACCCGGCTCGTCTCCGGCGAGGACCAGGAACTGCTCGCCGCGCCAGGTGACCGTGCGCACCTGCTGCGCGTGGCGGAGACGGCCAAGCTGCGCCCACCCCAGCCGCCCGCAGCCCGCCGCGAAGGCCCGGTCGGCCGTGTGGAGTGGGACTGGCG
>NZ_JBSGUA010000067.1:0-2005 GCF_053607685.1 Streptomyces sp. NPDC055099 | reverse complement strand
GGTCTTACTGATCGTTTCAGAATGAATTGAACCGCGGGTCTTGCGTCTAGCGATCTTGGTGGGCAGGGTGTCCGGGTGCGTGCTGATCCTGTTCCGGATGACCTGTGGGAGCGCGTGGCTCCGCTCCTGCCACCCGCTCCTGAGCGGCGCCGCCGCCACCCCGGGCGATTGCGTGTTCCTGACCGGTCGGCCCTCGCCGGGGTGATGTACGTACTGCGGACCGGCGTCGCCTGGCGCGATGTCCCGGCCGAAGCGGTCGGGTGCTCCGGGGTGACGGCCTGGCGCCGCCTTCGGGACTGGACCGAGGCCGGTGTCTGGCCGCGCCTGCACGCAGCCCTGCTGGCCGAGCTGCGCCGCGCCGACCTGTTGGAGCTTGATCACTGCGCTGTTGACGGCTCGCATGTCCGGGCCCTGAAAGGGGGGCTCACGTCGGCCCCTCGCCGGTCGACCGCGCCCGTCCCGGCTCCAAGCACCACCTGATAGTCGACCGGCACGGAACCCCGCTCGCCGTCACGCTCACCGGTGGCAACCGTCACGACGTCACCCAGCTGCTGCCGCTGCTCGACGCGGTCCCACCGATCCGGGGGCTGCGAGGACGGCCGCGCCGCAAGCCGCGATACCTGTATGCCGACCGGGGCTACGACTTCGACAAGTACCGGCGCCTGCTGTGGAAGCGCGGCATCAAGCCGTTAATCGCCCGACGCGGGGTCGCCCACGGCTCAGGGCTCGGCAAAGTCCGTTGGGTGGTGGAACGGTCCTTCGCCTGGCTGCACCAGTTCAAACGGCTCCGGATCCGCTACGAACGACGTGCCGACCTCCATCAGGGCCTGCTCGAACTGGCATGCAGCCTCATCTGCCTCCGCCGACTGCGGACCTCACGATGAAACGAGCGGTCAGTTGAGGATGATCGGATTGGTGAGTGCGGCGACGTGCCCGTTGGGATGGCGGACCTCGATGCGGACGAACGCCGAGTCCTCCGCTGTCGTGACCCACTGCGCCGCTCCCGCCCCGTCACCGAGGAGAGGAGCACGGTGGACCTTCCCTCGGTCAGTGTGGAAACTGATGGTCCCCGCCGACACACCTCGTACTGCCGCATGGACTTCCACCTGCCCATCACGAGTCGCGAGCCGCTCTCCCACCCCGGCAACGCGACCATCGGCATGGGCGGTGAATGACACGTCCACATCCGCCGACTCGGCGATCCAGCTGCGGCCGGCGCGGATCCCGGCCAGGACTGCCTCCGCGCTCAGTTCCTCGGCGAAGACCACGGTGTGAGGGATGCCGATCTGTCCTTCCAAGTGGGTGTCGCTGTTGCCCATCGCCGGCCGCCACGAGCCCGTGTGGAGATCCGCCGCAAGGCTCCGCCCCCATTCGGCCAGGGCCGCCTCGTTGTCAGCGTTCCAGGGCCGGTCCGAGGTCCACAGCCCGTTCCACACCTCCACCACGTCGAAGCCGAGGAAGGGGAACATGAAGTCGCCCGACGGGTAGGGTGCGTGCGGATGCGCGGCAACGCACAGGCCCCCTGCTCGGTGGACCTGGTCCAGGCACTTGTCCACCAGTCCATCCCTGACCTGGTGGTTCCAGTCGACGACCTCGCCGGGATTGAGGCCGAGCGCGAGCCAGTGCCCGGTCTTCGTGGTCACCTCTTCACCGAGAAGGATCAAGAAGTCATCGGCGGGCAGATGACCCCAGACACCCGGGGCTGCTGCGGAGTTGTGCTCCGTCGTCGCGATGAAGTCGAGCCTGGCCGCGCGCGCCCGCACAGCCAACTCCTCGGGAGTGAGTTCCCCGTCCGAGTGAACGGAGTGGATATGGCAGTCCCCGCGGTACCAGCCCGCCCCGCGTCCGACCGCCCGCCTCGGCGGGAAGCTCAAGCTCGGCAAATTTCTCCTCCAGAGTCCTGTCGAGTCAACGCGCCACCAGGGGCAACCCGTTCCATCCCCCACTGAGCACCATCTCAGTCGAGACGCGTCAGACCAAGATCTCATTCTGAAACGATCAGTTA
>NZ_JBSGUA010000066.1:0-2010 GCF_053607685.1 Streptomyces sp. NPDC055099 | reverse complement strand
CTGCGCACGTAGGCGCCGGACGGCATGGGAGCGCCCGGCTTGAGGCCCATGTCCCGGGAGATCACCTTGCCGTTGTCAATGGACCCCAGCTCAACACGCTCGGCGGCGGCCTCGGACTGGTCCTCCTTCGCCACGTAGCTGTAGTAGAGCCGCAGCTGCTCATCGACGTGGGACGTGCTGCCCTCGACCGTGTTGTTGCTGCTGGCGGCCAGCGCCGCGACCGCGCCCTCGGTGGTGTGCGGGAATTCGACCTCGCTGCCGCGCTCGTCGGTGCGCTTCCCCCGCGGAAGTGCCGCCCAGCGCTGCGGGTCGGTCCAGTCCTCCGGCTGCTCGTACGAGGGTTTCGGATCCGCGGCCGCCGACGAGGAGGAACCGGCCTTGCCCGGCGCATCACCGCCGTCCCCGTCCCCGCTGAAAATCGCGTACCCGGTCAGTGCGAGTACGGCCGCCAGGGCGGCGCCGGCGAACCAGACGCTCTTGCCCTTCCACGCGCTCCTGGTGCGTCCCATGCCCCCGCCCCCCTCAGGCCGCGATGTTGTTGAGGATGGCGATCAGGCTGGACGACAGAATGATCGCGGCCACACCGCCGCCCATCCACTTGAACGGTTCGGATCCGCCGCCGTTACGCGACTTGTCCACCACGGCCAGCTTGTAGACGCCGAAGGCGGCGCCGCCGACACCGGCCAGGATCAGCAGCCACAGGGCGTACCCGATGACCTCGCTGACGTCATCGCTCATCCCGGGAATCGGCGTGGGCTTCGCCCCCGGGATCATGTCGGCCGCCAACTGGAGGTCGGTGACGATGCGAGCCAGTCCCATGCCCATGTTCATTTCCCCTCGATCGTGCGCCGCAGCTTCGCCGCCGCGGCTCGGACGTCCTTGTACTCAAGGGCCTCCTCGGCCCCCTTCACCGCACGCAGCACCGGGAGGTACGGCACCCGCGCCACACCGGCCAGACGGCTGCCCAGGCCCCGGATGAGGTAGCGCGCGTCCTCCACCGGGCGGGCGGGTGCGTCGGCCACCAGCACGAGCCAGGGCCTCGGCCGGTCCCCCCAGCGCAGCAGCGTCTCCTGCACCCGCATCGCGGCGTGCAGGGTGGTGTCCGCGACCAGCACCGGAGCGACCGCGTACGGGATCGGCTCGCCCGGACCCAGGATCCGCGCGCATGTGCCGTTGGCATCACCGTCGAGCATCCGGGCGACCGTCGCAACTGCAATGCCATTGCCGTCGACCGGAATCATCGCGTACCGGAGCGCAACCTGCGCCGTGGTGACCGGTGTTGCTGTCACCGGCTGAGTGCTCATGACGCAACTCCCCCTGTGGTATTCACGTTGGCCACGATATTGGGATCGTGAGACGACTGAGGTTAGCGTGATCCTCCGACACCCCCGGTGGAGATTTACCGGGTGACGTCAGGTCAGCTGCTTGACGCGTTCGCGAACAGCGACGGAAGACCACAGCGAAAGAGGAGCGTTTTAAGACAATGGCTGAATTCAGCCCCGCACGTCCGGACCGCTCCAACGCGCCAGCGCCAGCACTCATCAGCCACCCCCCGAGTCGCCAACGACCCCGCGTGAAGACGGTTCTGACCGCATCACAGAGCGGCCGACCGGCTTCCCCCCGAGCAAACCAGTTGCTCCGCGAGACCGAAATCCGACTCTACGTGAGACCGGATCCGGCCGAAGGCCCGGACCCTGCCGCAAAGGGGGCGCGCACCCTGATCAGACCGTGATCTAGTACGGCAGAAAGTCACACAACCGGCACCGGGAAAAGCAGCAAAAGCACGGGGGGCAGCACGTGAAGGTGGTCATCGGAGTCGTAGCGGGAGTAGTGGGCCTGATCCTGCTGATCGTCATCGGGGCCGTGGTCCTGATTGTGGAAAACGATGCGTCAGCTGCCGAAACGGCCGACGGCGGTGGCGGCCTGCAAGGGGTGCCCGCCGAGTTCCGGAAGTACATCCTCCAGGCCGATGCCGAGTGCAAAGAACCGGCGATGACCCCGGCCCTGCTG
>NZ_JBSGUA010000065.1:0-2042 GCF_053607685.1 Streptomyces sp. NPDC055099 | reverse complement strand
GCGGCCAAGGGTGCGACGGAGGGCCAGAGCAAGGCGCAGCAGGCGTTCCAACGTGGCCTCGCGGCCCTCACACAGTGGGTCGAACGGGAAGGCGCCGACCGGCCCGTGCCGCGCGGCCATGCCGAGGAGATCGCAGTCGACGGCGAAGCAGACCAGGTGATCGTCAAGCTAGGCGTATGGGTATCCAACACCCGCGCGAGGCGGGACAAACTCACCGCGGAGCAGCTCGACGCGCTACGGAAGGTGGGCATGGAATGGGCGAAGCCGGTGCCGGCCATCGCGGCCGCCCCGGCGCAGCCTGCCGCCATCCAAGCCGCGCCACCGAAGCGTGACCACCACGATGAGTGCGACAAGGCGCTGCACGAGGGCGGTACGTGTACCTGCGACCTCATCGAGCAGTACGGACCGCCCTCAGAACGGGACGACTACTGACCGTTCCCCCGCCCGACCTGACCCCGGGCCTCTCGAGGCCGGGGTCTCTTGCTGTCACCGGCCGGACATCGGTGCCGCCCTGCAGCACGGAGTGCAACACGCGCGCCCCACTCCCGCTTTTGCAGGCATTCCCGCAGGTCAGGGTGAAACGCGGCCTCCGTTTCACCCTCGCGTTTCAGAGTGGTGTTTCACTCACGGCTCCGGTGTGAGCTGTATGCCCTGCCTTACCTGCTTCGGATTGGCACGATGAGCTGCGATGGACTTACAAGAGATTGCGCTGGTCGTCACCACCTCGGTAGCTGTCGTGGGGGTGCCGTCCACGCTGCTGATCGGCCGCTGGCAGCTCCGCGCTGCCCTCCAGACGGCTAGCGCCACACACCAGGCGAGTCTCCGTCAGGCGGAGTCGGCGTACCAAGCCGCCCTGGACACGGTCCGAGCGCAGTCTGATTCGGCGCACGACCAGTGGCTGCGCGGCGTGCGCAGGGAGGCATGCTCGGTCTTCCTCCTCGCCGTCGGGGAACTGGTCGAACTTCTGGACCTGGTCCTGGACGGCACGGGTGCGCCGGACAGTTTACGTCCGGCCAGTCGTGACCTGCAGCGGGCTTTGGCCGTGCTGGAGTTGGAGGGAGGCACGCAACTGGTGGGGGCTGCGCAGGAACTGGTGGCCTGCTGCGATGAGATCGCTGAAGCTGCGCTGAGTAGTAGCTTCGCTGCCCGTACCTGGCGTGCGCTCTATGTCAGGCAGATGGAGGAGCGAAACGCTGTAACAGGTCGGGAGGTATCGAGTACACCGATCAGCGATGCGGTCAACGCATTGTCCGACCTCCAAATCCGGCTCGCTGGCATGCGCGACGCCTACACGACTGTAGGGGTGCCGACCGGTGTCCGTCCGGGAACGATCAGCGCTCTCGCCCACTACGCACCGCAAGGTGACCCTCTGTTCGGCTCCACGGGAGAGGCCTACGCCGCCCTGCGGCATGTGTACGAGAGGGCAGTGCGGTTGCTGGAGCTGACCGACCTGCCACGCGAAGAGGCCGCCGTGCTCTTGCGTGATGCCGTCACCGATGGCCGGATCACCGTCCTCGATTACATGACAGGCCAGTCCACTCGGCTGAGTGAGACCCGTCGAGCATTCCTGGCCGCAGCACGTCGAACACTCGGAAACAACGACGCTGGATGACCGGACCGCCCACCGCACGTGTCCTGTTTCCCGTAGTTTGAGCAATCTCATCGAAGGTGAGCGCCGGGCACCCCGTCCGACGCTGACACACTCGGTCCGCACACGCTTCAGACGATGGCGTGGTCCACCAGGGCCCACGTGCGTGACAGCTCGCCCGTGGTGATGGCGGTGCCCGGGTCTTCCGCGAGGAGCCGTGCGCCCCGGTGACCAGGGAGGCGACCGCCACGAGCCGGATCTGCTGGTCCGGGGTGAGCCACAGCGCGTCCTGGACCGCACACGGCACGAACACCAGCTTGCTGCGGGTCTCCTCATCGAGGCCGCCCGTGCCGTCGACCATCACGCCGCCGGGGTCCATGCGGTCGCAGGCCTGCGGGTCCAGGCCGGACATCGCCCTCTCGATCGCTTCGGGCAGGTCCTCACGGATCCAAGA
>NZ_JBSGUA010000064.1:0-2254 GCF_053607685.1 Streptomyces sp. NPDC055099 | reverse complement strand
CCGGGAGATCGCAGGCCACGTCGTGGCGGCCACGGAGTGGATGGACCGGGATCACCCCGACGCGGAGGCCCTCCACGCCGAGGCGGACCAGATCAGCCAGGCGGGCATCCGGCTCGGCGAGCTGGCCAAGACCATCAGGCAGGAGGACTGCGGGTAGCCCGGGACGGAATCACGGTCTACGGCCCGTGGCCGGCGGAACTCCCGTCGACCACGGGCTGCGTCATGTGCGCCGCTGATCGGCTGTCAGGAGACAGCTCTCGGGCGCCTGTACCCGTGTATTCGAACCCCCTGAAGCCTCCGACGAGGAAGGCGCCGACCACGATGACCGACGCCGCGGCGCCGATGGCGTACGCGAGCCGCTCCCCCCTGGACGCCTGGACGGAGGACCCCGGGGAAGGGGCCGTCCACCGGTAGACGAGCCAGGCCAGTACGAACGCGGCCCCTGCGACGAGGGCGGTGAACAGGTCGAACGTCACGGCAGGCGCTGTGCCGTGCGAAGCGGCCGCCGACGTGGTGATGCCGTCGATGCGGAACATGGGAGACCTCCGGTGAGTAGGGAGCGTCACCATGGAGGAGGCGGGGGTTAGCCCCGCAAGTCCCCATCCCACCAGCGATTCTGTCCCTGTGATCGTCTCGGCGGGGCGACACGGGGAAGTCCATCAGACGGATCCGGCAACCCCCAAAAGCTCCGTGTTACAAACAGCCGGGGAAGAGCCATCAACCGGGGGTGTCCTCCCGCGTTCCGCCGCTGGGACTGCTTCCGGCGGATATCGTGGGCGCACGGCCCCGCGCACGGGCCCAAGCCAGCCTCAGCCCATGACTGGGAGCACTCTGAGGCGAAGGTGCCAGGACCGCAGGTCCCAGCGCATCAGTGCGGAGCACACCGACATCACGCCACCCTGTGAATGCCCGCAGTCGAGTCCGTCTCGCGCGTGCATCGGGTCATGGGCAACCGCTGCACGCTCCACGAGAAGGAGACCGCTGTGGTCAAGAACCATGGGAAGAAGCAGCGCGCCAAGGCCAAGGCCAAGCGCACCGGGGCCTCGCACGCATCGGCGGCCGCCGGCACCACGCACGTCCACCCCGCCCCCGACGCCGGGCTGATGGAGGGGATGCTGCCGTACGTGGCGGGTTCCGCGCCCGACCACGATCTGGCCGCCCGCCTGCTCGGGGCCTGCTGGGCAGGGTGCGGTCCGTGCCAGACCTCCCTGTCCGCCCGGGCCGTTGCTCACCGGGCGACCCTCGCCGGGCTCGCCGGAGCCGTCTACCTGGTCCCGCTGGGCGCCATGGCGCAGCACTCGCCGCTGCTCGCCCCGTCCACCCGGGCGTGGATCGCTCTCGCGCAGGAGAAGGCGGCCACCGGTCACGGGCACGTCGCCCTGCGCGCGGTCGACGACCTGGACGAGGACGACGCCCACGCTCTGCTCGATGACGCGCTCGACCACTGGGCGGCGCTGGACATGGAGAACGTCTCGTTGCTCAAGGAGTTCAGGGCTGCGGGCGCCGGTGGGAACAGGGTGCCGCCGCGGCAGCGCCCGGCCGACCCGATGGACACCTTCCGCGCGGCGGGGATCAACGTCGTCACCGTGGACGACCTCGACCTGGGCGAGAGCATCGATCCGTACTACCTGGCCCCGAACTACGGCGTCTTCCCCGGGCAGACGACGACCCCGAGTGGGCAGGAGCTGCCGATGCTCACTCTGTACCCGGAGACCGAGGACGCGGGGATCGAGGACCTGGAGGCCCGCACCGACTGGGAGCACTGGGGCATGTACGGGCTGCCGGACGTCGACCCCCGGTGGCGGGTCCGCGCACGGATTGCCGACCGCTCCCTTCAGGGCCTGGTCCACGTCGGCCCTGACGGCGAGGACGACATCGAGCTGTGGCGGGCGGCCGAGTCGGTGAGCATGCCGCCGGACTGGTGGAACCTGCTCGACCGCGCCCAGCACGTCCTGATCGTGGGGCCCGTGAAGGATGCCTCGCCCGCAGCCCTGAACGCGGCCGGTGAGGCGGGCACGCTCATGGCCGTCGTCGCCCGCGTGGCCTTCGTCTGATGGCCCGCAGGGAACGGCGCCCGCGCCAGCACCTCGCGGGGATCGCCGACATCCGCATCACGGCCGACGAAGCCACCGTCGCGCTCGTCACCGAGGCCCTGCGCCGGGAGTTCGTCATCACCGACCCGGAGCCGTACGACAGCGGCCACACCTACCTCCGGCTCGACGCAGGCAACACCACCCCCGACCCGGACCACGGC
>NZ_JBSGUA010000063.1:0-2264 GCF_053607685.1 Streptomyces sp. NPDC055099 | reverse complement strand
GACCGCAACCGCCTGGGCAACACCATGGCGTTCACCACCCGCGACGTGGCCACCGATACCCCGAACAGCTTCGGGCTGAGCTTCACGGATGAGGTCCTGGTCGTGCCCCGCGAGCGCCGGGCCCCGCAGGATGTCGACGCGGTCTTCGGCCGTCACTCCAACCACCACGAGGTCGAGTCCGCGACCCGGCGCACCCACGAACTGCACGCGGCCGTCACCAAGGCCATCGCAGATGCCGGACCTGACAGCACCGGCCCTCTGGACTACATCACCGCCCTGGACACAGCCGTGGCGCAAGTAGCCGTCGCCGCGCCGACAGCGGTCGCCTACCGCGAATGCGCCGCGGCCACGGAGACCGCCGCGATCGCCGCTGAGGTGCTCTTCGATGCGGCCGACGACGATTTCCTGACCCACTACATCGGCAAGCCACTGGACCAGCTGCGTCAGCACCTGGACATGCAGGTCCACCAGTTGCGTGCCACCGCCGCGTACCTGACCGAGCGGGCGGTCCCCGCGCCGACAGCCAACCCGGGCACCGCCGACGAGCCCGCCCCGCCCGTCCACGACGAACACGGCACAAAGGACCGACCCTCCGAACCCACGGGGGAACGGGAAGACGCAGCACCCAAGAGCACGGGCGAAACGGAACAGCTCGGGCTGTTCGGCGATCCGCCGCCGGTCAGGCCGGAGACAGGCGGGAGCCGCGGGGCTGTTCCTACTGATGAGCCGCGCGTCGAGTCGGTGGTGAGCGAGGACGGGCGAGAGGCGCGGCTTCGGGCGGCGCTCGTCGAGGGCGAGTCGATCGCCGCCGTGTCGTTCACTGACGAGCGTGAACCGGTGGCGGGCTGGATCCTGACGACGGCGGCCGGGCACACGTTCCGGATTCGTCCGGTGACGTACTCCTCGTCGGGGGACGACGAGTGGGAGGCCGGTCACGACGCCGACGGCTCCTACTGGTGGGCCATGAACGTGGAGGACCGGCCTCTTGCCGCCGTGCTGGCGCGGATCCGGGAGGACTCGGCGACCCGTACCCGGTTCGCTGCCCTATGGGCCCAATACGGGCACCTGACGGAGCAGGCGCCCCGGTTCGAGACCACCACGAACCGCGTCGAACTCGAAGAGGGCGTGTACCTGGTCAGCCGCTTCGGTCGCATCGGCTTGATCGCGTCGTGCCGGTGGGGCTGGGAGCACCTGACCGACCCGGACGGGGCGCAGGGCCACACCGAGGAGGGCTGGTCCCGCAGGGGCCCGGACAACCGGCAGTACGTCGCCGAGTGGCAGATCTGGCACCTCGCCCAGGAGGCCGTTCCGAATGAGCGGCTGCGCGTCGTGGCCCTGCTCACGGACGACATGGCTGAGACGCCGGACGCATACTGCGACGCGTCGTATCCGTACGTTGGCAAGTGCTCGGCGAAACGCTCGGGCGCCCGGTACACAGTCGCCGTCGACACCGACCAGAGCAGCGAGATCGGCTGCTACACCGTGTGTGCTCGGTGCCTGTCCCACCGTCTCCTGAGCGACACAGACCGGCAGATCGATCACCACGACGTTCAGCGCCTCGTTCGGGCCCTGGCCAAGGGCGATCCGAAGGTGGGCAACCTTCACTGGAAGCAGTGGGATGACCGAGCCGCTGAGATTGCCGGACAGATGCTGTCGGCCGCGTTGGTCGCAGGAGAGGCCGCCCCGTGGCCCGCTCAGGATCTGGCGAGCCAGATCCTTTCCGAAGCGTGCGAAGCGGGCGATGACCGTGCCATGCGTGAGGCGCGGGCGGCGGTGAAGGCTGGGGGCGGGAATGCGAAGGCGCAGAAGCAAGCAGCCGAGGAGGCGTTCGCAGCCCGCCAGGACAGGGCCGCGCTCGTCGCCGGGCGTGGCGAGATCTCCAGGGGAACGACGGGCGAGGCCGACCGTGAGGACGCCCACGACGCCGCCGCGATCCTCGAACTCGCAGGCTGGGGGACGGAGAAGAACTCCGTGGTGCCGGAGCGTGCCGGGAGCACAGCTTCCGAGGTCGCCGTCGACGTGGACACGTTGACCGTCAGCCCGCGGGTCCTCAATGGGGAACCGTCCTCGTACCAGTTCACCGTCACCGGCCCCGGGCTGACCGTCGGCGAGTACCACATCTCTCACGACGCCCAGGGCAGGGGCGCCCGGGGAATCATGTGGCAGGCCTGGTGGCACGGTGTCGAGCCGTCGGGCCGGTGGGACGTGATCAGCATCGGTTCAGGCGAGGGCGAGAGCGCGGCCTTGGCGACCGTCGCCGAACA
>NZ_JBSGUA010000062.1:0-2296 GCF_053607685.1 Streptomyces sp. NPDC055099 | reverse complement strand
ATGGCCACCGCGACGGGGCCCGCGAGCCGTGCTTCGGCGTTGATCAGGGCGGGTCGTACGCCAGTGCGCCGGCGAGGTCGGCGCCGAGGGTGTAGCCGGGGCTGTCGTCGAGGAGTTCCTTGCGGCGGTTGTAGCGCTGGGTGGTGCGGGAGTCCTTGTGGTCGGCCCAGCGCTGGATCTTGTCAGGCCGGGCGTCCGGCTTCGCCAGGGCGTGGGTGACGGCGTCGCCCTTGACTCCGTGCGGGCCGCGCGGGGTCAGCCCGGCGCGCTTGGCCAGGGAGTCCGTCAGGTGCCACACGGCCGGTTCGTCGAGCTGGCCGCCGCTGGCCGTGCAGAACAGCCATCCTGTGGTGCGGCCGTCGAGGTAGTCCTGGAGGGCGGCCCAGGCGATCGGCGGGACGGGCTTGTTCTTCCAGGAGCCGCCCTTCACCTTCACCTTGATGACGTGGTGGCCCTGGTCGTCGCCGAGGTGCTCAACCTTCGCGGTCAGCAGGGAGTCGACGCGCAGGCAGCAGGTGTAGAGCATGAGCAGCAGCGCGTACGCACGCTTGCGGTAGGCCCGGATCCGGTGGTGGTCGCGGGCGGTGACCAGGAGCTTGGTCCACTCCTGCTCGGTGTAGCCGGGGGTGGGGGAGTAGTCCGGGTCGATGACCGGCCTGCGTACGGCGTCGAAGGGGTTCTTCAGCGGGGTGTCGCTGACGACGTCGAGGTAGGCGAAGAACGAGGAGGCGGCCGAGAGGGCGTTGGCCTGGGACGCGTCGCTGTACGGCGGCCCGGTCCGGATCATCTCGCCCCGGGGCCCGCCCTTGACTCGCACCCAGGTGGGAGCCGTCTCCAGGTGCATGCGGAAGGTGTCGGCCAGAGGGAACGTCACCTTCAGCGGGTGGGCCCCGTGCTCGCGGGCGAACTCCTCGAAGATGCGAAAGCCCCGGGCGTACGACTTCTGGGTGTTGGCCGAGCGCTGGTGGGCGATCCACGCGGCCGCGAGGGTGGGTAGCGGGTCGTCCTCGTCGTAGAGGGCTGCCAGGTGGTCGTAGAGCTTCCGTGCGTGCTCGGGCCACAGCTCACGCGGATCGCGCCGGAACGCAGTGAGCGTGGCCCGCGGCCCGAGGGCCGGGGCGGGCGGGGTGGTCGTCATGCAGATCCTCACGCTGGTGGGGGAGAGGGACGTCCGGGCGCCTACATCCAGTACCTCTCTTGCTCTTCCTGGCGGCGGATGTCTTCCGCGCAGAAGATGCACAGGTCCTGCCCACCGGGGGCGCTGTCGCGGGTGGGGCAGTAGGAGCCGCACGCCGCGCAGTTGCCGAGTTCGGCGGGGGCGAAGCGGCCGGCGCAGGTGGTGCAGAACAGGGTGTCCTTGCTGTCGGCGAACACGGCATTGTCGGTGAGGGTCGGGGCATGGCACCCGGGGCACTCGTCGAACGGTTCCGGCTGTTCGTCGGTCCTCAACAGGTCGGCGAGGTCGTACGCGGGCCAGGCCTTGCCGCAGAAGCGGCAACGGGACCGCCCCGCCTCGGCGAGCATGGCGAGCTGCTGACAGTCTGGACAGCGCAGCGTCCGGTCCTCGGCGTCCTTGAGCTCGTTGCCGCGCAGGCGGTTCATCCGCTTGGTGACGAACGACTGGATGTCCTTGAGCCCGCGCCGAACCACCTCCATCTCCAGGTGCAGGGGGCCGCTTTTCCTGAGTTCGGGCTCCAGGTGCTCGTCGATGAACCGCACGAGGAAGTCCAGGACGGTAGCCGCGCGGGCTTCGATGACCTTCGCGTTGAAAGTGAGGCCGTAGTGCTGGAGTGCGTTGCGGTCATCAGCCAGTTTGTCGAGAGCGTTGGCCTCCTTGTCGCTGATGGAGACGCCTGCGATGTTGCGCAGCCGTTCCACTGCGGCCCCTGTGGTGCAGCTGGTGAACTGGGCGTCGGCGTACGCGTCCGAGGTGGCCGTGCGCGGGTCAGCGAAGATGAGACTCCAGTGCTCGCGGGAGAGCCGCGCTTTGAGGAGTACTTCGGCGGCGGCCTGGAGGTGGAGTACGGCGTACTTGATGTCGCGCGGTGAGCCGCCGGTCGCCGGGTTCAGGTGCGTGACGACGCTGCGCAGGTAGTCGATGCCGTTGGGAACCGGCGGGAAGTCGAGCACAGGCGGCGGCCCGGAGCGGCGCCGGTTGCGCTTCGGCGCTCGCGTCGGCGTGAGTGGTCCGGACGGTCGGTCGGCCATCTTCTCTTCCGGTGTTTCGGGCGTTTCACCTGATTGCGGGACGTTCTGATCGGGCGTCAGCATCTGCACAGGATAACCGTAATTATCC
>NZ_JBSGUA010000061.1:0-2357 GCF_053607685.1 Streptomyces sp. NPDC055099 | reverse complement strand
GCAGGTCGCCGAGGCGCTGCGGGTGGTCGACGGGCTGGACCTGTCGGGCACCGGGACCGACATCCAGCGGCGGGCGAACGACGTCGACCTGCGCCGGATCGTCCGATCCGCCTACGACCCCGACGTGTTCACCGCCCGCGACAGCGACTTCCAGGAACTGAGCTGGGGCGAGTGCGGGCCGCAGGCCGCGGACGACGAGTGGACGGAGTACGCGCACGACGGCGGGGTCTCCGTCAGCTGGGTGCTCCAGGAGATGCCCCGCAGGCCGGTCCCCTACAGCGTGCTGCTGCCGCTGCTGGCCCCGGGCCGCTACCAGCGGCGCATCACCCTCGCCTACCGGGTCCTGGACCCGCTGGAGGGCGAAGCGGTGCTGGAGCGGGAGATCAACCGCGCCCACGACCGGCGGCGTACCACCGCCGAGACCAAGGGCAGGGCTAAGTACAGCCAGCAGGCCGACGTCCTGCGGGCGGAGAAGGCGGCCGCCCAGGCCGCCGGGGGAGCGCAGGTCGTGGACTGGACGCTGATGGTGACCGCGACCGCCCGCAGCGTGGACGACCTGCCCGCCGCCCGCCAGGAGCTGAACCGTGCCGTCGCGGCCACCCGCGGTATCCGTATGCGCCCCGCGTACGGCACTCAGGCCGCGACGTTCGCAGCGCAGCTCCCGATCGGTTACAACCCGCTGGTGAAGGACTGACCATGGCGCGCAAGCCCAAGCAAGTACCGGTCACCACCCCCAAGCGGATGGTGCAGACGGCCGAGGAGAAGCCCACCCGCCAGGAGCGGCGGGAGCTGGAGAGGCTGCGGGGGCGCTTTGCCCCCCGTCTCGGGTGGGGCGGGCGGTTCAGCGGCCGGAGCCCGGTCGAGGATCCCGGCACCGTCTACACCGGCCCCACCTCGCAGGCCGGCGGGATCTACCCCTTCCTCCTCGGCAGCGGGCTGCCGCCGCGCGGAGTTCCGGTCGGCCGGGACGTGCTGACCGGCGAGCTGGTGTGCATCGACCCCGCCGGGTGGACCGGCAAGCTCACCACCAACCCCGGGGTGTGGGTGATGTCCCAGCCCGGCGCGGGCAAGTCCGCCCTGGTCAAGAGGATCTGCTTGGTGTACTCGGCGTACGGGCACATGATGTGCGTGCCTGGCGACGTCAAGGGCGAGTACAGCACCATCGTGCAGGAGCTGGGCGGGTCCGTCGTCCGGATCGGCGACGGCATCGGCCGCCTCAACCCGCTGGACTCCGGGCCGCTCAAGGGCCGCCTGCACACGTTGTCGGCGGAGAAGCAGGAAGCCCTTCTCGACGTCCTCAACGGCCGTCGCCTGGAGACGCTGCTGGCGTTGCTGTCCACCAAGCACGGGCTCGGTCGGGCACCGGACGAGATCGAGCGCAGCGCGCTGGACACCGCCGTGCAGATCGCCTCCGCCGGGCAGACACCGGGCAACGACCCGGTCGTCTCCGACGTGGTGAGGGTACTGCGGCTGGCCCCGCAGGAACTGCGGAGCAAGCTCGCCGCCGAGGGCGAGCGCTACCAGGACCTCACCCGCAGCGTGGTCGCCGGACTCGACAACCTCGTCGGCGGGCCGCTCAAGGGCCTGTTCGACGGGCCCACGACCACCGCCCTCGACATCAACGCGCCCGCCGTCTCCGTCGACATCTCCGCCCTGCGGGCCCGCGGCAACGACGTCGTCTCCGCCGGGATGATCGCCACCTGGGCCTACACCTACGGCGCAGTCGACTCCGCCCGCAGTATCGGCCTGATGGACCGTGCCCTGGTCCTGCCGATGGACGAGATGTGGCGGGCCCTGCGCTCCGGCCCCGGGCTGGTCGACGCGATGGACGCGATCAGCCGCCTGAACCGCACGACGAACGACGTGACGATCTACGTCACCCACTCCCTGCTCGACGTCGAGGCACTGCCCACGGAAGCCGACCGGGCCAAGGCCCGCGGCCTGATGGACCGGTGCGACACCTGGGTGATCGGCGCGTCCTCGGACGAGGAGCTGGGCCGGGTCACCGGCAAGCGGTCCCTGACCGAGCAGGAACGCATGATGATCGGCTCATGGGCCTCCGCGACGTCCACCGGGCTCGACATCGACCCCACCGCGTACGCCGACGACGACACCCCCGCCCCCCTGGACGAGGAGGGGGCCCGGCACCCGGGACGCGGCAAATACCTGATCAAGGTCGGCTCCAGGCCGGGCATCGCCGCGTCCCTGGAACTCACCGGCATCGAGCAGCGGCTCTACCGGACCGACAACAACCAGCGTCGCCGCACCACGACCTCGGGAGCCAGCGCATGATGACGGAGAACGACCGCGCGTGGGCGGCCGGCGGGATCGTCCTCGGCGGAGCCGTGACCCTCGCG
>NZ_JBSGUA010000060.1:0-2392 GCF_053607685.1 Streptomyces sp. NPDC055099 | reverse complement strand
AGGGATCCGGCTGTTGTCATGGATCGCCGCCCACGGCCGCCCCATGTCCCCGGCCGTCATGTGCCCCTCGTCCAGAATGGCCAGGTCAAACGGAGCCATCCGCTGCCCGTACAGCCGCTCCCCGCCCGCCAGAGCTGATTCCAACGGCCCAGGAACAGTCCCACGCGCAGAGACATCGGCAGGGTCCTCACGGTCCACGAGAGAGGCGTACGTAGCAAACACGACCACCGGCCCGGACCCTGCCCACAGCGCGAGCTGAATCGGGTTGGTGGTGGTGCGCACTCCGAGCTGCTCCAGGACCTCGTCCCTGTCCACCGAGCAGACCGCGACCATCGGCGCGCGATGCCCGACCCGCCGCCAGGACTGGGCACTCTGCACGACCAGGTCCAGCGTGGGCACCATCACCAGAATCCGCCCGCCCGGGAAGTACTCCAGAGCGCACGAAGCGCTGGTGATCGTCTTACCTGACCCGGTCGCGGACACCCCCATCGCACGTGCACCCTCCGGAGGCACAAAAGATCTTGCAGGAAATCCGACCCAGTTACGAAAGCTCGACTTCTGGTCGACCTGGTGCTTGCGATCTCTCGGGTTGGTGTCGGTGGTGGTGAGAGTCGGTCGCGCTGGTCCGGGGATGGGTGTTGCGGGGCTGGTCAGCGGCTGTTTACGGGTGGGCAGGCCGCTGTCATAAGGTGAGAGATCGATGGATGGGATCGCTGTCGTGGGGCTTTATCGCATGGCACCTGATGTTTGTCTCAGGTTCGAGAGTTCTTATGCGGTGAGGTGGGCCCGGCCAGTGTGATCGGGGCGTGGATCAAGAGGTAAGGGCCGGTCGTGGGCCTGTGCTGCCCAGGGGGTTGGTGGTGCGTCGTCTGCTGGAGCGGCAGCAGGCGGGGGAGCTGGCCACGCGGCATGTTCGTGCGGTCGCTGAGACGGTGGGTGTCTCGGAGCGTACGGTGTGGCGCTGGCTGGAGCAGGCGAAGGCGACTGGGCAGGTGGAGGCGCCGGTCCGGCAGGGGTATGCGGTGTCGGACGAGGTGTGGGCGTTGCTGGGCGAGGTCGGAGGGAACGTCGCTGAGCTGAGACGCCGGCTGGCCGCGGCTGGCGGGGCCTCGGTGCCGTCGGCGTCGACGTTGCACCGGGTGATCCGCAGGGACCGACGGGCGGGGCGGGCTTTGCTGACCGTGCGGGAGCCTGAGGTTGCCGGGCCGAGCAGGCCGGATCCGCTCAGCGAGCTGGGCCTGAACGTGGTGGCGGAGGAAGGCGTCAGTGGGCAGGTGTTTCTGCGGGAGCAGAAGCATCTGGCGCAGGTCCCCGTCCTGGTCCCGGGCGCGCAGGTGGTGCACACGCCTGCTGTGCGGTCGGTGCTGCGGACGGTCGCGCACGCGGCCGCGGTGGGTGCGGTGGTGTGCTTGTACGGCGACGCCGGTCAGGGCAAGACCGTCGCGTTGCAGTACGCCCTGTCCCAGCTGCCGCACCCGGCCCGGGTCCGCCGGGTCCATGTCGGTGTGCATCCGACGGTCCCCGAACTGCGCCGGGTACTCGCGGACGCCCTGGAGCTGGGCAGGCGTCTGCCGCGCGGGGCGGGGGAGGCCGACCTGACGCTGGTGAACGCGCTGCGGCAGCCCCGCGTGCTGGTCCTGGACGAGGCACAGCGCCTTCCGGGACCGGCGCTGGAGTTTCTGCGCGGGCTGTGGGACCACCCGGACACGGATACGGCACTCGTGCTCGCGGGTGCGGGCAGCGAACGGGCGCTGCGGCGGGTGCCTGCGCTGGCCTCTCGGGTGCTGACCTGGGAGCTGGTGCCGCGCCTCAGCCAGCGGGAGGTGGCCACCGTGATGGCTGCCTTCCACTCGCTGTGGGAGGACGTGACCGCGGACGATGTCGCGTGGGTGGACGAGCATGTGGGGCACGGCAACTTCCGGACCTGGGCGAAGCTGACCTCGCACCTGACCGCCGAGACCTACGGCAAGAGCCGGGCGGTGGTGGACCGCCGGATGCTGGAGCGGGCCTGCGCACGGCTCATGGGGCCGCTGTGACCGGCGCGGCCGAGCCGGGAGAGGACGCTTCCCGCTCCGGCGCGCACGGGGAGGGCCCGGGCGTGCGGGGAGGCCTGCCTTCCTCCTCCCTGCCGGCGCTGCGCGGCCCTGCCGTGCGCCGGCTGCTCGCCCTGCGACAGGAACAGAAACTGACAACGCGGCATGTGCGGCTGATGGCTCAGTCGTTGGAAGTGACCGAGCGCACGGTGTGGCGGTGGCTCGCCGCTGCCGAGCGTGACGAGTCAGCGGCCGCGGAACCCGGGGCACGGGCTCAGAGCAAGAACCGCTTCTCCGTCACTCCCGAAGTGCGCCGACTGCTGGCCTTGTGGAAGGGCAACGTCGCGGCGGTTCATCGT
>NZ_JBSGUA010000058.1:1498-2637 GCF_053607685.1 Streptomyces sp. NPDC055099 | reverse complement strand
CCCCGGAGGGCCGTTCGGCCCGGCGCGCCTACGTCCAGCGCCAGGCCCGTCGCCGGGTCCGCCGGTGGGCGTCGCGGCAGTGGACGCCGCGAGGCATCGTCCCCACCACGATCCGCGGCGGGGTGCGCGTGCAGCGCTGGGTCCGCGGGGTCGAGGGCCAGAACGCCGACGCCGCTAAGCAGCGTGCCGAGATGCTCGCGCTGGAGGCGGCCCGGGCGGCCCGCCGGGCCCAGTTCGCGCTGCTCAAGAAGGACGCGAAGAAGAAGGCGTCCGACGTCGCGCAGCAGGAGGCGTCGATGGCCCTGGTCCAGGCGACCGCGGCGCTCTCCACGGCTCGCACCAAGATCTTCCAGCGGGCGGCCGCCGCGTACCTGCCGATGGCCGGGATCGACGTCGCCGGGTACGTGTTCATGGACGGCCTGATCGGCCTCGGCGCCGGGGTGCTCGTCAACCTCGCGGTGCTGGCCCGAGTCGGTCGGCGCCCCGACATGACGCCGGAGGAGCTGGAGGAGCTGGAGCGCGCCGAGGCCGGTCTGCCGGACCGCTTCGAGATGGGCATGACGCCGCGGGCCTTCGAGGCGATGCTGCACGAAGCGCTGACCAAGGAGATCGGTATCGCTGTCCACTCCTTGCAGATCCGCCCGCGCAACTGGGGCTTCGAGATCCAGATCGTGCTGAAGAACCAGACGCCGGAGAAGCTGTCCGACAACCTTGCTCTGCTGGAGGCCTGCCTGCCCGGCGTCCGTACGAATTCGGCGCTCTTGCAGCAGTCCGCCCAGGCCCGCAATGAATGCGTGCTGCGTATTCCGGGGGACGACCCGTGGAAGGCCGTTCCGGAATTGCCTTACCGGGCGCCGAAGTCGGTCACCACCCACGAATTGCACACGGCGCAGTTCGGTGCCGACATGTCCGGCCGCCCCCTGGCCCTCCCGGGCAAGCGGACCAGCGCCGCGTACATCGGCAAGTCCCGCTCGGGGAAGTCGACGATGCTGCGGGCCCGCCTGGACGCGCTCACCGCGACCAGCGACCGGATCATCGTCGGCATCGACCTCGGTTCCTACGGATCGGGATTCGGCCCGTACCGCAAGGCCATGTCGGCGGTCGCCCGCACGCCGAAGGAGGCCCGTGTCGTTCTCGAA
>NZ_JBSGUA010000058.1:0-1488 GCF_053607685.1 Streptomyces sp. NPDC055099 | reverse complement strand
GCTGGTCAAGCAGATCAACCTCACCTCGTTGAAGTCCGACGTGGTCGTGGATATCGCCTCGCAGGGCGTCACCCGCGACCGGGTGGGCACGAACACATGGCTGTCCGAACTCCCGGTCCAGGTCATGTGCGCCTGCGACAAGGACGACATCGTGCAGATCGCCGGCGGCGGCGCGATGGCCCAGGGATGGCGGCCGGACCGGCTGCTGCCCGCGATGGGCGACGCCGTCAACGACGCCTCCGTGGCGTACGTGATGGCGGGCGGCGACTACTGCGAGCCGATCCCGTACCGGGCCTGCATCACCAGCGACGACGAGGCCGACCGCCGGGCCACCGAGCGGGCCGCGGCCGGGATGTGCGAGCTGGACGCCGCGTCGAAGGCCTTCGCCCCCGGCGTCGTCCTGCCCAACCCCGGCGGCGGCGACCCTTGGGACGGCGACGAGGACGAGGACCAGGAGGAGAAGCTGCCGGTCCTCCTCCAGGTGATCCGCTCGATCTACCGGTCCCTCAGTGACCCGAGCGGCCTGACGGAGGACGAGCTGTTCGACGCCCTGCACGAGGTCCAGCCGGAGACGTGGGACCTGGAGAAGTTCGCCACCGGCGACGGACCGCAGATGACCAAGGGTGCCGTCCTGGCCCTGGTGCTCGACAAGGTGCTGGCCCCCCGGGGCCAGAAGTGGGCCAAGGAGTCCTACCGGCCCAAGGGCGCCAAGGCCACGGTCAAGGGCTACCGCCTGCGTGACCTCAAGGCACTCGTCGGCGAGGCCGACAGGGGCTGACCCGCTTCCGGAACACCCGGAAACATGCAGGTCAGCGAGGGGGAACCGGCCCGGAACAGGGCCGGAACCCCCGCCCCGGGCCGGAACACGTTCCCCCTCTCCGGGCCCTGTTCCGACCTTGTTCCAACGCTCTGACCTGCATGTTTTCCCTAGTTCCGCCGCTGTTACGTCCGGAAGATCACGAATGTTCCCCAGAGGAGATCTGATGCCGATCAGCCCGTGGAGGTCCTTCAACCCCGACGAGGGCGACTTCTACGTGACCTTTGAGCGCCGCTTCCGCTACGTCGTCGAGGACCCCGAGCAGACGTGGCGCCGGGTGTGGATTCAGACCGTGATCGCGTGCCCGGTCTGCGGAATGGACACCGGCCTGCGACTGGCCTACAAGGTCGGCACGGACGTCGTCCTGGAGGCCGCCTGCCCGGTCGGGCACATCTGGGTCGAGCCCCGCGTCGACGTCTCGCAGTGGGTGGCGTACTGCCGCTTCCGGCAGGGGCGGCAGGACATCGACTCGCTGTGGCTGATCGAGGCCGGGTTCGGCGAGGAGCCGCCGCCGCCGATGGAGACGAAGGACATCATCGACGCGGCGAAAGTGGGCGGGAAGCTGCTCCTCCGTCAGTGGAGGAAGCAGGCGAAGGCGACCGTCCGCACACCCGTCCGCCAGGCCAAGCGCGAGATCAGGAAGCAGGCTATGCGTCCGGTCGCCGCTGCAC
>NZ_JBSGUA010000057.1:0-2771 GCF_053607685.1 Streptomyces sp. NPDC055099 | reverse complement strand
ACCTCGCCGAGCCGCACATCCTGCCCGGCATCGACTGACCCCCGAGGCTCTCTAGGCGGTGTCTTCAAATGATCATCGTTGGTGGATCATGGTGTCGTGATACGTCGTCATGAACTGTCTGATGCTGAGTGGGAGTTCGTCCGGCCGTTGCTGCCCGTGTCGTTGCGGGGGCGGAAGCGGCTGGATGACCGCAGGGTCCTGAACGGGATCGTGTGGAAGTTCCGGACCGGGACGGCCTGGCGGGATGTGCCCGAGCGCTACGGGCCGTGGGCCACGCTGCATACGCGTTTTCGCAGGTGGGCGGCGGACGGGACGTTCGAACGGATGCTGCGGGCCGCGCAGGCGAGGGCCGACGCGGCGGGCGACATCGAGTGGCTGGTGTCGGTCGATTCCACGGTCGTCCGGGCCCACCAGCATGCTGCCGGGGCTCGAAAAGGGGGCTCTGCGACCCGGCCCTCGGCCGGTCCAGGGGCGGTCTGACCAGCAAGGTGCACCTGGCCTGCGACGGCCGGGGCCGTCCGCTCGGCTTCGTCGTGACGGGCGGCAACACCAACGACTGCACCCAGTTCACCGCCGTGATGGACGCGATCAGGGTGCCCCGGATCGGCCCCGGCCGTCCCCGCGTCCGGCCCGATCACGTCCTGGGCGACAAGGGCTACAGCTCCAAGGCGATCCGCACCTGGCTCCGCCGCCGCGGCATCCCCCACACGATTCCCGAGCGGGCCGACCAGATCGGCAACCGGGCCCGGCGGGGCAGCCGCGGTGGCCGCCCGCCGGCCTTCGACCGCGAGGCCTACAAGCACCGCAACGTCGTGGAGCGGTGCTTCAACCGTCTGAAGCAATGGCGCGGCATCGCCAGACACTACGACAAGACCGTCCAGTCCTACGAAGCAGCCGTCACCCTCGCCTCACTCCTGATGTGGGCGTGACATTTGACGACAGAACCTAGCACGGCGGCTACCCTCCGAGTGGAACCACCGTGTGATGCCAGCAGAAACCGCAGGCGGGCTCCGTTGCTTGAAGGAACGGGCCGGGTGCGCAACGCGCGCTCCAACCCCTGCTCGATCTGTCCCACATCTGCCTCTCGAAGCCGCCAGTCGGCAAGGCCGGCACCTGCAGTCTGTCGTGTCAGTTCTCCCAGGTCGTCTGTCACTGCCTGCCAGGTTTCGCCCATTGCATGCCGAGCTTGGCGAGGGCGCCGAGCTGGTCGGTGTCCAGCCGGTCTCTTCTGGATTTCGTGTTGGAGATCCATACGCCCAGCTTCACGACCGCCGGCTCCGTCCCGCCGTCGACCGCGATGATCTCGCTGTGCCCGCGCGGTACCGGGCGGTCGGCGCCTTCTCGTTCCACCCATAGCGTGAGGGCTGCCAGGCCGCGCTGGAATGCTGTCTGTGCCTTGCTCGGCCCCTTCGTCGTACGAGCGGCTGCCGGGGCGGGAGACGCGCTCTCAGCGGGCTGCACACCCAGCTTCGACAGCCGCTCCTGCTGCTCGGGGAGAAGCTGCGCCCAGGTGCCGGGGTTCTTCTGCCGCTGGAGCCACTTGCCCAGGTCGTCACCCTCGAACAGCACCCCGGGTTCGATGGCCGGCAGGACGCCGTCGGCGTCGACCAGGTCCGCCAGGACGCGGTAGTGCCGCTGCCAGTCCAGCGGCCACGGGCAGTTCCAGTCCTCATCGATCGCCGACAGCTGCGCCGCCCGCTCCGCCGCGCGCTTCGGGTCCTTCCCCAGGCCGCCTTTCCGGCGGAGGTTGGCCATGTGCTGCCCGACCGGCACGAGCGCCTCAGCCTCGCTCTCACCCCACACTGCGTCCTGCCGCGGTGCGAGGTGCCCGGTGGCCCGCCGGTAGGAGCGGAGTGCGGCGAGCTTGTTCTCCCACGCCTCCTCGCCGGGCTCCCAGACCATCCCAGCCTCGGGCGCGTCCAGGAGGACCTTGCGCCGCTCCTCCAGCTCTCCGGCCCGCAGCGTCTTCCGTTGTTGATGGACCCACCGCCCGAGGGGGAAGTTCTTCGTGACCCCCACTTCGACCTCGACGTCGTAGGGCACGGCGTGGACGCCGGTGATCTCGTTCTCCGCCCTCCACCGGATGAGGGCCTGGTAGCCCTCCAGCCACACCAGCGACTCCGGCCGGTATACCCGAGTGCGCAGGAAGGCCGCGATCGTCGCTGTGTCGCGCGGGCTGGAGAAGTGCAGCAGCGCGGACTCGGCAGCGGCGTCTGTGTCGCCGTCGTGCTCCTGGTCCTCGCCGTCGCTCTCGCTGCCGGCGCCGACGATCTGCCCGTTCTCGTCGCGCTGGACGTGGACCTTGCGCTTGCCGCTGGTGAGGGCGCGGGAGGCGAGTTGCTCGACCAGGCGCTCATCGTGGCTGCGGAGCCCTTGGAGGACGGCTACGAGCGGCTTGTAGCTGGCGCTGGCGACCATGTCGGTGGGGTCCTCGTTCGGTTCCAGGAACACCGGGACGATGATGCGGGCGACCTTGGTGGTGCAGTCCTTGTTGAGTCGGAGTGCCCGGCCGATGTTCTGGACGATCTCGATCTGGGAGCCGCGGGTGTCGGCGAAGCAGACCGCCTCCACCCCGCGGTCCCCGGTGATGTCGACGCCTTCTCCGAGGACGCGGCAGCTGGCGAGGAACGCGCGGTGCACCCGGCGCCCGGCCGTGTCGATCCCGTTGGCGAACTGGCGCAGAACCTCACGCCGCTCACTGACGAGGTGGTCGCCGCACAGCCATGCCGACCACACCCGGTCCGGCGGAACATGGCGGCCGACCTCCAGTT
>NZ_JBSGUA010000056.1:0-4650 GCF_053607685.1 Streptomyces sp. NPDC055099 | reverse complement strand
TCAACGTCGTCTACGCAATGCTCCGCGACCGCACACCCTACGAAGCCCGGCCACAACTGCGTCTTACCGCTTGACTTCAGCATTAGGCAGCGCTCCTCGTGCGGTCGGCCAGCAGGTCCGAGATGGCGTGGACGGTTCGGAGCGTCGGCACCGGGACCTCGGTGATCTCCGCGAGCTCCACGACGGCCGCGAGCAGCACGTCGAGTTCCAGGGGTTTGCCGCGCTCCAGGTCCTGGAGCGTGGAGGTGCGGTGGTCGCCGACGCGCTCGGCGCCCGCCAGGCGCCGCTCCACGGAGATGTCCGGGCGGCAGCCGAGTGCCGCGGCGACGGCGAGCGTCTCGCTCATCATGATCTCGATGACGCGGCGCGTGCCGCCGTGCCGGCACATCTCGCGCATGGTGGCGCGGGAGAGCGCGCTGATCGGGTTGAAGGAGATGTTGCCGAGCAGCTTGATCCAGATGTCGCCGCGCAGGTCGGGCTCGACGGGACACTTCAGGCCGCCGGCCCGCATGGCCTCGCTGAAGGCGAGACAGCGCTCGGAGCGCGAGCGGTCGGGCTCCCCGACGGAGAACCGGGTGCCTTCCAAGTGCCGTACGACGCCGGGGCCTTCGAGCTCGGTCGCCGCGTACACCACGCACCCGATGGCCCGTTCGGGCGCGATCACCGCACTGACCGCGCCGTCGGGGTCCACGCTGCTGACGCGGTGGCCGTCGTGCGGGCCGCCGTGCCGGTGGAAGTACCACCAGGGGATGCCGTTCTGGGCGGCTATGACCGCCGTCTTGTCGTGCAGGAGCGGCTCGATCAGCGGCCCGCACGCCGCGTACGAGTTGGCCTTCAGGCCCAGGAAGACATAGTCGACGGGGCCGATGTCGGCCGGGTCGTCGGTGGCGTGGGCCCGTGCGGTGAAGTCTCCGCGCGGGCTGTGGACACGTACTCCGTGCTGCCTCATGGCCGCCAAATGGGGTCCACGGGCGACGAGATGGACGTCGGCACCGGCGCGGTGCAGCGCGGCTCCGACGTAGGCGCCGATCGCACCGGCGCCGAGGACTGCGACTTTCACGGTGGCGCGCTCCGTTCGGTCGAGGGATCCGAAGAAGGCTCAGGATCGACATCGCATGCTCGGGACGGACGTACACCGCGTGCTTGTGACGGTCGTACACCGCATCCCACAACTGTCGATGGAATATTGTCTACAGTATGGAAGTTGGCCCAGCAAGGGGTCGCGCGGCACATTGCATACCGTCGACGGAATCGCGCCTGCCTCTTCCCAACTCCCCACCCGGGTTCCTACTGTTCGGGATCATGAGGCCCCCCGTCGCACCCCCGGGATGGAGCCGCTGGCTCGTACCGCCCGCCGCACTGTCCGTACATCTCTCCATCGGCCAGGCCTACGCCTGGAGCGTCTTCAAACCCCCGCTCGAATCAGCACTCGACCTCAGCGGCACCCAGAGCGCGCTGCCCTTCCAGCTCGGCATCGTGATGCTCGGCCTCTCGGCGGCCTTCGGCGGCACGCTCGTCGAGCGCAACGGGCCGCGCTGGGCGATGACGGTCGCCCTCGTCTGCTTCTCGTCCGGCTTCCTGATCGCGGCCCTCGGCGCGGCGATCAGCCAGTACTGGCTGATCGTCTTCGGCTACGGCTTCGTCGGCGGCATCGGCCTCGGCATCGGCTACATCTCGCCCGTGTCGACCCTGATCAAGTGGTTCCCGGACCGCCCCGGCATGGCGACCGGCATCGCGATCATGGGCTTCGGCGGCGGCGCGCTCATCGCGTCCCCGTGGTCCGCGCAGATGCTGGACTCCTTCGGCTCCGACAACGACGGCATCGCGCTCGCCTTCCTCGTGCACGGCCTCACGTACGCCGTCTTCATGGCGCTCGGCGTGTTCCTGGTGCGGGTGCCGCGTACGGAGGGGGCGCGGACGCCCGGCGCTCCCGGTGTGCTCGACGGGCCCCAGGTGTCCGCGCGGGCGGCCGTACGGACCCCCCAGTTCTGGTGCCTGTGGATCGTGCTCTGCATGAACGTGACGGCGGGCATCGGCATCCTGGAGAAGGCGGCGCCGATGATCACCGACTTCTTCGCCGACACCTCGACGCCGGTCTCGGCCGCCGCGGCGGCGGGCTTCGTCGCCCTGCTCTCCGCGGCGAACATGGCCGGACGCATCGGCTGGTCGTCGACGTCCGACCTGATCGGCCGCAAGAACGTCTACCGCGTCTACCTGGGCGTCGGCGCGCTGATGTATCTCCTGATCGTCCTCTTCGGGGACAACTCGAAGCCCCTGTTCATCGTCTGCGCGCTGGTGATCCTCTCCTTCTACGGAGGCGGCTTCGCGACGGTCCCCGCGTATCTGAAGGACCTGTTCGGGACCTACCAGGTCGGCGCGATCCACGGCCGTCTCCTCACAGCCTGGTCGACGGCGGGCGTGCTCGGCCCGCTGATCGTCAACTGGGTCGCCGACCGCCAGGAAGAAGCGGGCAAGAGCGGGGCGGGGCTCTACGGCCTCTCCCTCACGATCATGATCGGCCTCCTTGTCATCGGCTTCGTGGCGAACGAGTTCGTCCGGCCTGTCCACGCCCGCCACCACATTCCCGCCCCGAGGGAGGCAGCCCATGACGGCACCGACCAGCACGCCGCCAAGTGATCCGCCCCGCCGACGGGCGCTGATCGTCGCCGCCTGGGTCTGGGTGGGGGTTCCGCTCGCATATGGGGTGTATGAGCTCGTACACAAGGCCACCCAGCTCTTCACCGGGTGACGTGATGATGAGAAGTCGCCAAACCCGTCGCCCGATTCCTGTCGCTTTACGTGTCCTGTTACTGGTGAGTCGCTGAGCAGACTGGACGGTCCCGCATCTCCGGCAACAAGGGGGACCCGTTCATGCACGGCTCACGCATCGCCGCCGTCGGTCACTACCAGCCCGCCAAGATCCTCACCAACGAGGATCTGGCGGGCATGGTCGACACCAGCGACGAGTGGATCCGCTCCCGCGTGGGCATCCGCACCCGGCACATCGCGGGACCCGACGAGCCGGTCGACGAGCTCGCCGCGCACGCCGGGGCCAAGGCCGTCGCCGCGGCGGGCCTCGCGCCCGACGCCATCGACCTGGTCCTGGTCGCCACCTCCACCGCGATCGACCGCTCGCCGAACATGGCGGCGCGGGTGGCGGCCCGCCTCGGCATCCCCTCGCCGGCCGCCATGGACATCAACGTGGTCTGCGCGGGCTTCACGCACGCGCTCGCCACGGCCGACCACGCCGTGCGGGCCGGGGGCGCCACCCGCGCCCTGGTGATCGGTGCGGACAAGATGTCCGAGGTGGCCGACTGGACGGACCGCACCACGTGCGTCCTGGTCGGGGACGGCGCGGGCGCTGCCGTCGTCGAGGCGTGCGGCCCCGGCGAGGAGCCCGGCATCGGCCCCGTGCTCTGGGGCTCGGTGCCCGAGATGGGCAACGCCGTGCGGATCGAGGGCACGCCCCCGCGGTTCGCGCAGGAGGGCCAGAGCGTCTACCGCTGGGCGACGACGCAGCTCCCGCCGCTCGCCCGCAAGGCGTGCGAGCGGGCCGGGCTCACCCCGGCCGACCTGGCGGCGGTCGTCCTGCACCAGGCCAACCTGCGCATCATCGAGCCGCTCGCCGAGCGGATCGGCGCGGTCAACGCGGTCGTCGCCCGCGACGTCGTGAACTCCGGCAACACCTCGGCGGGCAGCATCCCGCTCGCCCTGTCCAAGCTGGTGGAGCGCGGCGAGATCAACCACGGCGATCCGGTGCTGCTGTTCGGCTTCGGCGGGAACCTGTCGTACGCGGGCCAGGTCATCCGCTGCCCGTAGCGGGACCGTCCCGTGTGACCGGCGCGACTCCCCCTGGTGCTGGCCATTGTGCTCAGTAGACTGTAGACAAAAGGCAATCGTCGAGGAGGGGACCGCGATGTTGTCCACAGGACTGCCGCAGGGGGCGGTGCCCAAGCTGGAACGCCCTGGTCCGCTCCGGGAGCGGGTCTACGAGGCGCTGCTCGAACTGATCACGACCCGCGCGCTCCAGCCGGGCCAGCACCTCGTGGAGAGTGAACTGGCCGGGCACCTCGGGGTGTCGCGGCAGCCCGTGCGCGAGGCGCTGCAGCGGCTCAACACCGAGGGCTGGGTCGATCTGCGGCCCGCCCAGGGCGCGTTCGTGCACGAGCCCACCGAGGAGGAGGCGGACCAGCTGCTCACGGTCCGCACGCTCCTGGAGGCGGAGGCGGCCCGGCTCGCCGCCGCCAACACCGGCACCGCGGGGATCACCGCCCTGGAAGAGCTGTGCGACAAGGGCGAGAAGGCCGTCGCCGACGGCGAGGTGGACCTGGTGGTGGCCACGAACGCGGCCTTCCACGCCAAGGTCATGGAACTCGCCGGCAACGTCGTCCTGGCCGAACTCGCCGGGCAGGTGGACCGCCGCGTGCGCTGGTACTACACGCCGGTGGCCCGTCAGCGCGGCAAGCAGTCGTGGATCGAGCACCGCAGGCTGATCGCGGCCATCGCCGAGCGCGACGAGGGCCGGGCCACGGAGATCATGCGCGCGCACACGGAACACACCCGCGAGACGTACCACCGCCGCGACCGCGACGCCTGACGCGTCGGCCCGACGGACCGAGCCGCGGAGACCTGGCCATGGGGCCAGGTCTC
>NZ_JBSGUA010000055.1:2500-4685 GCF_053607685.1 Streptomyces sp. NPDC055099 | reverse complement strand
ATTATAAACATTTCTTTCGAAATGTCAAGAAGAAATTTTAATATATATTCCTTCAAAACTAGATAACATTTGCTACATATTATATGGTTAAGTCCTCGATCTATTAGTATTCGTCAGCTCCACATGTCACCATGCTTCCACCTCGAACCTATCAACCTGATCATCTTTCAGGGATCTTACTAGCTTACGCTATGGGAAATCTCATCTTGAGGGGGGCTTCATGCTTAGATGCTTTCAGCACTTATCCCTTCCGCACATAGCTACCCAGCGATGCCCTTGGCAGAACAACTGGTACACCAGCGGTGCGTCCATCCCGGTCCTCTCGTACTAAGGACAGCTCCTCTCAAATTTCCTGCGCCCACGACGGATAGGGACCGAACTGTCTCACGACGTTCTGAACCCAGCTCGCGTACCGCTTTAATGGGCGAACAGCCCAACCCTTGGGACCGACTACAGCCCCAGGATGCGATGAGCCGACATCGAGGTGCCAAACCTCCCCGTCGATGTGGACTCTTGGGGGAGATAAGCCTGTTATCCCCGGGGTAGCTTTTATCCGTTGAGCGATGGCCCTTCCATGCGGAACCACCGGATCACTAAGCCCGACTTTCGTCCCTGCTCGACTTGTAGGTCTCGCAGTCAAGCTCCCTTATGCCTTTACACTCTACGAATGATTTCCAACCATTCTGAGGGAACCTTTGGGCGCCTCCGTTACTTTTTAGGAGGCGACCGCCCCAGTCAAACTGCCCACCTGACACTGTCTCCCGGGTCGATAAGACCCGTAGGTTAGAATTTCAATACAGTCAGGGCGGTATCCCACCAGCGCCTCCACCGAAGCTAGCGCTCCGGTTTCAAAGGCTCCCGCCTATCCTGTACAAACTGTACCAAAATTCAATATCAGGCTACAGTAAAGCTCCACGGGGTCTTTCCGTCCTGTCGCGGGTAACCTGCATCTTCACAGGTACTATAATTTCACCGAGTCTCTCGTTGAGACAGTGCCCAGATCGTTACGCCTTTCGTGCGGGTCGGAACTTACCCGACAAGGAATTTCGCTACCTTAGGACCGTTATAGTTACGGCCGCCGTTTACTGGGGCTTCAGTTCAGAGCTTCGGGTTACCCCTAACCCCTCCCCTTAACCTTCCAGCACCGGGCAGGCGTCAGCCCCTATACTTCGCCTTACGGCTTCGCAGAGACCTGTGTTTTTGCTAAACAGTCGCTTGGGCCTATTCACTGCGGCTTTCTCGGGCTTTCACCCTAAGAGAGCACCCCTTCTCCCGAAGTTACGGGGTCATTTTGCCGAGTTCCTTAACCAGAGTTCTCTCGCACACCTTAGGATTCTCTCCTCGCCTACCTGTGTCGGTTTGCGGTACGGGCACCTCTCACCTCGCTAGAGGCTTTTCTTGGCAGTGTGGAATCAGGAACTTCGCTACTAAATTTCGCTCGCCATCACAGCTCAGCCTTCACGGGAAACGGATTTGCCTATTTCCCAGCCTAACTGCTTGGACGCGGATATCCAATACCGCGCTTACCCTATCCTTCTGCGTCCCCCCATTGCTCAAACGATGAAGAGGTGGTACAGGAATATCAACCTGTTGTCCATCGCCTACGCCTGTCGGCCTCGGCTTAGGTCCTGACTAACCCTGAGCGGACGAGCCTTCCTCAGGAAACCTTAGGCATTCGGTGGACGGGATTCTCACCCGTCTTTCGCTACTCATACCGGCATTCTCACTTCTAAGCGCTCCACCAGTCCTTCCGGTCTGACTTCACTGCCCTTAGAACGCTCTCCTACCACTGTTCGAAGAACAGTCCGCAGCTTCGGTGATACGTTTAGCCCCGGTACATTTTCGGCGCAGAGTCACTCGACTAGTGAGCTATTACGCACTCTTTAAATGGTGGCTGCTTCTAAGCCAACATCCTAGTTGTCTAAGCAACTCCACATCCTTTTCCACTTAATACACACTTTGGGACCTTAGCTGGTGGTCTGGGCTGTTTCCCTTTTGACTACGGATCTTATCACTCGCAGTCTGACTCCTAAGGATAAGTCATTGGCATTCGGAGTTTGACTGAATTCGGTAACCCGGTGGGGGCCCCTAGTCCAATCAGTGCTCTACCTCCAAGACTCTTACCTTAAGGCTAGCCCTAAAGCTATTTCGGGGAGAACCAGCTATCTCCAGGTTCGATTGGAAT
>NZ_JBSGUA010000054.1:0-4731 GCF_053607685.1 Streptomyces sp. NPDC055099 | reverse complement strand
GCACCTGGGCCACCTGGGGCCGCGAGGACGCTGACGGCAACGGACGCATCAGCCCCTGGGACATCGGCGACGCCGTCATCGCCCAGGGCCGCATGATGTGCTCACTCCTCAAGTCCGCCCGGGCATCCGGCTACCCGGGCGGTACCCAGGCGCTCGCACTGGCCGGATACAACGCCGGATGGAACGCAGTCCGGCGGTTCCGCGGAGTCCCCCCGGAAAGCTTCGCCAGAGGCGAGACGCACAACTACGTCCGCATCATCCTGGCCACCATGCCCCGCTTCGAAGGCCCCGGCGGCCTCGCCGCCGCGTCCGTCTCCGTCTCCGGCTCCGGGGCCGGTCCCGACGCGCTGCGCCGGGCCTCCACCGAACTCGGCGTCAAATACTCCTACGGCGGCGGCACCCCCTCCGGGCCCTCCACCGGGTTCTGCGACGGCGTCAACGGCTACCTCAACGGCCGGTGCGACGCATCACGCACCGAGGGCTGGGACTGCTCCAGCCTCGTCCAGTACGCCTACTGGCCCTCCACCCGACTCCCCCGCACCGCCGCCGCCCAGTACGGCGCCACCTCGAACCGGCCCGTCGCCCGCGGCGACCTCAAACAGGGCGACCTGCTGTTCTGGTCGAACTCCACCGGCTTCATCTACCACATCGCTCTCTACGCCGGCGACGGCAAGGTCCTGCACGCTCCCCGTACGGGCAAGCGGGTCGAGATCGCCCCCATGGACACCGCCATGCCCTCCGGCGACTACCTGGGCGCGACCCGTCCCTGACGACCTACTGAGCACCGCCCCTGAGCCTTCGCTGGATCAGCGTGGACTCTTCCAGCTCTTCGGGCCACTGCGTGTACCCATCGAACTCAGCGGACAGGACCTGCTGCAGCGAAATGAGCGCGGGAGTAGGAGGGTCGGCGATGCCCCGCTCACCGCGGAGATCCGCGCCGCGAAGGTCCGCTCCGGACAGCTGGGCCTCCACAAGTTCAGCACCGCTCAGCCGGGCCCCCCTCAACTTGGTGCCCCGGAGAATCGCCCCGAACAGCTGCGTTCCGCTGAGGTCGGCTCGCTCGAACCGCCCGACCGCGAGGTTCGCACGCGACAGATCCGTGTTCGACAGGTCGATGGGCCCCTCATCACGCTCCTCGGGCCTGCGCCCGAGGACCGTGAGCGCCGCCTGAACGTCATCCGACGGCTTCGGAATCTCGTCCGGCCCCCTGCCGCTCATCTCCTCCACCAAGGGGGAATCACGGAGTGCGTGCAGACGGATGAACGCCGCCAGAATCTGGACCACCATCCGATGGTCCTTCCCCGAATCCCGCATGACGCGCTCCAGCGCGTAGATGCCCCCCAGCCGCTCAGCGAGGCCAGACCCATCGGCGGTGTCCTTCGCAGCCAGGAGCTTGATCGCATCGACATATAGGGCGGTGTACTGCGACTCGCGGGTCAGCTCCGCCTGTTCTCGATCCTTGTCTCGGGTGTGATTCAGCTGGCGGTGGGTGTAGAACAGGCCGACCGCCGCGGTCACGGCCACGCCGACGGCGACCAAGGCGGTCCGGAAGCCAGTGATGACCACACCGTCGGCGGGTTGCAGATCCTTCGTGCGCAGGTGGGCTCCGTCGAACCACCAGGGCCCCTTCCACAGCAGCAGCCCGAACGCGATGACCCCCACGGTCACCGCCGCGATCAAGAGCCAGCGGGCCCGCTTCTTCGTCGTCATACCCGCAGTATCACGCGTGCCCGCCACCGCAGTTCACTGCAGTGACGGGCACGCATCGGGAGTGCTACAGGGCCTTCCCCCGTGCTGGCGCCGCACCGGGCTCACGGTGTGCGGCTACCCCTTGCGACGTAGGCGCCGCCGCCTTCGCCGGCGCCCTAGTAGGGCCCACGCTCGGCGATGCCGACCGCGCCGCCGTTGCATCCACCCTTACCCGCGTCTCACGCCCGGGGCCTACATGCCCCGGGCCACGGAGTGCGTCGGTAGCCGCGAGAGCAAGTCGGGCAGTGACCTGACTGGAAGGCCCTTCCGTCCAGGACGTGTCCTTGGCCAGGCCCGCCAGCCGTGCAGCCACGGAAGTCCCGTCGTTGTCTGTCTGCGCCATGCGAGCGAGCACGAAGGGCCAACGAGGGGACGCCAGCAACCGGTCCGCCTCCTGGCCGTGCCCGGGAATCGCCTCGCGCACCAACCGGGCGTACTTCTCGTGCTCCCCCTGCGAGATGCCGAGCTGGATGAGCGCCTGCTCACGGTTGGACGGGTCGAAATCCGCAGGGAGATCCAGCCCGACCGACAGCGGCCCGTACAGGAGCTGGGCGTCCTTGGTCATCCTCGCCGCAGGCGCCCCGACGGTCTTGTTCACCGTCTGGTCGACGCCCTGCACCGTGTCGTACGCGGTCGCCAGGACCTCACGCACGTTGACCCCCTTGGCATCCAGCCGGGCCATCGTCGCGGCGATCTCCGGCCACGTCGGGGAGTTGAGGATCCCCTCACGCAGGGACCCCGCCGGCAGTGTCTCGCGCACCGCCCGGACCCACTCATCGGTGGCCGCCTCCGAGGCCTTCGCCGCGACCTGGTCGCGTACGTTCACCGCGACCTCGCCGATGCGCGGCAGGACCTGCTCCAGGTCGACGCCCGCCTCGCGCAGGGCAAGGAGCTGCTGCGCGAGCTGCGGCCAGTCCGCCTCTCCCATCAGCGCCGCCGAGATGTCGGTGGGGAGGAGACGCTCGACGTCCCCGCCGACCTCCTGCACCGCCTTCTCGGCGGAGGGCAGTTCCTCTTCCTCGCCCTTGTGCTTGCGCTGCTGGTGCCGTCGCGCGGCGTCGGCGATGGCCATGATCAAACGCGCCGCCATGACCGCGGTCTGTACCGCCTCCTGGGCGGACTCGGTGACGGCTTCTGCCGCACGTTCCTCGGGAACGGGTGTGGTCATCTCGTGCTCTCCCCTCGTTAACGGCCCCGCTTCGGGCCCTTGCGCTGTTGCCCCTCGCCCGGTGGCCGTCGTCTCGGCAAGGATGTCCCCTGCGGGCGGACCGCTGCGATACGCCCGGTGCCGCCGGCGGATGCGGCGGTCGTATCGCTACCGGATGCGTCGGCGGCCGACCCCCGCTGCCGCTGCCACCCGTACAGGCGCCATACAAGCACCTCCGCGACCGAGTCCGCAGAGCCCAGCTCCCTGCGAGCGGCCACTGCCGCGAGGACCTCGCCTGGATCCTCACCGGCCTCCTCGACCTCAACGAGCCGGGCGCGCAGTGCGGGCCACGCCGGATCGGCCAGGATCGCACCCGCGTGCGCGGGCAACGCCTCCTGGACGGTCCCGGCCATCGGTCGCGCTTCCGGTGACATCGCCGCGCGACGCACCGCTCCCTTCCTCTCGGTGGCACGCCGGGCGCGGGGTTTGTGGTCGCGTGCCGCGTTCGCCCCGACGCTCACCTCGACCGCTTCGTGCAGCAGCCGACCAGCCCTCCCGGCGGCATCAGCCTGGACTCGGAACTCCTGCGCGTGATGCCAGCGCCGGGACGCCTCAACGGCGCTCACCAGAGCGAGCAGAAAGCCGAGCGCGGCCGCCGTGTCGTTGCGTCCGACCGATGCCGCGGAGCGCACGAGAGTCTGCGTCGACTCGCGGTACAGCTGCCGGGCCTGCCCCTCCATCTGCCGTGCGGCCGGGGCCCGGGACGCCCGCTCGTACTCGTACGCGGCCTTCCGCATCTGGCTGCGCACCAGGTACGGGGACACGACGGCGGCCGTCACAATCAGGTCTCCGAGAGCGGCCACGTCTCCAGCACCATCGTGCAGTCCTCCGGACCCGAGCTGATCGGCGGCGGCGCGGACCTTCTCCGCCGCCGTACGCCACGCATCCGCCGGCGCGGCCGGGAGGTTCACTGGCGGTCCGCTCCAGCGTTCGCGTACGCGCGGCAGAGACAGGTCCGGGGCAAGCTTCGTGCCCGGGAAGAACACCGGCTTCTGTCCGCTGTCGCGATCTCCGGGCAGCGCCACGGAGTAGCCGGTCGTGTTGCCGTCCGGGGCGATCCGCTGCTTCACGCGCAGCCCGGCCGCGGCGAGCCGGGCGAAGAAGTCGGCGTCACTCACGGCGGCGGCCGCCGCCTCGCGCACCGTGCGCTGGAGCGTCTCACGGACCGGTTCGGACAGTCCCCGGCGCGTTGCCTTCTCGGCCTCTCCGGTCTTCGACCACCTGCGGGCAGTTCCGTCGGCGTGGGTCAGGCGGCGCAGACCAAACTCAATCTCGAAACCGCGCGCGGCTTCCTGCATCCGGAGCTTGCTCCAACTCGTGTCCGGTTGACGGTCGTCCTCGCGGGCACGGGTCGCCACGATGTGAATGTGGTCGTCGGCGTGACGCACGGCCACCCACCGGCAACCCTGGTCATCAGAGTGCGGGGCGATGCCAGCGGCGTGCATCATCTCGCGCGCCACCCGGGCCCATTCCTCGTCGGTAAGGAGTCGGTCCTCCGGCGGATTGCGCACCGCTACGTGGAAGACGTGCAACGGCGGCTTCCTGCCCGTCAGAGCGCGTACGGGTGCGTCCAGCAGCATCGCGAGGTCAGCGATCGAGAAATCCTCCGACTTCACCGGGTCGGGGACGAAGGGGTCCCACGCGGCGACCATGTGCGGGTCCACGTGTTCGTCCCGCTTGCCCGGCCCGTACAGGTAGTAGAGCAGTCCGGCGGTGTCGTCTCCGGGCGCTGCTTCCTTCGGGATCACGAGCGCGGCCGCCGCTCTCTCATCACC
>NZ_JBSGUA010000053.1:0-5053 GCF_053607685.1 Streptomyces sp. NPDC055099 | reverse complement strand
GGACCGCGATGCCGCCGTTGTTGGCGGCCTTGGTCATCGCGGCCTTCTGCTCCGGGCTGCGGTGTTCCTGGGCGAACTGGACCATCTCCCGCGGCACGCCGCGGGTGGCGAGGAGTTCGCGGAGCTCGGCGTAGGCGTCGAAGTTGCCCTTGTTGTTGCCCCCGGGGGTTCCGGAGTTGGCGAAGACGAAGAACAGGCCGCCGGGATCCGGGTGACCGGCGTAGGTGCGGTCCTTGTTGGCGTGGTACCCGGCGGCGATGATGTCGGCCGCCTGCACGAGCTTGTTGCCCGCCGGCGCCGACGCGTCGACCAGCCGCGGGTCCAGGGCGACCGCCCGGCCTTCGCCGGAGACGGCCAGCATGTTGTCCTCGTCGCGGGTGACGTCCCCTGCGTGGATGGCCTGCCCGCGTACGACGAGACGCTGGAGGCGGGCCTGCTGGTCGGCGGTCGGATCCACCAGCACCAGCTTGGGGGCGCCCCCGGCGATCTGCGGGCGTTCGATGCCGACCTCGTCACCGGTCTTGGTGTCGGTGGCCAGCCCCCACATCGTCTTCATCGTCTGCTTGGACGTGAACCGGGAGAACCGCTCGACGATGGTCAGGCCGCTGCCGTCCGGGGCCATCTCGATGCGCTGGACCTTCTCCCCGTAGGTCTCCGCCCACAGGTCCGGGCCGTGGACCCCGAACTGGTCCAGCAGCCACGGCGTCGCCAGCTCCAGGCAGTCGTACTGCTCGGCAATGGAGTTCTCCATCGGCGTGCCGGTGCCGAGGGTGACGGTAGGGCGACCGCCGTCGGCCTCGGCGACCTGGTGGTGCCAGTCGACCTTCTGGTAGAGGTCGACCGCGCGGATGCTCGCGCTGCTGCCCCCGGCCTCCTTGGAGCGGAAGCCCAGGGCGGTGAAGCGGTGGGCCTCGTCGACCATGACGTAGTCGAATCCCAGGTCGTCCCAGTACACCTCCCCGGGGGTGCGCATCGGGGCATCGTTGCGCCGGATGCGGGCCTCCACCGTGGCCAGGCGCTGTTCCAGCTTCATCAGGGCGAACGCGTTGTGCGGGATGCCGCGTTCGCGCTCCAGCTGTTCCTTGAGCGATTCCAGCTCGCGGAAGATGAACAGTTCCTGGCGCTCGGGGCTCATCCGGATCGACCCGAACGCGCCCTCGGTGAAGATGACCAGGTCGGGGGTGTTGGCCCGGAGCCACTCCAGGACCGGGCGGCGGTTGCCGTCGGCGAGGTCGTCGGAGGTGATCAGGCGGATGTCGGCGTTGGGGTAGAGCAGCTCGGCTTCGTCGAGCCACTGCTTGCCCAGGCCGGGCTGGACGACGACGAACGGCTTGGCGATCTGCCCGGAGGCCTTCAGGGCCTGGGAGCCCATGACCATGGTGGTGGTCTTGCCCAGGCCCATCTCGTGGGCGAGGATCACGCCCCGCTCGAACTGCATGCGGGCCGCGCCCGAGTGCTGCCAGGGGTGCGGGGTCCGCTCGGTGGTGAACCCCTCCAGGGTCGGCGACAGCCCGTCGTAGCTGCGGACGACGTGCCCGTTCATCTGCCGGTTGTAGGCGTCGGTGAGCTGGGTGACGCGGATGGTGGAGGCGGTGCAGTATTCCTCGAACGCCGAGCGCATCGCGTCGGCCTTGTACCGCATGGCACGGGTGGCGTCCTCGTCGACGCCGCTGCCGTCCAGGAGGTTGACGGCCATCGACGCCCGGCCCAGGAGGGCCTTGGCGATGTGGAGCGCCGGGCGGCGGGCGGTGCCCTTGAGCGCGTTGACCGCGTCGGGGACCTTCCCGGCGGCCAGCGACCAGCCGTAGCGCTCGTTGTGGCTGACCTGGAGGGTCGGGTCGCCGAGGTACTCGCGCAGGAAGCCCTGGACCAGCGGGGCGGGAATCCAGTGCGCGCCGAGCTTCGCGGTGAACTGCCCGAGCACCTTCTGCGCGGGCTGGGCCACTTCCAGGGCGGCGACGTTCACCGCGTACGCCGGGTCGGTGGCCGCCGCCGTACGGGCCTGCTCCAGCTTCGTCCGGACCGGTAGGCCCCGGCGTGCTCCAGCTTCCCGGTGACGGGGTTGTCGAAGACCTCCGTGCCCAGCCGCAGACGGGCATCATCGGTGGTGGTGCCCAGCAGGTTCGCGATCATCGGCAGGTCGACGCGGCCGGTGGCGCCCATCACGGCCATCAGCGCAGTCTTCGGGTCGCTGGTCGGCTTCAGTTCGCCGCGCAGGGTGCCGGGCCGGCGGACCAGGACCTCCGAGGGCACCGCCCGCTCGGTGGCCCGGTCCCAGTGCTCCAGGCCCAGGACGACCGCGGCGTGCGGGTCCTGGCGGAACCAGCCCCACCCGGTGGGCAGCCGGTCCTCTCCGTCGAGGCCGACCTCCGCCTTGCGTGCGGCGGCCTTGGCCTCGTCCGAGGGCAGCGCCAGCCGGGTCTGCCGCGGCCGCGACAGCGGCCCGTACTTCTCGGTGTAAACGGCATGCAGCCGGGAGAGCTGGCCGCGGACCTCCTGCGCCCGGGCCGGGTCGTCGGCGGTCCGGTCCAGTTCCTGGAGTTCGCCCGCCACGTCGCGCAGCGACAGCAGCATCCGCAGTTGCTCGGTGCCCGCGACGCCGTCGGCGGCGATGACCCGGACCGGGTCCGATCCGTTGACGTGCTGCCAGATCCGCCCCTGGTCGTCGGTGTAGAGGCGGCCGGTGAAGTCGGTGGCGTGCTTAGCCCGGGCGGTCTGGAGCAGCAGCGGTTCCCGGTGCGGCCAGTCCTCGTGAGGGACGTAGTCCCGGCCGGCGGCGACCGCCGCGGCGGCGGTGGTCTGCATCCGCTCGCGCAGCAGCCGGGGCGCCTGGCCGGGGTCGCCCTGGACGGTGACCCGGGGCCCGTACGGACCCGACTCGGCCGTCAGGCGGCCCAGCACGTGGTCGGGGTGCTGGGTGAAGTAGGCGTTCACGCCCACCGTGTGGCCGCCCAGCTCCCGTTCCGGGGCGTCGATCCACCCCAGGTCCCCGGGTTCCTCGCCCTCGGCGCGGCGGCGGAAGACCAGAACGTCGGCGACGACGTCGGTATCGGCGGTCTCACCGAAGGTGCCCTTGGGGAGCCGGTAGGCGGCTGCCAGGTCACCCCAGCGGGACATGTCCTGCCGGGCGGAGGAGTCTTCGCCGTCCAGCGTCCACCGCGAGGTGATCACGCTCATGTAGGCGCCGGGCCGCAGCAGCGCCAGCTGCTTGATGATGAACCCGTTGTGCAGGGAGTGGCCGCCCGCCCGGTAGCGGCGCTCCCCGAACGGGGCCTGCGCGAAGGGGACGTTCCCGATCACGGCGTCGAACGTGCCCAGCGGGGCGTCGGTGTCGGTGAACGACTCCGGGAGCACGTTGGCGTGCGGGTAGATCCGGGCGGCGATCGCCGCGGTGGTGGTGTCCAGCTCGACGCCGGTCAGCCGCGCACCCTTCGGGGCGACGCCGAAGAACGCACCGGACCCGCATCCGGCCTCCAGGACCTCCCCGCCCTCGAACCCGTACGCGGCCAAGCCCTCCCACATGGCCTCGGCGACGGCCTGGGGGGTGTAGTGGGCCGAGAGCACGGCCCGGGACGCGGCCCGCCACTCGAAGGGGTCCAGCAGGTCCCGCAGTTCGCCGCGCACCCGGGAGTAGGACTCCCACTGCGCGTGGTCCGTCTCGAAGCCGCCCTCCCGGTCGCCGCCGGGCTGGTAGAGCGTGGTAGAGCGGCTCGTCGGCGTCCGGCTCGTCCAGGAACACCGTGGGCACCGAACCCCAGCCCGACCAGCGGGCCAGGGTCCACTTCTCCTCCAGGGTCGCCCCGCGCTTCTCCCCTTCCACGGTCCGCAGCACCTTCAGAGCGGCCAGGTTGGCCTCCGCTCGGGCCATCGGGCCGCGCGGCAGGTCCGCCGGGTCGGGGCGGAAGCGGACTACCGCTCCAGGTTCTCCAGCTCCCTGCGGATCGACGCCAGCTCCGCCGCTTCCGGACTCAGCCGTGCCGCCTGGTCCGGGGCGTCCTTCCTCCGGCGGCGGCAGCATCTCGCGCAGGACCTGCTCCCGCGCCGTCGCCCGGATCTGCTGCAGCTGACCGACCCGGGCCAGGTACTCCGTCTCCGGTACCAGCGCCTCCTCCAGGTCCTCCTCCGCCATGGCGATCGCCTCGCCCATCTGCGACCCCAGCGTCCGGAAGAACCTCTCCGGGTCCTCCATCGCCGCCAGCTCCCTGGGCCGGAACTCCTCCCAGTGCCTCCGCAGCAGCGTCGCGTACTGGCTGTTCGCCACCATCACCCTCGCCTCCCTCTCCTCCGTCGACGCTACCGGCCAGCGCCGACAGCTGGGCCGCCACCCGCCCCTGATCCACACCACGGCGCTCCACGTCGCCGCCCGCTTCACGGACGTGCCCGATGACCGCGTTGATCCTGATCAGCGCGGCACCCATCGCCGGGATACGCCGCTTGGCCGCCTCCCGCTCCCGCTTGGGCAGCTCCTCGTTCAGCGACTGCTCGCGCAGGTCCTCCGTCGCACGCTCCGCGACCCGCGCCAGCTCCCCGAGCAACCCCTCCTCGAACCAGAACGGGTAGGCCCGCGCCACCTTGTTCGTGAGCGGGTGCAGCACCTTCGTCTGCGTCGGCATCTCGTAGGGGGTCAGCTCAGTGAGCAGACGGTCCTGCTCGCGGGAGAGCGAGGGCCTGCGCCGCAGCCACGACACCAGCGGCTCGTAGGAACTGGACACCAGATCCACGTTCTGTCGCAGGCCCCAGGTGCGCTGCGGAAGAGTTTCCGGATCCTGGTCGAACCGGCGCACCAGCGCGGCCATCGCCGCCGGCGCGGAGTCGAAATCGCCCAGGCTGCTGCGCTCGCTGTAGTCGGCCAGGGCCCGGAACTTCTTCCCCTGCCGCTCCACATACCCGTAAGTGTCCCTGGCCCCGTCGATCCGAACCGGCTGCCTGCCCCCGGAGCCCGCGCCCAGGCGGGCCCGAGCGGCGTCCGGGTGCTGCTCCAGGCCCCGCTGGTGCCAAGCCTCCTCCACAGCCTTCAGGCGTTCTTCCTGGGCCTGCTTGATCTCCTCCCGGT
>NZ_JBSGUA010000052.1:0-5145 GCF_053607685.1 Streptomyces sp. NPDC055099 | reverse complement strand
GTCTCACCCTGTCTCGCGTTCGAACGCCCCGTCTCGGACTCTGCGGACGGAGCGCGGACGGGATTTCCGCCGCGTCAGACGCTCCGTTCCAATCGGGCGGAGATCTTGGCGTTGGCCGCGTCGTCACCGTCCTTCAGGAACTTGGCGTACACGCGAAACAGGACCGCCACACTGTGGCCCGCCCGCTCAGCCACGAGCTGTGGTTCCACGCCCGAGCTGAGCCAGGTAGACACTGCGGCGTGACGAAGGTCATAAGGTCGCTTCGCCAGTGCAGAGTGGAACTCGGCTGGCGTGAGAGCGCGCGACCGCGCTTCAGCCCACACCTCCCCGTATCCGGTGTCCTGCACGAGTCCACCCCGCAGCGTCTGGAAGACGCGGCCGTCCGGCGCCGTGCCGTACGCGGTGAGGTGCCACCGCAGGAGCGCGACCAGTTCCGGCGGAATCGGCACGGGCCGCACTGCCTTCCGCGGGCGGTGTTTCAGGCCCCGTTTCTCGTGCGCCTCACCACTGTCTGTCCATGCGGTGCCGGATCGGGGACGGGTTTCATGGAGCCGGAGCACGCCCCACCCTCGCCGGGGAAGATCGCAGTCCGTGGCCCGTAGGCCGATCACTTCCGCCGGCCGCGCGGCGGCGTAGTACATGCAGCCGAAGAACGCAGCGAGCCGGCGCCCCCGCTTGCTCTGGTCACGCACGGCGGTCAGCAGCTTGGCGGCTTGCGCCGGATTCGGGACGCATGCCGGGTCCACTTCCTCCGTAACCTGCTCGGGCGCCTTCCACTTGACGCGGTCCAACGGGTTGTCCGTCAGCAACTCGGCATCGACCGCGAACTCAAGGGAGTTGTAGAAGATCGCACGCTTGCGACTGATCGTCCCCGGGGCCGCCGTCTTCCCGTCCAGTCGCTTGGACAGGGCCCTGAGCGCGGCCTTCACCAACAGCCGGTCCGTGAGGGCCGACATGGGCAGCGACTTCCGCTGGAACCAGGCGAGCACCTGTGCCACCTCGACCGGAGGCTCTTCCTTCCACCGGTTCTTGTTGAACGCCCACCCGTACAGAGCGCTCCGTACGGTCCGGGCGTCGGGCATGCCCTTGGTGTCCTTTACGAAGGCCGGCGTCACGGTCGCCATGGCTTCGGCCAACGTCCGCCGGGTGTTGCCGGGGGAGTCGTCCCACTTCATAGCGATGTAGTTGCGCGCGTGCTCGTACCAGGAGATGTCACGCTTCTGGTCGACCATGGACTTCGGGAGGCCGCTCTCCACGTCGAACGGCTCACCCTTCCGGGCCGCCGTCATGAGTTCCGACCGGCGGCTGTCGGCCAAGCCCTGGGTGAGGAACGATTCCGCGTGTTCCCGGGTGCCCACCATCCAACGCAGTTGGTACGGCTTCCGGTAGCTGCGCTTTCGGATGGCCCAGAACTTAACGGTGTAGCTCCACTCGGTCACGCGGCCTCCAACTCGTCCTTGAAGGCGTCCAGGACGCTGCGGCGTACGCAGATGCGGCCGGACGGTGTGCGGCGTGCCTCGGGGGTGAGGCCACGGTCGCGCCAGCGATACCAAGTCGGGCGGCTGATGCCGAGTTCTTCCAGAACTTCCGGCAGGGGGATCAACTCGTCTTTCGGAGTGCGACGGCGCCGGGTGGGCGTGGTCATGCTGGGATCTCCATACCTGAGCATTTCGGGGTGCGGCTGTACGCGGCTGTGTCCGAGGTGCAGATTTCTGCGTCACCCGCGTCATCTGCGTCATTCGGGGCCCTGACCTGCGGTTTCAGGGTGACGCAGGGCCTGGAGGGTGCGTCACCGGTGACGTAGACCTGCGTCACCGGGTGACGCGGGTGACGCGGGGTGACGCAGGAATCGGCCGTCTGCGTCACCGCTGTTCCGGCAGCTCACACGCCGTTTTCGGGTTGTGGGTGACGCAGGTGACGCAGCGTCTTCCTACTTGGGACAAAGAGGGGGTGGTGTCTGTTGTGGTGCGCGGCTCAGCGCGTGAAGAAGGAGCCGCTTCGCGGCGCGACCTTCGCAGGGCGGCGACGCCGCCGAACAGCAAGAGGAGCACGCGTTGCCGGGTGCTCCTCTTGCTTGTTCCGGCCCGCCGGGTGCCGGGCGGTCAGAAGGCGGCTTCCTGCTCGGGCGGCGGTGGTGCGGTGGGGCGCGCGATCTCGATGTACCGGGAGGTCTTGGTGCGTCCCCAGTCAATGAGGACGCCACGGGCGGCGAGGGTGGGCTGAAGGCGCTTGAGACGGTCTGAGAGCACCTTTCCGGTAGTCGGCCAGCCTTTTGGAAGGGGGCGGCACTCCTCGCCGCTATAGAGGCCCGTGAGGGCGTACAGCCACTCGGCGGACGTCATCCGCTTTTCCGCCCCTGGCACGATGCCGGCAGCGTGCTTCAGCACGGTCTGCGCCAACAGGTCGCCCTCAATGACGTCGTCGTTGAGGTCGTCCAGGCTGGCCCGGTAGGCGGCAAGTGCCCCGAGACCGGTTGCGGCGTCGAGCTGCGCGCACAGGTGCGCGAAGTCGGCCATGCGCAGGTCAGTCGGGATGTCCGCCTCAGCCGCCCGCACCTGCACGGTGAGGTCCAGGAGCGATCCGAGGATGACGGGCAGCACCTCTGCGAAGTCGGACCACAGTTCCGCCTCGGTGCGCCGCACGCGGGGGCGTTCCAGCCGCAGTGGGAGGAGCCGTTCGGCGAGGTCGGGGCGGATCACGCCCACGTCGATGCCGGTCAGCAGGAGCGGTCGGCGGTAGCCGACGCGGAACACGTCCCCGTCGGTGAACAGGGCCCGTTTGACGTTCTCGGCACCGGTGACGATGCAGCACATCGCGTCGGACAGGTCAGGGGTCATGTGGGAGAGGTTGTCCAGGGCGGTGACCCAACCGGCGGCGACCGCCGCGATCAGGTTCTCCTCATCCTTCGGCGCGCGGCGCAGGTCGCCGCTCATACCCTCGATGATCCGTACGAGCATCCGCCCGCCCGTCGACTTGCCCGCCCCCTGGGGCCCGGTGAGGAACGGCGCCGGGACGGGCACGGACGGACCCAGGCAGCCGATCAACCACGCAATGGCCAGGCACTCCGTCTCGGCGTTGGCGAAGTTGCACAGCCGCATCAACAGATCGATGCCCTTGCCGTTGGTGTCCCGGACCGGCAGGGGCAACTCCCCCGTGAGCTGAGTACGGCGCCAGCACACCTCACGCGGGTCCGGGGTACGGATGTCCCAGCCGGTGGGGTGGATACGAACCGACTGCCCGTCGCTGCGCCCGAGGTCAAGCCACGTTGCCCCGTCGAACCCGGGAGCGACGCGGATGTGCACGGGTTGCACGTCCTCGGTCAGCGCCAACGCTTCGATCAAGTCCAGCGCTTCCTTCATGGCCGTGCCGTTGAACACGCCCACTCCGTCGCGGAATAGACCGACCATGAGTTCCTGCCGGTGGCTTCCGGTGGTGCCCTGGGAGCGGATCGGTCGGGCCACGGGGTGGCCGTTCTTCTGCGCGTACACGGTGCCGTCAGCGGTGCGGAAGTACCGGAAGTGGGATTGGGCGTAGTCGGTGATGACCTGGCGTGCGGGGTTCTTGTCATCGTCGGACATCTTCACAGTCCCAACGTGGTGCGGGCGTTGGTCCACGCGTCCGTGCAGTGGCGCAGGGTCTCGCCCTTGGCTTGCGCGGCGGTGAACAGCCGGGTGACGTGGGTGTCGGTGAGGCAGCCGCACCGGCCGTGCCGGGACAGCACCGCCAGGAACGTGCGGTACACCGTGGCGTGCACGGTGCTGCGGGCGGCGGCGATCTGCTGCACGGCCATAGCGATGCCGCGGTCCAGGTAGGCGGGCGTGCGGTGCGGGCACTCCCCGCCCCCGGGCCCCGCAGGCACGGCGCCGGCGGGCGTCACCCACCGGACCACGGGTGGCTTCTTCACCGCGAGGGCGCGCACGGCGTCGGGCAGGTCGGTCATGGTGCCGGTGCCGGGCCCGAGGTAGCGGGCGTACGACATGGACGACTTGATGTCGACGCCGGGCCGGACCGCGTTGCGGGAAGTCATGGCGCCTCGGTAGATCCAGTGCTCACCCCGCGTCGTCGCCACGGTTCGCGTGGCCGACAGCGCGGTGCGGGCCCATGCGATGGCGTCCGCGTCGTCCAGGTCGACCACGGTCAGGCCGGCGCCGCCGGGGTGGTAGCCCACGCACACCGCCTGCCGCCACGCCGCCGCCCACGGGGCCGACACGATGACTTCGGTGGAAGTGGTGGCGGCGGCCCACGCGTGGCAGACGCCAGGGCAGTCGCAGGGCCCCGGGGTCTTCATGTTCGGCCGGCCACCGCATGCGTTGCCCACGCAGGTGGGGCAGTTGCCAAACGGCACCTTTCCCCGCCGCAGCGGCAGCACGGGTACACCGGTCACGGCCAGTGCCAGAGCAGCCGGCAAGAGATTGGGCAGCGCGTTCATGCCGCCGCTCACTCGCCGGATCAAGGTCGGTTGCGTCATGCTGGGAGACCTCCAACAGGTCTGAGATGGGCTGGTTGGGCACGGGCGGCCCCGCGACTTTGGCGAGACGAGGGGGCCGCCCGTGGCGTAGCTAGCCGTGGAAGTGGTTGCGCTTGATCACGGCCTTGCGGATGTTGACCGTGGTCCCGCCGTGGTGGCCGCTCGTGCTGAACACCTGGACAGCGATCCATCCGCCGAAGATCACGGCGGCGAGGATGATGAGCTGGCCGATGAACGCGGTCAGGGCCGCGATGAACGAGGTGAGCAGCAGCAGCCCGCCGCATACCGCCAGGAACCCGACGCCCCCGAGCGCGACGTTCACCGCTGTGCGGGACACAGCCGGCTTGGCGGCGACCGGTTCCGGCTGAGCCGGTGCCACGGCGTAACCGGTGACGACACGGCCGTCCGGCAGGACGACGCTCGCCACGGCCGGGATGTGGCCCGGCTGGACGGGGACGACCGGCGCCGCGTGAACGGCGGGGCTGATCGGGGTGGGGTGGTGGACCACGAGGGGCGCGGTGTGGTGGGTGGTGGGTTCGTTCACGGCCGGGTGTCCCTTCAGTTGCCGAGGGCGGTCAGGGCGTCGGCGGATGCCTGCACGAGGTTGCGGATGGGCTCGTAGGCGCCGGTGCCGGCGGCGAAGAACCCGAACAGGAACAGCACGAGCGCGGCGCCGC
>NZ_JBSGUA010000051.1:0-5942 GCF_053607685.1 Streptomyces sp. NPDC055099 | reverse complement strand
CGCACGACGGCGCAGCTCAAGCGGGTACTGGGAAGGACGTGCCATAACTCGATCCTCTCAAACGATCGAGTCCCTACCGAACCCGGAACGGTTCAGCCCGATCCCGACGACCGTGGGCGTTCGCTGCGGCGGGCGGCTGCCTTCAAAGCTTCTTCGGCGCGTTCGCGTGCCTGCCTGCTGCGCGTCTTCGCTGCTTCGACGAGGAAGCGGGCGTTGTCAGCCGGTGGCATCGAGATCAGTCACCTTCCCACCGGCCACGATCTGCTGCGGTCCGGCCTTTTCCAAGGCGTCGATGAGGGTGTCGAGTTTGCCGAGCGTGCGGGTGTGCTTCTCGACAATGCGCGACACCCCGGGCTTCTCGGCATCGCCGATGAGCTTGCGGGTTTCCTCCCGCTGGCGTCGGTGTTGGTCGAGGAAGTCGCCGGTGGTGATGAAGAAGCGGCAGTCCAGACATGGGTTGGCGTACTCGCAGTCGGTCTGAATGGGAGCCCCGCAGTAGCCGTTGGGGAGGCTGACCTTGGCGCGAACCATGGACAGCCGCATCCAGGTGGCGTCGGCGAGAGGGAAGCTAGGTTTGGTGTCACAGGTCCACCACGGTGGGCGCAGGTTCCGGGCCCCCAGGCGTCTTTGCTCGCCGCCATGATCACGACGAGTACGAGGAACAGGGCGGCCAACGCCCACAGCCACCACGGTCCGGGCAGCCGCCGAGGCCGTCTCGGTGTGTCCGGTTGCTGCGGCGCCGCGCGCCGTTCCTGCTGAAGGCCCTCCCCAACCGGTGCGTGTCGTCGTTCATGGCTGCCTCCGGCCGGGGCCTGCCTGCGCTGCGCGGCCTCGAGATGGCAGGCGCTCTCGGCGCAGTGAGCTCACTTCCAGCGTGCGTCGAGTTGCTCCCGTCACTACGCGAGATCACCGTGCCGGCGGCCGTGTCTGTTCGCCGTAGATCCGCTCGGCCCCCGTCCGCTCGGCGCACGCCCGTTCTGGCCCGATCCATCCGCGGAAGCGCGCGGCCGGTCCGGTCGTGCCCGGGAAGCGCAGCGTGGTGATGCAGCGTCCACGCGAGGACGTTCGAGAGGCGTTCGATGCTCTTCGGCTTATGGCCATGGCACCCGGGCCGGGGGCACGCTGATGGCATCGGTACGGCGATGGAGGCGGGATGGACGCAGTGGTGATGGCGGCGGGTACGGCGCTGGTGGCGGCGATGGCCACGGACGCCTGGCAACAGGTCCGCGACAGCGTGGTGGGCGTGTGGCGACGGATCCATCCGGAAGGCACCGACCCGGTGCGTGGCGACTTGGAGACGCTGCGCTCCCAAATCGTGCAGGCCCGCCAGATGCAGGATGCGGTCACGGAACAGGCCTTGGAAGGGATGTGGCGGCTGCAGTTGCAGGCACTGCTGCAGCGGGACCCGCGAGCGGCCGGTGAGCTGCGCCGGCTCATGGAAGGCCAGCTCGTCCCAGTGCTGGACGCGGGTGAGCGGGAGCGGGTGTATTCCGTCTTCCAGCACACCGCCGTCAGTGGTGGCACGAGCTTCGTCGCCGGGCGGGACATCGGCATCACGGGCGAGCCGCCGGCCCCAAAAGCCTGACCCCGCCCGCCCCGGCGCCCGCCGTCGAGCAGCACGGGGCGATCCGGGAAGCGGGGGAAGTGAACATGGCGGCCCACGATCTGCACAGGACGACGGTGCACGAGGCGCCGCCGCCCGGCCGTCCCGTGGTCACGCACGGTCTGCCCCAGGACATCGCGGGGTTCATCGGGCGTGAACAAGAGTTGGAGCGGCTGCTGAACGCGGCGGGACCAGGCCGGGTGCTCAACGTCCATACCGTGGACGGGATGCCAGGTGTGGGCAAGACCGCGCTGGCCACGCGCGCCGCGCACCTGCTGACCGAGCAGTTCCCCGACGGGCAGTTCTTCTGCGATCTGCACGCCCACACCCCCGGCCTGCCCGCCGCCCGGCCAGTGGACGTGCTGGCGGTGCTGCTGACCGATCTGGGCATCGATCCGCGTAGCCTGCCGCCGACCCTGGAAGGCCGCTCGCACCTGTGGCGCGACCGGCTTGCCGGCAAGCGGTTCCTGCTGGTCCTCGACGACGCCGTCGGCCACGCCCAGATCCAGCCGCTGCTGCCCGGCGGTGACGACTGCCTGACCTTGGTCACCAGTCGGCGCCGCCTGATCGCCCTGGACGGAGCCGCTCCGCTACCCCTGGCACCGCTCACCCCGGACGCGGCCGTCGCGCTGTTCACCAGCCGCTGCCACCGCAGCCCTGCCGGTAGCGAGCAGACCGCGCTCGCCAAAATGGTGGCGCGGTGCGGGTATCTTCCACTGGCGATCGTCCTGCTCGCCGGCCGACTGCGTCACAAGGACAAGCGCGCGTGGTCCATCGCCCGGTTCGCCAGCGAGTTCGCCGACGCGCAGGACCGCCTGAGCGAACTCCACGACGGCGACAATCGCGCCGTGTACACCGCCTTCCTGCTCTCCTACAAAGATCTGTCCGAGGATCAGCAGCGGTTCTTCCGCCGCATCGGCCTGCACCCCGGGCCTGACGTCGACGCGTACGCCGCGGCGGCCCTCGACGACATCCCGCTCGCCGCTGCCCGGCGACGCCTGGAGTCCCTGTACACCGATCACCTTCTCGACGAGCCCGTCCCGGGCCGCTACCAACTGCACGACCTGCTCAGGGAGTACGCGCGCGCCCTGGCCATCCGGCACGACCAGCCCGCCGAACGCACCCGGGCCGCCGAACGGCTCCTGGACTACTACCAGCACACCGCACAGATCGCCGACCGGCACCTGAACCGCGTCCCCTGCCCCCGCCCCCCGCCCGCCGCGCCACCTGCCGCCGCACCAAGCCTGCCCGACTGGGCGGCCGCGCTGACCTGGATGCGCACCGAGCGCAACAACTTGCTCGCCTGCCTGTACACGGCCGGCCCGAGCCCGGCGCCCCGCGTTGTGGGCCTGACGGCTGCCATGGCCGCCTTCCTGCGCCAGGAAGGCCCTTGGCCTCAGGCCGTCACCCTCCACCAGCGGGCCGCCACCGCCGCCGGGCTCGCCAACGATTCCTCGGGCGAGGCCGATGCTCTCAACAGTCTGGGCGATGTGCGCTACCTGACCGGCGATTACGAACAGGCAGTCCAATTGCACGAGCGGGCCCTGGCCCTGTACGAGGCCACCGGCAGCCGCCTGGGACAGGCCAACGCCCTGTGGAACATGGGCCGGGCACGAATGATGTCGGACTCCTACGCGCAGGCGGTCGATCTGCAAAGGCAGGCCCTGGCCCTGTACGAATCCACCGGCAGCCGACTCGGACAGGCCAACGCCCTGTGGGACATGGGCCGTGCGCTGGCGGTGTGTGACAACTCCGCAGAGACGCACCGGCTTTACGAGCGGGCCTTGGTCCTGTACGAGGTCCTTGGCGACCGGCTCGGTCAGGCCAATGCTCTGTGGACCCTGGGCCGTGCACGGATGATGTGCGGCGTCTTCGCGCAGGCGGCCGGGCTGCAGGAGCGGGCCCTGACCCTGTATGAGGTCCTAGGTGACCGCCTCGGGCAGGCCAATGCCATGTGGGAACTGGGCCATGTGCGGGCAGCGACCGGTGACTTCACGCAGGCAGCCCAGCTCCACCAACAGGCCCTGACCTTGTATCAAGCTCTCGGTAATCGGCACGCGCAGGCCAACGCCCTGTGGGCGCTGGGCCGTGTGCGGGCGCTGACCGGTCACCACGTGCAGGCGGCCCAGATGCAGGAGCAGGCACTGGCTTTGTTCCGGGCCGTCGGCAGCCGGCTGGGGGAGGCTAACGCCCTCAACGATCTTGGGCATGCGCGGGCGCTGAGCGGCGACTACCGGCAGGCTGCCCGGCTCCACGAGCAGGCGTTGATCCTGTACCAGGCGGTAGGCGATCTGCAGGGAGAGGCCGAGCTGTTGAACAATATGGGCGTGCATCTCGCCCAGTCCCCCGGGCCTCAGGCTGCCCTCGCCACGTACCAAAGGGCGCTGGAGCTGGCACGGCAGATCTGCAGCCCGCTGGATGAGGCGCGGGCACTTGATGGGGCTGCCCGATGCCTGGCTCATATGGGTGATCGCAAGAACGCCCTGGCCAACCTCCGCGAAGCCGTCGGAATCTATCAGCGCATTGGCGCGGCTGAAGCCCCCTCAGCCGCACAGCACTTGGCCCACCTGCAGGACGAAGAGGTCAGGGGCGCATCGGATGTGAATGAGACACCTGGTTCGTGAGCGAGTGCGGCTGTGTTCTCCACGGCCGATGCACTGGGTATGGCCGGTCCGTATAGCCTGTTCGAGCTGCCGGGGAGCGGTCGCCGCTCAGGGCCCGGCCGCCGTCGACCACTTCATCCAGGGCCACGAGTGTGGTCGCGCGGGTACCGTTCTCCGTGGACGTCGGCGAACGCGTCGGTGACTGCGGTATCTCGCACGACACGGTGCTTGCGCCGCGAGCGCATCCGCCCCGAGACTGTCGGCTTTCTGTGCTTCTGGAGCAGATGCTCGCCGCCCTGGTACGTGCGCTGCGCCTGACGCGGCATGCCGCCCGCCACTTCGGCCCCGCCCTGGTGACCGGCGAGACCTGGGGCTTGTACGTTCCGCTGAGCGCTTGCTGGGCAGGCCGACGATGACCTCGGTCTTGGCGACGGCGCAATGAGGGTTCGTTGGCGTCGATCAGGGCAATCGCCAGCTATGGGCGGTAGAGGGCCGGTTCGCCGGCGTGCGTGGCCTCGTATCAGTCGAGCACCTGGTCGGGAGCGGTACGGCCCTCAGCGGGCGCCGCAGTCCCGTGCCGACGCAAGCGTGTCCATGATCTCCAGCTCTTCTCCGCAGTTCAAGTACGCCCGCGCGGGTTCCAGTGGTCGCGGCCGACCGATAAACCGCCTTCCGTCCGCGCGAGCCCCCGCATCGCGGGCTGGTTGTGGTGAGCCGCTGCGGGCGCCCACATAACGCCGTCCAGGACAGCGCGCGGATCCCGGCGGCGACAGCAGCAGCGGGCTCGGTGACAGGCCCCGTACGACAGAGCTACGACGCAGTCGGAAAGATCAGATGACCTGTATGGAAGAAGCGGAGTGACTCCGATGCGAGAGAGCAGCGCCTGGACTGTGACGGCATACAAGGGTTTGGACGGGGCCCCGATGTGGCTCGTGATCGGACTCCTCATCCTGGGGCTGGCGTGGGCCGCCGTCGCAGCGTCGAGGAAGCGTAAGTGACCGGCTTTGACGCCCGTCTGTAGCGGCGGGCTGCAGTGCAGTTTCGCTCCCTCGCAGTGGCAAGGCGTCGGTAAGAGAGTCGACGTGAGACCCCAGCCGACCCTCGCCGATGCCCATTGCGATGGGACCGCTTGAGGCTCTCGGCATCGCTGGAGGGTTGTGGCCCAACCGACAACAGCCGCTGCTGCGTCAGCCGCGGGCGCACACGCGCCTGCATTGCGCCGTGTCGGTCGCCCTTGCCCGGTCCTCGGAGGTATGGGCCTCGGATGCATGGCGGCAATCGTCAGCGGCCCGTATGGGAGCCGTGTCCGTCGGTCACGCGCAGGCTTTCCTGCTTTGTGCAGTTGCAGGCGTCGGAGTCCGCCAGTGCAGGGCCGTTCGCCGCCGCAACCAACACGGCCAGAGCCGCGATCACGCTGAGCACGGTCCGGCGCGGTGGGCAGCGCCTGCAGCCGATCCATCGTCAGGCGTCGGGCAAGGTTGTTGTGAAGCAGCCCCTCCAGAACTGCGCAGCGGGTGCGCGTTGCTGCGTCGCCATCGCGATCAGAACGGCCCCTCGCGTCATCGACAGCGGCGTGGGGCCGACTGCCGCTTTTCCGGCGCTCGGTAGATTGGCTCGATCGAGGCGTTGACGCGTCTTCGCCTAGTAGGACTCCGTTAGGTCTTCCCGTTTGCGCTGATCAAGAGCATGTTGAGGAGCGTGGACGTGCACGAAGTGGAGCGTATGCGGGCGGTGTT
>NZ_JBSGUA010000050.1:0-8168 GCF_053607685.1 Streptomyces sp. NPDC055099 | reverse complement strand
CACGGCGCCCGGGCCGCCCCAGCCGCCACCCCCGCCGCGCACCGGGCGGCCCCCCGCCGCCCCCCCCCCCCCCCCCCCCCCCGGGGCGCGCCCCGCACCGTGCAGGTGCGGGGCCCCGACTGCGTGCACTAACCGGCTGCGGGTCACCGCACCTCGCTCAGCACCTCGAGGATCGCCGCCTCGTCGGGCGCGGCCTCGAGCCGCTCCCGGAAGCCGGCGTCCATCAGCTTGCGCGAGAGGAGCGCGAGAATCCGCAGATGCTCGTCGCCCGCGGCGGCCTCCGGCACGGAGATCATGAAGATCAGCTTGGCCTTCGTACCGTCGAGCGCGCCCCACTCGATGCCCTCGGCCGACCGCGCGAACCCGACGACCGGCGAGCTGACCGCGTCGGTCTTGGCGTGCGGGATGGCGATCTCCTCGCCGAGCCCGGTCGTGCCCTGCGCCTCGCGACGCAGCGCGGTCGCCACGAGCTCCTCGACGTCGTCCACCTTGCCGGTGGCGGCGAGGAGTTCCGCCATCTCGCGGATCGCGGAGTCCTTGTCGGCGGAGTCGAGGCGGACCTTCACGGTCTGCTCGGTGAGATAGCCGGAGAGGACCTCGGGCTCCTCGGGGGCGGCTGTCGCCGTGGGGGCGGGCGCAGGCGCCTTCTGCGGGGTGCCCGTCTTCTGCGGGGTGCTCGTCTTCTGCGGGGTGCTCGTCCCGCCTGCGGCGACGGCTCCCGCGCCCACACCGGCGAGCACCGGCTCGGGACCGCCCGGCACGTCGACGACCGGCGCACCGCGCCGCTTGCGCTCGCTGATGTCGACTAGCGTGACCGTCGTCAGGGCGGTGACGACGGCACCGACGGCGACGGCGACAAAGAACATCGGTACGCCGCCGATGGCACCCAGGACCGCCACGATCGGCCCGCCGTGCGGCACGGCGTCCTCGACGCCCGCCTGACCGGCGATCGCACCGGCGACGGCGCCGCCGAGCATGTTCGCGGGGATGACCTGCGCGGGCCGCGCGGCGGCGAAGGGGATCGCTCCCTCCGAGATGCCGAAGAAGCCCATGAACAAGGCGGCGAGCCCGGTCTCCCGTTCCTGCTCGTTGTAGAGCCGCTTGCGGATCAGCGTCGCGAGGCCCTGACCGAGCGGCATGACCGGGATCGCGGCGGCGCACATGCCCATGACGGTCTGGTTGCCGGTCGCGATGAGCCCCGCGCCGAACAGGAACGCCGTCTTGTTGACCGGGCCGCCCATGTCGAACGCGATCATGAGCCCGAGGATCGCGCCCAGCAGGATCGCGCTGGTCCCGGTCATGCCGCTGAGCCAGTCGGTCAGATGCTCGAAGACCCACGAGATCGGCTTGCCGATGACGTAGATGAAGAAGAGACCGAGTGCCGTCGTCGCGACGATGGGGATCACGATGATCGGCATGATCGGCTGGGCGAACTTGGGGACCTTGACCTTCTTGATCCACAGCACCAGATAACCGGCGAGGAAACCGGTCACGATGGCCCCGATGAAGCCCGCGCCCGCCTTGGAGTCGTACAGCTCACCGGTGTTGGCGATCCAGCCGCCGATCATGCCGGGCACGAGCGCGGGCCGGTCGCCGATCGCGTACGCGATATAGCCGGAGAGGATCGGCACCATCAGTGTGAAGCCGATGACACCGATCTGGTTCACGTGCATCCAGAACGAGTCGTCGGGGATGACGAGCCCGCCCTTGGGGTCCGTGTGGCCGCCGAGCGACAACGAGATCGCGATCAGCAGCCCGCCGACCACGACGAACGGAATCATGTACGAGACGCCGTTCATCAGCGCCTTGTACGCGAGGCTCCGCTCCTTGCCACCGCCGCCGGAGGCCCCCGCCTTGGCGGAAGGGCCGTCACCGCCGCCCCCGTCGTGCACGGGCGCGCTCCGCACCTGCTCGATCAACTGCTCAGGGCGGCTGATGCCCTCGGACACGCCGACGGACAGCACGCGCTTGCCCACGAAGCGGGCGCGGTCGACGTCCTTGTCCGCGGCGATGATGATGCCGTCAGCCTCTCTGACATCGTTGTCAGTCAAGACGTTCTCGGCACCGATGGAGCCCTGCGTCTCCACCTTCATGTCGATGCCGAGGCTCTCCGCCGCCTGCGAGAGCTTCTCCGCCGCCATGTAGGTGTGGGCGATACCGGTCGGACAGGCGGTCACGGCGAGCAGCTTGAGCTTCTTCTGCTCGCCACTGCTCCCGCCCGTGGGGGGATCGGCCGGATGGGTCACGTGGATCTCCTAACGCGTTCAAGGCACTTCAGGGCCCTCAACGTCTTCAACGTCTGCAACGCCTTCGTCACACAAGATCGCGCAAATGTTCCCGATCTCAAGGCATCCTGCAACACGCGGGCGCGGGTTCCAAAGCGCAAAGGTCCCGAATGCGCAGGTCTGTCGCCCTGCCCGTGGTCCTGCCCGCGGCCGCCCCCCGGGGTGCGCCCCCGGGCTCGCCCCGGGGAGGCGGGCTGGGGCTCGCTGGGCCAATCGGTGTAGCTTTGTGACCGAGCCAGACGTCGCTGCTGATGGCGGTCGGGCGGTGCCTGTACGGGCGCCGTCCGAGGGAGAGAGGGCCTCCGACGGACTGCGCTGCTGCGCGCCGGCGCTTCTCCGCGCCGTCGTCGCAGGTCAGCCATGTCCACCCACCCTCGACCAACCCCCACGAGGAGCAGCTCACCAATGACGACTCTCATCAACGGCCAGGACTTCAAGGTCGCCGATCTCTCCCTGGCCGAGTTCGGCCGCAAGGAGATCACCCTCGCCGAGCACGAGATGCCCGGCCTGATGTCGATCCGCAAGGAGTTCGCCGCTTCCCAGCCGCTGGCCGGCGCCCGCATCATGGGCTCGCTGCACATGACCGTGCAGACCGCCGTCCTCATCGAGACCCTGGTCGCCCTCGGCGCCGAGGTCCGCTGGGTCTCCTGCAACATCTTCTCCACCCAGGACCACGCGGCCGCGGCCATCGCCGTCGGCCCGAACGGCACCGCGGACGACCCCCAGGGCATCCCCGTCTTCGCCTGGAAGGGCGAGACCCTGGAGGAGTACTGGTGGTGCACGGAGCAGGCGCTGACCTGGCCGAACACCCCCACCGGCGGCCCGAACATGATCCTGGACGACGGCGGCGACGCCACCCTCCTCGTCCACAAGGGCGTCGAGTACGAGAAGGCCGGCAAGGTCCCCTCCGAGGACACCGCCGAGTCGGACGAGCACCGCGTCATCCTGCAGCTCCTCAACCGCACCATCACCGAGGGCTCGCAGAAGTGGACCCAGCTCGCCTCGGAGATCCGCGGCGTGACCGAGGAGACCACGACGGGCGTCCACCGCCTGTACGAGATGCACCGCGACGGCACCCTCCTCTTCCCGGCGATCAACGTGAACGACGCCGTGACGAAGTCGAAGTTCGACAACAAGTACGGCTGCCGCCACTCCCTGATCGACGGCATCAACCGCGCCACGGACGTTCTGATCGGCGGCAAGACCGCCCTCGTCTGCGGTTACGGCGATGTCGGCAAGGGCTGCGCGGAGTCGCTGCGCGGCCAGGGCGCGCGCGTGATCATCACCGAGGTCGACCCCATCTGCGCGCTCCAGGCGGCGATGGACGGCTTCCAGGTCACGACGCTGGACGAGGTCGTCGACCAGGTCGACATCTTCGTCACCACGACCGGCAACAAGGACATCATCATGGCCTCGGACATGGCCAAGATGAAGCACCAGGCGATCGTCGGGAACATCGGCCACTTCGACAACGAGATCGACATGGCCGGCCTCGCGAAGATCCCCGGCATCGTCAAGGACGAGGTCAAGCCGCAGGTCCACACCTGGACGTTCCCCGACGGCAAGGTCCTCATCGTCCTGTCCGAGGGCCGCCTGCTGAACCTGGGCAACGCGACGGGCCACCCGTCCTTCGTGATGTCCAACTCCTTCGCGGACCAGACCCTGGCCCAGATCGAGCTGTTCACCAAGCAGGAGGAATACCCGACCGACGTCTACGTGCTGCCCAAGCACCTGGACGAGAAGGTCGCCCGCCTCCACCTGGACTCGCTCGGCGTCAAGCTCACCACGCTGCGCCCCGAGCAGGCCGCGTACATCGGCGTAGAGGTAGAGGGCCCGTACAAGCCGGACCACTACCGTTACTGAGCAACCCCGTCGGCCCACACCCGGCCCCCGCTCAACCGCAGGCCCTCGCCCTCCCGGCGGGGGCCTGCGCCCGTACCAGCGATAACGCCTCCGCAAGCCACCAAGCCGCCTTTCCCCTGCCACCGGCTCGTGCACGCTTCCCTGAACAGGCACCGCACAGGACGCGGAAACCGGCCAGGGCTCAGCCTCTGCGCCCCGACTGGGCTGGTACGGCCGCCTGTAGCGGCGCCGCGCAGGCCGCCGAGACCAACCAAGGCACAAACCTCTGCTCCCCACCGAGCCGGGTTCGGCCGCCTGAACCGGCACCGCGCAGGCCGCCGAGGCTCCAAGGCCCAGCCTCTGCGTACTGACCGGGCCGTGCACGGCTCCCCAGACCCGCACCGCGCAGGCCGCCGAGACCGCCCTGGAGAAGCACCCCCTAGTACGGGACGGCCAGTCCGCGTTCCTAAAGGTGCGCAGGACAGGTCTGCCAACAGGCGTCCACCGAGACGGCAACGGTCCGGATCAGCAGGCCAGCGTGAAACGGGGCACCGCTCGCGACGAACGCCCGCTCGCGACGAACGCCCGCTCGCGACGAACGCCCGCTCGCGACGAACGCCCGCTCGCGACGAACATCCGCGGCCTCCTGCCCTCGCGCCATTACTCGGGATCGGCCTTGAAACCCCCGTGCCCCTTGCCCTGCCCGCAAGGACCCGCACGCGCACGATGCCCACCGTCAGCCTCCCTCGCGCCGCCCATCAAACAGCCGGCGAAGCTACGCAGGCGCCCAGTACCCGCAGGCCAAGCATCACGACTGACCTACCGTGGAGTTCAGGGCGGGCCGAGAGCCCCTCACGGCCCGCAGTCCACCGACAGCAGCAGCCCACCCGGCCCAGCACTGACGCACAGTTGCCCCGGCTCCGGGACGAGCACCCGCCCCCTACAAGGACCGAGCCCCATGCCCCGCGGCCACTATTCGCTTCACGACCCGCACGACCACACCCCCCTCGGTGAAGAACACTTCCACTGCGCCCCCGGCCCCTCCGGCTGGCGCTACGTCTCCCAGCGGACCGCGCCCTCGGGCGAGCCCACCGGCTCCGTCGACCTCGCCCTGGACGAACTGGGCCGGCCCATCCGCCTCGAACTGCACGCGGGGGACTGGCAGATCCGTGCCGCGGCGATTGACGGCGTCACGTGGGTACGCACCGACCCCACCGGAACCCACGCCACCGAAGACAACGCCCCCGCCCACGCCTTCACCGGCACATCCCCCGCCTTCCTCGTCGCCACCACCCGCCTGCTGCGCCTCACCCCCGGTTTCCCCGCGACCCGCGTCCGCCTCGTCGCCTTCACCGACCCGGTCCTCGCACCCCGCACCCTCGACCAGTCCTGGGCCCTGCTGAAAAGCGAAGCACACGCCACTGACAACGGCCCGCTCATCGTGGACGAATACCAGGTCACAGCCCTGGACACCGGCGAACAGCACGCCATCCACATCGCGGGCGACGTCGTCCTCTCCGCCCCCGGCACGGAGCTCGAAAACCTCGAATCCCCGCCCTCGACGTTCACCTGACCCGCCCGGCCCTACGCGGGTCGGCCCTACGCGGGCGGCACGAACCCGGTGCCGGGAGACGAGGCCTCCGCACCCTCCTGCCGCACGGCCGGCGGCACATCACGCGCCTCCTGCCCGACCGCGGCCCCCGCCGGACCGGCGGCCGGGTACGCCGACTGGGCAGGGGAAGCCGAATGCGCAGGGAAGACCGGGGGAGGAGGCGCCACGTACGCCGCCCCGGCAGCGGACACCGCACCCCCGCTACCCGTGCCACCACCGAACGCCCGCCGAGCGTCCCGCGCCTGCCGCTCCTGCACGACCGCCGCCAGGTACGCCGCCGGCGGCACACCCTGCGGAGCCGGCGCCCCCGTACGTTCCGCGAGATCCCCGGCAAGCCGCTCAGCCATGGTCCAGCCCACCTGCGGATCCAACTGCCCCATGCGCGTCAGGTACTGCCTGATCGCGAGCCACAGCCCCTCAGGCACCCCGGACAGATCGAGCTCGGCGAACCGCCCCGCAAGCCAAGGCGGCGGCGGAGGGATGAAGGGCGCCTGCCCGGTCGGCACCCGCTCCCGTACGACCAGCGTCCCCGCGAACACATCCCCGAGCCGCCGCCCCCGCGCCGACACCAGCGAAGCGATGCAGGCGACGACCCCGAACGTCAGCAGAATCTCGACGACCCCCACCGCACCCCGCACCAACGCGTGCCGGAAACGAATGGGCCCCCCGTCGTCCCGCACCACCCGCAGCCCGCACGCCATCTTCCCCAGCGACCGCCCATGGCTGAGCGTCTCCACCGCGATCGGCCCGCCGACCAGGATCAGCACGAAGCTCGCGACGGCGACCGCCGCGGCCGCCGCATCGTCCAACGAGGACGTTGAGGCCACGATCGCCAAGGTCACCGCCAGGTACACAGCCCAGGCCACCACCAGGTCGATCAGTACGGCGAGCCCACGACTCGGCAGCTTCGCCGGGCGCAGCTCAAGCGCCACCGCCTCGCCCGTCACCAGCTCACTCACGCCAGCCGCCCTTCCCTGCCCTGCCGTCGGAACCGCCAGTCTGCCAAGCTGAGGCAGCATCGCGCCGCAGTACGAGGAGCAGCCACCTGATGGACCTCGACGTCTTCGTCTCCGCCCACCGAGCAGAGTGGGACCGACTCGACGCCCTGCTGCGCCGCCGGCGCCGTCTCGACGGAGCGGAGGCCGATGAACTCGTCGCGCTCTACCAGCGCACCGCCACCCACCTCTCCCTCATCCAGTCCAGCGCCCCGGACCCACAGCTCACCGGCCGCCTGACCCACCTCGTGGCACGCGCGCGTAGTGCGGTGACAGGCACCCGCCGAGCTTCCTGGCGCGACGCCACGCACTTCCTGAGCCACGGTTTCCCGGCAGCGGTCTACCGCTCCCGCCACTGGTGGGTCCCCACCGCGCTGCTCTCGACGGCCCTCGCGGCCGTCATCGGCTGGTGGATCGCCACGCACCCCGAGGTCCAGGCGTCCATCGCGGCCCCCGGACAACTACGCGAGCTCACCCGCCCCGGCGGCGAGTACGAGACGTACTACTCGAGCCACCCGGCAGCATCGTTCGCGGCCCAGGTCTGGACGAACAACGCCCAAGCAGCCGCCATGTGCCTGGTCCTCGGCGCCTTCCTCTGCTTCCCCGTCATCTGGATCCTCTTTCAGAACATGCTGAACCTGGGGGTAGGCATCGGCCTGATGTCCGACGCCGGCCGCCTCGACACCTTCCTCGGCCTGGTCCTCCCGCACGGCCTCCTGGAACTGACCGCGGTCTTCGTTGCCGCCGGTACGGGCCTGCGGCTCGGCTGGACCGTCATCGACCCGGGCCCGCGCTCACGCCGAACAGCCCTCGCCGAAGAGGGAAGAGCCGCCCTCGGCATGGCGGTGGGCCTGGCCCTGGTCCTGTTCATCTCGGGCGCCATCGAAGGCTTCGTCACGCCTTCGGGCCTGCCGACCTGGGCCCGCATCAGCATCGGCATCGCCGCCGAACTGGCCTTCCTCGCCTACGTCTACGTACTGGGCGGCAGGGCGGCACGCGCCGGTGCCACGGGCGACCTGGACCCCGCCGAACGCAGCGCCACGGTCCCCGTCGCGGCCTGATGTGCGTCCGCCCCCGCTGAGCTGCTAGTGTCCTCGACGCCCCAGAAAAACCGTTGACACGGAAGGACTGGGGAGGTAGATTCGAACAGTTGCCTAGAGCTGGACAAGTCCAGCGGCGGCAGTTAATATCTGCCTGCTTCTTGATTCTCATAAGCCAAGAAGCCGCACCCGATAAATCGGAAACTCCAGCCGGTAAGACCGGCCGAAAACTTCTGATAAAGTCGGACTCGCCGGAAAGGGAAACGCGAAAGCCGAAAGGCCGGAGCGGGAACCGGAAGGGCACCGAGGAAATCGGACACGAAAGAGTCTGATAGAGTCGGAAACGCAGGACAGCAAGACAAAATGAAACACCGAAGGGAAGCGCCCGGAGGAA
>NZ_JBSGUA010000049.1:0-9142 GCF_053607685.1 Streptomyces sp. NPDC055099 | reverse complement strand
AAACCGATTTTGTGTTTTTTCTCGTGGGCTCGTTTATGTTTATAAGATACCGGCGTATCACACGCGCCCCGTCACGTGCTGATATCGCAGGTCACGGGCCTCTTGTTCTCGCGTGGCGGCGCCAGGGTTCGAACCTGGGTAGGCTGAGCCGGCAGATTTACAGTCTCATCACGTCCAGCAGGCCGCCTAGCCTCTGACCTCGGATGATGCCCGTCGCGTGATCCTGATGACGTTTCACCGTCCACGCCTCGTCCACTACCGAAGCCCCCATCCGCTCATTCCGTCATGAAGCGATGCGCGGCCAGGCCGAGACTGGCCGTACCCATGAACGTTGCACCGCTGGCCCCGACGACCGCGGGCCCTGCGGCCCCAGTCATCTGAAAGAGCACACCCGCGGCAACAGCTCCAACCACGCTGGCCAGAAGAATGATCGCCAGCCAGACGGCCTTCTGCGAAGAGTTGTTCCCGTTCACCTGATCTCCTCCCCTCAGCGCTTCTGCGCCGAGAGACCTCGTTCGCCAGCGCCTCCCCTGGCGGGCAATCCCAAGGTGGCAGAGGCAAAACCGCAGGTCAAAGGGCATAATGAGCGCTACTGAAGGAGACTACCTGTCGTCCTGATGTACCACATGAGAGCCTGTGAAGTAGCAAAATGACCTTTTAGCAGAAGCGTGTGTCCGCTCTCAGGGGAAGGTATAAGGAGGGACCCCCGGAACCCCTGGTACCCCTGGGACCCCTGTACCCCCGGTTTCTCCTTCAGGAAGGTCGATGACTTTGCCCAACCCCCTGTATCCCTCTGCGGTCAGGAAGCTCGAGCAGGCGGCCGACCGGGCTGCGCGGCGCGGGAAGGTCCCATTTCCGCCATCGTTCGTCAGGTCCCAAATCGACGGAGTACGACCGCCCCTTGCCCGACTCATCCAGGGCGGCCGAGGAGGAGAGGTCCGCCTCAAGCTCTATCTATGCATCACGATGATGGCTACGGCTAAGCCGTACGACCTTCGACAACCACCGGCTCCGCATGCCTGGGCACGCATGCTCGCCTTACCTTCCGATACAGGGCCTAGGCGGGTAAACAGCAACCTCAAGTGGTTGAGTCAGAACGGGTTCATTGAATTGGAACCTAGGCGTGGAAATACCCCAGCCATCAAATTGATCTCCACCGAGCAGCCGGGAGGTGTATACGTCCGCGCAAGCACTCAGGGACGGTACGTGGGTATCCCCATCGAGTTCTGGCGGCACGGCTGGATTCTCCATCTGAGCGCAACTGGAATCGCGCTACTATTTGCGCTAATAGAAGCTCAGGGCGGCTACAAAAAGCCACGTTATGTCACTAAGGAGCGGCGCGATTCCTATGGCCTTTCTCACAACACATGGACCGCAGCAAGAAAGGAGCTTGAGAATCAGGGGTTCCTGATGGTCAAGCAGACTCCACAAGGGAGCGATTTCGACTATCGCAGGTTGCGGAATTCATACTGGGTAGATGAAGGCAGGTTTCTAGACCCACCGGGTTCCATTCTTCCTCCGGGGTCCACAGTCCTTGAGAGCCCTAGTTAAAATGCACATTCTCCACACGCAGGGGCGGGAAGAATAATGCGACAGCCGAGTGAGCCAGGAGAAGCTAGAGCACGCGCTAATTTCAGCACAAGGAGCCGTACCATCCTCGCCCAACGAGCCGCATATCGATGCTCCAATCCAAATTGCGGAGCGTTGACAATTGGACCCGGCGATAAGGGGGACGATGTTGCCATTAGCGGAACGGGCGCGCACATCTATGCAGCAGCGATCGGCGGCCCGCGCGGAACAGGCGGTTTGCCACCTGCCGAGAGGAGCGCTCTCACTAACGGCATATGGCTCTGTGCTACATGCGGAAGACTAGTCGATACCAATGAGGGGAATGCATATCCTGCCCCGCTGCTGCGAAGCTGGAAAGACTGGCATGAGACACGAACTCGACTTGAAATGGGAGGATACGCCAGACCAATAGGGTGGATCCAATCGCTGGATATAGTCGATCATTTTCTCTTGGCACCGTCAGTTGTGCGGTTCTCGCGCTGCAACCTCATCATAGGAAACAACGGGTCAGGAAAGACGGTTCTCCTGTCACTGCTACAGTCAATGTCGGATCCCGACATCCTTACCAGGATGAGACTCGAACCTTCACCGCGCATAAACGCTAGAGTCAACTGGTACGACCCTCAACCGAGGATCGCTGAAATTTTAGCGGAAGAACACTCACTAGTTTTTCGAGTTGATGGCGTTGAGGCATTTTTCCCGCCGCGGCCATTTCGGACAATCTCTGTACGCGAGCCGGGATCGACCCGAAGTGGGAATTTGACAATCCTTGCCCGCAGTCTAGGAATTCCTAAGTGGGTAGTGCGTAACGCAGTGGAACGAATGCCGGACTTCCTGGCGGAAGCCATAATGGAGACTACGATAGATGGAGAGCAAGTAGCCTTTCGTACCCCCGGCGACTCGATTTTACGGCCTTTCGAATATCACTCCGGTGGGCGCCAGAATGCGTTTACTGTGCAACTAATCGCAACAATCGGGGAGGTGCAAGCGCGCAGCGAACCTACGATTCTCCTTCTTGATGCTGCTACCGCGGCCGTGGATTTCGACACAAGAAATCGGATGTTTGACCTACTTAGCTCACCAGCCCGGTCCTTCCAGACGATTGTCACGTCTTCAACACCATTTCAGGTGGGCCATGAGTGGACGGTTTCCCTATTGCGACGAAAAGCGAACGGTCTGACTCACGTCATCCAAGATCTTCCCGAATCGGTGGCTCAGCTCGTACACCACGAGGCGTGAGGGAACCCGCAGTCTGCACAAGATCGCTACTCCGCACACCTGTGACCTGCTGCTCAGTCGGCTACGGGTGCCAGGACAGCCAAAGCCGTCCTCATCTCGTCTCGTCTCGATCTTGAAACCGTCCGTGCGCACCGCTGTGCGCGACCCCTCCGCGACGGCCGGCAGTCGTGGGAGGCTTACCGATGGTGTCGACTGCCCGGCGGAGAGGGAGAGCGAGTGTCGCAGCAGGCCAACCCTCGGGGAACCTTCCTGAAGATTGCCGACTCAGTGAAGAGGCAGATCGAAGACGACCCGACCATGACAGAGCTTCCGTCGCTGGCTGAACTCATGCGCGATCACAAGGTCTCGCGCGGGGTCGCCCTGCGTGCGTTCGGCGTACTGCGTCAGGAAGGCGTGGCCGAACCGGTGCGGGGCGAGCGGTGGCGAGTCGTACGCGCGGGGGCGCCGGTCGACCGGCGCCCGCTTGATCAGCGAATCGCAGAGGTCATCGCGACTGACGGGCTCGCAGTAGGGAAGGCGTTCCCGAGCGCTTCCGTGCTGGCCGAACGGTTCGGGGTGTCACGTCCGACTGTGGCCAAGGCGCTGGAGAAGCTGGAAGCCGCCGGCGTGCTGGCGGGTGGAGGACAGGGCAAGGTGCGGACGGTCCGCGCCGTGCCGGCGCGAGAGGGGCGTTCGTAGCTTGTCGACGTTGACGGAGTGGGCCTATCCCCTGGCTGAGTCGCTGCTCGCTGAGCCGCTACCGCGACGCTGGAAACACTGCCTCGGGGTTGCTGAGAGGGCGCGGACCATCGCGCTCATCCTCGATCAGGACGCGGACCTGCTGGAGGCAGCGGCGGTCCTGCATGACATCGGCTACGCGCCGGATCTCGCCAAGACAGGCTTTCATCCCCTGGACGGCGCGCGGTATCTCCGGGACGTGGCCGCCGCCGACGAGCGCGTCATCAACCTGGTCGCACATCACTCGTGCTCGTGGCTTGAGGCGGATGCGCGCGGCTACCGGGCTGAGCTTGACGGCGAGTTCTCCCGTGAGAGCGAGCACCTGAACGATGCGCTCTGCTACTGCGACATGAACACCACCCCGGACGGCACCCCCACCAACCCCATGGACCGGATCAACGAAATCACCGGGCGCTACGGGCCGGACAGCCTGATCGGCAAGTTCATCCGGCGTGCCGAACCCGAGATCCTCGCATGCACATGCCGCGTCCTCGAACGGGTCGCCGCCGCCAAGCTTCAGCCGATGTAAGGCGCCGTGCGCGTCTGGTCCATGGCGTGCTCGATCCGGAGCCGCATCGTGGGGTGTACGTCCAGCGTCGCCAGGTCCGCCGGTGCAACCCAGCGGACCTGAGTCGTCTCGTTGCTCGTTCGGAGGTCACCCCCGACCGGCCGGGCCCGGAAGCAAATGCTGAACTGCTGACGGACTTCACCGTCGTCGTACTGCATGACGTGTCCCGGGTCTGTGTAGAGGCCGGACACGTCGACCACTTCCGCCCTGATGCCGGTCTCTTCCCAGACCTCACGCACCACCGTGTCGCTGATGGACTCCCCCACGTCGTGACCACCGCCGGGCAGCGCCCACCTGCCGTTGTCAGAACGCTGGATCATCAACACCTGCCCTGCGTCGTTCTGGACGAAAGCAACGACGGACGGCACGACCGAGTTGGCCGGCGGTGCGTCCGGGTCGTGCAGGTAGTCGATACGTCCCATGGTCAGGCTCCCGTGATGCTCTTGACGTCCTGGTCAGTGACCGGACGCGCGTTCTCCCATGTGTGATCGATGCTATTCGCGTACGTGTCGAAGAGACTTCCGCCGGGGAGTCGCCGCAGGTGCAGTACGGGCGCCATGTAGGCGCCGATGCCGTAGACGTGGGGGTTGACGAGCATCTCGCCATCGGCCCGGTAGATCGAGTTGTACAGCGTCGAATCGTGCAGCCGAAAACCGACGTCCGGGTGACTCCGCATGAGGGGCCGGTACAGCACGAGGGCATTGCGGATCTTGCCGTCCATGATGTGGTGTCCCTCGTCAATGCCGCGTTGCCGGACAGCCGCACACTCCGGGTCCCCCAGCAGGATGCGCACCCGCGCCCCCGCTTCCACCTTCGCCCTCACGAGGTCATGGAAGAGCGGGTCTTCAGACAGGAAGAGACCCGAGTACACGAGGACGTCTAGGTTTCGCTCTGCACGTCCGTACAGCTCTCGCCAGAGGCCAGTAGGCACCGTGTGGCGATGCGGGTAGACCATCGCTATCTCGGCTTTCGTGAGGTCCGCCGCACTGTCGACGGTCCGCCCGTCCTCCCACAGCATGGTCACGTCGACCTTGAGGGCCGCTGCCGTCGCGTACTGGTGACGCAGGTACGGCACCTTGCCCTGGGTAATCCAGCGTTCGACCGTCTTGGGGCTCACCTCGATCGCCTCAGCGAGGCTCTGCACAGTCATGCCACGGGTGAGGAGAGCGGTTCGTAAGCGCTCGTTCGACATCTGCACCCCCGGTGGGACGTCTAGGGACTTCTTGACCGTAGCTAGAAGTCCCAGAGCTGTCCATGAGTGGGGTGACCAACTCCCCTGACCTGCCGCGATTCTGAAGATACGTCAAGACGTCCCGGCGCGAGACGAAGAGATTGCGTCGCTGTACTTGACGGACCCCTATGCGGTACCTGTAAAATAGGTATCGCATCGCACGGAGGAAAGCCCCCGCTCTCGCTGGGGGTGAGTACGAAGGAAGCGGCCGTTAGTTGAGAACTGAACAGTGATCGTGCGGGGCCGACGCGAGAGCGGCGGTCACGGCAGGTGCCTAGGGCGAGGGTCCGGGGGCAAACCACCGTGGTGAACCGTTGCTCTCCCCCTACGCGCCTGGCAGGCGCCACCCGGTCTCGGGTGTGGGGAAGTACAGCGGGGCCCCAACGCACGTGGCGGCAAGAGTGAGACCGCCCCCGCGACGACCGGGTGATGTCGTCGGCGGCAATGCCAAGCCCACCGGCTCCGGAGAAGACCCCTGATCTGGGGTTCCGCCCGGTGTGGGCCGCCCTGCTGGCGTCAGAGCAGTGACGATGACGCACCCGACTTCACCGGCTCGGGACCGGTGCCCCGTGGCAACGGAGCACCGGTGCAAGCCGTGTCCCTGCGAACGCGGGAGGTCGGTCGTGAACCGACGACATACAAGGGCGCCGCCGCTCGGACCGGCCGGCGGCGCCTGGACAGCAAGCACGGTCCGCCACGGCTCGCAGCACGTCACGCTGCGGCCGGCTGCCTCTCCCGCCCGTCCGTTCCGCGCATGGCGTGAGGACGTACGGACGGGAGCGCGGGGAGCCGGAACCGACTCCAACGGCAAGCGACTCCCGGGGGGCCACCCGGGAGCCGCGTTCGGGCCGTTCCTCTCTGGAAGGAACCACGACCCATGAGCGACATCGTCACATACCAGGACGCCGCTACGGCGTTCGCGGACTTCATCGAACCGACCGCTGCAGAGCTGGACGCGATCGAGCAGGAGATGCCCGTCATCCTGGCGGACGTCGACCTGTTGGACGCGCACATCGTCACCCTTGACCGCACCCCGAGCGAGCTGGACGAGCGGCGTATCCGCCGGGCCCGGCGCCGGGCGCTCGCTGCCCGCGTCGCGCTGGTCAACCGCGCGGCCGGTACGAGCATGCCCGGGGGTGCGGCATGACGCTGGAAGAACTCGCCATCCCGCTGCGGACGCTGCGACTGCTGGCCGTGGACTTCCCCGGCCTGCCCGCCCCCGACGTGGACGTCTCCCCGCTCTACCCGGAGCGGCTGCGGCTGTCCTTCCACGACACCTCGTGCGAGAGCCTGGCCGCGTTCGAGCAGTGGCGCACCGCGCTGCGTATCGCGCCGGACGCGGTCGACGCCCGCACCCAGAGCGACGGCCGCACCCGCGTCCTGGCGGCTGAGGGCTCGTTCGCCGGCGCGGTCATCGTCCTGACCGCGTACGCCGACCTCCCCGCCGCCGACCGTGCCCCGGCGGGAGGTGTCCGGTGAAGGCCAAGACCGTGTTTCCGGCTGTCGCGATGACGGCCGTGTCGATGGTGCTCACCCTCGCGGTGGTCATGATGTGGCTGGGGGCGGCGGTACCGTGGCCGGTCGCCCTGGTCGTCGGTCTCGGTATCGACGGTGGATGGCTGGCCACCCTCGCCTACGAACGCCGCTTGGCCGCGCAGGGCGACCACAACCGCGCCGTAACGGCGGTCGGCTGGTCCTTCGGCGTTCTCGCCGCTGGCGTCTTGGTCGCGCATGCGCTGACCGCCGAGCACTCCGCCGGCGCCTGGCTGGCTGTGGCTTGGCTGCCGATCGCGGCCAAGGCCCTATGGCTCGTGCACAGCCTGTGGGAACGCACCTCACTCACCCCGCTCGCGCTGGACGCGATCCGTGGAATCCAGCAGGAGGCGCGCGACGAAGCGGCCGTGGCCCGTGCCCGGCTGCGGGCGGAAGCGGCCACCGAGGAGACCCGGTTGACGGCCGTGACGGAAGCCGGAGCCCGCGTCGCACGCGTCCAGGCCGATACCGCGCAGAGGCTCGCTGGAGCGTGGTCGACGCTGGAGACCGCCCGCAAGGGCGAGGAGACCGGCAGGGCGCTGACCAGCGTGACGACCGCCGTCACGCCCGGCGTCACACCCCGCTGGGAACTCCCCGTGTGGGGCCCCTCCGACCCGGTACCGGCGTTGGAACCGGGGGCGCCTGCGCTGTCGGATGACGCGCTGGACACGCTTGTTCACGACATCCGGCACAGCCAGACGCCACCCTTGTCGTACCGCGACATGGCCGCCCGATTCCGGGCCGCCGGGCACTCCGCCTCTGAGGTCCGGCTGCGGGCCGCGTGGAAGCGCGTCGCCTGATGTCCACGCTGCCAACTGGAGTTCACGCGGGTTCCTTCGCGATGCGCCTGCCGATAGAGGTGCAAGTGGGGAGGTAGGAGCCCTCAAATCAGCCTTGATCGGTACGCGTGAGATGTTCGCAGCAACTGGCAGATTCTGCGAGTACGGCCGGTAACTTGCGATGCTATGCAGGATTCGGGAAGTCGCCGCCGTCTGACGCTGCTCACTGGGCAAGCGGAGGACGGCGTCGCGGTGATCAGCTGCTCTTGCCAGCGTGGTCAGGCTCCCCGAGACGCTCCGTCGGCCCACCGAACGGCAGGACCAGAGTTCGCTTCGCCAGAAGCCAGACACCATCGGTCCTGCGGAAGGTGTCTTCATAGTGACCAATGTTTGCCGGCAACCGGGGTGGAACAAGCAGGCCTTCGGCATAGCCATCGACCCGGTAAGTTGCGAAATAGGTCGTGGCCGTTGCCTCGTTGGTCGAGTGAACTGTGACCAGAATGTTCGTACACATCCGCCTGGATAGCCGGTCCGCCGGCCGGGATCCGAAGTAGTGGCGAAGGGCTTCGCGTCCTTCGATAAGACGACCGTCACGCGGCCACTCCCAGACTCCGTCCGGGGTGAACAGGTCGGCCACCGTGCTCGGTTCGCCGAGATCAAGCCTTCGGACGAGTTCCAAGACCAAACGCTCACATGAGCGCTCAGCGAGCATACGGTCCAGGGAACCGAGATCTTCGTTAGTCATCTGCGATCTCTATCAGCCGTCGGGCCAGACCACGAGTGCTTTTCGTCGGCATTGGGGCAGGACACGGGTGAGCTGAGCTCCCCGAACCCGCTTGCGCCACCCAGGAGAGCCCCACCCCACGAGCGGGTTCCCAACAAGACAGTCTTCAGATTCCACGAACCCGCTGGTTTCGGTCTACCGGTGGCGCCTGGCCCCGGACGGCTACGCCACCCGCCGCCAACTGCGCGCCCGTGGCCTGCGGCCCGGTGGTCAGCAGGTGGCCGCGCAGCTCGAACGGCCGCGCCGCCGCCGGGGCCCGCTGGTCGCCTACCTCTACCGCATCGACCTCGCCAAGCCGGTAAGGCCGATGACGCCGGCCCGGTGGGCGGCGCTCGCCAAGGCCAACACCGCCCGCCGCACCTGCCCGGTCTGCCGGCGTGACGCCGGCTACGTCATCCCCCCGACGCTCGGCACGTGCGTGCCGTGCGCCTACCCCGAGCAGTACGCCGCCTGAACTCCCGGCGGGGCCGTCCGCACACCTCCTACAGCGACGGACCAGGCCCCGCCTTCCCTCTGCGAGAGAAGGAAGTCTCAGTGAAGCATCCCGACGACGACCACGAACTGTTCAACCGCCTGGAAGCCGAAATGGCCGCCGACCACGGCGCCGACGTGGTCGACCTGGACAAGGCCCGTGCCGCCCGCAAACCCGCCCCCACCGCCCCCGCCTCGGAGTCTGCGCCGGCCGACCCGGACACGCCCGTCATGGTCGACCAGCCCGCCCC
>NZ_JBSGUA010000048.1:0-9503 GCF_053607685.1 Streptomyces sp. NPDC055099 | reverse complement strand
TACGAGCAGGTCATCCAGCTGGAGCAGGACCGCCTCATCTACCAGGCCCGCCTCCAGGCCCGCTTCGGCCGCTCCTGGCGCCGCAAGGCCCCCGTGGAGTCCCTGATGCCCCTGCGCCTCGCGCGGTTCGGCGTACCGCTCGCGGAGGCGGGGCCCGCGGGGCTCGCGGCCGCGGGCATCGACACCTCGGGACGGCCGCACGCGGCGCAGGAGGCGGCCGCTGCCGAAATGCAGCGGCTGGACGCGCAACAGAGCCCGGCCCCGGACGCGGGGGAGGAGCGCATCCGGCTCGGCCCACCGCAGGAGCATCCGCTCCTCCCCGCCGTAGACGAGCCGGAGGCAACCGTCACGGCCTTGAGGGAGGAGGACGGCTCCTACTCCGAGACCTACTTCTGGGCATACCTCGGGTGCGTGGCGCAGATCGGCACGTATCCCACAGCCCACCAGTTCGCCGCCTACCTGATGGATGCGCACGGGATCACACAACCCACCGGTGCCCCGCTCACGGACAAACAGCTGCGCCCCATGACCCTCGCGTTCGAGCAGCGCGACGCCGGCCGCTCCCTGCCGTCGGGCGGTGCGGCGCAAGCCCCAGACGATCAAGGTGATCACGCGGATGAGCGGGCGCAGTTCTATTGTGATGCCGCCCGCCAGTACGCCGCCGAGAACGGGAAGCTCTCCGACGTGGCGGCCTACGCCTCCTTCCTCGCCGAGCGCTTTGGCCTCGCCGCAGGAGACGAGGCCCTCGATGAGAAACTGCTGGCCGCGCATCTCGGCGCCGTCGCGGCTGAAGCCTCCACCGGCATGGAGGAGCAGCCGGATCCTGCGGCGGAGTCGACCACGGACACGTGCACGGCAGAACAGGACGACCGCCGGGCGCCGGTCCCCGAGCAGCAGGTGCGCTCACGGCGCGTCAACGCGCCGCTTCCCGATGGCGAGGACGAGACGGAACCACGCGCGTCAGCTGGTCCGGCCGCCGCACAGCTCACGACCGTGGACCGCTACTACCTGGCCTGGCGCGATTACCAGACCACCCACGGAACGGAGCCCTCGGACAAGGAGCTGTCGGTCTTCTTGGCCGACTGCGGAGTAACGGGCCGCAACGGATGTCCGGTCGACCCCAGCACGCTGCGCCGCTACCTGCCGCAGTTCCGCATCTATGTCGTCTGGGACGCCGAACGGCAGCACAGCGAACAGCCGCAGATCGTGGACGTAGTGGAGCGCCTTGCGCACCAGGGTGTACGGAAGCGTCACATCAAGGACCCCGCGAAGGCAGCCTGGCGGGAGCACGAAGTCCAGGCGGTGATCCAACAGGCCGACTTCGAGCGGCGCTACCAGGCGGTCATCGTCCACAACGCCAGCCTCGCGTCCTGAAACGCCTCCGTGAAGTCCGCCTCGTCAAGTACCGCGCGTACCGCGGCCGTCACCCGGTCCACGTCACCGCGTTCCCCTGCCGGCAGCGGTGTGCCCGCCGAGGAGCGGGCCGCGGCCGCCGCGCCGAGCAGCCGCGCGGCCCGCCCGGCGTTCCCCGAAGGCCGCGCCCAAGCTGTGGACCGTCCCTGCCACCACCCGTGCCACGCAGGTGGTGCCGGATCCGGCGGGGTCCTTCACGACCGGCGTCTTCGCCACGCCCGAGGCGATCAGAACCCACGACCTGGCGGACGCCGGCACGGAACTGCTGGTGAAGCTGGACCCTGCCGACCGCGACGCGGCCGAGCGAGTCCGCAACACCGCCGCGCGGATCGACCCCTTGCTCGAGGTCCAAGAGAACGTACAGACCGAACAGGCACCGGAGTTCACGAACATCAAGCGCGGCCTGTTCATCGGTGCGACCGTCACGCTGCTGCTGATCGGCGCGAGCATGCTCGTGATCATGCTGGACCAGCTCCGTGAGCGGAGGAAGCTGCTCGCGGTGCTCGTCGCCTTCGGCACCCAACGCTCAACGCTCGGCCTGTCGGTGCTGTGGCAGACCGCGCTGCCGGTGCTGCTCGGCCTGGCCCTGGCCGTCGTCGGCGGCCTGGGTCTCGGCTCGATGCTGCTGAAGATGGCGGGCCTGCCGCTCGCGGTGGCCTGGGGCGGCATTGCGGGGATGGCCGGGGTCGGTGGCGGAGTCGTCCTGCTGGTCACGCTGCTGAGCCTGCCGGCGATGTGGCGCATGATGCGTCCCGACGGCCTGCGCGACGAGTGAGACGAATGACCGGATGCTCGAACGCTCGCTCGCGCCACGGGGCCCGCGCCGCGTGACCGGTGGCCGGACCGGTTGCCGGTCATCCGCGTCGGCGCCGGGTCGTGGCCCCGGTTCCAGCCTTGGTCGCAGTCCTGGCCCCGGCCGCAGTCACGGCGCTCATCGCAGTCGCGGCCGCGGTCAGGGCTGTGGTCGCAGTCGCGGTCCCCTCCCTGTCTACGGTTGCCCCTGCGGGCTCTTGTGGTTGAGGAGTTGGTGAATGAGCTGCTCGGTCTCGATCTCCATCGGGAGACCGAGTGAGCGGTTGACCTGGTCCAGGCGGGAGATCGCGACGGTGAGGCCGCTGCGGTTCCCGGCGGCCGCTTCAATTTGAAACCACGTGCGATACAAAATTTCGGCAGCCTCGTCGACTTCCAGGCCGATGGAGATGGCCTGTCGGGCCAGGGTCAGGTTGTGGTGCGGGCCTGGGGCCAGGCGGTGCGTGGCGATGGTGTGCGCGACGTGCACGATGCGCATCGCCATCTCCTGCTGTAAGGGTTCGCTCCAGGGCAGGGGCTGTGCTCCGAAGGGGCGGCCGCGAACCTGGTGCAGGGCTTTCTCCAACTGGGTGAGCCCGGCGGGACCTTTTGGGAGTGCTGCTTCGACGGCGTGCTGGAAGCCGTGCCAGTCGCAGCAGATTGTCTCGGAGAGTGTGTAAGGGTCGGACTTCACGGAGCGGCGCGGTACGTAGGGGTTGCCGTCGGGGTCTTGGCCGAGGCTGCGGCGTAGTCCGCCCAGGCGTGCGTTGAGGGTGTCGGTGGACCAGGGGTGGGCCGGGTCCATGTCGGCACACAAGCTGTCGGCGCTGCGTCCGGGTTTCAGGTGCAGCAGCGCGGCCAGTTGCGCCTCGCGGGTCCCATGCGGGGAAGCGGTGACACCTGAGATGGTGACGGGTCCCAGAACCTGGATGACGGGAACATCTGGTGCAGCGTGGGGGGCAGGAGGGCGCGGTGCGATGCCAGGATCAGCCCCCGGGGTGCCGGCCCTTTCCGGAGCAGGGGCTGTCTTTGACCCGGGGAGGAGGGAGCCTGTCAGGGTTTCGGCTTCATGGCGGGTTTCGGGTGCGGCCGAGGCTTCCGCTTCCTGAAGCGCAGTTGGAGGGCGTGGGAGGTGGACGTCGGCGGGGGACGGGGACGCTGCCAGCAGAGCGGGGAAGATCCCCAGTTCCTCGCCGACCGTGGCGCTTGGTGCGCGGTCGCTGTGAGCGGTGCTCTCACCGGCGGGGGCACGGTGGGTCGGTCCAGGGAGGTGGGTGGCGGTGTCGGGTGCCGGGTGCCTCTGCCGGGCGGCGGCCGCGGCGTGGGCGGCGTGGGTGGTCTGGGTTTCGGCGGGCACGTGCTGCCAGGCGCCGGCAGCGGCATGAGTGTCCTGGCCGGAGACGGCCAGCGCAGCGGTGATCTCATCGATGGCTTGGCGTTGGAGGCGTTGCAGGGTGATGTCGGTGCCCAGGATGTCGATGCGCTGCGGTTCGCTGTTGGCCGCGTCGATCACCTCGCTCTGCTCGAAAAGCAGGTTGGCGGACGATGCCGGTGTGATGAGCGCCGCCTGCATGACGCCGGAGGCCCTGTCGAGGGTTTCGGCGATCTGCCACGCACTGTCTGCGGTCAGCGGGGACGCACACAGGATGAGGTAGGGGGCGCGCGCTTGCTCCGCCTCCTGGTGTGCCTCCAGGAGCCGCTCGGCGAAGTCCCGTGCAGCGTGGGCGCTTTCGCGCATGTACGCGATCCGGGAGGTCGGCAGGAGTTGGTCCAGCCCCTTCCCGAAGCCGACGAGCACGACCTCCACGTCTGTGCCCCAGGGGCTCATGCCCAGCTCCAGCGCCATGGCGGTCAGGACCTCCTCGAGGGGCTCCTGCTCGCCTTCCAGGAGGATTACGCCAGCGTGCGGAAGGTTCAGCAGCACCAGGTGACCCGCCTCGTTTGCGCCGATCGTGACCAGCCCCGGATAGGGGGCGTCCACCTGCTGAGCATGCTGCTCATCCAGCAGTTCGGTGGCGTGGTCACACACCCACCAGCCGCCCTTACTCGTGGTGAACGGAGGGGCGGGGGCGGCCTGGAGGTCCTCGGGCAGGATCTGGACGCTGCGGTCGTCGATGCGCGCGCCGCGCAGCGCGGGCGGCGCCTGGCCGTCGCGGGAGGCCTGGTAGGCCAGTGTGCGCAGGGCCCGGTCCAGCCGCAACGGGCCCGCAGGCTCGGCGGCCTGCGCCATCTGCGCTTCGGTGGGGGAGACTTCCTCTGGCATGGCGATGCGTTCGCCGGGTTTGGCCCTGCGGCGTTGCAGGATGCGTCGGATGGCCAGGGCCAGTGTCACCGCGGCCGCCAGCGATGCCAGCACCCCAACCGTACGCGCGCTCAGTAGGTTGGAGGGTTCGCTGGCATCGGACGGTGCCGGGGCCGGGCTGTCGACTGCAGGGGGCGAGGGGGAGTGAGGCCTGCCCGATGATGTGTCACGCTCAGACGGTGGCGTCGACGGCTTGTCTGTGCCCGGCTCTGTGGCCGGTGGGGGAGTGGGGCGGGCTGGTGCGGTGGGCTTGCCCGCGCCGCCCTCAGAGCTGCTTCCTCCCGTCCTGCCGCCGTCCTTCTCCTCGTCCTGGCGCTGCTCGTCCGTATTGTCATCGGAGGGGTCGTCGCCCTCGCGCCCCTGGCCCTCCGGCCGTTGCTGGTCGCGCGGTGCCTTGGACTCATGGGTTGCTGGGATGGTGATCTGCTGTCCGGGGTAGATCAGGTCGGGGTCGGACAGGCGGGGAGTACCGTCGGGCTGGTCGGTATTCTTGCTCGCCGCATACAGCTGCGGCCACTGTGCGGCGTTCCCGGTCTCCTTCTGGGCGATGCTGGAGAGTGACTCGCCTGGCCGGACGGTGTGCGTGCGCTCTTTGCCCGGCGCGCGATCCTGGGCGGTGCTGATCGGCTGTTCGCCGGCGGCGTGTTGGATCTGCGGGTCAGGAACGGCCGATGTGCTGGCACCGGGTAGCGCCTGCGGGATGCGGGCATTGGCGGGCAGTTGTATGGCCGTTCCAGCGGGCAAAAGCGCGGTATCGGGCAGGTGCGGGTTCAAGTGCCTGATCTCCTGGGCGCGGGTACCGGAGCCGAGATACTCCACCGCCAGGTCCCATACCGTTTCGCCGGTCTCACTGACCACATGCACCGGCCCCGTGCCCGCAGTCCGCGCGGGGGGAGGCGCAGGGTCGGTGGTGTCGGCATCCTGGTCGGCGTCGGCGCCGTGGGTGGCGGGTTGGAGGGGTGCGGTGGCGGCGATTGCAGGTGTCGGCGCGGCGATCGCGGTGCCGGCGGGCAGCACCAATAGCCCGCCCAGAAGGAGCCCGGCCAGTCGCTGCGGGGCCCTGAGCGCACGATGCCGTCGGGAGGGGCGGCGCCGCACCAGGCGGGGGAGTTCGGTGAGTACTCCCAGCGTGAACCAGGCCCACAACGTCCACGCCATCACGGTCAGCAGGGTGAACAACACGCCGCCGTCGTCGGGGGACATCAGCGCGTCGGTGAGGTCGGCGCCGCTGGGCACACGGCCGGGCAGGGTGCCGGCGGCGACCAGTACCCAGGGCACCCCCACCATCAGCAGGGTGAGGGCGGCGAGGCTGAGCGCGGCGCGCGCCAGGCGTACCGCGAGAGGCGGGTGGCCGTGGGAGGGGTGGGGCATCGTTAGGCTCCGGGGTCGCTGCGTTCGAGCGTGACGTCGGCGTGCGCGGTGATGTGCAGGCTGGAGTAGCCGAACCCGCCCAGCAGCAGCGTCTGATAGGTGTCCTGCACGGTGATGGTGATGCGCTGCCCGTCCTGGGCCACCGTCACCGTGCCCTGGACTCCGGCATCGGCCAGGAAGGCCCGCGCAATGGCGGCGGCCTGGTGTGGGTCGGCGCGCGTTCCCTCACCGAGGATGGCGTCGGGCCCGTTGATCTCCTGCCCGGCGCTGCGGGCCGCCTCCGCGGCGATGTCCTCAGCATCGGCGGATGCCATCAGCAATCGCCCGCCGTCGACGAGCAGCGCCAACAGGCCGATCGCGACGAGGGCGAAGCCGAGGAAGTACAGGGTCACCGAACCCCGATCCCTGTCCATCCGGTGGCGCGGGCGCAGCGTGCGGGACACGCGCTCTGGTCGGCTCACGGGCCCTCCCCCGCGCCGGTGCGCTCGACGTAGCGGTCCACGGCGCTGTGCCGGGTCGCCGTGAGCGTTGTGGTTCCTGGCAGGCCGGGAACTGCCAGCTGGGCGAGCGGGATCGTGCAGTTCACGCGGACGGTGACGGTGCCCCGCTGCCCGGGAGCCGTGGGGAAGCTGCTGGTGTCGATGACGATGTCCGACCTCGCGCAGGTGCGCTGCGCCTGTCCCAGGGATCTCAACGCGGCCTGGCGGCCGCGGGCTTGCGCCGTGTCGGGGTCGTGCGATGCGCTGGCTGCGCGGGCGGCGGCCGCGGCTGCGTTCGCGGCGGTGCTGTCGCCCAGTCCGGCCAGCCCGAATGCGGCAATGATGCCCAGAATCGGCACCAGCACGGTCAGGCACAGGATGGCTTCCAGCGTGTAGGAGCCCCGGTCGCCGCTGAGCTGGGCGGCACGGGCCGTGATGCAGCCGCGCACCCGGCGGGCCGGGCGGGGCCGTCGCGGGCTGGCAAGAATCTTGTTCGCCGTCACGGGTTCTTCTCCACGGTGTCCTCGGCGCTGCGTTCGATGTGCAGATCCCATGGCAGGAAGTTCATGACCCGGCCGGTCACGGTCACCCGCACCCGCTCGCCCGTGGAGCCCGCGGTGCTGACCTGCGCCTGCTGCACCACGCCGACCTGGCCGAGCCAGGACTGGGCACGCTGCGCCCCGGTTGCGGGGGAGGATTCAAATGCGGCGCCGGTTTGGGCACCCTTACGGGCCGCGGTGTGGGCGGCGGTGCTGGCCAGGAAGAACACCCCCACCTGCAGGACGAGCAGGGAGACGAACAGCAGGAGGGGCGCGATGATCAGGAACTCCAGGGTGGCGATCCCGCGGTCACGCTGCCCGGAGCGTGCGGCCTGGATCCGGTGTCGCCACCACCGTTCGATGGCCCCACTCATGCGCCGACGGCGGCCTTGAACCGGTCGATCAGGGTGGTGGAGGTGTCCTTGAAGACGGTGCCGAACGCGACGGCCACACCCAGCACGACCGCCCCCAGGATCAGTTTTTCCAGGGTCTCCATCCCCGCGTCCCGCCGGTGGCCGGACATGTTCTCCACGCGCGTCAGCCACGCGGTGTGCAGCCGCACGGCGGTCCGGTCGAGCACGTTTAATTTCATGATCTGTGTCCCCTCGTCTGTTCCCCGCATCTACGCGCGAGGTGGTTGGTCGTCAGATGTGGGTCAGGGCGCTGAACGCCGGGTAGGCGAACATCACCAGCACGACGGTGAACAGGACCGTGCCGGGCACCACCAGGCGCTCGGAGGCCGCGTTCGCCTCCGCCTCCCGGTCGGTCAGCAGTCGCTGGCGCAGCAACAAGCCCTGGGTGGCCAGCGTCTTTTGGATGGAGGCGCCCGCCCCGGCCAGCGAGAACGACTCGGCGGGCGCGGCCAGTTCAGGAATGTCGAGCTGTTCTCCGAGCTGCCCCAGCGCCTCCCACTGCGGGATGCCGGCCAGTTCGGCGCGCTTGAGGGCAGCGCTGATCCGGGTGAGGATCCAGTGATCGCCGACCTCGGCGGTGCGTTGCACCGCTGCTTCGGGGCCTACGTTGGCGCCCCGCTCCAGCTGGGCGCGCTCCAGGAAGGAGGCGATGGCGTAGCGGACTTCCAGGCGCGCCGCCTTCGCCTGGCGGCGCACCGAGGCATCCGCGTCGAACCAGATGAACGCCGCGAAGGCGAGCGACGCCAGCAAGGGCGGGGCCCACGCCAACCCCAGGAGCAGGCCGCCGGCTTGCACCATGAGCAGAGCCAGCAGCGAGCCGACGACCTTTGTTCCGACGTGATGGGCCACCGATTTGTTCAGCAGTTCAAGGTCGGTGCGCGGCACGGTCAGCCGGTGCCCGTGGGAGGCCAGGATCTGCTCCCCGGCCCGCTCCCACACCGACCCGTCCTGCCGGTGCCGTCGCCCGCCGGGGGAGGGAGTGCGGGGGGTGTGGGTGAGGTTCGGGGCGGTGTTCTCCAGCCGGTCCAGGACCGCGTCCATGTCCGGTCGGGAGGGCAGGAGTTCACGTACCAGCACAAACAGTCCGCCGCCCACCATCGCGCCGCACGCCAGTGCTCCAGGGTCGATCACAGCAGGGCTCCCTTCACCTTCTGCTTCCTTTCCCTCGCCGCCACGCCCCCGGCACCGGGCGCGCCCGGGCCGTGGACTGCGGCGGAGGGCAGCGCGGCCAGCAGGCGCGGCGCGGGCCGTGACTGGGCGAGCTTGCGCATCCCCATCAGCGCGCCGGCGAACAGTGCCCCGAGCACCAGCATCACCAGCTGGCCCGAGCTGGTGCGGTAGATCTCGCCCCAGGAGGGGTTGGTGAGGATGTAGGCGGCGATGGCCAGGGAGATGAGGGACACCCAGCGGGTTCCGGTGCGGACCTGGGCGCGCTTGGCGTCCAGGCTGCGCAGCGAGATCGCCTCCTGCTCGGTGAGGCCGGCCATGGACTGCAGGGCCCGGCTCAAACCGGGGCCGTGGTCCTGGGCGTGGGTGAGGAAGAGCATCACCGCGTTGTCCACGGCCCCATCGGCGAACGCATCAGCGAACTGCCGGTAGGCGATCGACGGGTTGGCGCCCACCCGCAGCCGGGCGGCCAGCAGCCGCACCTGCGGACGGATCACCTGAGGGGCCCGGGTCGCCGAAGCAGTGATCGCGCTGTCGAGGGTGCCGCCGGCCTCGTGCACACCGGCCAGCTGCTGCATCCACTCGGCCAGCGCCTCCAGGCGCACGATCTGCCGGCTGCTGGTGCCGGCCGGATTCCAGATCCACGGAATCCCCAACACCGCCAGACCTGCCAGCAGCCCATGCACGGGCCGGGTCCAGATCAGCCAGGCGCCGAGGGTGGCCAGCGCGGCCACGACGACGATGAAGCGGTAGCGGCGGGCCCAGGCGTCGGGGAGCGCAGCCTGCGCGGCTTGCCACCGCACGACCCAGCGCGCGGGCGGCCGGCCTGCTGCCACGGGCACCGGGGTGGCGCCGCGCACGCCCACGAGCACACCGCCCACGATCAGCGCGCCGCACAGCGCGGCGAGCAGACTCCACTGGTCACTGCTCACGCGGCCCTACCTTCTTTCGCACGGCCCAATCGTTCGCGACGATGGGGTCGCGCGAGCGGGGTGGGGATGGATTTCATGCTGGCTGCCGTCCATGGCTC
>NZ_JBSGUA010000047.1:0-10182 GCF_053607685.1 Streptomyces sp. NPDC055099 | reverse complement strand
ACCTGCCGAATACGAGACCACGTACTACCGCGAAACCACGAAGCCCCAGGTCACAGTCACGACCTAGAGTCTCGATCAAACCCGGAACGGTTCAATCTGCCAGGACTTCAGCCGTGCGATGCCTCGTTCGACGGGAGCACGGGCTGCGGACAGGGTCCGATTCTTGGTCCGTTGGGTCGGAGTGAGTTCGCCGCCTGGAGGGCGACGCTTGGCAGTGGTGACCCAGTCGCCGGCGCCGATGTAGGCCATGTCGGCGAGGACGGGGACGCCTTGGCGCGCGCAGATCCGGAGGATCTTGTGGGTGCGGGCGGCTGTCAGGTCGTGGGTTCGGCCCGGCAGGGCAGGCGACAGCCAGAGGATCTCTCCGCTGAGATCGGTGACGACCTGCACGTTCACCCCGTGCCGCTTGTGTTTCGAGGAGTAGTCGGCCTTGCCGTCGCCGACGCGGTCACACTCGGCGAGCGTGCCGTCCAGGAGGACGAAATCCGGGTCGTGTACGCGCAGCGTCTTCAGCAGGCCCGGCGCCTGCTCGGCGAGCAGGGCGGTGACCGCGGTGACGTAGGCGTGTGCGGTGCCGACGGATATCCCGAACCCTGCGGCGATACGGGCGAGAGTGTCGTGGCGGCGCAGATACACAAGTGCGATCAGCGCACGCCGGTGCGGCGGCAGCTTGCACCGCCGGTCACCCTCACGGGTGACGATGAGCATCGTGACCCACTCGACCAGCGCATGAGGCAGGTCGAGTGCGGCAGGATACGGAACCAACAGGGCTCCTGTGCTGCTGAGTTGAGACGTCGAACACCTCCCTCAACGGCACGGGAGCCCTGCCCGTTGCGCACCCTGATCACACATCGCCCCGTCACCCGATCAGTGGCCACGCTGAAAACGCTCGCTGTTTCAGCCGATGAGTTCGGTGGTGATACGGGCGTCGAGAGTGGCGGGGCGGCGTCCCGGCCCCGCCACAGTTGCTGCTGCCCCGAGTCCGTCCTCCGAGCCAGCGCACTCGGCAGCGGAGTTGCCGCAGGAAACGGTCTGATGTCAGGACAGGACGGCGCCGATGATCGCGACCACGACGATGAGCAGGAACATCGCCCTGACGAACCAGGGGCGGTCGCCGATGCCCTTCCAGTCGGCGGCAAATGTCAGGCCGGCCACTGCCACAGCAGGCCATAGCAACCAGTGCAGGCTGATCGGGTGGTCGATGAAGTAGGCCAGAGGCATGTAGAAGACGGCGTAGCCGAAGGCGAGCATCGCCGCCCCGCGCCAGGGGACGGTCCGTCGGCCCGCGGCGTTAGTGTTCTGGGTGTTCACAGCAATCCCTCAGGGGAAGAAATCAGGAAATCAGGACGTCTACTTCAGGCCGTCATAGCAGGCTTTCTTGATGGACTTGATCCCGAACAGCGTCGACCCGCCGGATCCGAGTGCGGCCATGGCGCCCTTCTTGGTGTCCACGCTGGCGAGGGTGGCAAGTACCTTCTTGACGCCACCGGCGTTCTTGATCACCTTGAAGGCAGCCTTTCCTGGGGCGAACGCCGCAGCGAGCGCGGCACCGCACTTCATGGAATTCCAGGTGTCGCTGACCATGCCGCCTGCGATCTCCTTGGTCTTGTCCCACCACTTGGGGTCGGCGACGACGGGGTAGGCGGTGGACTTGTCCGTCTGGATGGTCTGGATGAGGGTGTCCCCCTCAAGCCGGTAGGTGGTGGGCACCGGCTTGCCGTTGGCGTCCTTGGCCCAGGGGGTGTCGAAGAGACCGACTATCTCTCCGGCACTGTCGCCCACCACGACGCCTCCTTCTTCCAGGAGCGCGGCGTGGGCGCCACTGGGCAGGTCCAGCGGGAAGCGGTACTCGGTGGACGCCGACGCGTCCTTCAGCGTGATCAGAGCACTCGCGCTGCCGTCCCGGCCGACCTGGGCGGCAATGTCGACGGGTCCGTCGGGCTGGGTGTACATCACCGTGCCGTTGGCCGTGGCGCTTGCCGACGCGGCAGCCGAACCCGGCAGGCCGATGGCCACCCGAGTCCCTTCAGGGTCAGTCACGGCGATCTTGCCGGAGCTGGTGGCGGGCATCTCCACACGCGTTCCCGCCACGTCCGCGATCAGGTTGCCCTCGCCTGTACGCGGGGTGGTCAGGTTGGTGGTGCCAGTGGCGTTTTCCACGATGGACGCCGCGGCGTCCGTCGTGGGCGCGGGCCGGTCCGTGCCGGCGAACGCCGGAACCGTGGTGGCAAGCATGGCGGAGGCGGCCACCGCCGCTATACCGGCCAGCGCCGATGCTTTGTTAACGGAAAGCTTCATCGTGTCCCCCATAGGATGTTCAGCCGTCACTGCGATCGACAGGTGACGGTAGGTCATGAAGGATCATTCCATGGACATAAGCCTCATTGATCATGTCATTGAAGGGATTTAGATCACTGGAACCAAGTAAGCGAAGATCACATCCGAGTTCCGCGATGCGTCTCCCGCACCGGACCGAATACGACCGGCACCGGCGCGCCTTGCCCGCGCTCGCAGAGCAGCTCGGCACCCGGTTGCGCGGAGGGCAACAGGCTTGCAGCGCCTTTGAGCGGGCAGCGACATGCCGACGAGCTGGGCCAAGTTGGCACCGGTCTCGACTGTGATCTCGACACCGAGGACCGGCACCGCAACCCACGTGGTGCGCTGCGGGAGCAAGAGACACGCTGATGCGGGTCGGCGGGTGTACCGCACCGGCTAGCCCGCCAACGTCGAGTGGCAGTTTGACTCGACGTTGATACAGCCCCCGGCTGGGCTAGAAGCGCTTCGTCAGGTCCTGGGAGCCCAGCGAAGCAAACAGCGGCCGAGGGGCCTTCTGGCCTCTCTCCCCTGCACATCCGCGAACGGTGAACAGCAACACCCACCGAGCCGAGGCCGGTCGCTGCAGACGGGCAGCAACCGCGCGGGGAGGGTCCTGCGCTTCGCGCACCCACACGCCATCACCACTGCGGCGACCAGCGACCCTCGCGCAGAGGCCGCCAGGCAGAATGCCGCATCAGGAGGTCGCTCGGGTCCGCCCACGTCGTCAGGCAGGCGGGATCGAGCAGCTTCTCTCCCCATACGCCGGGCGGAACGGCCAGCACGGTCAGGTCCTCGCGCCGCACGCCGGCGAACTCCGCATCCGGCGCGCAGCACAGGACGAGAAGGTCGCCGGGGCGGGCGAACCAGAACAGGCGCTGGGTCCAGGCGCGCATGTCGCCACGCGCCCGTATAGAGGGGTCGATGTGGTTGCCGATCAGGAAGCGCACGGCGGACTCCAAGAGGTGGGCGAAAGGGTCAACGGCGGAAGGAGAACAGCGGGCAGCGAGTCCAAGGCCCACATGGTCGCGGTACGCCGCCGCACTCCGTCGCCCGCGGCCTCCAGGCGGGCGAAGTGCCCGGCCAGGGCCGCGACCAGGGCGCCCAGGCCCGCCGGGGCGACCGTCGTCCCGATGCAGGAGTGCGGCCCCCACCCGTAGCCGAGGTGACGGTTCGGGGAGCGGTCGAGCACCAGGTCGTCCGGCCACTCGAAGGCGGCCGGGTCGCGGTTGGCCGCCGCGGCGACGCTTTTAGGCCCCGCCTCGATGTCGATGCCGCCGATCCGGCAGGCCCGCACGGCGATGCGCGTGGTGCCCTGCACAGGCCCGTCGAATTGACGTTCCTACAACACCCTGAAGTTGTATCGGTGGGTGGCCAGCCGGTGGACTGAGCAGCACCGATGCTCTGGAATGGCGTCCAGCACCCACCAGACCCTGGCTGCGGTCTCTGACGACGAGGAACGCTGGGCGGCGATCAAGAATCCGAGGATCTGGCTCGTAAGACCCGGCCCCCAGGCGTCCAGGCGGCCGGCCGGGGTAGACGGCTGAGCGGCCCGCCCGTCGGCGCGGCCGAAACCCGGGAGAGGACACGATCAGCGTGAGCGACGCCGAGCACCGCAAGCAGACCCCCGACGGAGCGGCCGAGCTCCTGGTGCGCTGCCTGGAGAACGAGGGCGTCGAGGTGGTGTTCGGCGTGCCCGGCGAGGAGAACATCCGTTTCACCAACGCCCTGGCCCGCTCGGAGAAGATCCGCTACGTCCTTGTCCGGCACGAGCAGGCCGCGTCGTTCATGGCGGAGATGCACGGCCGGCTCACCGGTGCGGCGGGGGTGATGTCCGCGACGCTGGGGCCCGGCGCGATCAACCTGATGCTGGGCGTCGCCGACGCCATGACGAACAGCACGCCCGTCGTCGCGATCACCGCGCAGGTGGGCAAGGAGCGCAACTACAAGGAGTCCCACCAGTTCGTGGACCTGGTGAGCATGTTCGCGCCGGTCACGAAGTGGTCGGCGGGCGTGCCGGCCACCCGGGCCATCCCGGAGATGGTGCGGCGCGCGTTCAAGACCGCGGAGTCCGAGCGGCCCGGCGCCGTCTACCTGGCCGTGCCCGAGGATGTCGACGAGGCGGCGGACGGCGGGGACCTGCGCCCGCTGCGCAGGGACGTCGTGCAGCCCCAGGCGCCGTCCCCGCAGCAGATCAAGCGGGCGGCTCAGCTGCTGCGCCAGGCCCGCCGGCCGGTGATCCTCGCCGGACACGGCGCGGCGCGCGGCGGCGCCCAAAAGTCGCTGACGGCGTTCGCCACCGCGCTGGACGTGTCGACGGCGACCACCTTCCACGGCAAGGGTGTCCTGCCCGACGACCACCCGTGCGCGACCGGCACGTTCGGCTTCATGCGGCGCGACTACACCAACTTCGGGTTCGAGGAGGCCGATGTCGTCATCGCCGTCGGCTACGAGCTGCAGGAGTTCGACCCGTCCCGGATCAACCCGGACGGTGACAAGAAGATCGTCCACATCCACCGCTTCCCGGCGGAGGTCGACGACAGCTATTCGGTGGATGTCGGCATCATCGGCGACATCTCCGCCTCCCTTAACGCCCTTGCCACCGAACTCGACGGCCTGCGGTGGAGCATCGACGACAAGGACACCGCGGCCACCCGCGCGCTGCTGGCAGGGGAACTCGAGCAGGGCGCAGCGGACGAGCGCTACCCGCTGGCCCCGCAGCGCGTCATCGCCGACACCCGCGCCGCGCTCGGTCGCGAGGACATCGTGCTGGTCGACACCGGCGCGCTGAAGATGTGGATGGCCCGGCTCTACCCGACGTACGCGGCGAACACCTGCCTCATCTCCAACGGCTTGTCCACCATGGGCTTCGCGCTGCCCGGCGCGCTCGCGGTCCAGCTCGCCAGGCCGCAGGCCAAGGTGCTGGCGGCGGTCGGCGACGGCTCGTTCCTCATGCACTCCCAGGAAATCGAGACAGCGGTCCGCGAGAACATCCCGCTGACCGTGCTGATCTGGCAGGACAACGGTTATGGGCTCATCAAGTGGAAGATGGACCTGGAAGTCGAAGAGAACTCCAACACCGACTTCACCAACCCGGACATCGTCCCCTACGCCTCCAGCTTCGGCGCCAAGGGCTACCACATCACCTCCGCCGGGGACCTGCTGCCGACGCTGCGTGAAGCACTGGCGGACCCGGGCGTGTCGATCATCAACTGCCCGGTGGATTACGCCGGGAACATGAACCTCATCGAGCACCTCGGGCACCTCGACTCGGCGCTGTAACCCGCCCCCGCGGCCCTGCCCCCGTACGGGTTGTGCTGCCCGGGCCGCTGACACCCCGGGCGCGCAGCGTTACGCCCCCAGAAGCCCCAGGAGGGCGGGCGGCTGGGGCACCGGCAGCAGGACGGGCCCGGCCGTGGGCTTCGTGCGGCACCCGTACGTCCCCGCAACTGGCTGTCCGCCGAGCAGCACGGCGGGCAGATCGGAGCGTCGTGGGCCGGGCAGTGCGCGATGTCGGGCAGCACGTAGCGGTGCGGCACACCCCGCACTGGCGGGGTCAGGGTGACGTCAACACGTCCACCCCGGGCCCGTTGACGGGGTTCGTCCAAGCCAGACAGAAGCGGCCCCGGGGTCGGCCAGGCAATCAGCGGGCCCAGCGCCGGCCCGCACGCCATCAACGACGAGAACGCCAGCCGTGCGGGACGCACCCGCCGGGCCAAGCAGGCCGCAAGGCGCCTGGCCCCAAGCGAAGAGACCACCCCCGCCCCGTGGCCGGCGCCTGATGCCGACACAGACCCCCAAGGCGCTCACGCCCCACCGCACACGACGAGCGGCTCCCGGCACCGAGCCGCCCCAAAGGGCACCGCACCCACTCCTGACGCCGCGTACTGACCGGGCCGCAGTCGTATCTTTCGCATACCTCAGGAGGGGGCAAGGACGTGCTCAGGTGGTGAGCAGCCCGGTGATCTCATCGGCGAGCTCGGGGCCGAGCGAGCCCCAGCCGTCCTGGTAGCCGTAGACGCTCGCCAGGGTGCGGGCCTCGTAGTCGCCGTTGAGGATGTCGATGTCGGTGGGGGTGATGAGCGAGGGATGGGCGACGCCGACGGCGCCTGAGACCCTCAGCAACTCCCTGCGCAGGGTGCGCAGGTAGCCCGCGGCCCGGATAGCCTTGGAGGGTGCGTCGATGCCGCGCGTCAGCCGCGGGTTCTGGGTGGCGACGCCGGTGGGGCATGCGCCGGTGTGGCACTTCTGCGCCTGGATGCAGCCGATGGACAGCATCGCCTCACGGCCCACGTTGACCATGTCGGCGCCCAGGGCGAACGCGACGACGGCGTTCTCGGGCAGGCCGAGCTTGCCGGAGCCGATGAAGGTGATGTCGTCGGTCAGACCGCGCTCGGCGAACACGCGGTAGACGCGGGCAAAGCCCATGCGAAACGGCAGCGACACCGAGTCGGCGAAGATCAGGGGAGCAGCCCCGGTGCCGCCCTCGCCCCCGTCGACGGTCACGAAGTCGACCCCCCGATCACCTCGCTCCATCAGGGTGGCGAGTTCCTCCCAGAAGCCCATTTCCCCTATGGCGCTCTTGATCCCGACGGGCAATCCGGTCTCCGCGGCGAGCAGTTCCACGAAGTCAAGCATCGAGTCGACGTCGTTAAACGCGGTGTGGCGCGACGGCGACGCGCAGTCCCTGCCCGCGGGGATGCCGCGGATCCGGGCGATCTCGTCGGTCACCTTCGCACCCGGCAGCAGGCCGCCGAGCCCCGGCTTCGCACCCTGCGAGAGCTTGATCTCGATCGCCCTGACGGGCCCGCTCGCGACCACGGACTTCAGCTTGTCGAGGTTGAACGTCCCGTCCTCGTCGCGGCAGCCGAAGTACGCCGTACCGATCTGGAAGACGAGTTCCCCACCGTTGAGGTGGTACGGCGACAGGCCGCCCTCGCCGGTGTTGTGCATCGTCCCGGCCAGCGCCGCACCCTTGTTGAGTGCCGTGACGGCCGCGCCGGACAGCGAGCCGAAGCTCATCGCCGAGATGTTGACGACACTCGCCGGGCGGAACGCCTTCGCGCGGCCTCGTGGCCCGCCGAGCACCTTCGCCGCAGGCAACGGCGCCTGCGCGTCGCGCAGATCGGGCAGCCGACCGGCGAACGTGCGCTGCTTCACGTACGCGTGACCCTGCTCATGCTCGACGTCGTTGTCGGTGCCGAACCCGAAAGAGTTGTTCTCCTCCTTCGCCGACGCGTAGATCCACCTGCGCTGGTCACGGCTGAAGGGCCGCTCCTCGTCGTTGGACGTCACAATGTACTGCCGCAGCTCGGGGCCGATCTTCTCCAGCACGTACCTGGCGTGCCCCAGCACGGGGAAGTTCCTCAGCAGTGCGTGCTTCTTCTGCACGAGGTCGCGGGCGGCCACCAGCGCCAACGCCGTGGCGGCTGACGCGCCTATGTTCCGAGCACGCATGAAAGACGTTCCTCTCCTCGACTGGCCGAACCTCACCACGACCGGCTACCCCGCGCCGGCGAAATGCCACGACAGGGCGGCGAAGGCTCACCTCTTCCGCGTAGTCGGGGAAGCGGGCGCAGGGGGCTGAGGCCGAAGCCCGGAGACCTTCTTGAAGGCGGCATCCCAGCAGACCGCCAGTCGGCAGCCGCCCCTACCGGCGACCACGGACAAACCCCGATTCGCCCAAGCCGACCTCCCAACAGTGCCGTCAGGGGGCCCCTGACCCAGACCGAGCGGAGATGACCGCCCAGGCGACAGCCGAACATCTGCCCGCCGCTCGCCGAGACGCCGTCGCCACCTGCGTCCGCTACCTCACCGGCCATCTTGACCAGCTCCACTACGCCGCACTGGCAGCCGGCTGGCCCATCGCCACCGGCGCCATCGAGGGCGCCTGCCGCCATTTGATCGCCGATCGCCTGGACATCACCGGCGCCCGCTGGGGACTCGACGGAGTCGAAGCCGTGCTCCGACTCCGCGCACTGATCACCAACGGCGACTTCGACGACTATTGGACCTTCCACACAGCCCGCGACCACCAACGCCTCTACCCCAGCCCCGACCAGCAGAAGTTCAGGCTCCCATACCCACCCCAGGACACACGGTCGCGAGCGCGTGGAGGGACATCGCTGCGGCCGACGAGGCGGACTGTGTAGCAAATGCTGGCCGTGACGGTTTGAGTCGGCCCCGGTCGGGCGGTCCGAAGCGGCCCCGGCATGTGCCGGATCCGCTGATTGTGGCGGCTTGAAGTGGCCCGGGGTGTTGGCGTGACGCGGCCCCGCCAGATGCATCGTTGTCTTTGCTGGGAGAATCAGATGGTTCGAGCGTGGCCAGCGAGATGACCGGAGGAGCGAGTGACCGCTCAGCAGCCCCTTGACGAGGTCCCGGCGACGGTGGCCACAGATGCCGGAATGCTCGTCTTGTGGGATCCGCAGCGCTTCGAGGCCGTCGTCGATTACGACACCTGGGAGGACGAACTTTTGGAGGACGAGGACATCGTCCGTCACATCCAGGCGGGTGCTCTGGTCCCGCTCGACGTCGGCGGAGACGGCACGTTCGGTGTTCTGGTCCGGTCGGGCACTGCGATCGCGCCGGCCGGGTTGACCAAGCGGGAGACGGCCCATCAGCTGGTCGCTTCCCAGCCCTATCTCTTCGTCTCCCGCGGTCGCGCGCTGGTGGGTGGCATTGAGGACGTCAGCAGGGACGCCTCGGATGACGTGATCGAACACCCTGTGCCCGAGGGCCGCTATGCCGTGGTCGTCCACCTGATCGACTGGCAGGCCGAAGCCGGCAGTCAGGACGAGGCGGGGCAGCCCGTTCCCGGAGCCCTGCCGGACTTCGTGGTGCTGATCAACCCTGCTCAGCCCGGTCGGGAAACCTTCCGGACTGTGGTGCAGACGTTCGAGGCGCCGAGCGGCTGACGTCGGCGGATCCGGTTCAGACCGCCTTGAGCTGCTGCTGGTCCTTGGTGTGGGCGAGGCGGTACGACTCGGTGCCGGTCTCGATGATCGCGCCGTTGAAGGTGAGGCGGTCGACGATGGCCGCGCAGAGCCGGGGGTCGGTGAAGGTATTGGTCCAATTTCCGAACGATTCGTTCGAGGCGATGGCCACACTGGTCTTTTCCTCCCTCTCGGTCAAAACCTGGAAGAGCATCTCGGCGCCCCGTCGGTCGAGTTCGAGGTAGCCCAGCTCATCGATGCACAAAAGATCGACACGTCCGTAGCGGGCGATGGTCTTGGTCAGCTGTTAGTCGTCGGCGGCCTCCACGAGCTCGGTGACGAGCTTGGCAGCCAGCGCGTCTCGGACCCGGTAGCCGGCCATGGCGGCAGCGGTGCCGAGGCCGATCAGCAGGTGGGACTTGCCGGTGCCGGAGTCGCCGATCAGGCAGAGGGCTCGCCCTTGCGGATCCACTCGCAGGTGGCGAGGTCGGGTCGGGATCATCGACTGCGGCGCTGGCCAGCGTGTGCAACAAGCACGACTTGAGCTGGCTGCCATGGGGGTGGAGAGCATCAAGACGGATACGGTTCGCCCCTTCGGACGAGCTGCGGCACCAAACGCATCAAGACTCTGCGGCCGTTGCGGCGACGCTCGCGCGTCGGTCGGGCCCGACGGCACAGTGTCGCCGTGCGTCTTCTCGACGTGGTTGAGTGCCGGAAACGTCTTCGACGCATCGCTTCACAACATCCTCGTCGGCGACGGCATGGCCGCCGCAAAAGCCCTTACCAGCTCCTCAGTGCGCAGGGGCGGTAACGGCGGGGATGACGACGACGATGACGACGGGCCTTGACCCCGGATCTTGAACACACGAGACACTGGATCCTGCGGATCTGAGAACGGACATCTCGTGGTCATGAAGAACTACCCGCCGCAGTT
>NZ_JBSGUA010000046.1:0-10966 GCF_053607685.1 Streptomyces sp. NPDC055099 | reverse complement strand
GCACGACGGCGCAGCTCAAGCGGGTACTGGGAAGGACGTGCCATAACTCGATCCTCTCAAACGATCGAGTCCCTACCGAACCCGGAACGGTTCACACCGAGGCGAGGCCAGTCAAGGCGCTGGTGGGCAGCTCGAGGGACGCAACGCCTTGGGGGGAGGGTTGAGCGGGGAGAATGTTGTGTGGGGTGGTGGTGGGCGGGCTGGGTGGCTGCCGTGTGGGTGGAGGAGACGACGCTGATGGGGTTGTTGGGCGGGGAGTTGGGGGCGCGGGAGGGGTGGCCCGGGTGCGGTGGCCGCTGTCCTCGACGAGTGACGGGACCGGCGGGGCGGCACCGTGTGTGTGGGGGGCCGTGCGGGGCGGGCCGTCCACCGGTTAGCATCGCCGGGTTCGTGTCGCCCACCGGCCCGGGCGTCGTGGCGCGGCGTACCGGGGAGCTGACACGGCATGAGGACCAAGAGCGCAGCGGCGTGGGCGGGAGCGGTGCTTATGCTCGGCGCGGCCGTCGGCGGCTGCGCCGCGTCCTCGCTCCTCTCGCTCGGGGTCCCGCCACACCCAACGGCTACCACGACACCGGCCCGCCCGACTGGGTCCACCGCTGGCCGGCCGAACTCCTGTGGGGCACCCACAAACCGTAAGCCCCGCTCCATGGGCCAGCGCCCAACGCCACCGTCTGCGACCTCACCGGACGAGGAGCTGCACTCGGACGCCGAGCCGATCGAATCGCACCGCAGCCCTCCGGTCATCGAGAACCACTGACACGGCGTCAAGGCAGCCTGCCCGAATCCGTGTCGACCAGTTGGGCCGGGGCAGGCCAGGCCGCTATTCATGGGACCAGGGCCGGGGACCAGGACCAGGGTCCTGGTCCTGGGTGTGGCTAACTCCCGGGCCGACCGGGGGGCACACTGGATGGTCCGACACGTCCCCGCGCGGCGAGAGTTGGGCCCATGAAAACGCACAAGGCCCTGCTCACCGCCCTCCTCGTCCCGCTCGGCGCCACCCTGGCCCTCGCCCCGGCCGCCGCCTCCGCCACGACCCCGCCCGCCGCATCGGCCCCCGCCGGCGCCGCTGCGCCCACCGGCCCACAGGAGACCGCAGCCGCCGCGTTCCGCTCCCCGCAGGCGGCCCTCGACCAGATGGCCCGCCCACTGCGCACCACCGACCCCCGCGGCAGCCTGACCGACCTGCGCCCCTTCGGCCGGATGATCGGCGACGCCAAGGTGGTGGGCATCGGCGAGGCCACCCACAACTCGCACGAGTTCTTTACCCTCAAGCACCGCATCACGCGGTACCTGGTCGAGAAGAAGGGCTTCCGTGCCTTCGCCCTCGAAGCACCCTGGAGCAGCGGACTGCGCCTCGACGCCTACCTCCTGCGCGGCGAGGGCAACCTGAAGCAGATCATGGACGAGGAGTTCCAGGGCACCTACCAGTTCTGGAACACCGCCGAATACCGAGACCTGCTCCAGTGGATGCGCACGTACAACATCAAGCACCCCAAGGACCCCCTCCACTTCGTCGGCGACGACAACGGGTTCGCCGGAGCCGAGCTGTACGACAAGGTGAGCGACTACGCGGCCAAGGCCCGCCCCGAACTCAGCGCGCAGCTCACCGAGCTGTACCGGGGCCTGCGCCCCACCACCGACGCCGAGAAGTACGTTGAGGAGTACCTCGCGAAGCCGCTGGCCGAACGCAAGGAACTCGCCGAGCGAACCGGAAAGGCACTGGACCTGCTCAAACAGCGGCCCGGCAGGAACGCCGACGCCGACGCGCACACCTGGGCCGTCCAGCACGCCACCGCGATCCACCAGATGACCACCATGTACGCCTTCGACTGGGACGACCCACAGAACGTCACCGACGGCATGCGCTACCGCGACCAGGTCATGGCACAGAACGTCACCTGGTGGCAGCGACAGACCGGCGACAAGATCGCACTCTCCGCCCACAACAGCCACGTCGCCCTCAAAACCTACTCACCCAACACCCACCCCAAAGCCCAGGGCGACTTCCTCCGCGAGCAATTGGGCCGCGACTACCTGAGCGTCGGCCTCACCTTCGACCAGGGCTCGTTCAACGCCCTCGGCCAGGACGGCGCCATCCACCACTTCACCGTCGGCCCGGCCGCACCCGGAACCACCGAGCACACCCTGGACCGGGTCCGCCACCGCGACTTCATGATGGACCTGCGCAACGCCCCCGCCCCGGCCCGCGCCTGGCTCACCGCACCACGCACCGTCAAGAACATCGGCGCCACCTACCCCTGGAACGGCAACGCCGCACAGATCCGGCTCGCCCAGACCCACGACCTAGCGATCCACCTCCACCGAGTGGAGGCAGCAGACATGCTTAAGTAGCACCGGACCGCACGGCACAGCGGCGGCACGGGAGGCCGGCCGGCCCGACATCCCGCGCCGCCAGAGCATTCCCCATTTGGGCTGGTCCATGGTGCAGGAACGACGCCCCGACCAAGCGGCATGTAGCCTGCGATGCTCTCGGCGGGTCGAAACGGCGTGACCTTTGGCAGGTGATCTTGACCGGGCCAGGCGAGTTTGACCGCTCCTAGCTATCGCCGCTGTTGGTGGGGCTCCGGCGTCGGTTCTTATGGGAGTGACGCGCCAGCTCGGCCACGGCGAGAGTGGCTGTCGCCACGCCACGGACCCAGCGGGGTCCGCCGCGCCCCGCCCACACCACACAGACACACCCACCGACAGCGAGCACCAATACGCCCGACAGCACCAGATCAATCATGTTCTTCCCCTCCGCGTTCAACCCTACGGTCTTGCTGATCGTCGCCGACAACTCCACAGGAACAGGGACTCAGGGAGAGCCCAGGCCACTACTCCACCGGATTCTCCTCGGCTGCCGCGCGGCCTTCTTCGCCGCCAGCTCGACGTCATGCCGCGGCTGCGCTGTTGCCGTCGCATGCCCGGTGACGGCGACTGCCGCCTGAGAGGCGACGGCGTGCACCACGCGGTGCACGGCGTCGCCCGCCTGCACAACCTCGCTCTCACGGGATGACTTCCGCCGCATGCGGGGCCTGAGAAGGCGCCCGGGAGACGGCTCCCCAGCTCGCAGTCGCGGAGGAAAGTCAGTCGAGGCAGAACTCGTTGCCCTCGATGTCCTGCATCGTGATGCACGACTCGTTGACGCCATCGGCGCGCTGCGTCAGCACGTGCTTCGCGCCGAGCGTCATCAGCCGTGCGCATTCGGCCTCGAGGGTGGCCAGGCGCTCGTCACCCACGAGTCCGGCGCCGGCCCGCACACAGAGATGCACCCGGTTCTTGACGATTTTGCCCTCGGAAACTCGCTGGAAGAGCAGGCGCGGGGCCACGCCCGAGGGATCAGTACACGCGAAGTAGATCTCGTCCTCAGGCGGCAGCGAGTGGTGGTACTCCTCCCACGTGGTAAAGCCCTCCGGGACTGTCGGTACGACGTACCCCAGCACCTCGCACCAGAAGGCGGCCAGGCGCGCAGGTTCCGCGCAGTCGAAGGTCACTTGGAACTGCTTGATCGTTGACATCGGCGCACGGTAACAGGGCCCTGCTCATCTCCCCGGACGGGGGATCCACACGTTGCCGGGAGGACGGCCCCTGCCATCCGCTGCTGGGTCGTGCGGTCACGGGGGCGAACCGAGGTCAGTGCTTACCCAAAGGGGAACCACGATCCCGGCCACTCTCGTGCTGCCAAAGATCAATCGTCCGCGCCCACATCCAACTCCAGGCCCCTACCCTCCTCATCTGGGACAACCTCAACACGCACCGGACGGGGGGATGCGCCAGTACACGGCCGACCACGACTGACTCACCATCATCTATCTCCCCTCCTATGCACCAGATTTGGACCCGGCGGAGGGCAGGCTGGTCCTTACCGCGGCGCGGCTGGCCGGCCAACATCGCCTGCACGGGCGACGACCACCTTGAACGCTCCCTCGGCGCCGCGGACTGCGGCACGTCCAGTACCGCTGCGAACTCATCGACGGCTGCCTCACCGGCACCGGACTGGGCCCCACTAGCCAGACGGCAACATCCCGAACAGATCAGTAGCGACACGGTGATCCGTGGACGGGGGCCGCCCGCGAAGCTCGTTGCCGGGCACGCGTCAGTAGGCCCCGATCGACCAGAACACGCCTACCTCGTCGTCCCCCACGGCCATCACGCCCAGGTCGTCGAACAGGTCGAGGCCGCCGATGTACGCGGACGTGAGGAAGCTGTGTGAAGCGGTGCCCCGCAGGCCTGCGGCGAGGAAGTCGGGGGCGGGGTTGCCGCGGGCCGCCGTCGCGTTGGTCCAATAGCGTGCGGTGGGCCCGTACCTGTCGAGCAGCATCCGCGCGTCTGCCAGTACCGAGTCCTGGTCCGGGCGGGTGCGGACGGGCGCGGGTTCCATCTGCCATTCCTCGGTCATGACGGCGAGCGCGGCGGCGGCCGCGTCCGCATCGAGGGGGTGGAGGCAGTCGGAAAACCGCGACGCGGCCGGCGGGTCGAAGGGATACGCGGGCACCGTGTGACGGGCGTCGTTGGCCCGGTCCCAGTCCAACTGGATCCAGCCCCGGGGGTCTCGGACCGTGCGGTGCAGGACGGCGAGGACGTCGTGCGCCCAGTTCTCGTGGCGGCGAGGGCCGGTGGCCGTGAAGGTGTAGACGTCGTCGAACAGGCGCAGGGCTGCCGCGTTCCAGGGACAACGACGGCCGCGGAACTCCGTCAGCAGGCTGCCGACCTTGCGCCTGAAATCGTCCTGGGGCGCGCGGGGGATGAGCAGAAGCCGGTCCCGGGCCCAGTCGAGGAGTTCGTCGGCTTGCTTGGTGGCCGGGGAGGCGGGATCCTGCCGGACCGCAGGGTCCGCTCCGCGCCACAGAGCCTCCAAGTGCGCATCGAACACATCGAGGGTGGACGGGCCGCCGGGCTGGTGCATGGCGCCACACTAGACCGCCCCTTCCGCAGCAGCACAGCCCGTGGCACCAACCTGTGCACCACGATCGCCGGACGGTCTTCCTGCTGCCATTGTGGCCGGTCGTCGCCGGTGTGACGTCAGGCGTCGGTCAGGAAGGCAGTGGCGCGTGCGTCGAGTTCCGCGGCGGGGCGGACGCCGCGGGCGCGGAAGCGGCGGAGATCGCTCCGAATGCTCTTCACGGCCTTGAGGGTGCGGACGGAGTGGACGCCCTTCATGTGGTCCATGGACCGGTTCCACGTGTCGCAGGCTTGCTCAATGAGTCCCTGCTTGAGTTGCATCTCGGCTTCGGCGACGAGGTCGAGGGCGACGATGCGCGCGTAGGTGATAGCCGGGCGGGCGGCAGCGGCGCGGCCGTACTGCTCCGCGGCCGTCTTGTGGTCGCCGAGGGTCTCGAAGACTTTCGCGGCCCGGGAGTGGACAGAGGCTCGAGGTGGTCCCCAGGCCAGAGCCCAGAAGGGGACTTCGTCGCCTCGTTCCGTGGCGAGCAGGGTCTGGGCCCTTTCGGTCTCGGCGAGAGCCGCTTGCCGCCTGCCGGTCTTGGCCAGGGTGTGGGCGTGGACGATGCGGAAGAGGGCCTCGGTCTGGACGTCGACCTTGCCCTTGGCGCGGTTGAGGCCGGTCTCGGCGAGGCCTTGGCAATGTTCGGGCCGGTTCAGCTTGAGCCCTTGCATGGCCATGGTCCGCATGACGAATCCGTCCTGGCCGACCAACCCGCCCTCAGCGGCGAGGGCGAACGACTGGAGGTAGTACCGCTGTGCCAAGGCCTGGTTGCCGGCGTCGTAGGCCTTCCAACCGACTAGGTGCACGCCTCGACTGGCGGCGGACAGCATCTGCTGGCGCACCTCATCGGTGCGGAACCGACCGCGGCACAGCGGCGCGACGTCGTCGCGGAGGTACTGGATGAGGGCGGTGCGACCGTGCTGTCCGCCGTGACGTTCGTCCATCTCGGAGAACAGGTGGACCATGTCGCGCACCGCGGTGACTTCAGCCATGCCAACGACGGCACCAGTGCGGGCGCCGGCCCGGGTGCGTGAGGCGATGTCGACGACGGAGCCCAGGGGCAGGGCGGCTGCCGCCACGGAGTAGGCGGAGGTGGCGAGGAAGTTGCGTCGGTCCAATTCGCCTCTCCACATCGGCATCAGGGCGTCGATCGGGTCGTCGCCGAGGGACAGACCAATGCTGTCATCCTCCATCCCGCGTAGGGGCCCAAGGCCGATGTCCTCGGTTGTGAGGAGCCGTCCGAGCCTGCGGGAGAGCGCGATCGCCAAGTACCGACCGGTGCGGGAAGCCGGAATGGCGCCGGAGACCCAGTGCTCGACGGCGGACTTGTTGGTGCGTAAGCACTCACCGTGCTCGGCGGCCACGGCCCGCACCGCTGCCGCGAGGACCGCATACGTCAGACCAGAATCGGCGACGAGCTGTCTCAGCTGGCAGTTCGGCGTGCGCTGGGCCATGGCATCCCGCCCCCGTATACCCGATATACCGCTCCGCGTGCTGTCCACGCTACCCGCCAACACCCGTGCGCACTTCACTAGTTGGTGAAGCCCGGTGACGTTGTGTCGACCGGGATTGGCCAAGGAAGGGGATCGCGATGCAGGACCAGACGCGTCCGTGGGAGTCCGTGTTCGCCGGCCCGGAGATCACCGCCGTGCCGGGCGATGAGGCCCGCTTCGATGAGAAAGCCGCGGACACCTCGGACCAGGGCCGGTTCGAGGACTGACGGCTGATCGCACAGCGCCACCGGGGGTCCGCGCCTGGCCGAGAGCCGCGCGGGCCCCGTCGTCTTGGCCGATACAGAAGGAGTTCGGACATGCTGGAGTGCTCGGTCGACCTGCGCGCCGTTCAAGGACCGTGGCAGTGGCGCGGCGAGGAGAGAGGCTGGGCCAGGGGAGAGGACCGAATCCTGCCGCTGTCCCACCCAGCGCTGGAAGCGAGGTCGGTCACCGACGGTGCCAGAACGCTGATGGTGGTGCGTGAACGGGCCGCAGGCCGGGCCTCTCTGCTGCGGTCGATCGCCCCGGCTCCGGTGGATGAGGCGGTGTACGAGCGCGCTGTCCAGGAGTGCCGCAGCTGGCCGGTGCAGGGCATCTGGATTGAGGCAGGCCTGCAGGGTGTGCGACTTCAGACGGGGCTGGGCGGGGTGTGCCCGCTCTATCTCACCCATGCGCAAGGGCGGTTGACCGGCTCGTGGCAGCTGATGGACTTACGCGAGCGCCTCTCTCCTGACGCGCTCAATGAGCTGGAGGTGATGCGGCTGCTGGTCGGCCGGCCCCGCTACGGCCACGACACGCTGTTCACAACCATCCAGCGGCTCTCCGAGCGCTCCACCGCGTACGCCGATGCTGAGGGCCTGCGCCTGGCCTACCCTTCAGCCGCCGCGCATGCCCTGCCCTCCGAGCTGGCCGAGAACGCTGATGGTGCGGCGCTGGTGGATGCCTTCGAGTCGGTCGTCGACCACGTCCTTACCCGCCGCCCCTTCGCCCCTGGCCGGACTGCCGCGCAGTTGTCGGGCGGGATGGACTCCACCAACCTCGCCATCTCCCTCGCGCTGAACCACCCTCAACGGATCACGCCCTGCGCCATGCTGATCGGCGGCGACGCCGGAGAGCAGCAGGTGCTCCGGCGCCGCACGGTGATCGAGCACTTCGACCTCGCCGCCGATGTCACAGTGCCCGCCTCGGCATACCCACCGCTGTCGCCGGGCGCCCTGCGCCGCTCGCACCCCGGGGCGATCAGTCCGCTGGACGAGCCGCACCTGGAGGCCGCTGACGCGCTCGCCCAAGCCGTGCGGACACGCGACATCATCACGGTGGTGTCCGGGTTCGGCGGTGACGAAGTCGCCCGTGTCCGCCACCCAGAGGGCGGGGCAACCCCGGCGCCGTCCGCACCCGCTTGGTGCGGCGAACGCGTCCGGGATCTGCTCGGCGAGGTCAATACCGGCATTGCGCCGCCCACCGTGGCACCGGAGACAGCGCTGGTCGCCCTGGAGGTCGCCACCCCGCTGCTTGCCCGCCGCGGCCTGTGGACCCTCGCCCCGTTCACCGACGCCGACCTGGTGCGCTTCGGCCAGCGACTGCCGATCGAGTGGAAGAAGGACAAGCTCCTCCTGCATCAGCGCCTGGCCGCCCGTGGCCTGCCCGAGGCGGTGGTGAACCCTGCCCTGCGGGAGAACTTCGGCCACTTGATGAACCGCGCGGTGCACGAGTACGCCACCGGTCTGCTGCGTGGTTGGGGCAAGGACCTGCACCTCATCGACCAGGGGTATCTCGATGCCGCGGTGCTCGCCGAGACCTTCGAGCGGGCTGCGCTGAGCCCGCACGAGGCGGCGCCGTATCGCACGGGACTGTTCCTGATCACCGCTGTCGAACTGGCGCTTCGGGCCCTGTAGACGTCCTGTCCATCACACGGGCGACTTCGGCTCAAAGGGCCCCAGAGCCCACGGCGGACGCACCAGGATGGGGCGGGTGACGCAGTCCTCACCCGCCCCGAAATCCTCCGGCTCCCCGCAGCAAGTCGGCTACCAGAGCGACCCGCGCTTCGAGGACATCGCGAACGCCTCCTGGTGGGCCATGGCCGCCCGCCTCCCACGCACGATCGCCGCTGCCACACGGCTCGGCTGGGCTGCCGACCGCCCCGCCATGCTCTGGCTCGCGCTGTGCCAGCTCGTCGTCGCCATCGCCTCAGCCGTCGCACTTGCCGCACTGCCCGGTGCGATGAGCCACCTCTTCACCGGCGGACCGGTCGCCGAGCGGGTGGATGCGGCCACCGGTTCGCTGATCGTCGTCGCCGTCGCCACCGGAGTGCGGGCCGGGGCCGACGCGCTCGCCGTCTATGCCTCCGCCCGCCTGGCCCCGGAAGTCGCCACCGAAGCTGACCTGCAGATCCTGGCCGCGACCCCAAAGGTGGAGCTGGAGGCGTATGACCGGCCGGGCTTCACCGACCGCCTCCAGGCCGCCGGCAAGGGCGCTGAGGCAACCGAGACCCTCATCGGCGACGCCCAGGCCCTGATGTCCGCCCTGGCCCAACTCATCGCCGCGGCCTCCGTACTGACGATCCTGCACCCGCTGCTGCTGCCGCTGCTCGTCCTGGCCGTCGTGCCCAAGGGCGCGGCCGCCATCACCACCTCCCGGATCCAGCACCGCGCCGACTACCAGAACATCTCCGACAACCATCTGCGCTACCTGGTGCGCTACTACTCCACCAACCAGCGCACCGCCGCCGAGGTCCGCGCCACCACCATGGCCGGCTTCCTGACCACCTGGTACCGCCAGATCACCGACCGGATCAAAGCCACCCACCGCCGCGCAGCCCCGCGCGTCCTGCGCGTCACGCTGCTCGGCTCCGCCGTCAGCGGCCTGATGCTCGCAGCGACGTGGATCGCGCTCGGGTGGCTGGCCGCCACCGGGCGGATGGACCTGGCCATCGCCGCCACCGCGGTCATCGCGGTGCGCACCTCCACCGGCGCCCTGACATCCCTGGTCATGGCCGCAGCACGCCTGTTCCGTACCTCGCTCTACCTCGAGGACTGGCAGTCCTTCCTGCGCACCGCCACAGCCCTACGCGCCGAGCGCGGGACCGCGCAGGTCCCGGCCGGGGCACCCGCAGAGATCCGCGCAGAGAACGTCTCCTACACCTACCCCGGCGCCGACACCCCGGCCGTCGACGGCGTCAGCCTCACCCTGCGCCGCGGCGAACTGATCGCGCTGGTCGGAGAGAACGGCTCGGGCAAGACCACCCTCTCCGCCCTGCTCACCGGACTGCGCGTCGCCAACACCGGCGGCCGGGTGACGTGGGACGGCGTAGACCTGGCCGAAGCCGATCCGCACAGCCTCTGGCCGCGGGTGGGACTCGTCCCGCAGGACTACACCCGCTGGCCCATGAACCTGCGCGACAACATCCACCTCGGCCAACCCCGCACAGAGGACGACGCCCTCCTCCTGGACGCTGCTCGGGCCGCCGGCGCGGACAGCGTCATCGCGAAAGTCCCCTACGGCCTGGACACCTTGGTCGCGAGCTCCAACTGGGGCGGCACCGACCTGTCAGGCGGGCAATGGCAACGCATCGCGGTCGCCAGAGCCTTCTACCGGGACGCGGCCATGCTGATGCTGGACGAGCCGACGTCTGCCATGGACGCGCGCGCCGAGCACCTGGTGATCAGCCGGTTCAAAGGGCTCGCCGAGGGCAGGGCCGCAGTCTTCGTGACGCACAACCTTGAAAACGCCCGGATCGCTGACCGGATCATCGTTCTCGACGGCGGCCGGGTTCGGGAAGAGGGCACATGGCAGGAACTTATGGACCGTGGTGGGCTTCTCGCCGAGCTCTACAAACTGGCACAGGACCGCTGAACTACAGCCAAAAGATCCTCTGGGCCGCACCCGATCATGCTGGGGCTGAACGAGGGCGGCTTTGATCGCGTAGCCACTCCGGAACCATCCGAGGGCATGATGCGCACGGGCCTGGGGTGCACGAATTGGCGGTTTCGGTCCTGGAAGGGTGCACCGTGTAGCGGGTTCGGTGTGACCTGTGGATTCTCAGCGCCGCACCCCTGTCCCCACGAGGTAGTTCAGTGTCCGCAGGAGTCGTGGCGCAGGGCAATCAGCGTGCGATCCGGGGGAATCCGTCCGGCAGGCGCCGACGCATTCCCGCGGGCGCCGGGAGCGATCCAGGAGTCCGGGCATGCCCTCCTGCTCGAACCGCCGCCGCCAGCTGTGCAACGTCTGACGCGAGGTGCCGTACCGGGCCGCGACCTCACCGATCGGGGACCCACCGAGCACCTCGCGGACAGCCCGGTAGCGGTACTCGGCCAACTGCTGAACATCCACGTCACCGACGGAAGCAGCCCTGCACCCTCGGTGGTCGGGGGATGACGGACGTTCAGCCGAACGTGTCAACCATGTCCAGAGCACAAACGGTCGAGCATCTCCTGAGTGGCTGTTGTCATTCCGATCTTGAGGGGAGTGCGTCGAACGGGAGTCTCGATCGGGTGGTTGCCGCTGGCCGTGGGCATGAAGGCAGGGCCTC
>NZ_JBSGUA010000045.1:0-11164 GCF_053607685.1 Streptomyces sp. NPDC055099 | reverse complement strand
GTCCCACTCCGCATTCGTTAAATCACCACGACCCATACGACCAGCCTGACGCCAACTACCCACCCACGTCAGGAGATCCGAGAAACAGTGCCTAACCGGCGACGCAGAAGGAGGTCCTTCGGCATGGACGGTCAGATAGATCAGCACACCCCACCGCACGCAGGCACCACATGGTCGCAAATGTGAGCCGGCATCGACCCAGGCAAGACCCATCACTACTGCGTCGCGCTCGACGAGAGCAATCGTCGGCTGCTGTCACGACGCGTCGCCGACGACGTACCCGAACTGCTCGAACTCCTCACCGACGTCCTGGCCCTGGGCGAGGAGGTGACGGCGCACGGCCATCAGAAAGTCCTCGCGCGCTTTCCGGAACTCGAGGTACGCCTCAGGCCATGCGGTGATGCCGGTGGTCGGTATGCCGCGGGCCAGCCATGCGATATGCCAGAGCGCGTGGTTCAGTTCGACGGCGGCAGTATTGCTTTCTACCCCGCCGAGGAGCCAGCGGGCTTCTGCCAGCGCCGAGCGGTGGGCCGTGGCTGCTGCGAGTTCGTTGAGCACCTCATCGGTCGGTCTCCAGCGGCGTCGACCCGGTAATAGGCCGCGAGAGATGGCCAGCCCTGTGTACGGGCGCTGAGTTCCTTGACGGAGTGGGCGTAGTCCGCGTGGCGAGGGTCGGTAGACCTGCACTCCTCCGGGGCCGATCCGGGCTCGGAGACTCCGGCGAGCGCGGCGATCATCCGCTCCAAACCCCAGCTGGCGTCGACCCGCTGGGGCGCCTGCCTCTCTTCTCCAGCTCCCTCACCTGCCCTCCCGAGGGTTCATCCGCATCCCCATGGTCACCAGAGCACCGAAACCTCGCCAGTCCAGTCCGGAAGTTCAGGGCTCCCCATTCGATCGCGCTCGCTCCGGACGCCCGAACGACCGGAACGGTTCGGAGGCCGCAGAAGCCGTCCGTACGGCACTTCGTTCGCAACTCCTGAGGCCGCACAGGTGCGCGAGCACTCCCAGCGCAGGCCTCCCCAGGGCAGCAGCGGGGCGCGCCCTGCAAGGGGCGCGCCCCGTGTACGAGTCAGCCGGCCTGGCCGAGACCCGGGTCGCCCCGGTCGTCATCGCCGTCGCCGGGAGCGTCGTTGTCCCCGCGCTTGTAGGGGCTGTCGTCGGCGGTGTCGTCGAGCAGGGGCTCCTCCACCTCGACGGGGCGGTAGGGGGAGGGGCGGTCCTCCAGGAGCGGGTTACTGAGGCCCTTCCCTATGATCGACATCCCGGCTTGGAGCTCCGTACCGGCACCGGCGTTCTTGGCGGCCACGGAGTGGATTCCGTCGGCGGTCAGCCGCCACTGATACGACGGGTCGTCAGGATTGCACTGCCCGGCGTCCGCGTACCAGTCCTGGCCCTGTGGCTTGGCGACGAGGCACTTGTCGCCCGCGACCGACAGCATGTACGTGCCGGGGTAGTTGCTGTAGCGCACCGTCACCCGGAAAGTGGGATCGTCTCCGGCCTTGGCCTGGTCGAACTCGGTGACCTGCGGGCGGTCCCCGATCGAAAGGGCGTGTCCTGCCTCCTCCTGGGACTCGAACCGGTAGGTGCGGCCCGGCAGCGGGGAGGCGCAGTCGGCGATGTCCCTGCGGCACTGGTCGCGCACGAGGTTCAGGTAGAAGTGGTCGGAGGTGTCCGGCCCGCCCGGGCGGTCGAGTCTGAGGGTGCCGTTGTTGCGTTCCCCCATCAGCCAGTAGTCCAGCTCGCGTCCGCCCTGGTGGGTGGGCTGGTCCGCGATGATGGCGTGGCGCTGGAGCTGGACGGGGATGCTGCCGGGCGGGTTGTTGAAGTCGGCCATGAACATCCAGTCGGCGCCGGGCGCGTGGACCCGCATGTAGTTCCTGGCCGCTTCGTACATCTGCACCTGGTCGTTGGGCTGGTTGCCGAGGGAACGGGCGTGTCCGGTCCAGTACCAGTCGTTGTTGATCTGGATTCCGAAAATGGGCCGCCGGGACCCGGCGACGTCCACCGTGACCGCGTCCGTCACGGTGTGCCGGGTCACGAAAGCCAGGCCGTTGCGCTGCTGGCCCACGTCGGCCCAGTAGATGTTGGCGGGGCCGACCCGGTTCGGGTTGCGCTCGTTCGCTCCGGCATGCCAGATGTACTCGGAGACGGTCGACTGGGAGAAGCGGCGTCCGGTATTGGCCCCGGGCGGCTCGCTGCCCGCTTCCTGGAGGGCCAGGATGTCGACGTTGTCGAACCGGGGCACCACACTGGTCGTCCAGCGCGAGTCGCGCCCGGGGCCGTCCATGCGCAGGAACTGGCCGTTCATGTTCCACGAACCGAGTCGCCGGTCCGTGGGGGCGGCGTGGGCGGGCGTCCCCATGCCGGGCAGGGCCGGCACGACGAGCGGCAGCGGCAGCAGGGCTGCCGCGGCGACGAACAGGGTGACGCGCGCGCGGCGGCTCCGTGGAAGACGTACTCGATGTTTGCGATGCCTTAACAGCATTGCTTTCTAGTTCCTCTCGGATAGATCGTCGGCCGGCTTCCGCCATGGAGCGGGCCATGGGTCCACCGGGTAAGGGGCCTCCGTCCGGAAACGGAGGCCAGGCTCCACCGGCCCCTCGCCTCCCCTGACCCGGGGCCGGCGACGGAGACCCCCTTTCGGTCTCCGGGTCTGGGCGCCCCGACTTCGGACAGCCGCACGAGGGTCAGCGAAAGTCACTCCCTGGCGGTGCCGTGATCGGGGAGCGCGTTCGGCGGTGCGGGCGAGGCCTGATGTGCCGGGCAGCGTCGCGAAGCGTGCGCCGCCGCCGACAGGCACGAGCTTCGTGCTGCGTCGGCCCGTCCCACAACGTTCCACGGAAAGGAAGGGATGCTGGAACGGTGAAACGGCCTGTGGCCTGCGGGAGTTCCATCCCCATGGAACGGTGGACTGGGACGGGAAGAGGGACGATGACGGCTTGCGGGCCGCGCCCCGTCAAGGGTGCGGGGAACTGCGCGAGCAACCACCACGCACCTGCGGTCTACCGGGGGCCCGCGCACCTGCGTGTCGCGGCGCCCCTCCTGTGCGGCAGCGCCCCGGACGCGGGAGCCCGTGCACGTCCGCTCCGAACTCTTCTTCTGAAAAAGGCCGTTCGGGAGAGCGCCGGAGCGTCGAAGGGCAGCCTGTACGGCATGTCCCTCTCCACGATCATCGCTCTCATATCGGCAGCTGCTGCTCTGGGGGCCGCGGCCCTGGCCGCCTACACGGCGCGCGGGAACAGCATCCGCGCAAGCTTCGACCTCGCGCTGGCCCTTTACAGCGATCTGACCTCGCTGGATGTCGCCCGCTCGCGCAGCGTCCTTGAGTTCTACCGGCGGGGGAGCGCCCCGGCTGAGCAGGTGCACGGCAACGTTCTGGATCACTACTTCGCTCTGCTCTGGCAGTTCGAGAAGATCTACGCGGGCCGCGAAGCCTTGGACCGGCAGCGGCTCCTCAACGGCTCTTCACCTGCAGTCCGCTACCTGGACGAGATGATCGCCTGGCATGTGACCGAGTGGGCCGCCCGTTGGCTCGAACTCCACAATCTGCTTCAGGCGCACCTGCCAGCAGGCGACACGCTCGATGACCGCCACTCACTGCAGACGTTCTGCAGGCTCGCCGACCACTTCCGCAGCGCCGCAGGGGCGGTCCAAAGCATCCGCGCGGCCATCCCCGGCACGACTGCTCCAGCCCCATGACCGACCCCCTGGCCGGCATCAGTCCTTGATGGTAGGCAGCACGCCAGGATTCGACTCCGACGCTTCGACGTTCTCGCTGCGCTCGGCGACCAGCTTCTTCGTGCGCTGGCCGGCGCTCTTTGCGTCGTACGAGACACCTGGCGCCCAGTTGATAGCGGCAGGATCGGTCCACGTGACCCCATAGTTCTTCACGCGCCCGTCATCGCCGTGATCACTGACAACGGCCCCGCTAGCCCGGCGATGTCAGGGCACCGTGCCACCCTGGCGGCATGCCCGGCGGTGCCCATCACCACGAAGCCGATGCCGCTCGAGGGTGAAGGCGGCGGACAGGGACTATGCCGACCGCGGTGTACAAAAAGCGCAGTACGGCATCGACCCGCCCCAGGAGATGCGGGCGGTAAGCGAGACGGCCTGAGGTGGACGCGACAGCATGCGGCCCCGGCGAGGAGGATCCCGCCGGGGCCGCATGCATCCTTACCGCTACTTCAAGTGGTACTTGCAGCCCTTTGAGGACCCGCCGCCTGCGTACGAGGCGACGGTCTTCCCGTCGACCTTGATGCTGCACGGCGGGAAGTCGAATGACCCGCTGGGGGTCATGACGGCTTGGGCCCCCACGGACAGGTTGATGCCCGATTTGAGGAACGCGCCTTCGAGCGTCACGGCGGTGGTCTTCTTCCAGGGGAGGGTGGCCTGCTGGGAGTGCAGCGTGTCCGTTACGTACGTGATGAGGGGCTTGCCTTCGCCTTCGACGGCGACGGTCACTTCGTACGTCTTCGGCTTGCCCCACTTGCTAGCTGCCTTCACGGGCTCCTGCGCCGGCTTCGTCGAGCGGCCGGCATCGGCCTTCGCGTCGTCGCCTCCGCCGCCGCACCCTGCGAGCAGCGCAGCCGCCATGGTCACAGCGACTCCAACGACCGTCTTGCGCATATCTTTTCCCCTCCGGCATTGCTCTTCCGGCACGGGCACACCGCCACGGCGCCGGGATGCTGATCATATGAGGGGGAGTCCGACCGCCCGACCGTGCGACCGTGCGACCGTGCGTGACGGAAGTGGCCGCGGATGGGTCCTGGTGGGTGGCCCGGCATGGCGGGGCGGCGCCTCGCCGGGGTTTTCGTGGCGGGCTTGCTCCTGGCCACGGGTGCTTGATCGCACGCGTAGGAGGGGGGAGGCGCCCGGTATGGCGAGTGTGGCGGGTTTGACGGCGTGCGGTCCACAGCGTGCCCGGGTTCAGGCGCTGTCAGGACCCGTCACGCAACCTCCTTGGAATCGCAGGAGGGTCAGGCTATGGCTGCTGTGGACGTTCACGTATGTCCCCAGCCGGAACGTCACGTAATTCCCCTGGTACTGGGTCGTGAGCCGACTATGAGGTCCTGGGTCAGTCCCACCCCAGAGCACGAGGAGAAGGTGCCGTTGGGATGCAGGTAGAAGTCGCGCAGGGCATTGAAGTGCTCCAGCAGGTACTTCCTTGGACCACCGACGATCTTGTCCGCCCACCGTCGCCGACGACCTGGCGCGATGGCGCACGGGCCTGGCCGGCCGCCCAGAAGTCGATATCCGTGTATACGAAGCCGACAACCACCTGTTCTTCCCCGGCACAGGAGCATCCACCCCTGCCGGATACGAAACCCCGCAGCATGTCGACCCCGCCGTCATCACCGACATCTCCCGTTGGCTGAACCACAGTCAGAGATGAGCGTTCGCGCCGCCGGTGAGCCGGCCTCGCAGTCTTCCCGGCGCGGCATCAGCACACCTGCGAACCCGTGCACCGCGGAATGCGCCCCGCTCGCCCCCGCGACAGCACCTGCCGTCGCTCGGCACGAGCACACTCGTGCCTGAAGGCCCGCAAGGCGCACCAGTCGGCAGGCGCGCAGGAGACCGGGAGCCCTCCTGGGCCGTGCCGACGCTCGAGGGCGGTAGACGCCGTCGCCTTTGAGGTGGCAGTCGCGGAGGGCTTTCCAGGCCTTCATGCGGGCGAAGGCATGTTCGATGCGGGCGTGAACCTGCTTGTGAGAGCGGTTGTGTTCTTGCTTCCACTTGGCCAACTCCTCGCCCGGGGTATGGCGGTGAGGCATGAGGAGTCCGGTGTCCAGATAGCCGCCGTCGGCCATAGTGAGGGTCTTGCCCACGGCGGCTTGCGGACCGGGTTCCTCCCATGCCATGCCGTTGTGGCGGTTGCCGGGCGGGGGTTCGCAGACCATGACGATCAGAGGGGTGTCGGTTTCGCACCAGCCACGGCAAGATCGTCTCACCCGGCAGTCCTGTCCTATCGAGGCGTTGAGGGGTTCCCGACCGTTCGTCGCTGGCCGGGCCACATGTCGTCATACGCGGCGTCGAAGAACTGCCTTTGCGGTCCGCGCAGCGCGGAGGCGTCGGCCAATTCGCCGCGGGCTGCCTCGGTGAGGCGGGCCGCATAACGATAGGCAGCGCCGCGCAGGGGTTCGGTTCTGGCCGACAGGTCGATTTCCGCGTGCGCGAGCCACAGGTCATCGACGAGTCGGTCGATCGGGGGATCGGCTGTGCTGGCGCCGGCCTGGGGGAGTGCGAACGCGGTCTTTTCCACCTGCGAGGCAGTACTGAGGAACTTCAGGACCGCGTTCTTCAGCTCCGTACGATGCGCGGCTGACTCCTGTGTCTCCAACTGCCGGGTACTCGCCCGTGACACAAGGTACTGGCCGAACAACGACCCGCCCGCGCCGAGCACCACACCTGCCAGAGACAACAGCGCCGGCCATAAGGTTCCCCAAGATCCCATGGTCGGAGTCTCTCAGCTCGCCGCCAATACAGCCGGGCTGACCATGGGCAGCCCACACCAGGGCCGTTACGGGACAGCCCCTTGAGCTGATGGTGAGGTGGGTGAAGTGATGCTCATGCTTGTGCGTTGCCGGTAGCGGGATTCTCGACGCGGGTGATCCCGGGCTTGTGCGGGGTGTACTGCTGGGTGGGGAGAAGATCAACGAGGGAGCGACAGGCGTGGCGGCTGGGTCACGTCTGCGTAGCGGCTACCGGCCCCACTCCCGTTGGAGCGGCTTGCGGTGCCGTGGGGCAGCGGCTGGTGTCGTGTCCTTCGTGACCATGGAGATGGACATTTGCGGCGGCCGCGGCGCTGTGTCCGGGAGGAATCTCTCTGCTGACGGACAGGCTCCGCCTGGGGTAGAGGTAGCCCGCCGCTGGCGCTAACCGGCCCCTCACCACGACCCCCGACCCGGGCGTCGAGCTCGTCGCCGGTGACCCTGTGGGTAAGGTGCGCGAGCTCAAGCAGGAGGACGGCAAGGGGATCTGGCTGTGCGGCGGCGGCGAGCTGGCCGGAGCGCTCTTTGCGGAGATCGACGAACTGGTCGTCGAGCTGGCACCGATGGCGATCGGTTCGGGGACGCCCCTGTTCGGGCAGAAGCAGCCGTTCGACCCGACGTTCTTCACCCTGACCGACAGCACGATCATGGACAGCGGCACCGTTTTCCTCACGTATGCGAGGAAGTGAGCACACGCGAAGCTGTGAGGACGGGCGGTGTCCGTGAGCGGGAACGCGTATCCGACTCTCTCTCCGCTCTCCGCGCTCCGCTCTCTTCTACGGAGACTCCGTGAGGGCTGGGCTCTGGACCGGGGCCGTGTTCCGGATCTGCTGGGCGTGGACTTCTCTGCCGCAGCAGACCCTTGAGGGGCGCCTTCCCGCCGTGGTGACCCGCACCGCGCCCCCGTCCTCCTGGTAGCAAAAGGTGCGCTGCGCAAACCGTTGCCCACCCTCGATGGTGCGCATGCGGGTCGAGTCGGGTCGGGATCGGACGGGGCGTTGTCGCCGATGTCCTCGCCGTGGGCCAGGACACCGGCGGCATCCCGGCTCTCAGTGTCGCCTCGCCATGCGAGCGAGCAGATCCTCACGCAGCTTCAGCAGATCAGTAGGGGTGGCTGTATCGGCGCCCCATGCCGCGCCCTGCGCTGCTTCCCGCAGCGGCGGCACAGCGGCGACCAACAACCCCACCGTCCAGGTTAAACGGCGGCAAACGGATCGAACCCGACGCCGACAGAGCGGTATCCGCCACACAGCCCCGCCGCTGAACCTGGACGCACCGAGCGGGAATTGGATCAGGGCCGGGAATTGGATCAGGGAGCCCAGGGTGCCTCCACGGCCCAGGTCGTGTCCTCGACGAAGTTGCTCGGATTGTCCGCGGTACGTGACCCACCGGGAACGGCGAGATACACCTCGGCGTTGTAGTGGCGCAGATACTGGCCCGGGTAGTTCTGGGCCATCAGACGGACACCGCCCTGGCTCGGCACCGCGCAGAACGTGGCGTCCGCACGGAACAGCGCCGAGCCATCACCGGCCTCCCGGTGGACCCGGAACTCGCGGTGGCGCAGGTACTCGCCGGGGTAGTTGCGGGACTCGAAGGAGTAGCAGGAGTTGTCGGCCAGGCCCGGCACGATCCGCCAGGTGGCGTCGTTCTTCAGCAGGTCGCTGCTGCCGTTGTTCACGACCTCCGTGTAGGCGAGCGCGTCCCTATGGCGCAGATGACGGTCCGTGTAGCCGGGGGTGGTGACCCGCAGCGACTTCAGGCCGGTGGGCAGGGTCGTCGGTGGCGGCGGATTCGTCGAGGCGTTTATCAGGGCCTGGTTCGCCGTCTTGACCTGCGCCGCGTCGACCTTGACCACCTGACGGTCGTAGGTCAGCAGACCGTTGATCTCGTTCTCGACGTCGGTGATCTCGGTGTAGACCGACGCGGACAGACCGGCAGGCATCTGCTGCAGGCGCAGTGCGTCGATCAGGCCGATGAAGCGGTTGTTCAGATGGGCGGCGTCGGCCTGGTCCTCGTAGGAGAAGCCGTTGCCCGGCGACCACTCATGGCCCGGCACCCGTAGCCCAAGGCCGCCGTACTCGCCCAGGACGGCGGCACGGGTCGAGGAGGGTCCGGTCACGCCGGGGCCCACATAGATGTGGTTGTCGATCACATCGCCGTTACCGCCGTCGACCGAGCCACAGCAATTGATGCCGCTCAGAAGCCGTCTCGCAACCTTGGAATCGCAGGAGAATCAGGCGATGACTGTCCGCTTGTCGCGGAAAGCGAGATCGCTCCGCGCCCACAACACGGCGATGGGCAGCGTGACCACGATGATGCCGACCGCGCCGCGGACGCGCTCGTCTGCCTTGTCGGCGCACGCAGTCGCGAACTCCTTGGACGTGCTGTCCCACATCTCCCGTTCCGTGTAGAGCCAATCGGTGAACGACGACTTCTGGAACAACGCCGGTGCCCCGCAAGAGATCGGCGTTTGCGTGAGTCCCCCGCCGCGCAGACGGCCCTTGCCTTCATGCTGAGGCGGCCAGAAGGCGAGCCACAACGCCCACAGCATGCCTGCCACCGCGGCGACGCCCGCCGCGACGCGTATCCGTTGCGCATTCCCCGTTGTCACGTAAGACCCCCGATGATCAAGCATGTTGGCGTCACACACCCTACGTAGTCCCAACCCAGGGTGTGACTCTCGCCCCTCAAAGATGCAAGGGCACCAGGGACTCCCCACCCACTCGACACGCCCCTTGGGGAGTCGACCAGCAGCGAGCCCCTGACAGATGAGACTCCGTCAGGGGCACACGATCGGCACGCAAGTCCTGGGCAGGGTAGCGGCTGGGCTCGCCGCGTTCTACAGCACCCTACGTTTCGAAGGCTGTGGAGCCTCCTCGACCAGTTCACATGGTTGCTACACGGCTTCTCATGTTGTCGACCAGGCGCGAGGGGTCGGCGGCCTTCACCTTGTCGGCGATGCGGGCCTGGTCGTACTGGCCCCAGCCCTCGTTCTGGTTGACCCACATCACGAGCGACGGTGAACTGCGGTGCTCGTCGATGATCTGGTCGTACTCCGCCTCCCACTGGGTGCGGGCGGCCGAGTCCGGTGGCCGGGTGTCCATCGAGGGCATGTCCTGCCACACGAGCAGCCCGAGCCGGTCGGCCCAGTAGAACCACCGCTGCGGCTCCACCTTGATGTGCTTGCGCACCATGTTGAAGCCGAGGTCCTTGTGTTTCTGCAGGTCGTACTTGAGGGCGTCGTCGGTGGGCGCGGTGTAGATGCCGTCGGGCCAGTACCCCTGGTCGAGGGTGCCGTTCTGGAACACGAACTTGCCGTTGAGCAGGAGCCGTTGCTTGCCGTCGACGGTGCCGCGCGAGATCGATCGCATACCCGCGTAACTGCCGACGGAGTCGGACACCGTGGAGCCGGAGACGAGGTCGGCTTTCACGTCGTACAGGAACGGGTCGTCCGGCGACCACAGACGCGGGTTGGTGATGCGCACCGTCAGCTGCGAGCCGACCGCGCCGGTCGCCGTGCCCACCGTCGTGCCGCCGGAACTGACCGTGACGCGCGCGCTCTGGCCGCTGATCCCCTCGCCCCAAACAGTGACCCGCAGCGCAGCGTCCAACAGGTTCGGCACCATGTCGAGGCGGGTGATGTGGGCGGGTGAGGTGGGCTCCAGCCACACGGTCTGCCAGATGCCGGAGGCTGCGGTGTAGAAGATGCCGCCGCCCGGATGCGGCGTCACGTCGTTGATGCGCTGCTTGCCCACGGCCTGGCCGCCGGTCTGGGTCGGATCGAACACCGAGACGACGATGGTGTTGGTGCCACCGTTGAGCAGGGGCGTGATGTCGTAGCGGAAGGCGTCGTAGCCGCCGCTGTGTGTGGCACCCGCCTGCTGTCCGTTCACCCACACCGTTGTACGCCAGTCGCTGGCACCGAAGTTGAGCTGGACGCGACGCCCGTTCCAGTTCGACGGCACGGTGAACGTGCGCTTGTACCAAAGCTTGTCGCTCTGGGTGATCTTGCGCTGGATGCCGGAGAGCGCGGACTCCGCCACGAACGGCACCCGAATCTGCTCGGTGAACGAGGCCGGCTGCCCGGCATTCGCCGAGGTGACAGCGAAATCCCAGATGCCGTTGAGGTTGCTCCAGTCGGGCCGGGTCAGTTGTGGCCGCGGATACTCCGGAAGCGGGTTGTCGCGGGAGACCTGGTTGGTCCACGGCGTCGTCATCGGCGCCGGTTTCGGTGTCCAGGCGGTGGGGGCGGCCTGGGCCGCGGGTGCCAGGGCGGTGGCACCGCACAGGACCAGGGCGAGGGCACTCAGCAGGTTGCCGAGGGTGTGGCCCGAACGTAATGGCGACGGCGGACGCGTGGGGCGCCGCGATCTGAGTCGCGTGGGCTGGATGTGCATCGGAGCTCCTCGAGTCGCAGGGCACGGCCGGCTGGCCGCTGGACGACGGAACGGAGGTGCTGGAGCACGTGGAGTGCTCGCTGTTGTTCACAGCGCTGTACAGGGGTGGGGCATAGTCCACCGGGGCAGCGGGTCCGGAACGTGTGCCGCACTCTTACATCGTTGTAAGGAGAGTTCTTATGCACTAGTAGGACTCCGTTAGGTTGGTGCTGATCTGCGCTTTCTGGGCAGGGGTTGTTGGCAGGTGGTGCAGATGCCGGTCCAGCACCTCAGGATGTC
>NZ_JBSGUA010000044.1:0-13579 GCF_053607685.1 Streptomyces sp. NPDC055099 | reverse complement strand
TGCCCTGCATCGAGCTCGCCGGCATCCTCGTATTCGCCTACCTGGACGCCGACCTGCGCACCGTACGGATCTCCATACACCTGGACACCACCCACAAACAGTTAATACGCGCCGACGGCACACCCCCCCCCTCCAGGTCGAGATCGACGACACCACCATCTTCGACAACCACACCCCACCACCGGCCCCGCCAGAGCACACCAGGTGAAGGACGAGCATTCAGGGCTTCACCCGCCGCATCACGCCCCGGCAGCAGAGACAAAACAAGAGGGTCGACCACCCACACATGGCGGGACGGGACCCCCACCCCCTACATCAGCACCGCCTGGCAGAACCTGACCCACCACGCCACCACATCACTCACCGACGGAACCAATCCTGACCACAGGCTGCCTCGGTGTTGTCGACGAGCCAGGCCATCCACCTCGTGTGGTCCACGGGCATCGCCCACCGCCGCATGACTACCTCAAACCAGGTCTTTCGCAGTCGGGTTGTGGCAGCCGTTCACCTGATGGGGTGAACTCACCGTCGCTGAAGGGCAGTTGTGCCGTAGGTAGTGGCAAGTTCCCTGCTGCACGTCGGTGGCTCATCACTGGCGTCCGCCTCATGCCGCTTCCGGCGGAGCAGGAGCAAGCTGCGAGAGGTCCAGGCGCCACCGAGGCGCTGTTGGGGCTGATCGTTCTTCGGACGCTGGCCGGTGGACCGTACGGGGCGAGGACCGCCGCACACCCTCAGAGGGTCGGCTCGATTCCTCGTCGGCACGAGAGGCTTTTGCACTCGGGCGCGTGACACGCTCCCGATGGTCGGGAGTTTCTGTGCTCGCCCGGGACGCTCCGGGTGGAAGGACATCACCATGGCCGTGAAACGGTCCGACGACATATACCCGCAGATCGGCAACGCCCTCTGGGCCGGTCGTCTGGCGGACGCAATCGAGAACACCTGCGCGGACTACGAGGTCGTACCGCCTCCGCGGCAGGCGATCCTCGAGGGTCTGGCCGCCGCGCTCCCGGACACCGAGATCAAAGCCCTGATCGCCACCCAGCGCGGCAGGAAGGTCCTCAAGCCCACCGTCTGCCGGCCCGCGAAGGCTGGCGACGAACAGGTGCTCCTGCTGACCTGCGACGTCCACGGCGCCGCGGTGGTTCCGTGGGACCTCAACGACCGCACGGCCATCTGCTGGTCGTCGCCCACTCCGGAGGCCGGCCAGCGCGTCAAGGATCTCGTCGCCGTAGAGCTGGCACTCCAGGACGCCACGAAGAGCGCGAAGTCAGCCGAGAAGGAGCGGGAGGCGCTGCGCCGGGCGCCCGGGGACGACACGTATGCGTCGCAGGCGTTGGCGGCGGCCACGCAGAAGCACCAGGACGCCATCCGTCACCTGCACGAGCTTGAGGCCGAGAAGCACGCTCTGCTCGCCGCGCTGGGCCACCGGCGGCCGCGCCCGGTGGTCCGCGCCGTCCATGAGGACGGACAGCCGAAGGCGGCGCTCACGCTCGCCGAGCAGCCGTACGCGGTGGCTGTGCACATGCAGCGGTACGCCGCCGACAACCTGAGGCGCGCCGGAACGAAGCGCGGGTACGACCTTGCCGAGTCCCTCGCGGACGCGGGCCAGCTTTCCAAGGGCATGAACGTCCTGCAGCAGTGGCAGATCACCCACGCCGACAACACGGTGTCGAAGCCGTGGCGGCTGGCTGCAGTGACGGGGAACAACCGTGCGCTGGCCCGGTTGGATGTCTTCCGGGTACGCCCGGAACACCTGGTCATGGGCATGCCGCAATCTCTCGTTCCCCTGCCGAAGGACAAGAAGGACGGCCCCGAGCCCCTGCTGCTGAGCCTGCGGGAGATCCTGAACCGGCTCTCCGCCCGGCTCAACCGGGATGGTGCGAAGCCGGAGACGGAGGCGACCGACCCGTCGCTCCGGGCGGCGAAGATCGCCACGGTGTCCGCGGAGATCGTGATCGGCTGTACGAATCCCGAGGCCATGGAACACGTCCTGCGGGCCCTGAACGTCAACGATCACCTGCGCGGCATCCAGCCCTACGACGAGGACGCGCGGCTGATCGCCCTGTTCGCGACGCTCATCGACGCCTACACCAGGGAGTCCCTCCTCGCGGACGCGCTCGCCGAGGCGTTCCCCGACGCGCGCGGGGCGGACCTCCTCGATCTGACGGGGGTGCGAGACGCGCTGACGGTCAACGGGTCGCTCGATCCGCTGGAGCCGCTCGTGCCCGCGGGCGCCGACGTCTCCCCGGTCGTGCTGCGTGACATCGCGGTGCAGGCCATCACCGCGCTGGTGTTCCCCGGGATTCCGCCCGAGGCACCGCAGCAGGCGAACGGGCGCACCGTCCGCGACACCGGGCGGTTCTGGCCGGTCGTCAGGGGGACGCTGCAGGAGCCGGCGTGGAGCCAGATCCGGGCGAAGGCAGCCGAGGGGCGCATGCGTCTGTGGTCCGCCGCCGTCGCGCAGCTGTTCGTGCACCGGGGCAACATCCTCTCGGCCCTCGGCCTCTTTGGCACCACGGAGACCAAGGAGGGCGCCGGACAGGATCCGAGGCCGCTCACGGAGCTGCTTCTCGGGGCGGAGGCCGGTGACGCGACTGCCTGGACCGCCCTGGTCCGGCGGATGACACCGGCGCTGATCCATGCTCCGCAGCCGTTCATCACCCCGGGGCAGGGCAGCGAGGCCAGCGATGGCCGCAAGGGCGTGCGCCGCACCCCCAAGAGCGCCCTCGCCGCCTTGACACTGGCGTACACGGTGGGCGCGCCGGGTGTCAGCCGGGCTCTTCTGCTCGCGTTCGCGAAGGCAGTGCTGGAGCACCCGGACGCGCCGCGGCCGCCCGAGCCGGACGACGGCACGCCCCTGATCTGTTACGGCGAGCAGCACTGGGCCGAGGCAGACCGGACGGCGATCACCGCAGGGATGGTGATCGCCCCTGACACCGAGGGCCGGCCCACCCGCTACGTCGCCGATAAAGCGTGGTTCGACGAGCTGTTCCCCGTGAGCCTCGGCACCCCGGCGCCGACCGCTTCCGGGAACCCCGCCAACGCGCCTGCGGGCGCCGGGAACACCGCGGACGCCGACGCCCCGCCCACCGCGCACGGCGAGGCGGCCGCCGACCCGCGCGACCAACTCGCCAAGCTGCGCCGGGAGCTGCCGGCGCGGGTCGAACTCGCCGAGGAGAATTACCGGAAGGCGGTGGACGCCGCCCACGCCCTGATGACGGACTTCGAGCAGGCGCACCGCCTGCGCGTCCAGCTTGAGGAGGAGTCGCTCCCGGCCGAGCGGCGGATCGAGTGGATGGAGAAGCTCTCGAAGGCCCGGGCCGCCGCGCAAGCCAGCGTGACAACCCTCGAACAAGTGGAAGCACTGATCCTCAAGGTCTGACCGGTCAGATCGAGCACGGGCGGGGCCCTCCGGACGGTCGGGGGCCCCGCCCCTTGTCCGCGCTGGTCGAACGCATCCGTCAGGTGCCCTGCAACCCGCACATCACCATGGCCGAGATCCTCGCCCCGTCCTGCCTGCGCGACACACCGGTCCCTGGAGGCCCTGCACAGCTGCGCCGGATGCGACAGCTGCCACTGAGATCCACACCGCCCTCTATCGAGGGGATACTTCGCATGATGACGACGTCCACGCAACGCCTCCTCGACTGCGCAGCGGCGGCACCGGCCAGCCACGGCGAGGACCTGGTGCTGCTCCTGCGCGAGGCGAACGCGCTGTACCAACAAGGACTACAGGAACTACACCGGGATGTGGCAGCACGTCTTGATGGGATGGTCACCGCGGACGTGGTGCGCGCCGCGGAGAGGGCCGGTATGCCCTGTGATGCCTCACAGAACCGTGACGAGGTGATCCTGCTGCTGGCACTGACCGAATGGGAAATGACGACAGCCGCCATGGCGTACACGGAGATGGTCGAAGACGCCGCACGCCGCAGTATCTGCCTGCTCCCCGAGGAGTAGGCCACAAGCCGCCGACCGACAAAGTCCGCCACGCGGCCGCCGGAGCCCACACCCCCGGGCATCTGGGCTTCCAGGACAGAATCTGCGGGACGAACCCTACGCCGAGCGTCCTGCCGTTCCTGGTGACGCTGAACTCGCTGCCCACTCCAGGCATTCGCGACGAGCATCACGCCGATCTCCACCAGAGCCAGCCCGAACTGTCCCGCAGCCTCATACGCTCGCGCCGCCTGCCAACCTCATTGCCGAAGCCGTCAGTTGGCCACGCTGAACCACCCCGGGCGCACCTCGGTCACAAGCAGCGGCAGCGACCGCACCGCGGCCCGCAGGTCCTGATCCGTGGCGTCAACAGGCGCCGGCAGGCTCAGCCCATACCCGCGCAGCCGCCAGAGATCGAAGACCTCCCTGCCGTCGGCTTCGAAGTCCACATCGACCTCGATGCCGTCCTCGCCGACGAAGCGGCAGCCCGCCCCATGAACCGTGTACGAATAGCCGGCCACACGCCCACTGCGGCCGATACGGCGCGAACGGGCCAGGCCAAGAACATCTGCCAGCCGCTCCAGAGAAGGGACCGCCACCCTCATGGCCTCATCGATCGCCTTCAGAGCGCGGACGTAACCCAGCACGAGGTCGCGAGCAGACCCAGCCTGTTCCATACGCCGCCATCTCCCCCGAGCCCGTGGCCGAAAGGGATTGTTCCATGAGCCGTCAACGACTCCGCCAGACGGCCACCTGAAACAACCAGTCAAGGGTCCCTTACTCCGCGGGCTGGACCCCCAACCGAAACTCCTGCCATTATTTGCTTTGTGATCCGGGCCGGCCGGCTCACAGCCGACAGGACGGACGGTTCAGCCATGGCCCCGCGTGAGCCTCGCCTGGCCGACGCCGCCGAGATCGCGGCCGAACAGGGCCTGACCCCCGCCAGGATCACCGGCCTCTACACCGGACGCACCAAGAACGCGGCCGGCGACCCCTTCCCCGAACCCGCCGGCAAACGCGGCCGCGCACGCCTGTGGGACCACGCCCAGGTCAGCGAGTGGTTCGCCCGCCGGGCGCCGACACGACTGGCTGCACACACACCGCCCTCCCTCGACCCGCAGACGCTGCTGAACGCCGCGGAAGCCTCGAGGTACCTCGGCTACAAAAACTCCAACCAGGTCACCACCTTCGTACGCGACCACCCCGGTTACTTTCCCCAACCCGACGTGGTCGAGGAGAAGGGCACAGCAGACAACCCCTACCGCCGCCAGCTCTGGAAAGTACAGACCCTGCAAGAGTGGATGGCCACCCGGCCCGGCCGCGGACGCCGCTCCGGAAACAAACAGGCACCGCCGCTACCCGAGGTCCCCCACGACGGCGACCCCAACGAACTCCTCGGAGCCAGCCAAGCCGCCGCCCTCCTCGGCTACAAAAGCCTCAGCTCCTTCTCCAGCAGCCTCGCCCAAGGCAACCTGCCCCTCCTCAAAACCACCGACGGCACCGCCCAAGAAGCCGGACGCCAAAACGGACGCCGACGCTGGACACGCCAACGCATCCTTGAGCAAGCCGCCCAACGCTCCGGGAAGTAGCACCCAGCAGTGCGCGAACCTTCCCTTCCACCCACCGCCCCACGAACACGGCCCCAGCAGCGGAAGTTGAACCTCCACCGACCGGGCGCCCCACGACGGCGGGCACGGCACAGCTCACCACCGCGGCGCTGCGGCACCGCAGCGCGCAGCAGCCACTGCTATGGCCGACCGGCCACCACCCAAGCTCTCCCGGCGCCCCGCCCCGCCCATGACGCCCCCCGGCCTGCCAGAGCCCAGGACCTCAGCGCCCTGGCGAACTGTCCTACGCCGCGCCACCCCGACCACCGCCCCACCACCCAAGGCGTTGCGATGCCGTAACCATGGTCGAGGCACTGTGGTCGGGAGTCTGGTCGAGCCCCGCTGCTCTCCTCACCAGCAACCCACGGCCCGACAGACCCCCCACCGGCCACGACAGAAGCTCTCTAGGAACGCTGGGAATGGGGCCCGCGTCGAATGACCCCGGCCCAGCCCTAAAGGGATCGGGCCATCGGGTCGTAGAGCCACACCCCGCCAACCCTCCCCTACGATTCGGGCACTTTCCCAGGACAACATGCCCCACACCCTGCACATCCAAGACGCCACCCCGCCGACAGACCTTCAGATCCCAGACCCGCGCCAAAGAGTGAAGCTGAAGCTGACATCGAGACATCAACAACGCTATGAGCAGGACGCTGAGCGGCGCTGTGATGCGCTGAACAGGCATCGTGCCTGCTGAAGGGCACCCACAGTGGGTGCGCGCCCCCACTGTGGAGCCACGTCGGAACCTACGTACCCGCCGGCTCATGCCCCAGCACGGACCGACACTGCCGTACACCGCCGCATGGATCCTCATCACCCTGGCAAGCGCCCCGGACGAAACCGATCTCGTGCGAGCCTGGACCACCGAGAACCCCGACCGCTCGCCAGGAGTGCACTACGACCAGTGGGACAAGCTCAGCCCCGCCGAACAGATACGCCGCCGTCAATGGTTACAACGCCACACCCACTCCCCCATCCAACTCCTGGACCTGGACCTGGACGTCGATCTCATCGAGAGCACCGGCCTCCACACCACCGACTGGGGTCCGCCTCATGCGGCCGGCTGACCACGGCAGTCCGCACGTACCCGGCAGATCAGGCTGCTCATTGGGATGCCCCAGGCCTGCGACCACGCGGGCTCGGGTGCCGGTGGCGCGGGCTGGGACCGTCCAGGTCATCGACTGGAGCAGCGTCCTAAGACGCAGGCGGCCGTGGGGGGCCACCCGCTCCGCGTCGGGCAGCAGGTGCTGCCGCTCGCCGCGGGGGTGCATCTCCTCATACAGCGTGCGGGCTCGTTCAGGGGTGGTGTCGGGCGCCATCCGGTGCCTCCTTGACGGGGTGGCCGGTGGAGAGCCGCTGGTGGGTGGGGAGGTCAATTTCCGCTCGCACCGTGGTGCCGCCGTCGTCGGCCTTGCTCTGCTCCCAACGGCTCGCCAGCTCTTTCACGATCAGCAGCCCACGTCCGCGCTCGGCCTCAACATCGGGACACTGCGCGGTGAGTCGGCGATGAGGGCCGCAGTCCTCGACGCCTACCGATGCCGTCCCGGCGCCGAGGCAGATCGACACGACGATCTCCGGGCTGCGGGTGTACGCCAGGGCATTGGTGGCCAGCTCACTGACGATCAGCTGCAGGTCCTGGCTGACAGCCTCAGGCACAGCCCAGTCGACCAGGGTGATGCGGACAAAGGCACGGGCCTCCCCCGGCGTGAGCTCGGAGCAGCCGGAAAGCCGCCGATAGGTGTTGAGCGACGGATCGTGGCGGGCCGCTTCGCCAACGGCGTCGTGCTCGGAGGTGGCAACGGTCTTCTGTCGGGGGTGCGGTCCAACCGCGCGGCCTCTGGGTGCTGAGGGGTGCATCATCCCAACCTCACCCTCGGCCCGGTCCACGCTTGGGCGCGGCCCTCAGAACTGGGCTCGTCGTGGAGGTACACGGTGAAGACCGAGGTGTTGAGCAGCCACGCACGCAGCGCGATCCGGTCGCTGTGAGCCCAGGCGATCTCCTGCTCCGCAGGAGCGATGACTCCGTTCGCCTCGCCACGGACTACCAGGTTCTCCACCGTGCACCAGCCGATCCGCCGGCGACGCGGGGCCTCGGGCGGGGCCAGGTCATACACCTCATGGACGACCAGCCAGCCGCACGAAGCAGTGAAACTGCCGAGGTGCGCGAGCCTCCGGGCCACTACCTGCGGGGCGGTGCTGCTGGTGTAGAGCACGACTCGGGGGCGGCCGGGCACGGCGCCCAGCAGGGCGGCGAGGGGCGCGGCGGGAGCTGCTGCGGGGGTGTCAGGCATCGTGCTTCAGCTCCAGAACATGGGAAGGGGAAGGCCGTTGGGCACACGCCCCGAAGCGCGTCGCTGGGGTGCCGTGCGCGGGCCGGGCGGGGAGTGGCGCGTCTCCATCCGCTGGAGTGGCGTGTTCATGGGTCGGGTTCGGCACGGGGTGCTCCCGGATCGTCCTGGTGGTCACTCCCAGACAACCGCCATCCGTTGGTGTGAGCTCAGGCCGATTTGCGGGCAACTCCCGTACAGAGACCGGACAGTTTTGCCGACACGGGAGGGTGCAGCAGGACTAGCCTCTCGTCCACGCTCAGTGCTCCGGGGGCCCCTTATGGACAGACAGCGCAACACCGTTCTTGAGGCGCTGATGGCCGCGCACGATTACACGCACCAGTCGCTCGCCGAGGAGATCAACAAGATCACGGCGCAGATGTACGGCCCTGGCAGCCCGCGAAAGTGCACCGACCGGCACGTGCGGCGCTGGATCAGCGGCGAGGTTCGCTGGCCGTGGGCAAAGTACTGTCTGGCCCTGGAGAGGATCTTCGGTCGTCCGGCGCAGGCGCAGGGGTTCGTACCGCGCGGCCAGAGCAGCACCCTCCTGCCCGCTCCCCCGCCGCCAGGGCCGCCAGCAGAAAGGGAGCAGCCCGTGCAGCGCCGCCAGTTCCTCGCCGCCTCGGCGGCCGCGACCGTCGCGGCGGCTCTGGGTATCGACGAGACACCAGCCCAAGGCCGCCTGTCCGTGAGCGACCTCCACCGCATCTATGAGCGCATCGGCCGGATGGACGCGCATTTCTTCTCCGTCGGCGGGCGCCCGCTGATCAGCGTCTCGCAAGGCTACATCGAGCGGCTGAGGGACGCGCTGGCCGGCTGCACGTACGGAGATCGCGTCGAACGGGGCCTGCACGGCGCGATCAGCAGCCTGTACGCCTGCGCGGGTTGGGCCTGCCACGACAACGGCGAACCCGAGCGCGCCGCATCCCTGCACACCGCGTCCCTGCAAAGCGCCCTGCTCGCCGGCGACCCGTCAGCCGCCGCGCGCGCCTGGTCGAACCTGGGGATACAGGCGAGACACGCAGGCCGCCACCGCGAGGCCGTCCAGATCACCCGGGCGGCCCTGGACAACCGTCGTGTCCGCAGCGCGCCCAGGATCGCCGCTTTGCTGCAGGCGCGCCTGGCCATCGGCCAGGCCCGCATCGGCGACCGCCCCGCTGCCGCCCGCTCCCTCCTCGCAGCTGAACAGGCCTACGACCGCATCAACTGCGCCGACCCGGCCCCCAGCTGGCTCGCCTTCCTCAATCCCGGCGAACTGTCCGGGCTCGCCGCCATCACCCACCAGGCCCTGGGCCACTACGGCCGGGCCGAAGCAGCCACCGCCCAGGCGCTGGTCCTGCTGCCAGGGTCGATGCGCCGCAACCACACCTACTACTCGGTACAACTGGCCGAGCTGCAACTGCTCCAGAAAGAGCGCGAGAAAGCCGCGGCCACCGCCGGCGGCATCGACCTGTCCTCTCTGGACAGCCGCCGCATCACCGACCGGCTCACCGCCGTCCAACGTGCCCTCACCGCCCAGGAGCATCCGTGAGCACTGACATCGTCATACGGCACTACGGCCGGGAGCAGGCCGCCGACCTGCGGCCCGTGCTGTTGGACATCTACGCCGAGGTCTACGCCGAGGCCGCCCGATCCGACCCCTTCGCCACTGTCGACCGCTTCGCCGAGGGCCTGGACGCGTGGAGCAGCCGGGCAGGGTGGACATGCACGGTCGGCTACGACCACGGCCAGGTGGTGGGCTACGCCTACGGCGCCCCGCTTGCCGCCGATAGCCGATGGTGGGGCGGCCTGCTCACCGACGTCCCCCAGTCGGTTATCGCGGAGACCGGCACCCGCACCTACGCACTGAGCGAGCTGATGGTCCGCGCCCCCTGGCGCAAGACCGGCGTCAGCCGCCACCTGCACGACGCACTGCTCCAAGACCGCGACGAGGAACGCGCCACGCTCCTCGTCGACCAAAGACACCCCAAAGTGCGGGCCCTGTACGAACAGTGGGGGTGGAAAACCCTCGGCGACCTACGCCCCCGCCAACAACACGCACCCCTCTTCCACGCCATGCTCCTCAACCTCCCCCCACACTGAACAACCCCACCCCCCGCACCAGCCCACAACCCTCCTCGCCCACACCACAAACACACTGACCGCATCGACACCAGGCTGCGAGGGTGGCGACTCAGAATGCCTCGCGCAGGTACGTCAGGAACTCGGCATATCCCCCTACAGCGCCCGCCCGCTCATCAACAGGATCCGCACAGCCTGGTCGCTACCCCTCGATCACTCCGGAATCCGCCGCATCTCCGGGCCGAGGCCCAGCGCATGCAACATCCACGCCAACCAGACCAGCCCCCTCCAGCCCCGCGGGTCTGAGTAGAGCGATTAGGGAGTTGGAGACGAAGGCGCAGATGGTGCGGTCTGGTCGGCGGGCTGGTCCAACTGCTGCTCCCGACGGCGTTGCTCGTTGCGAAGCGCCTCGACACGGCCGGTGAACTTGGCAAGGGCCGCGCCCTCTTGCTCCTCAGTGAACTGGCTGTACTCACCGATGCCGAGCATCACAGCGTTGAGCTCCTCCTCGATGGCATCGGCAGTCTGCCGCAGGAAGTAACTGCGTTCGCGGTACTTGTAGTAGCCCGTGAAGGCGGACGCGAGTGTGACAGCGAATCCCAGGACCACGACGGACACGCTCTGCCAATTCCATTCCTGCTGGCTGAGAGCGGCGATCGTTGTGACCGCGGTGGAACCAACCATGATCAGGGACTGCAAGCTGTTGTGGACACGACGGTAGTGGCGGCTCTCCCGCCCGTACTGGGCAACGACCTCGACCGTGTCCTCGCGGTACATGATTCGACGCTCCGTCAGCGACGGATGGGACCTCACACTCTTCCGGCGAAGGTCCTCCTGCCTGGATGCAAGACGGTCACGCAACTCCGCCAGGCTGTACCTGTAGCGGTCCGGCGGCGTGTACTCCCTTCCCTGACTGCCGAACCAGTCGATCCCAGAGATGTGGTTTACACAGATCATTGCGAACGTGAGGCCGCCGACGGCCAACGCTGTAGCAAGGAAACCCCTGCCGGCCAACAGCACGCCACGGTCGTCGGCGAACAGGGAGTTCCACGCGATGAGCGACGGGATGCTCACCAGTACTACCAACAGAGAGACCGCCAGCAGACGCCCACGTCTGCGTTTCCAGGCAACGTCCCGCTCCAGCTCCGCGACTCTCGCTCGTAAATCGTCTATCTCAGGCACCGATGGCCCTCCCCCGACCCGCGACCAACCCAGCACGTATATATCTGCCTTGGGACCGTATGCGGAAGGGCACGTCGCCTACCTAGGACCGGACATCCTTCGGTCAGCTTGGCTGACTACTGCCCGTGTCATCCGCGCAGTTGCATGGCCGGCGGGAACCCGTACACGTTCCTGTGGGAGGAAGAAGAGCGCCCAGCGACGACGAAGACGGTCCGAGCGGCCGGTCAGCCGACTCCGAGAGACGTTCACGCGTTCCATGGCACCATCACAGCCATGGGAAGAGCCTCACGCCGCCGTGCAGAACGCCGTGCCCGGACAACCGCACCGAAGACCACCGCAAGCATTCGTCCCATGACGCACGCTGACCTGACACGGGCCATGCAACTTCTGCAGGACGCCGTCGAACCACAGGACCCGGACGTCCTGAGCCTGTACCTGTCAGACCCCTCCCCGTCGAACCGGTTCGGCGCGGGCTTGGTGGCGGAAGTCGAGGGCGAGGTCGTTGGCGTGGTAGCCGGAGCGGGCATTCGCCTCCCCCTAGCCGGTCTGCAGGTATCACCAGAAGAGATCGCCAGGCGGATTGGCCTCCTGGACGTTCTCGCTGTAGACCGGGGCCACCGCCGTCAGGGCATTGGTGCGCTGCTGTGCGACTCCCTGGTGACGCAGTTCCAGGATGGAGGACACCGCCTGATGGTGGCGAAGCTAGCGACCGGGCGGCACGACCTTGTCCCCCTTTACACCAGCTGGGGATGGAAGATAGGAAAGCCCGGCGCAGGAGTGGCGGTCGAGATTGGTCCTCACCACTTGGCCATCGCAGAGGATCCTTCCACCCGCACAGCATGGGCCGCGCTCGCCCCGCAGGTACGTCCGATTCCGTCCGGGGCTCCCGGGATCTCCGTCCTGACCGGCATGTTCGGCTGAGCTCTCCGGGGCACCGAGCGGGGCGGGACAGAGAACCGCCCGTACCCATAACGGCGACGGGCCTCTAATCGGCGGGCGTCCACGGGCCGGGCGGGGTGGTGGACCTCTCGCCACACGCCCAACAGTCGAACTCCCCAGGATCCTCGAAGCGATTGTTCCAAAACCCGGTCCGCTCGCAGTACACAACGCATTCCTCTTCGCACCAACCGCACACGAACACGAACTCCACGCCGCGCCCCTTCCTCGCGTACGCTCATCACCGAACGGTGCACGCCCAGCGTGCCTTCGCCGAACGGCCCACGACAACGGGGCGGATCCGGCCGCAGACCTGCCACAGACCACTTTGAGCGGGGAATCAGCTGACTGAATTCGGCTAAGTACTCCCTGCCTCACACCGCGGTCAGCCATCATTCCGCCATGGAACCGGAGGCGAAGCGCAAGTTCGCGTGGGTGGCTGGGGCTACGGGAGCGGTCATCTTCACTGCCGCGCTCTTGTGGGGGCCCTGGGTCCTCGAAAGCCACCGGATCCGCGATAAGGACGGAAACCTCGCGCCCTCCGCCGGCATCATCATCACGGGGCTTCGCACTGCGCTCATCGCCATTGCCGGCGGCATCATCGCCAGCCTTGGCCTTTGGTACACACACAAGAGACACGAGCTCGACCAGCAGCAGTTCGATGCCAACCTCAAACAGTTCCAGGAACAGTTTCAGCAGTCGCAAGAGCAGTTCAGACTGGTCCAGCAACAATTCATGCATACGCAAAAGCAGTTCGAGTACGAGCAGGCGAAGGACCGTCAGGCGTCCGAGCAGGCAAGCCGCACGCGCATCACAGAGGGCTTTGTGACTGCCGTCGAACTGCTGGGCCAACCAAACCTCGCGGCAAGGCTCGGCGCCCTGTACAACCTCCAGCGCATCGCCAAAGAGTCACCCGAGGACCGAGCCGGCGTCCTGGGCGTTCTCCTGGCATTTCACCGACACCGGCAGGATGATGCCGCTGCCGCCGCCCCAGGAGCTCATGGCAGCGAAGACCTCACAACAGTGGAATGGATCATCGCAGCCATCAAAAACATGGACTGACAGTCAGGCCACGAGAACACGTACGTGCCGTGGTGCTGATACACCCCATCCGTCATCGCATCTGCGCGGTGCTCGCTGCGGCGCGCAGCGGCACACAAGGAAAGCCGCTCCGCGCTGTTCGTGCCGCTGACACGCTCCACAGCGACGCCCCTCACTCGCACGGCGCTTGCACCGGCCCCGTGTCCGCGCGGCGGCTGCGGGCCGCTCAGTGGCGGGGTTCGAGGCACCTGGCCAGCGCCCTCGGCGATCTCGCGGGCGCGGGTGTGAGGTTGCGGAAGGCTGATGACCGCGTGCACGGTGCTGCCTCCCTCAATTCGTCTTTGCTCCCACCAAGTGGCCAGCGCTTCGACGAGCAGCAGGCCGCGGCCGTGCTTGAACCGTTCCGGGTTCGGTAGGGACTCGATCGTTTGAGAGGATCGAGTTATGGCACGTCCTTCCCAGTACCCGCTTGAGCTGCGCCGTCGTGCG
>NZ_JBSGUA010000043.1:0-23604 GCF_053607685.1 Streptomyces sp. NPDC055099 | reverse complement strand
ACGTCGAGACCAAGCAGGCCATGCGCCCGCGTGACGCCATGGCGTCCGCCGGCAAGACCCTGGTCGAGCTGTTCGGTCTGGCCCGCGAGCTCAACGTCGACGCCGAGGGCATCGACATGGGCCCCTCGCCGACGGACGCGGCCCTGGCCGCCGACCTGGTGCTGCCGATCGAGGACCTGGACCTCACGGTCCGTTCGTACAACTGCCTCAAGCGCGAGGGCATCCACTCCGTGGGTGAACTCGTGGCCCGCTCCGAGGCGGACCTGCTCGACATCCGCAACTTCGGTGCGAAGTCGATCGACGAGATCAAGGCGAAGCTGGCCGGCATGGGCCTCGCGCTCAGGGACTCGCCTCCCGGCTTCGACCCCGTCGCCGCCGTGGACTCCCTCGCCGCGACGGACGACGCGGACGCCGGGTTCGTGGAGACCCAGCAGTACTGATCGCTGATCCTGGTCGCGCGGTCCGGCAGTCACTGCCGGACCGCGCGACCAGTCGCATGTCGGAACAGAACATCACCTGTCGCTCATCACTCGTCCGATGACGGGCCGGCTGCCGGGTGCTGCAGGCGGCGCCACTGGCGAGGTGTGACGCCGTAGGTCTGGTGGAAGCGGCGGGAGAAGTGAGCCGGGTTCGTCAGACCCCAGGAGCGGGCGACCGCCTCGATCGTGCGGTGGGCGTGCTCGGGCAGGGCCAGGTCGCGCCGCGTGCCTTCCAGACGTCGACGGATGATCCACTTCTCCAGGCCGAGACCGCCTTGCTCACAGAGCCGGTAGAGGGTCCGTACGGAGATGTTGTGGGCCGCGGCGATGCTCTGCGGAGTGAGGCCGGGGTCGGTCAAATGCGCGCGGACGTAGGCCAGGACGCGCGTCAGGAGGGTGTCCTTCGCGACCGCCCGCCGGGTGCGCTCGTCGGCCGACACCGAGACGACGAGCGCGCGGGTCAGTTCCAGCGTGGCCGAGCCCAGCGCCTCGGCACCGGGGGCGTCGCTGAGCTGGTCGGCGCGGTGGTGCAGGCTCCGTATGTGCTGCAGCAGCAATGGCGCGACGCTGCTGTGCTCCAGCAGCGGTATCGCGGTCCGCACCAGGTGTTCGGGCAGGCCGAGACGTTCGGTGTCGACCATGAAGGCGACGGACACTCCGGTCCCGGACCATCCGTACTCATAGCCGGCGGTCTTGTGCGCCAGAGCCAGGGAGTCGGGCCCGACGCGCTGTTGATGGTCGTTCCAGGAGAAGGAGCCCGTCCCACGGCTCTGGGTGATGATCGAGACGGTGTTCATCGAGTCGAAGCGCGAGTGGCGCGGGGTGCGCCAGATGCGCATGCCGGAGCCGCGCGTGGCGAACAGGGTCAGCGGGCCGAAGTTCCAGACCTCCAGCCTCTTGCGCATGCCCTCCGCGGGATGTTCCTGCTCCACCGCGCAGCTACCGCTCTCCCCCACGGCCACGGCGTGAAATGCCTCGATCCGGTCGGCGGCAGGTAAGTCCTCCGTGTCCAAAACCAGCATGGCCCCCCCAGGACGGCGGCAGCGGCCTTCCCGCTGCCGTGCCGTCTGCCGGATTCTTCAGCACCACGGGCAACTTGGGCAGGCATATTCAAGTACCGCTAAGCCACGCGCACATGGTGTTTCATCTCGTGCCACAGCAGTCACCGGGGCGATCGGTGCCTTGGCGCTCAGGGCACAGTTCTCGGCGCGTACGGCAAAGAACGGGGCCGCCGTCACTGGCACGATCCCCTCACCGAAGACGGGCACCGACACCGACATCGATGCCCGCACGGATGCTGACGGGAGCGCTCCCATGCGTAACTTCATCACCACCCACGACGGCACGGAGATCTTCTACAAGGACTGGGGCACCGGGCGCCCGGTGGTGTTCAGCCACGGCTGGCCGCTGAACGCCGACGCCTGGGACGACCAACTGCACCTGGTCGCCTCGCACGGCTACCGCGCCATCGCGCACGACCGGCGCGGCCACGGCCGCTCGAGCCAGCCGTGGGACGGCAACGACATGGACACCTACGCCGACGACCTCGCCCAGCTGATCGAGACACTCGACCTGCACGATGTCGTACTGGTCGGGCACTCGACGGGCGGCGGCGAGGTGACCCGCTACATCGGCCGGCACGGTACGTCCCGAGTCGCCAAGGCCGTCCTGCTGGGGGCCGTGCCGCCCCTCATGCTCCAGACCGACACCAATCCGCAGGGCCTGCCCATCGAAGCGTTCGACGCCATACGTGCGGGTGTGTCGGCCGACCGGTCGCAGTTCTACGCCGAGTTGAGCTTGCCGTTCTACGGATTCAACCGGCCCGGCGCGAAGGTCTCCCAGGGGGTCTCGGACGCGTTCTGGCTGCAGAGCATGCAGGTCGGGCTCAAGGGCGCCCTTGAATGCATCCGCGCCTTCTCCGAGACCGACTTCACCGAGGACCTGGGGCGCTTCGACATCCCCACCTTCATCGCCCACGGCGACGACGACCAGATCGTCCCGATCGCGGCCGCAGGCCTGGAGTCGGCCAAGCTCGTCAAGGACGCGACGCTGAAGGTCTATCCGGGTGCGCCGCACGGTCTCGTGGGCGCCTTCAAGGACGAGTTCAACGCGGACCTGCTCGCGTTCCTCGCCTCCTGAGCCCCATCCGTCCGCGCACGGCCGCCAGCGTCCGGGCGCGGACCGGCACCGCATCGCGCTGCCGCCAACACCCGCACCCGCACGTCATCGCGCCGCCCAGCCGGCACCTCCGCACCGTCCAGCCCTGAGTAGCCCGCCGTCCGAAAGGGTTCGTCATGCGTGTACCTGCTCCGCGCCGTCTGCTGACGGCACTGGCCGCCGCCGTCCTCCTCGTCACCGGCTCGGTCGCCGCCCAGGCGACGTCCCACACGTCCGTGCAGGCCCAGGCGAAGGAGCCGAAGCCGACCGTCGTCCTGGTGCACGGGGCGTTCGCCGACGCCTCCGGCTTCAACGACACCATCGCCTTGCTGCAGAAGGCGGGCTTCCCGGTCATCGCACCGGCCAACCCGCTGCGGGACACCGCCGGCGACGCCGCGTACATCTCCAGCGTGATGGACACCATCCCCGGCCCGGTCATCCTGGCCGCCCACTCCTACGGCGGCGTCGTCATCACCAACGCCGCCCGCGGCCACGCCAACGTCAAGGCCCTGGTGTACATGGGGGCGTTCGCGCCCGCCGAGGGTGAGAGCGCGCTGCAACTGGCGGGCCAGTTCCCCGGCAGTGAGCTGGCCCCCGCCCTGATCCCCCGTGAGTACCCGATTCCCGGCAGCAAGCCGGGCACCGACGGCTACATCGACGCCGCGAAGTTCCGGGCCGTGTTCGCCGCCGACCTGCCCGCGTCGCGGACCCGTCTGATGGCGGCCACCCAGCGCCCCGGCAGCGTCCAGGGCCTCAGCGGCCCCAGCGGCGCGCCCGGCTGGAAGACCATCCCGTCCTGGTACCTGATCCCGACCCAGGACAAGGTCATCCCGCCGGCCGCCCAGCGGTTCATGGCCAAGCGCGCGGCCAGCAAGGTGACCGAGATCCGGTCCTCGCACGTGGTGATGATCTCCCACCCGGAAGCCGCCGCGAAAATCATCAAGGCGGCCCACGCCGCCACCCGTTGAAGGAGCGAACGCTCATGAAACCGGACACCATCGTCCTCATCCACGGCTTCTGGGTGACACCCCGAAGCTGGGAACACTGGGTCACCCGCTACCAGTCCCAGGGTTTCCGCGTACTGGCCCCGGCCTACCCCGGCTTCGAGGTGGAGGTGGAGGCGCTCAACGCCGACCCCACCCCCATCGAGGAACTCACCGTTCCCTCGATCATCGCGTCCCTGGAGAAGGTGATCGACGGCCTCGGCACCCAGCCGATCATCATGGGCCACTCCGCGGGCGGGGTGTTCACCCAGATCCTCCTCGACCACGGATACGGCGCCGCGGGAGTGGCCATCAACTCCGCGCCCACCGAAGGCGTCACGACAGTCCCGCTCTCACAGCTCAAAGCGACGTTCCCGGTGCTGAAGAACCCGGCCAACCGTCACAAGGCCGTCGGATTCACCTACGACCAGTGGCGCTACGCCTTCACCAACACCTTCCCCGAGGACGAGTCCCGCGCCCTGTACGAGCGCTACCACATCCCCGCCTCCGGCCATGTGTTCTGGGGCAGCGCGCTGGCCAACATCCACCCCGGCCACGCCGACTCCTACGTGAACTACCGCAACAACGACCGGGCTCCGCTGCTGTTCGTCTCGGGCGAGCACGACCACCTGATGCCGCCGAAGATCCAGCAGTCCAACGCCAAGCACTACAAGTCCGACACCGTCACCGACATCATCGAATTTCCGGGACGCAGCCACCTGATGCCGGCCCAGGAGGGCTGGGAGGAAATCGCCGACCACGCCCTGGCCTGGGCCCTCGACCACACCTGACCGACACCCGGGCAATCGACACCCGCCCCGATCAACCGCGGTGCCCGGCCTGTCGGGCACCGCGGCACAGTGTGTGCACCCTTCAACAACGGAAGCCGATGACGCCGTACCCCGGCCGGGCCACCGCGTGCCGCATCCAGCCGATGCACTGCATGACCCCGTCGACGACCTCCGGCTCCAGCGGCGGGGCCTGCCCACTCGCGTCGACGGCTCGCTTGGTGGCGTCGAACTGCTGCAGTGCCTTGATGCATTGGGCGTGGGTCCACTCGCCGCAGCCGGGGGTGTATGTCAGCGGCAGGGGATCAGGCAGTTGTCCGTAACCGAACTCCTGCACGGACACCGCGGTGATACCCAGGGCGCTCAGCCCCTCATCGACGTCGGAGAGCCAGCTGCCGCGGTGCGGGGTAAAACGGTCATTGTCGAGAAACGAACCGGTGAGCTCGCACAGTCGCTCATAGGCGTAGCCGTACTGGAAAGCGTGGTCTTTGTCCTCGCTGAAGGGGCCGCCGTTCACGACGGCGGTCAGCGCCTCGAACGCGGTGGGCGCCCCGCCCTCGATGTCGAACGAGAACTCCTCGTCGGCCCGGGCCAGTTGGTCGCCGAAACTGTCGCGGATGACGGTGAGCAATTGGTCGTCGCGGGAGCCGACCAAGGCGCGCGTCGCGGCCACATCGAGGAGGTACACGCTCAGTGAGGAACTCATGCACCGACCCTAGACGGAGCCTCTGACAGTCATCGTGCCAGGCAGCTGCGCGGTCGGGGCACCCCGGGTGTCAGTGAGCAGCAAGTACCCCTACGGTGACCCGATGACGTCGATCAAGAAGTTCCAGGTCACCTTCGACTGCGCGGAACCCGAGCGCCTCGCCCGCTTCTGGTGCGAGGTGTTGGGCTACGTCATACCGCCGCCACCGAACGGTTTTGCCACGTGGGAGGATTTCAAGCGCTCCCAGCCGCCTGAGCAGCAGGACGCGTGGTGTGCGTGCGTTGACCCCTCGGGCGAGGGCCCTCGGCTGTACTTCCAGCGCGTCCCCGAAGGGAAAGCCGCCAAGAATCGAGTGCATCTCGACGTGCGGGTCGGCACCGGACTCGTGGGGGAAGAGCGCCTCGCCGTGCTGGAGGCCGAGTGCGCCCGGCTGATCCCGCTCGGGGCGACCCACGTACAAACGCTGTATGACGGGACTGACTCGTGCATTCCGATGCTGGACATCGAGGGCAACGAGTTCTGTGTCGACTGAGCGGTCATGCCCGCATACCGGCCCCGGCCGGAGACCGAGACCAAACCCGCTGTTTCCCACCGTGCACGAGATGCCATGCTCAGCGCTGTGCACAGTAGTCATACAAGCCCTGTCCTCGTGGGCCGCAGCGCCGAACTGGCCACCCTCGACGAGGCCTTGTCCAGGGCGGACGCCGAGGAGCCCGGTGCCGTCTTCCTGGGCGGCGAGGCCGGCGTGGGCAAGACCCGGCTGCTTCGGGAATTCCTCGCCCGGGCCGCTGCCGGCGGGGCCGTCGTCGCCGTGGGCGGCTGCGTCGAAACCGGCGCCGACGCCCTGCCGTATCACCCCGTATCGGCGGCCCTGCGCTCCCTGCGCCGACAGCTCGGCGCGGAACTGGACGCCGCCGTCGCCGGTCAGGAGGGCGAGCTCGCCCGGCTCCTGCCCGAGCTCGGTGAGATGGACCGGGATCGCCCCGAAACCGACGGCCGCGCCCGCCTCTTCGAGCTCACCGTCCGCCTCCTCGAGCGGCTCTCCACGGACCGGACTCTCGTGGTGGCCCTCGAAGACCTGCACTGGGCCGACCGCTCGACCCGCGAGCTGCTCAGCTATCTGCTGCGCGCCCTCACCGACAGCCGCCTGCTCATCGTCGCCACCTACCGCGCCGACGACCTGCACCGCCGCCACCCGCTGCGCCCTGCCCTCGCCGAGTACGAGCGGCTGCGCACCGTCACCCGCCTCGAACTCCCACGCTTCGAGCGCGCCGAAGTGCGCCGCCAGCTCGCCGCCCTGCACGGCGAGGACCCGTCCGAGCAGCTCCTCGACCGCGTTTTCGCACGTTCCGAGGGCAACGCGTTCTTCGTGGAGGAGCTGGCCCGCAGCATCCTCAAGGGCTCCCCCGGCGGCCTCAGCGACTCCCTGCGCGGCCTGCTGCTGGTCCGGGCCGAAGCCCTGCCGGAAAAGGTGCAGCGCGTGGTGCGGATCGCTGCCGAGGGCGGCTCCGAGGTGGAGTTCCGTCTGCTGGCCGCCGTAACGGGGCTGGCCGAGGACGAGCTGATCGAGACGCTGCGGACCGCTGTCGGTGCCGCCGTCCTGCAGCCCTCCGACGAGGGCGAGTCCTACCGTTTCCGCCATGCCCTGATGCGCGAGGCCGTGGCCGGTGACCTGCTGCCCGGCGAGCGCTCCCGGCTCAGCCGCCGCTATGCCGAGGCGCTGGACGCCGACCCCACCCTCGTACGGTCCGAGGAGCGTGCCGGGCGTCTCGCCGGTTACTGGTTCGACGCCCGCGACCCCGCCAGAGCACTGCCCGCCGTGCTCGCCGCGGCGGGCGCCTCCGGGGGGCGCCACGCGTTCGCCGAGCAGCACCGTCTGCTGGAGCGGGCACTGGAGCTGTGGGACGACGTCCCCGAGGATCTGCGCCGTCAGGCGATGCGCCAGGGGGTCGACGACGGCCTGTGCCCGGCCATCACCCCAAACACCCCCGGCGACTTCGTGGACCTCCTCGCCGCGATCACTGTCGCCGCGCGTCTCACGGGAGAGCGGGAGCGAGCACTCGCCATCTGCAAGCGGGCGCTGCGCGAGCTGGCGGACACCGATGCCCTGCGGGCCGCCTGGTTCTGGGCCGAGCGCTACCAGCTGATGCGCGCCCTCTCCCGCTCGGACGGCTGGGACGAGATCGCCCAGGCCCTGAAGCTGCTCGAAGGCCTGCCGCCGTCCGTCGTACACGCCTATGTGCTCACACATGCGGCCCACTGGTACGTGGTGCACCAGCCCGGGGCGAAGGCCATCGAGATCGCGCAGCAGGCGGTGGAGGTTTGCCGTATGACGGGCGCGGAGACCAGCGGTCTCACCGCGCGGCACACCCTTGCCTGGCTGACCATCCACTCGGGCGACGTCGAGACCGGGCTCGCGCAGGCCCGGGAAGTATGCGCCCAGGAACTGAAGCCCGGCAACGCCAACGCCCTGCTGCACGGCTTCGGCAACCTCTCCACGGCGCTGCACGGCCTTGGCCGTTACCGCGAGGCCGTCGAGGTCGCCGAAGAGGGCAGCGGGCTTGCCGAGCGGTACGGGTTGCCCGACACCGCCTCGTTCATCGACGGCAACCTCGCCGAGTCCCTCATCCAGCTCGGCCGCTGGAGGGACGCCGACGACGTGCTCGACCGGGCGTCCGGCCGCCGCGCGGTGAGCTCCCGCACCCGGGCCCAGATCGCCGAGCAGCGGGCCGAACTGGCCCTGGCGAGAGGTGCGTACGCCGAAACCCTGCACCATGTCGAACAATCCGGCGGCCGGACCACAGGCGCCCACCCGGAGCTGCAGCACACCCTGGCCGTGGCCCGCATCGCCATCGCGCTGGCGGCCGCCGATGGCCGGATCCTTGACGTGCGCGCGCTGCTGGATACGGCGGTCGGCGACGCCATCGCCCCCGGCCACCACCGCTACGGCTGGCCGCTGCTGTACGAAGCCGCCGCCGCGGAGGCGCGGGCCCGCGGGCTCGCGGTGGCCGGACCGGGGCGCGCGGCGGCGGTACGGCGCATCCGCGAGGCCATGCGGGGCCAGCCGGATTTCGTACCATTGTGGGCCGCGCAGTCCCAGATGATCCAGGCCGAACTGCTCACCGCCGAGGGGCAGGACGCGACCGCCCGATGGACGCAGGCTCTTGCCGCCACCGAGCAATTGGAGGCCCCGGCGCTGGTGGCCACCGCCCGGTTGCGGCTCGCGGAGTGCCTGATCGGCCAGGGCGGCGCCGGCTCCCGCTCAGCGGCCGGCGAACTGCTGCGGCGGGCCAAGGCAGTGGCGGACGAGCTGGGAGCGGTGCCGCTCGAAAGGGAGATCACCGCGCTGGCCGACCGTGCGCGGATTCGGCTGCACCAGGACGAGGGGGAGACGGCGTCTCTCCCGCCGACACCGGCGGCGGCGCTTGGCCTGACCGGCCGGGAGCGGGAGGTGCTGCGGCTGGTCGCCGCCGGGCGGAGCAACCGGCAGATAGCTGAGGAACTGTTCATCTCGCCCAAGACGGCGAGCGTGCACGTCTCCAACATCCTGGCCAAGCTGGACGCTTCGGGCCGCGGGGAGGCGGCGGCGATCGCGCACCGGCTGGGGGTCTTCGACACGTGAACGCTTAGCGGATCGCTCCGTGGGCCTGCTTGACTGCTGCTCTCGCCGTGACTGCTGCTCTCGCCGTGACTGCTTTCGTGACTACTTTCGTGGGTGTTTTGGAGGTACGGGATGGGACTGGTGCTCTTCCCTGATGACGACGACGTGGCGAGCCCAGATGTGTCCTGGTCGTACACCGGCTTCAGCATGTTCAGGAAGTGGTTGGCCCAGGCCGAGGGGTTCTCGCTCACCGAGATGGTCGGCTTCGGCGGTGAGCGCCCGTGGGCCGACGTCTCCACCACGCTCGCGCCCCTGCTCAATCACTCGGACGACGGCGGCCCCGACCTCACTCCCGCACAATGCGCGGCGATGTTGCCTCGGCTGGAGGAAGTGCTCGAGCAACCTCGTCCCGGCGACGATGACTTCGTCTTCCGACGGCGCATCGAAGACGTCAGCGAGTTGGTGGCCGCCCTGCGGGTCTGCGTGGACAAGAACGTCGGGCTCGTCTTCGGCTAGTTCCAGGAGCACGCATCGGGCCGAGCGGCTGCCCGGCCCGATGCGCTCCGCGACTGGATGCGGCACCTGTCTCTGGTCGTCGGTTCCCAGTAGATTCGGTGTGCCGGTCAGCGCAGCGACGCGAGGATCGACAGCTCGTGTCGCTGGGCCAAGGGGGCGGCAGTGGACGTTGCGCGGGAGGATGTCCGCTTGATACGGAGCACTCTCACGACCAAAGAGACCGCGCTGGCAGAGGAGTTCATGGATGCCTCCTACGGAACGAGCCTGCGGCTGAGCGACCGCATGGAGGGCCAGGACCTGCGGTTCTCCCGCGTGGGTACCGACCAGTTCACGGTCGACCACGTGACGCTTCCCGGCACGCTGCGCTTCGCCTGTGACCCGCTGAGCCGCCTCGTGGTCAGCGTGGCCAGCCAAGGGAACCTGGGAATCGACTTCCCGGGTCACAGTGACCGTCCTGGACCCGCCACTCCCCTGCTGACACCCTGCGGGAAGCCCTACCGGGTGGTGTGCGAGGCGACGGTGACGCAAGTGACCACAATCGACACCGCTCTCCTCCACGACACGCTCGGCACCCTCCCCGAAGACCGCACCCATCTGCACTTCCTCGAACTGCAGGCTCCAGATGCCGCCGCGGCCCAGCTGTGGAAAGCCGCGACCTCGTTCGCATCCCACCGGCTCGACGGCGCGCAGTCGGTACCGGCCCTGCTGTCCGGGCAGCTGGCCCATCTGCTCGCCACGACTGTGCTGGCTGTCTTCCCGCACCAGACTCCTGGCCAACGCCGGATCGACAGCACCGATGCGACACCCGCGACGTTGCAACGCGCCCTCGCCTACATCGACGCCCACGCCCACCGGAACATCACACTCGCCGACATCGCCCAAGCCGCGTACGCGTCCCCCCGAGCCCTGCAACAGGCCTTCCGCCGCCACCGGGACACCACACCGATCGCCTACCTGCGCCGAGTCCGCCTCGAACAGGCACACCGCGAATTGCAGGCGGCCACCCCGGACACATCGACCGTCACCCAGATCGCCGCACGCTGGGGTTTCGCCCATACCAGCCGCTTCGCGGGCCACTACCGCGACGCCTTCGGCCTATCCCCGGCCACGACGCTGCGCGAGAACACCAACCAACACGCGTGAGACGACCGCAAATGCGCTCACGCGCACACCGGGGCAGACGACCCGTCTACCGCCACCGCGCACCCGCCGCCCACGCGGCCCTCATGGGCCCACTCCCGCAAAGCCCACTGCCGCCGCGTGGACGGCCTTTCGCCCGGCTTGCTGAGCCTTGCCGCCCACGACACGCGAATCGCACGCCGCAGGCAGACCGTTCGGGGTCCGGGAAGCGACCCACCTGGGCGCACCGAGTCGGCCCAAGTGACCATCTTTACGTTCTGCCGACGGAGACGTCGGCCCAATAAACGCGGCGCCCCGTCCAGAAAACGCGCTCTCACCGTCGTCGCGGACCCCGTACGGATTCTTGAAACCTGGGGAGCCCATGGCAGGCTCACGACGTGGCTTCGCCGTCTGACGTGCACCGGGCACTGCGCACCGAGTAATCCCCTACGTGAGAGGGCCCGAGTGGCTCGACTCGTACTTCCACCGACCCCGCCCCGGAATCAACAGCCACACCCAGCCAGCCGTGTCACCAGCGCGCCAAAACGACACCTACCCGCTCGCTTCGCCATTCTCCAGATACAGGGCCCCCTGGCCCGTGAGCACCTCCAGAGCCTGAGCGGTACGGCGGCGAGTTCGGGACGGCAGCTGTCTCAGGGCCTCGTGCGGTGAGAAGAACTCGCAGGCTGAGAGTTCATGATCCTGAGGGTGAAGATTCGCGGTCGCTTCCTGCGTAAGGGTCCCCCCGTCAAAGATGAAAGCGAGTTGGTCGTCCCACGGTCCATGTGGGGCGACCCAGTCCACGCAAAGCAACCTGCCGAGTTGGGCGGTGAGGCCCAATTCCTCGCCCAGTTCCCGGCGAGCGGCGTCCTGCGGGGATTCGTTGGCTTCGGCCATACCGCCCGGCAGGTCCCACGCTTCCTTGTACGTGGGCTTCACCAGGAGCACCCGCCCGCCTTCGTCTCGGAAAAGGACGTCTGCCGATACCCGCTTGCGGGCCTGCTTAGCGTTCCCTTCCGCCAAGTGCGCTTGCCACGCGGCTGTTCCGGGCTGAGGGCGTGTGGTCACGTGGTCATACCTCCGCCGTGCGGGGCGCTGATCCCTGCCAGGAGCAGCGCGCGTTGCTGATTCACCGCTGCCAGACAGTCTAGGAAACGGGCCACGACCCGCTCACCGTGGTACGGGGCGAGCGATCCGGCAAGCTCTTCGAGCTGCTGCGTGATCCGCATCGATCCGAGCGTGCCGCAGGCTGTGAGCAATTCGTGGCCCACTGCGCAGGCAGCTTCCAGCTCGCCCTGCTGGGCCCGGATCTTGGCCAATGTGATCTGCCCGAACACTCGGCTACGCGCCCGGTCTCCTGTTCGTAGGGCAATGGCGTTCTCTGCTGCCTTCACTGCGGCGGGCAGGGCGCCCAGGTCTTGCAGGGACAGCGCTGCCTCGCTGGCCAACGCTGCAGCGTCGAACGAGCTGATCCAGTGGGAAGGTGATTCGTCACTCGTCCTGGTCAGTTCCCTCTCAGCAAGATTTAGCGCATGGCGCGTGGCTTCGGCTTCTCCACCCTGCGCCAAGGCCCGCGCCTCCATCGCGTGCAATCTGGCAGACAAGGTGGGCACGCGAGGTCCCGATGCAACATGATCCCGACCTGCTCGGGCGAGGGAGGCGGCTTCCTCAAGTTGGCCAAGTTGCAGGGACAGATGGCTCATGCTCGCCATGATGTTCGCGCCAAGCGCGCGGTCTCCCCCAGCCCTCGCGAGCGGCAGTGCCTTGGCGAAGTGCTCGCGTGCTTGGCCATTGCGACCAGAGTCGTGCGCCATCCAACCGGCCATCTCAGTGAGAGCCGCTGCTGCCTGGAACACCTGGGAGGTGTCGGAAGCCTGCTTGCCACTGAAAATCCGGGGAGCCAGTTCTCTGTGCAGATAGAGCAATACGGAGCCATATAGGTGGCCGCCGCCCAATTGGCGATCTGCTGCGCGGAAGGACTCGACTGCAGCCCTGTCCGGCGAGCCAGGCGACGTGGGCGGCGTAGCGGGGTCTTGAACGGCCAGAGCAAGAGGCGCCAACTCGCGCTCTCTTCCTTTGCTTTCCCAATCTCGCTGGGCGAGGCCGAGCATCTCACCGGGGATTCGTAGGCCGTCAGCAATGCGTTCAACGACGCTCATGTCCTTCACAATGCGTTGGCTACCGATGATCTCGCCGACGCGGCTGGGCGTGAGATCACAACGTCGAGCAATGAGCGCGGGGTAAATGCCGGCATGGTGCTTGACGAACCGGAAGATCGAGGTGAAGTCTCGTGCGCTACAGGCCCGGATCATCTCGGGATCACTGAGAACACGCTCTGGAAGGTCGCGGGGCGGTTCATAGGTGGGCATGAGCGACGCTCCGGGGTGAAGGACAAGACGCTGGCCGCTGCTGCTCGTTGTCCGCTGATGCTACTCACCGTGGGTATCCAGCTTGGGCTACTTCTCAGGCGTTCCAATGGGAAGGCTGAAAGATCAGACCCCGGCGGCCGCTGAAACGGTCCCGGGGCGTGGCCTACCTGAGAAAGCAGGTCGACATGCCGGACTGTATCGCTCGCGTCTCCGGGCAGCTGTTACAGCGCCTTCTTTCCGCTCCGGAACCCCACGGGTCTCCCGGGCCAAGCCCGGCGGTACGCAACGACGACGCCCCAACAGGGCCTCTGTGGCGCGTGCCTGTGCTGCGTGGTAAGGGCATCGGCTTGGTGTCCGCGTATCTCGTCGCTTTCGAGTGGCGATGGGAAGAACGGCGAGAGAGAGTGCGACGGCGTGCTCTGTGGCTGACCGTGCACGGCGTGGACATCGGCCCACGCTTGATCCATGGGGTGGAGGTGACGGCATGACGAATCAGGTGCGGGTGCTGCCGTGGTCGACGCTGGAGGGGAACCCTTGCGTTCTTGTGGGTCCGGGGACGGGCTTCATGGCGCGGTTGGCCGACAATATCGAGAGTGTGCAACTGGGCATGGCGTGCGACCTTCTCGGACATGCAGCGGACACGCTCGCTGACCACACGGCCACGCCCGAGGAACTCCGCTTCGTGACTGCCCGGTTGACCGAGTCGCTTCGGGAGGTCCACCGAATCGCGGAGAGCCGGGGCGATCGCTTGTCCGCATTCGACCAATCCGATGTGGACGGCAGCGACGAGGACGACGACGAACCGCCGCTTCCGGCAGGTGCGTGCGGGTGAGTGAGGACAGTTTGCCACGAGGCCGCTTTGTGCTGCTCGAATGGACACTGGCGGCCATGCCTGGGTCAGCCGTGCGGCACGTAGGTAAGTGCCTCGTCTGTAGTGAACACTCGGTGGATTCAGCTGAACCGGATGAGGCGCAGTTGTGGTGCCTCAGGCACGCGGGCACGACTCGCCATAGCGGTTATGAACTGACAGAGTTTCAGTTCTTCACCGCCACGCTCACTGATCCTGCGGTGGGTGAGGCGGACTCCCTGCCGTAGAGCAGGGCGGGGGCTGGCGTGGCCGCATTCCGTCAGTTCCGCCTGTTTGACTCCCTTGGCCTGAAAGGGGAGAGCGGTAGGCGCCAGTTCCCCCTAGCCTGCCACTGCGACATCGGCTCCTCCTCCCCTGTGGGAGTGCCGGGGTCGTGTCGCGAGGGTCTTTACTCGGAGCGGAAAAGAGGGCGACAGCAGCCCACCCTTGGGCGACTATCGTCCTGTGCCCCACGACCTGCAGAGTTTCTTCCTCCACATCGTTGTACCGGACCAGGTGACTCGCGGAAGCGCAGTGGAGGTGCGCCCACACATTGATGGGCGGGACATCGTGGCCGAGGTATTCGACGCGGGGCCGTGCGAGGGCCCTGGTTACCTCCTCTTGCCTGACGGTCCGTTGCAGGCTGTCGAGGCCCCACGCCAGGTTCGTTTGGCGGAGGCACCATGCACTGAAGAATGTTGCGGGGCTCTGTACGTGACGATCCGTCACGACGGCGAGCACGTGATTTGGGATGGTTGGCGAAACCCCTGCAGAGATGAGGCCCGCCTGCCCGCGTTCAGATTCGAACCTCAGCAATACAGAGCAGAGGTCGAACGCGCAACGCTGGATCACTCCTGGGAATGGCCGGCCAGGACTGTCGCCCGGCTTCTCGAGGAAGAGCTGCGCCGATGCACTGACTGGCTCGAGCGCTGGGAGTGTGAGATCGGCGGCGTATCCGCCTGGCTGTGGGAGCCGGACCAGGTCGATCTGTTCATTTTCCATCCAGGCCGACCCCCCGTAAGAGAAGACCAACCCTGGCTCCAGTTCCGGAGGACCCTGAGCGTCTCAAGCGACGACGACGCGGCAGCACAGGTCAGTCGGCTCGTGGAGGAGCTCACGGCGGGTGACCCACGCACGGTGTCTGACGTCTGCGGTGGCTCGGCAGAATTCGCCCGGCAGTTGGGTTACGCATGGCCACCACGGTGCAGGATCTGAATTCGAGAACGCGGCACCGCGTGACAAGGGAGCGACGCGGGTGAGGTGGCCGGGCGGTGTTGTCAGACTGCGTGGGTCTCAGGCTGCGTGGGTCTCAGGCTGCGGTGTTGAGGAGGTCGGTGCCCGCTGACGTCGTGGTGTGCAAAGCGGTGTTGTGGTGGCGTGTGGTGTGCGAGAGGCCTGCGGTGCGCAGTACCGTCGCGTGCTGGCTGGCGCTGGCCGGGGAGATGCCGGCGCGGCGGGCGAGTTCCGTGGTGGTGCAGCCGGGGTGCCGGGCGATGGTCCACAGCACCACGGCTCGGGTGTGGCCGAGGAGCGCGGTCAGGGAGTCGGGGACGGTACTGAGGGCTCGTGCGGTGTCGGTGGACGGCAGGCAGAGGTCCGTGTCACGGAGGCCCACGGGGTAGGTCAGCCAGGGCTGGGGTTCGGCTGTGTCGTCCAGCGCCGGGTACACCGCCCCGAATACAGAGGGGATCAGGAGCAGGCCACGGCCCGCGAGGTGGATGTCGCCGGTGCTGCCGGAAGCCATGGTGAGTTCGAGCACGGGTGCTTCCCACCGGATGTAACGGGGGTTGAGCCCGGACAGCAGCATGTCGAGTCCGCCATGAGTGGCCTGGCGGGCACGCAGTGCCTGATCCGCGCGGCTGAGGGCATCCATGTGCCGCTGATAAGGGGCGATGACCTGCTTGTGGGCGTGAGCCACGGTGTCGGTCAGTTCCGTGAGCAGCTGCCCGTCGCTGCCGAGTGACTGCGTCCAGAGCGGCACGGCACGCCGATGGCCGCGTCCCGCCGCCCATGCCTCCGTGTCTTTGCGGATACGGGCGGCCGGCGTGGCCCGCACACGTTCCACTGCCTCGTCGATGCTGTCGGCATGCGATTGGTCGAGGAAATCCACGGTCCAGCCCGTCGGCGGGATCAGATCGAACAGTCGCCTCACCCTGGGCGACAGACGACGCAGCGATTCCCTGCGCCAGGCCCCGAATCTGGTCGCATGGCTTCCCTCTTGCAGCAGCCGCAACGCGATATCCAGCTCCAGCATGGGACGAGGTGCCTCGGCCAGCCGGGTGCGGGCCAAGTCGGCTGCGGTGAAGTGGATACGTAGGGGCATGCGCCGAGCCTGATCAAGATGTCGTTATTCGGGCTAGGCCAAATCACGTCGAACCCAGATCACCTGTTGGGCCACTCTTGTCCGTGAGCGAACACGGAAAGCTCCAGTTCGGCCCCTTCACCGGTGGCCCGGCCTGGATGGCGGTCGGACGGCCGTGACGTGGGGGGATACGGCCGTCCGCCGCCTACGCGGCATGCCGACGGCGCCAGTACGGGTTGTCGTGCGGGAGTTTGCTGGAGACCCGGCCGTACATGCCGAACGTCGCGATGAGCAGCCCCATCACGAAACTGAAGATCACGTTGGTCATGCCGAAGTTCAGGACGTTGGCGGCGCGGTCGAGGATGAAGAGATGCGCGAAGCCGCTGAGTACGAACAGCGCGCCCACGGTGACGTTGAGCGTTGAGGCGAAGTTGCCGCCGATCACGGCCCCGGCGAGGAGCGCGATCCCCACGATGACCGAGACCGTGCTGAGCGCGACGTTGGTGGTCATGCCCGCGATCGTGTCGCCCGCCGTGGCGAAGGGGTCGAGAGCGTCGGCGAAGCCCAGGCCTGCGAAAACCAGCAGCACCACACCGCAGAAGGCCGCGCCGTAGCGGTAGACGGTCGCCAGGTGGTGGTCGACCGGGAGTTCATCTTTCAGCTTCATGCCACCGTTTCACCGTTTATGTGAGGTACAGATGCAGATCGGGTGAATTTGCCCATCGAACCGCTCTTCCGCCCCGTGTCGTCCACATGCGTGTCCGGCCGCACCGCGAGACGGTGGCCTCAGAACGGTGGCATCTGGGGACCCTCGGCCGGTCGGCCCCAGTCCTGTTCCCCCAAAGGTTTGCGTGTGAGCTGCATCCGTCCGGTGCGGGCGGACGGAAGGGGAGGAGACGTCATGCCGATCGAACGCGACGAGAGGAAATGCGATGCACCGCGCCCGGACGGAGGCATTCCTCGCCCCTGACCTGGGCGATCCACGGATCGCGTACGACCACGGGCACGATCGGGCAAGGTCTGGCCGGGCCCCCGGCCCATCGCCCGGGACGGCCCAGTTCCCCGAGGCGCCGGAGATCCGGGAGGTCCCGGGCACCCCGGAGGCCCCGGTAGACCCGGCGGTCCCGGAAACCTCACAGACTTCGTCAGCCCCAGAGACTCTTGAAGATCCGGCCCTCATCGACGCAGACGTGCCCGCGGCCGTGGCCCGCACGCTGAACCGCGTCTTGGCCGAACGCCTCGAGGCCGCCCGCGGCATCGACCCCACCTTCGCCAAGGACGTGGCCGGACGCGTCGCCCACTTCACCTCCAGCGGTGGCAAGCGTCTGCGCCCGCGCTTCCTCTGGTGGGGACTGCGGGCGTGCGCCGAGAGCCTCGACGCCGACCAGATCCGGGCCGCGCTGCGCCTCTGCGTCGGCCTCGAGCTGATCCAGACCTGTGCGTTGGTGCATGACGACGTGATGGACGGCTCGCCACTTCGCAGAGGGCAACAAGCCGTCCATGTCGAGCTGGAGACCCGCTACGTCCCCCACACCAGCATCAGCGCCAGCAGCACTCCCCGCCGGGCCGGAGCCTCGTTCGGGACATCCGCAGCCATCCTGGTCGGCGACCTGGCCCTGGCGTGGGCCGATGACGTGGTGGCCGACACGGCGCTCGACGCGGGCACGGTACGTGCCGTCCGTGCTCTGTGGCAGGCCATGCGGGAGGAAATGGTCGCGGGCCAGTACCTCGACCTGCACGGGCAGGCGACCGGCTCCCGCTCCCTGTCCCGGGCCGCCCGCACGGCGACGCTGAAAAGCGCCCTGTACTCGGTGGAACGGCCTCTGGCCTTTGGTGCGGCGCTGGCCGGTGCGGATGGCCGGACCACGCGGGCGCTGTGCGCGGCAGGCCGCTGCGCGGGCCTCGCCTTTCAGCTGCGTGACGATCTGCTGGGGGTCTACGCGGAATCCGCCCACACGGGCAAGCCCGCGGGCGACGACATCCGCGAGGGCAAGGCGACGTATCTGATGGCCGTGGCCCGGGAGCGCGCAGAGGCCGGGGCCGACCACGACTCGCTCGCCGTCCTCGATGCCGTTCTCGGCGGCCGGGCCGAGTCGACAGGGATCGGACTGGACCGCGTTCGCAACGTACTGGAGGCGACCGGAGCCCGCGGCATCGTCGAGAACCGCGTTCGGCGGCTCGCCGCGCGGAGCGTGCGGCATCTGTCCGATGCCGCACTCCCCCGCCAGGCAGCCGAGGCGCAACTCCGGGAGCTCTTCTACCTGGTCAGCGGCGTTTCAGATCCCTTGCCCGCCGCTTCCGCCGCTGCCACCGCTGCCACCGCTGCCACCGCTGCCACCCACGAGGAGAGGAACCGATGAGGCGTCTGCAAGGGCCGACGGATCACGTGGTGGTCGTCGGAGCGGGACTGGCGGGTCTGTCCGCCACGCTGCACCTCCTGGGCGCCGGTCGGCGTGTCACCGTGATCGAGCGAGACCTGGAGCCCGGCGGCCGGGCCGGACTGCTCGACCGCGGCGGATACCGGATGGACACCGGGCCCACCGTCCTGACCATGCCCGACCTGGCGGACGAAGCGTTCGCCGCGGTCGGCGAGCGGCTCAGCGACCGTGTGGAGCTGCTTGAGCTGCACCCCGCCTACCGGGCGCGGTTCGCCGACGGCAGCAGCCTGGACGTCCACACCCGGGCGGAGGCGATGGAAGCCGAGATCGAGCGCTTCGCCGGAGCCAGGGAGGCCGCCGGATACCGCAGGCTGCGTACGTGGCTGCATCACCTGTACCAGGCCCAGATGCGCCGATTCATCGACACCAACTTCGACTCACCCCTGGGCCTGCTGACACCGGATCTGGTCCGCCTGGCGGCACTCGGCGGCTTCGGCCGCCTGGACGCGCGCATCGGCCGGTTCATCTCCGACGAGCGCCTCCGCCGCGTCTTCACCTTCCAGGCGCTGTACGCGGGTGTACCCCCGGCCCGCGCACTGGCCGCGTACGCCGTCATCGCGTACATGGACACCATCGCCGGCGTCTACTTCCCGCGAGGCGGGATGCACGCCCTGCCGCGGGCCATGGCGGCGGCCGCCGCCGACGCCGGCGCAGAACTGCGCTTCGGGCAGGAGGTGACGCGCCTCGAACGCCGCGGGGGCCGGATCACGGCCGTGGTCACCGATCAGGAACGGATCCCGTGCGACGCCGTGGTCCTGACGCCCGATCTGCCGGTCACCTACCGCCTGCTCGGATCTCAGCCGCGCCGACCCGTCCGCCTGAGCCACTCCCCGTCGGCGGTGGTCCTGCACGCGGGCACCGACCGCACCTGGCCCCAACTGGCCCACCACACCATCTCGTTCGGCTCCGCCTGGAAGCGCACCTTCCACGAACTGACCCGCACCGGCAGCCTGATGTCCGACCCCTCCCTGCTGATCACCCGCCCCACCGCCACCGACCCCGGACTCGCCCCCGAAGGCCGCCACCTGCACTACATCCTGGCGCCCTGCCCCAACACCCGCATCGGCCCCTCGGCCCACCAGTGGCGCGACCTCGCGCCCCGCTATCGCGACAGTCTCCTCGCCGAGCTGGAACGACGCGGGATGCACGGCATGGCCTCCGCCATCGAAGAGGAGTGCCTGGTCACGCCAGCGGACTGGACCGCGCAGGGACACGCGGCCGGCACCCCGTTCTCCGCCGCCCACACCTTCGCCCAGACCGGCCCCTTCCGACCACGCAACCTCGTACGCGGTGTCGAGAACGCAGTCCTCGCCGGCTGCGGCACGACCCCGGGAGTCGGCGTACCGACCGTCCTGATCTCGGGAAAGCTCGCCGCGGCGCGCGTCACCGGCCCGCGGCCGACAGCGCCCGCCCGAATGCAGGCTCCGACCACCACGAAGGGCCTCGTGCCATGACCGCCCGGGAGCTCGACAGCGCGGGCATCACCGACCCCGCCCTGCGCGCCGCCTACACCCACTGCCGCCAACTCAACGCACGGCACGGCAAGACGTACTTCCTGGCCACACGGCTGCTGCCCGTCGAGCGCAGGCCCGCCGTACACGCCCTGTACGGGTTCGCCCGCTGGGCCGACGACATCGTCGACGACCTGGATTCCACGGCCACGGCCGGTGAGCGCGCCGCAGCCCTGCACATCCTGCAGAACGACCTCGAAATCGGCCTGCGCAAGGGGATGAGCACTGACCCGGTGGTGGCGGCACTGTCCGACACCACCGCCCGCTATGCCATCGCCCCGGAGCTCTTCACCGACTTCATGACGTCGATGCGACTCGACCTGGAGGTCACCGAGTACCCCCGTTACGCGGACCTGCGCACTTACATGCACGGCTCGGCAGCCGTCATCGGCCTGCAGATGCTTCCCGTTCTGGGCACGGTCGTCCCCCGCGAGGAGGCCGCCCCGCACGCCGCCGCCCTGGGCGTCGCCTTCCAACTGACCAACTTCCTCAGGGACGTCGGAGAGGACCTCGACCGCGGACGCATCTATCTCCCCATGGACCTGCTGGCCGCACACGGCGTCGACCGCGCCCTCCTGCGCTGGAGCAGGGACAGCGGACGCGACGACCCGCGCATCACCGCGGCCCTGAAAGACGCCGCCGCGCTCACCCGGCGCGTCTACCGCGAGGCAGCGCCCGGCCTGCCACTGCTCGACCCCGTCTCCCGGCCCTGCATCCGTACCGCGTTCGTGCTGTACGGGGGCATCCTCGACGCCATCGCACGCGACGGATTCGCGGTACTGCACCGCCGTGCCGTGGTGCCCCGCCGCCGCCGGGCCGTTGTCGCCTGTGACGGTTTGGCCCGCCTGGCCGCAGCCCGTCTGCGCGCCCGCGCCGTGGGCACCCCCGTCCCGGCAACACCTGACACCCCGCCTGCCTCATCGCCGGCCCAGAACATGCCGCACACTGCACAGGCACGCACTCGGCAGCCGAGGAAGGAGGCCGTATGAGCTCCGGACGCTTCTCCGGCACCGGGCGATTCTCCGGCACCGGCCGCTACCCTCTGCGGCTGCGGCGTCGTCCCGTGGCCTGGGAGCGGCAGCAGCCGACTTGGCGCGACGCGAAGCCGGCCGTCATCGCGCAGGCACTCAAGCGCGCCCAGTCCAGGCCATCGGGCAATTGGTACGTGCTGGGCGACACCCGCGACATCACGGCCGAGCGGCCGCTGGGCCGGTCCATCGCCGGCACCGAGGTCGTCGCGTGGCGCGACGCCGCGGGAGCTCTGCGGGCGGGCCCCGGCGCCTGCCCGCATCTCGGAGCGCCGCTGAAGGACAGCATCGTGCGCTGCGGCACCCTCTTCTGTCACTGGCACGGGCTGGCCCTCGACGGCTCGGCGCGCGCGGGCTGGCAGCCCTACCCCGCCTACGACGACGGGGTCCTGGCCTGGGTACGCCTCGACACGGTCGGCGGTGAGCCGCCCCTGGACCGGCCGGTGATTCCCGAGCGTCCGCGGTTGGCCGGAAGTGTCTCGGCTGTCTGCACCGCAACGGGCGCCTGCGAACCCGAGGACATCGTCGCCAATCGTCTCGATCCCTGGCACGGCGCCTGGTTCCACCCCTACTCGTTCGTCGATCTCCGCGTGGTGGACGAGCCCGGAGCCGGGCCTGTGAGCGATGCCGAGGACTGCTTCGCCGTGGAGGTGTCCTTCAAGGTGGCCGCACGCGCGGTGGTACCGGTCACGGCTGTCTTCACGGCTCCCGAACCGCGCACCGTCGTCATGCACATCACCCAGGGCGAGGGGGCGGGCTCCGTCGTGGAAACCCATGCCACACCGCTCGAGCCGGACGCCGCCGGGCAACCGCGTACGGCCGTGTTCGAAGCGGTGATCGCCGCGTCCGACCGGCGGGGTTTCGCGGTCGCCAGATCCCTGAGTCCGCTGCTGCGCCCCGTCATGCGGGCGGCGGCCGGGCGCCTGTGGCGTGACGACATGGCGTACGCGGAAAGGCGCTGGACACTGCGAAGCAGCGGCCGCTTCCCGGGTTGAGAGCCCATCCTTGAACCCCTGTTGATCTCGTACATGCGCCACGGTGGCAGGCTTGCTACCCACCGGGCTCTCCGCTCGCAGTGGCTTGGCAGCGGGCTTTGCGGAGCGCTTTCGGGTGCTCCGCGCGCTGGGGCCGTACGCCTTTGCGGTGGGGGTCGGCGGGCGGATTCTGCCGGTACCGGGCGGGCCGGGGTTCCCCATTGTCCCGAGGCGCTGGGTGGTGGAGAGGTCCCTGGCGTGGCTGTTGCACGCGCGCCGGAATGTCCGGGACGACGAGACCCGTCCCGAACACTCCGAAGCGCTGCTCACCCTGGCGGCCATCACGCTGATGACCCGTCGGCTCACCCGGCCGCCCGTCCATCCGACGTCTGCAAGCTCTCGACCTGCCGCAGCCGTTCGGGCCGCGTGATCACAGCACACCTGGTGTTGATCTACAGCGGGAGCGTCCTGGTCAGGACGACCCGCGAACCGGTGCCATGCGCCGGTCTGCCATGCAGGTTGGAACATCGGCCGCGGTGCCTGCGGCCGCACTCTCCCTCACATTCGCACTGCCACCCGGCACGGTCTTTGATGGCTCGCGATATCTCCGGCCAGTTCGCCGGGTATCGGTCTCGATTCTCAGGGCGGATCGGCAGGTCGTCCCCAACGAGTGCCCGCACGATCAGGCATCACTAGACCCTGATCTTGAGGTTCAAGGTTGGGCTCTCAGGCCCGGACGGCGGCGAACTCCCTGCCGGAGACGGCACCTGAATCGCTGATCATCGTGCGGGCCTCGCGAGCGGCGAGCGTGACGCCGTTCGACGATTCGAACCCGGCCTCCCGGTGGGCGCGCTGATAGCGACTGATCGATGCCCGCATGATGACGCCCGTGCTGAGCCCGAGGAGAACGACGACAGCGAGCGACCCCAGCGTCAAGAATCCGGAATCGATGCCGGCCCAGGCCGACACGATCCCGGCCACGAGCCCTGTGAGAGCCACGTAGGCCAGGTAGAGGAGGACCCTGGACCTTCGCTCGCCGGAGGCGCTGGCATGCTGCAGCCCCTGCTCCATGGCATCGAGCTGCTCGATCTTCGGCGTCCACGTCGTCGCAAACTGCTGGAACAGCTGTTCGTGCTCCGCGCTGCCCCGGGACCGCTGCTTGATCACCGTTCCATCTGCGGCAATATGCCACTGGATCGTCCATGGCTTCTTTTGTTCCACGCTTCACCCCGCTGTATCAGTAAGCGACGGCCTTCACCTCGCCACGTCGGCGACGATGCTACTTCTTCCTGGCACGCCCCGATCCCCTCTCCGGTCAGGGCCTCTGTCCGCCCACACCCAGCCGTTCCTGCTCCTCCTCGATGATCCGGCGGGCGAGCTCGGTGTCGGACACGTTCACCGCGTCCAACGTCGCCTCGGCCCGGCGACGAGCCGGTGCACGCGGACCGGTCCGACCCGGCCCATACGGTGGGCACGCGCCACCGTATGGTGCACGAGGGTCGTGTCCGGCGTGGCGCGCTGTCTGCCCAGGTCCGGCAGAAATCCGTCCGCCCACACCCGGCCGACGCGCCCCAGTCGGAGCATCCGAAAGCTCTCCGCAAAGCCCCCGCCGAACCACTCTCGAGCCGTGGGCGAACAGAGACCCGCCGGGGCAATAAACGAGATCAACAGAGGTTCAAAGATGGGCTCTGAGAGGTCGTTTTCCTCCTGAGTGCAGTGTTCTGAGTTGCTTTGGTCTGCCGCTCGATGTGCTGCTGGTGAGGCTGGAGGGGCTGTTTCTTCTGAC
>NZ_JBSGUA010000042.1:0-28585 GCF_053607685.1 Streptomyces sp. NPDC055099 | reverse complement strand
GGTTACATTCCGAACCCGGAAGCTAAGCCTCATAGCGCCGATGGTACTGCAGGGGGGACCCTGTGGGAGAGTAGGACGCCGCCGAACTATTATTACGGGAAACCCCCGCACCCTCTGGGTGCGGGGGTTTTCTGCGTTTAGGGTCGAGTTATGCGTTATGACTTGGTCACCTTCGACAACGACGGTGTTCTCGTGGACAGCGAACCGCTTTCCAACACCATTCTGGCCGCCTATCTGAGCGAGCTCGGGCACCCCACCACGTATGAGGATTCCCTGCGTGACTACATGGGCGCCGCAGTCCATCGCGTACACGACCTTGTTCTTGAGCGCAGTGGTGAGCGGCTGCCCGAGGATTTCGACGTGACCTTCCATGCTCGTGTATTCGCCGCCTTCGAGCGGGAGCTGGAGCCTGTGGCGGGGGCCGTCGGTGTGCTGGAGAAGCTGGTGGCCGGGGGAGTGCCGTACTGCCTTGCCTCGTCCGGGAGCCATGAGCGGATTCGTGTCGGTCATCGGCGGACCGGACTCGACCGGTGGTTCCACGACGAGCGGATCTTCAGCTCCGAGGATGTGGGGCGGGGAAAGCCGGCGCCGGATCTCTTTCTGTACGCCGCCGAGCGGATGGGAGTGGCGCCTGAGAGGTGTGTGGTGGTCGAGGACAGCCCGCTGGGCGTTTTGGCCGCTGTGGCGGCCGGCATGGACGTGCTCGGGTTCACCGCCATGACGCCCGCCGAACGGCTCTCGGGTGCCACTGAACTCTTCGGGGACATGGCGGAGTTGCCTGACCTGCTCGTGTGACGCGGGCGGTGGAAGCGACGCTCATGGGAATTGGGTGGGTGATCTATCTACCCACCGGTAGACGGGGGTCCTACGCTCTGCAGCCATGACAGATGAGCTGCGGCGCGGCAGGGCCTCTTTGGCGTTCAGCTTCCTGGTGCAGGGCGTCACCTTCGCGTTGCTGGTGACGCGGATCCCCGCCATTCAGGACCGGTACGGGATATCCGACGGCCTGCTGCCGGTGTTCCTCGCCGCGGTGCCGATCCTCGCGGGCGTGGGGAGCGTCGGCACGGAGTGGCTGGTCAAGAGGATGGCGCCCAGCCGTGTGCTGCGGTGGTCGCAGCCCGTGGTGCTCCTGGCGCTGCTCGGGGTCGGTGCGGGCGACGCCCTGTGGCAAGTGGCCGTGGCGCTGGGGGCCTTCGGGCTGTCGGTGGGGGCGCTCGACGCGTCCATGAACATGCTCGGGGTGAGTCTTCAGCGGGCGTACGGGCGCAGCATCATGCTGGGGTTTCACGCGGCGTACAGCTTGGGCGGGATCGCGGGGGCGTCGATCGCGTGGGCGGGGGCGCACTGGGATCTGTCGCTCTTCGTCTCGTATCTGCCGGTGGTCGTGGTGCTGTTGCCGGCTGCGCTGGCGGGGAGCCGGTGGTATGTCGATGCCAAGGCCGCGGGGGATGCGGAGGGCGTCGGGGAGGGGAAGGGCGGGCCGGTCGTCTTCAAGCTGCTCCTGCCGTTGTGCCTGGTGATGACCTTCGCGTACATCGGGGATTCGACCGTCTCCAATTGGAGCGCGAAGTATCTGCAGGACGTGCTGGGGAGTTCGGAGGAGGTCGCGACCGTCCCCTACAACGTCTACATGGTCATGACCCTGCTGGGGCGGGGGCTCGGGGACCTGGGCGTGCGGCGGTTCGGGGCTGTGGCGGTGGTGCGGGCCGGGTCGGTGGTGGGCGCTCTCGGGTTCGCGATCGTGGCGGTGGCGCCCGGGGCGTGGGTCGGGATTGCCGGCTTCACGGTGCTCGGGCTCGGGCTGTGCGTGATCGTTCCGCAGACCTTCGCCGCGGCGGGGAGGCTCTTCCCCGGCGCCTCGGACGCTGCCGTCGCGCGGCTCAACATCTTCAACTACGTGGGCTTCCTGATCGGTTCACCGTTGGTGGGCGCGCTGGGGGATGCCTGGAACTACCGCGGGGCGATGCTCGTTCCCATGGTGTTGGTGCTCGTGACCTTGTTGTACGCCCGGTCTTTCGCCCCCGGACCGGACCGATACGGTGACGGGCATGAGCGGCCACGCACAGCTGATGTGGGACGAGGCAGTAACGGGCTATGACTTCGGTCCTGAGCACCCCATGGACCCGGTCCGGCTCGCGCTGACCAGAGGCCTGGTCGGTGCCTTCGGGCTCGACCGCGAGCTGGAAGTGGTCGCGGCCAAGCGTGCCGGTGACTCGACGTTGCGGCTCGTGCATCGCGAGGACTATGTGGAGGCGGTCAAGGCCGCGTCCGCCGATCCGGCGTCGGCGGACGGCAGCTATGGCCTCGGGACCGTGGATGATCCCGCCTTCGCCGGGATGCACGAGGTGTCGGCGCTGATCGCCGGGCAGTCGGTGGGTGCGGCCGAGGCGGTGTGGCGCGGGGAAGCGCTGCACGCGGTGAACTTCGCCGGTGGGCTGCATCATGCGATGCCGGGGTCCGCCTCGGGGTTCTGTATCTACAACGACGCGTCGTTGGCGATCGCCCGGCTGCTGGAGCTGGGTGCCGAGCGGGTCGCGTATGTGGATGTGGACGTGCACCACGGGGACGGGGTGCAGGCGTCCTTCTGGGACGATCCGCGGGTCCTGACGATCTCGATGCACGAGCATCCGCGGACGTTGTTCCCGCAGACCGGGTGGCCCGAGGAGACGGGGGCGGCCGGGACGGCGGAGGGCTCGGCGGTCAATGTGGCGTTGCCGGCCGGGACCGGGGACGCGGGGTGGGTGCGGGCGTTCCACGCCGTGGTGCCGGAGCTGTTGGCGGAGTTCCGGCCGCAGGTCCTGGTGACGCAGCACGGGGCCGACACGCACTTCGAGGATCCCCTCGCGCATCTTGCCGTGTCGCTGGATGCCCAGCGGGCCGTGCAGGTGGCCTGCCATGAGCTGGCGCATTCGTACGCCGACGGGCGGTGGGTCGCGCTGGGTGGGGGCGGGTACGCCGTGGTGGATGTCGTGCCCCGGTCTTGGACGCATCTGACCGCGATCGCCGCGGGGCGGGAGATTCCGCCTTCGGCGGATGTTCCTGAGGCCTGGCGGCAGGAAGTCTTCGCTCGGACGCGGCAGTTGGCCCCGGGGCGGATGACGGATGGGCGGTGGCCTGTCTCCTGGGCGGAGTGGGAGGACGGGTACGACCCTGCCGATCGGCTCGACCAGGCGGTGCTTGCTGCTCGCCGCTCGGCGTTTCCGCTGCGGGGGTTGTTGCCGTAGGAGTAGGAGAGCGTGGTAGTTCGGGCGGGCCCTGTGGGGCTTTCCCCGATCCCGCCCCTTCCCGAAACCATGGGGCGACCCCCGACAAGATGGCCTCAAACGCCGGCCGGGCTGGATATCTCCCGGTCTGGATTATCGGCCTGTTAGCCCAACTGTGCGTGGTTTCCGGGGTTTTGGGGGCGGGCGTCCGACTGATGCGTCAGCATCGAGCCCGTGTTGAGCACCGGAGCGTTGCGTGCGCATCTGTTGGCCGCCCGGTTGGCCGGGCCCGTGGCCACCACGCGGGAGGAGAGCCTGCGGAGCTATCGGCTCTTCGCGGCCCGGGACCCGCGGATACTGCTCGGCCTCGACCCCGAGTGGAGTTGGGGCCCCGGCGACCTGCTGGGTCTCATGGCCGACAAGTGCGGGGTGTCCGCCGACCCCCGGCACACCTCGGGGGTCGATGTCATCGACCCGGAGCGGACGTTGGTCGCGCTGGACGCCTTCGCCGAGAGGCTCGCCGAGGCGGTGCGTGGGCGACTTCCCGTGCTCTTCGGGACGGGACATCCGCACCGGCTCCTCGGTTTCTACGCCGCCCTGGCGGACGCTTTGTCGGCGGCCGGGTGCACCGTCCTCACCCCCGCGCAGGGCAACAGTGTCGACATAACGACCCGGTTCGGCCTACGCACGTACAACCTTGACTACGTACAAGGAGTCGCGCTGGTGCGGGAACCCGGCGCGCGTCCCACCGGGAGTGAGACCGGCGCACATACCCACTCCCCGCTCCCGGTTCGAGCCGCTCTCGCGGCCGCGGCGGAGGCCGACGGACCGCTTCCAGAGCTCGTGATCGGCGACCACGGATGGGTCTGCGGGGCAGGTCAGCTGGGGTTTGAGGCGATCGGTCTGGCGGATACGGACGATCCCGCGCTGTTCGTCGGAGAGGCCGAGGGGCAGGTGTCCGTCGTCGTTCCGCTTGATGACGCTGTGCGGTCTGATTACTACCGACCGCTTACTCGCTATGTACTCAATCGAGCGTGTCTGTCACAGTAGGCGGCCGATCGCTACTCCTCTTCCCCACTCGCATCATCCGCCCCTAGTCTGGGGAGTGAGCGCGCAGCGACGAAGAGTCACCGGAAGGGGAAGCCGGTGCCCGTCATGTGCGGAAGGTTCAGGTGGGGTGTCATGGCTGATAACCAGAGGCCGCTGAACGAGGTTCAGTTCCTGACCGTGGCGGAAGTCGCCTCGGTGATGCGAGTGTCCAAGATGACCGTGTACCGCTTGGTGCACAGCGGTCATCTGCCCGCCATCCGGGTCGGGAGGTCCTTCCGGGTCCCGGAGCAGGCGGTTCACGAGTACCTCCGCGAGTCCTATGTAGGGGTCGAGGCGGGCTGACCGGAGCCGGTCGATCCCCCTCGATTACGCCCCTCACCCGGAGGCGGGTAGGCTAGGGCCGACGTAGGTCGTGTGGGCCCAGTCAGCTGCCCCGCACCGAGTGAAGAGAAGTGAGCGAGGGTAGTCGTGGGCTCTGTTATCAAGAAGCGGCGTAAGCGGATGGCCAAGAAGAAGCACCGCAAGCTGCTGAAGCGCACTCGCGTTCAGCGTCGCAACAAGAAGTAAGCGACAGCTGCACGGCGCGTATCGAAGCCCTCCCGTCATCCGGCGGGAGGGCTTCGGCGTTTTCCGGGGGAGGGCTTCGGCGTTTCCCCGACTTCGTCGGGGGCACCCGCCGGGACGTCTTCCGGCCGGTTTTCCGGCCTCGGCGGGCCGCCCGGGGGCTTGTTTCGAACGTAGGCCCTGGGCAGGATGTGCGTCCCGACCCCGCGTACGTCCTGGTCTGGGCATCGGGCCAGGTCCGTGCACTTGTGTTGAGGCTGTCGTCACTTCCTGCATCGGGCGGTCATCACAGCGCAACATCGACCCGCTAGCGTGTGCCAGGAGAGAAATGATGGGGCGCGGCAGGACTTCGAGGGCAGGGGAAGGCAGGCGCTGATCTTGGGCAAGGTCGTGCTCGTGACCGGGGTGGCCCGTCAACTGGGCGGGCGGTTCGTCCGACGCGTGCTCCGGGACCCTGAGGTCGACCGGGTGGTCGCCGTGGACGCGGTCCCTCCCGAGCACCATCTGGGCGGCGCCGACTTCGTCCAGGCCGACATCCGGCAGCCCGCGATCGCCAAAGTGCTCGCCGAGTTCTCCGTCGACACCGTCGTGCACATGGACGTGACGGGCGCCGCACTGGCCGGCGGCAACCGCGGCTCGCTCAAGGAAACGAACGTCATCGGCACCATGCAGCTGCTCGGCGCCCTGCAGAAGTCGCCGACGGTCAAGCGGCTCGTGGTGAAGTCGAGCACCAACGTGTACGGTTCCGCGCCGCGTGACCCCGCGGTCTTCACCGAGACGACCCCGCCGAAGTCGCTGCCGAGCGGCGGCTTCGCCAAGGACACCGTCGAGGTCGAGGGGTACGTACGCGGATTCGCGCGGCGGCGGCCGGACGTCGCGGTCTGTGTGCTGCGGTTCGCGAACATCTTGGGGCCCACCGCGGAGTTCCCGCTCGCCGAGTATTTCTCGCTGCCGGTCCTGCCGACCGTGTTCGGCTACGACCCGCGGCTGCAGTTCGTGCACGAGGACGACGCGATCGAGGTGCTGCGCCTCGGGGCACACGAGCCGGAGCGCGGGACGCTCAACAGCGGCACGTTCAACATCGCGGGCGACGGTGTGCTGCTGCTCTCGCAGTGCGCGCGGCGCCTGGGGCGTCCGACGCTGCCGGTGTTCATGCCGGCGATCACCTGGGTCGGCCAAGCGCTGCGCACACTGGGCGCCACCGACTTCTCGCCCGAGCAGATCAGGCTGCTCACGCACGGCCGGGTCGTCGCCACCCGGCAGATGCGCGAGACACTGGGCTTCACCCCCAAGTACACGACCGCGGAGACCTTCGCGGACTTCGTACGCAGTCGGGGTCCGGGTCTGATGCCGCCGCAAGCCGTGGCGGGGGCCATCGACCGGATCGCCACGCTGCCCTTCGCGGGCAACCAGAGCGCCAACTGAGGAGAGCGTCAACGATGGCGGACGCCAAGGTCATTCCGTTCGACGACGACCGGTCGCGCGCGGGTGCGCAGCGCCCGCCCCGGCGCAGGGGCACGGTCCGGCGCAAGAACGATCCGGCAGCCGTGCGTGAGGTCACGGCCATGCCGGGCCAGCAGGACGGAGAGCCGCAGGTGGAACCGGCCGGGCCGGAGCCCTCGCGACAGGAAGCGGCGCCCGGCACCGGCACCGGGTCAGGTGCCGAACCGGAGCCGCGGGGCGCTGGCGGTGGCCTTGAGCGGCGTATCGCGGGTGGCCTCGCGTTCCTGCGCCGGCGGCTCACGGGCGAGTACGAGGTCGACGACTTCGGCTACGACGAGGAGCTCACCGACCAGGTCCTGATGTCCCTGGTGCGGCCGCTGTACGAGAAGTACTTCCGTGTCGAGGTGAAGGGCATCGAGAACATCCCGTCGGAGGGTGGGGCGCTCATCGTGTCCAACCACTCGGGGACACTGCCGCTCGACGGCCTGATGATGCAGGTCGCCGTGCACGACAACCACCCCGAGGGGCGGCATCTGCGGCTGCTGGCGGCGGATCTGGTCTTCATGCTGCCGGTGGTCAACGAGCTGGCGCGCAAGGCGGGCCACACGCTGGCGTGCGCCGAGGACGCCGAGCGGCTGCTGGAGCGGGGCGAGCTGGTCGGGGTGATGCCGGAGGGCTTCAAGGGCATCGGGAAGCCGTTCAGCGAGCGTTACAAGCTGCAGCGGTTCGGGCGGGGAGGGTTCGTGTCCACCGCGCTGCGGGCCGGGACCCCGATCGTTCCCTGCTCGATCGTAGGGGCGGAGGAGATCTACCCGATGATCGGCAACGCGAAGACGCTGGCGCGGGTGCTCGGTTTCCCCTACTTCCCGATCACGCCCACGTTCCCGTGGCTCGGGCCGCTTGGGGCGTTGCCGCTGCCGACGAAGTGGACGATCCAGTTCGGGGAGCCGATCCCGACGGACGGGTATCCGCCGGAGGCCGCCGAGGACCCGATGCTGATGTTCAACCTGACCGATCAGGTCCGGGAGCAGATCCAGCACACGCTCTACAAGCTACTGGTGCAGCGGCGGTCCGTCTTCTTCTGACCGGGGCTGTCCGCGAACGCAGGACGGGCTGAACCCCACGAAGAGGTTCAGCCCGTCCGGCGGCCGAGTGACCGAGTGCTAGCCCACGTCCTCTTCGTCGATCCCGAGGCCCGGCAGCAAGCCGGGGAGGATGGGCGGCACCGTGACGTCCGGCTTCGGTGTCGAGGTCTCCTTGCCGGAGGAGTCGCCGTCCAGCGGGCTGCTCGGGGTGGTGTCGGACTCCGGGGGGTCCAGGAGGCCACCCGTGTTGCCGCCCAGCAGGCCGTCGTCGTCGCCCTTGTCCGGTGCCGACGGGCGGGGCTCGCCCTTGTCGGCGCTCGCTCCGTCCCGCGGGGAGGAGTCCGGGGCCGAGGGGCTGTCCGGGGCCGAGGAGCCGGAGGAGTCGCCCTGGCTCGGCTGTCCCGGGGTGTCGCTCTTGTCCGGGGTGCGCGGCAGGAGGGAGCGCAGGGGGTCCACTTCCTGGTCCATCGCGTCGAACACCGAGCTGACCTGATCGCCCACGTCACCGAGCTGGACGGGCAGCCTGCTCTGCAGGTCGCTCCAACTCCTGCGGTGCGACTCGGTGAAGGCGGACAGGGTCTGGATGTGGCCGAGCGAGCCGTCCCGCTCGTACGCCTGGTGCAGCAGGCGGTGGCCCTCCGTGGCGTCGTGCCGCATGCCGGAGAGGGCGCGCCTGATCTCGCCCAGCGACTCGTGGTCGAGGTCGCCGCTGCGGCCGCGTTCCATCAGCCGACGGGCTTCGTTCAACCGCGTCGAGGCGTGGTCGAGATAGACCCCACCCTTGTCGCTGTCGCCGTCGGCCATGCCGAGCTTGAGGTCTTCCATGCCGCGCTTCAAGCCGTACAGCGAATCGCCCGGCAGTGCGTCGGAGCTGGCCGCGGCCACCCCGCTGAACGCGCCGGCGGCCACGCCGACGGTGAGCCCGCCCGCGGCGATGCCTTTCGACAGCCGGGAGCGCGGTTTCAGTTTGCGCAGTCCCGTGGCCCGGTGGGCTCCCTTGCGGGACCGCTGTTCGGGCACCGAGGTGCCGATGGTCCCACCGCCCGCGGCCGTGCCCTCAAGGAGCATGGCCTCCATGGCAGCTACGAGCTGGGCCCGCTGGACCACTTTGACCTCGGGATCCAGCTCCGGCTTCGGCAGCTCGCCGAGGCCGGTCGCCAGGGTCAGCATCCGGTCCGGGGCCGTCGCTTCGGACGGCCCGGAATCGGGCGTGACGGAACCTTCGGACTGCTCGGCCGCCGGGCCCTGGTCGGATTGCTCCTCCAGGGCCTGGGCGAAGGCGTTCGCCCGCCGGTGTGCCGATACGTTCGCGATCACTGGCGGCACCTCCTCTCGTCATGACGGTCGACTCCCCAGGGGGTCCTGAGGGTTGCCCGACCTGAACACTTCCACACGAAAGAGTGAGCGGAGGTAGTCAGGGGGCGACCACAGGGAGCCTGCATCCCGCACAACGAGCGTCGCGGCACTTGGGTTACGGACGGAGGATGATCGGACCGCCCAAATTCCGTGACGGCCATCTGGCCGCCACGGAGCGTGAGTTGGGCGCTCCGCACGGCTACAGAGGGCGATGGGGGACGTGCGGAGCTAGCGCACGTCGTCGGGCAGCAGCCGGGCCAGCGTGCGGACGGCGCGGTACTGGAGGGTCTTGATCGCGCCCTCGTTCTTGCCCATCACCCGAGCGGTCTCGGCGACCGAGAGGCCCTGCAGGAAGCGCAGGGTCACGCACTCCTGCTGCTGGGGGTTGAGGCGGCGCACGGCGTCCAGCAGTGCGGCGTTGGAGAGGGACTCCAGGACGGAGTCCTCGGGGCTGCGCTCGACCTCGTTGGCGTCGAGCATTTCGCCTGTGGTCACTTCGAGGCGGAAACGGCTCGATTTGAAGTGGTCGGCGACCAGGTTGCGAGCGATGGTGACGAGCCAGGCGCCGAAGTCACGGCCCTGCCAGGTGAACGTGCTGATGCGGCGCAGGGCGCGCAGAAAGGTCTCGCTGGTGAGGTCCTCGGCGGTCGCCTTGCCGCCGACGCGGTAGTAGATGTAGCGGTAGACCGTGTCGCTGTACTGGTCGTAGAGACGGCCGAATGCGTCGGACTCGCCCGCCTGGGCGCGTTCGACGAGGTCCATCATGCGGGCGCTGTCGCTGTCCGCGGCGGGACGGCGGTGGGTGGGGGTTGAGGTGGTGGCAGAAGCGGAACGAGTCCGTCTGCTGACCGCCGCGCCGCTGTCCGCCAGGGCATAGACGGGCCCGGCGGGTGTGGGGACGGCAAATGCGGGGACGGCGGGGCCGGCGTACGCGGTGGGGACGAAGCCGCGCAAGCGGTCGGCGACCGTTGCGCGCAGCGTAGCCAGGCCCGAGGCGTCAACCCCGACGTGTGGGTACACGGGACTCCCAGAGGCAGAGCTTCCATCACGTGCAGTGCGGAACCGTTCACCCGTCGTAGCGACGTGTGGGGTCCGTAATGCGTCTGAGGAGAATAACGCTTCGTACAGGCGGCACTACACCCAGTTGCTCAAATCACCGATTACGTCGCTTCTGTTATCGGTCTATGCCCGTTCAAGTAGCGCACAGTGAGCGGTTGTTGATCGAATTAGGTCACATTCCGTCTCGGCGCAGGGCGTGTTGTGGCCGAGTGCTACCAACGTGACTGGCGGGAGCCCGGGCGGGGTATGACCGAGAGAATGTTCAGTGGCGGCGGCGGTGCAGGGCGATGGCCGCGGCCGTCCCACCTGCGATGGCGCCCACTCCGGCGGCGGCCGGGATGCCGACCTTGGCGGCCTTGCGGCCGGTGCGGTAGTCCCGCAGACGCCAGTCCCGCTCACGCGCGTGCTTGCGCAGCTTGGCGTCGGGATTGATCGCGTACGGATGCCCGACGAGCGAGAGCATCGGGATGTCGTTGTGCGAATCGCTGTACGCCGCGCAGCGGCCCAGGTCCAGGCCCTCGGCCGACGCGAGCGCGCGCACCGCCTCCGCCTTCGCGGGGCCGTGCAGGGGCTCGCCGACGAGCTTTCCCGTATAGACACCGTCCACGGACTCGGCGACCGTGCCGAGCGCGCCGGTCAGGCCGAGGCGGCGGGCGATGATCGTGGCCGTCTCCACCGGGGCGGCGGTGACCAGCCAGACCTTCTGGCCCGCGTCGAGGTGGGCCTGAGCCAGGGCGCGGGTGCCGGGCCAGATGCGCTCGGCCATGTACTCGTCGTAGATCTCCTCGCCGATGGACATCAGCTCGGCTACGCGGTGGCCCTTGACGATGGAGAGCGCGCTGTCGCGGGCGTCCTGCATGTGCTCGGGGTCCTCGACGCCCGCGAGCCTGAACCATGCCTGCTGCCAGGCGAATCGGGCCAGCTCCTGGCGCTCGAAGAACTTCCGCTTGTAGAGGCCGCGGCCGAAGTGGAAGATCGCGGCGCCCTGCATGACGGTGTTGTCGAGATCGAAGAAGGCGGCGGCCTTGTCGTCGCCGAAGACCGGGAACTCCGGCTCCTCGGGTTCCTCCGGCGAGGCCGCCGCGACGAGATCGTCGAGGGCCTCCAGCTCCTGGGAGGTCTTGCGCGCTGCCTCAGCCGAGGCCTCGCCTGCCAACACGCTCCGCGCGGTGGCGGAGCGCCTACGGGGGGTGAGCCATCCGAGAGCGGCCATGTCGTGAGCATAGCCAGTCCGTTCGGCCGTTCCGGAGTCGGCAGGATTCGGTGCTGTGAACTCTGCGCGACCGCACCGTTAAAGAGACGGGCTCCGCGGCGCGTCGGCGGGGCGAGAATGGTGTCATGAGCCCGATTTTTCGCCGTGCGGAGAAGAAGAAGCCACAGGACCGGACGGTCACCTTGATCGGCAAGCCCGGCTGCCATCTGTGCGATGAAGCACAGCTGGTGATCGAGAAGGTCTGCGGCGATCTTGGAGTCGTATGGGAGAAGAAGGACATCACTCAGGACGAAGAGCTCAACAAGGCCTACTGGGAACAGATTCCGGTGGTCCTGGTCGATGGTGAACAGCACACCTTCTGGCGTGTGAACGAGGAGCGGCTGCGGCGCGAGCTCGCTCCGTAGTCCGAATCGTCACTGACCGACGAGTCCAAACGGCCCGAATGGTCCCTTAGGATCGTGGGCGGTTTGGGTCTCGGGGGCGATGATCGTGAGGAGAGTGTGCGGTTTTGCCCCCATCAATTGAGCACCGCAGCCTCATGTGTGCCGGTTCCCGCAAAGGGTGCCGGGGGCGCGTGACCCCGGTCACGTTGGCCGGGCAAATCGGACACCATCTTTGTGCACGCGTTCACAAAGACATAGCCTGCATTCGACGGGGCGGTCTGGGGACGTGTGACCGCCTGCAGCCCCGCTCTACCCGCAGGAGCACCGTGGCAACTGGCCGAACTCACCGACCGGCGACCCGCAGCCGAGGGATTCCCGAGGCCACCGTCGCCAGGCTTCCGCTGTACCTCCGAGCCCTCACCGCTCTGTCGGAGCGCTCGGTGCCCACGGTCTCCTCCGAGGAGCTCGCGGCCGCCGCGGGGGTCAACTCCGCGAAGCTGCGCAAGGACTTCTCCTACCTCGGTTCCTACGGGACGCGCGGCGTCGGCTACGACGTCGAGTACCTCGTCTACCAGATCTCACGCGAGCTCGGCCTGACCCAGGACTGGCCCGTCGTGATCGTCGGCATCGGTAACCTCGGCGCGGCCCTCGCCAATTACGGCGGGTTCGCCTCGCGTGGCTTCCGTGTCGCCGCGCTGATCGACGCCGACCCGGCCATGGCGGGCACGCCCGTCGCGGGCATGCCGGTCCAGCACACGGACGACCTCGAGAAGATCATCAGCGACAACGGCGTCTCCATCGGCGTCATCTCCACCCCGGCGGGCGCCGCCCAGCAGGTCTGCGAGCGGCTCGTCGCCGCCGGTGTGACCTCGATCCTGAACTTCGCGCCCACCGTTCTTTCCGTGCCCGACGGCGTCGACGTACGCAAGGTGGACCTCTCCATCGAGCTGCAGATCCTCGCCTTCCACGAGCAGCGCAAGGCCGGCGAGGAAGCGGCGGCCGACGAAGCCGTGGCGCCCGCCGCCGCCAAGCAGCAGCGCAAAGGACCCGACGGGGACGTCCCCGCCGTGATGCCGGCATGAGTCTCCTCGTCGTGGGGCTGAGCCACCGCAGCGCTCCGGTCAGCGTCCTGGAGCGGGCCGCGCTCAACGTGGACGCGCAGGCCAAGCTCCTGCAGGACACGCTCGCCGCCGAGCCCGCCGCCGAAGCGGCCGTGCTCGCCACCTGCAACCGCATCGAGCTGTACGCCGACGTGGACAAGTTCCACGCGGGCGTCGCCGAGCTGTCCACGCTGCTCGCCCAGCACAGCGGTGTGGGCCTCGAAGAGCTCACCCCTTATCTGTACGTCCACTACGAGGACCGTGCCGTCCACCACCTGTTCTCGGTGGCCTGCGGCCTGGACTCGATGGTCGTCGGCGAGGGGCAGATCCTCGGCCAGATCAAGGACGCCCTCGCGCGCTCCCAGGAGCTGCACACCGCGGGCCGTCTCCTCAACGACCTCTTCCAGCAGGCCCTGCGGGTCGGCAAGCGCGCGCACTCGGAGACCGGCATCGACCGGGCCGGGCAGTCGCTCGTGACCTTCGGCCTCGAACAGCTCGCCGGGCGCGAGCCGGTCGAGACCTGGGCCAAGGGCAAGCGCGCCCTGGTCATCGGCGCCGGCTCCATGTCCTCGCTCGCCGCGGCGACGCTCGCGCGCGCCGGCGTCCACGAGGTCGTCGTCGCCAACCGCACCCTGGACCGGGCGCACCGCCTGGCCGAGATCCTCGCGGAGGGCGGCACGGGCACCGTCGCGCGCGCCGTGCCGATGGACCAGGTGGCGGCCGAACTGACACGTGCCGATGTCGCGGTCTCCTGCACCGGCGCGACCGGGCTCGTCCTGACGGCCGAGGCCGTCGCGGCGGGCGTGGCCGACCGCACCGGCGCACCCGTCGCGGCGCCCGTCACCGTGGGCGCGCCGCGTGTGCCCGCGTCTTCGGCCCCCTTTGCCCCGCACGACGACGGTGCCGACACCGACGAGGCGTGCCCGCTCGGCCTCTCCGGTGACGGGGCGGCCGTGCCCCGCGGGGTCGGGTTCTCCGTCATGGGCGAGGACGCCGTCGCCGGGATGGACGCCGCCACGCTGGAGCAGCACGCCGCCTGGGTGGACAACGCGCCCGCCGAGCGCCGCGACGACCCGCAGAGCGAGGCCGACACCATCTCCGCGCTCGCCGCGGCCGTGAGCGCCGGCGTACGCATTCCCGAGCACCGCCGCCGCCCCTCGCTCGTCGAGACCGGCAACGTCCTGCTCGCCCTGCTCGACCTGGCCATGCCCCGCGACATCGACGGCGCCGTGCACCGCATCGACGGCGTACGCCTCGTCGACATCGAGTCGCTCGCCGAGGCCTCCGCGGACGCCCCCATGGCCGAGGACGTGGAGCGGGTCCGCGCGATCGTCTCCGACGAGGTCGCCGCCTTCGGCGCCGCACAGCGGGCCGCGCACATCACGCCGACCGTGGTCGCCCTGCGCACCATGGCCGCCGACGTCGTCGCGAACGAGATCGCGCGGCTCGACGGACGGCTCCCCGGACTCGCCGAGAAGGAGCGCGCGGAGATCACCCAGACCGTCCGCCGCGTCGTCGACAAGCTGCTCCACGCGCCCACCGTGCGCGTCAAGCAACTGGCGAGCGAGCCCGGCGGCGCCGGGTACGCGGACGCGCTGCGCACCCTCTTCGACCTCGACCCGCAGACGGTCGCCGCCGTCAGCAGGGCCGACCGGCGCAATGACCCCAACGACCAGAACGCAACGCAAACAGATCCGAATCGAGGCCGGGCATGACCGAGAGGGCACTGAGGCTCGGGACACGGCGCAGCAAGCTGGCCATGGCCCAGTCGGGGCAAGTGGCCGACACCGTGAGCCAGTTGACGGGCCGCCCCGTAGAGCTCGTGGAGATCACGACGTACGGCGACACGTCCCGTGAGCACCTGGCGCAGATCGGCGGCACCGGCGTCTTCGTGACCGCCCTGCGTGACGCGCTGCTCGGCGGCGAGGTCGACTTCGCCGTCCACTCGCTGAAGGACCTGCCGACGGCGCAGCCGCACGACCTGGCCCTGGCCGCGGTCCCGCTGCGCGAGGACCCCCGTGACGTGCTCATCGCACGCGACGGGATGACCTTCGAGGAGCTGCCGAGCGGCGCGCGCATCGGCACCGGTTCGCCGCGCCGCATGGCGCAGCTCAACGCCTACGCCCGCAACCACGGACTCGCCATAGAGACCGTGCCGATCCGCGGGAACATCGACACCCGCATCGGGTTCGTGCGCAAGGGCGAGCTCGACGCCGTCGTACTCGCCGCCGCGGGCCTCAACCGCGTCGGCAGGATCGGCGAAGTGACCGACTTCCTGCCGGTCGACACAGTTCTGCCCGCCCCCGGCCAGGGGGCACTGGCGATCGAATGTGCCGCGTCCGACGCGTCACTGACCGCCGCGCTCGCCGAGCTCGACGACCCGTACACCCGGGCCGCCGTGACCGCCGAGCGATCCCTGCTCGCCGCCCTGGAGGCCGGCTGCAGCGCACCTGTGGGTGCGTTGGCCGACTTGCTGGCCGACGGGCAGATTGTCAAGGAAATGCGCCTGCGCGGCGTCGTCGGGGCAACCGACGGCTCGACGCTGGTGCAGCTGTCCACCACCGGTCCCGTGCCCGAGACGCATGACCAAGCCATGGCGCTCGGCCGCGAACTCGCTGCCGAGATGCTTGCCAAGGGCGCGGCCGGTCTGATGGGGGAGCGAGCACTTTGAGCCCCACCTCGAACTTTCCCGGCCTTCCCGCACACGGGCACGTCACCTTCCTGGGTGCCGGACCCGGAGATCCGGGACTACTTACGCTACGCGCCGTGGAGGCGCTGGCCCGAGCGGACGTACTGATCGCCGAGCCGGATGTGCTCGACGTCGTTCGCGCGCATGCCAGGGGAGGTGTGGACACACCTCAGCCAGGGGCAGTTGACGACGCGTCAGCGAAGGCGGAAGCGTCGACTCTGCGAGCCGCCACCAATCTTGTCATGGAGGCAGCGAGGGGCGGCAAGCGGGTCGTACGTGCCGTCAGCGGCGACGTCGGCCTCGACACCTACGCGGCCGAGGAGATGCTCGCCTGCGCCGCCGAGGGCATCGCCTTCGAGGTCGTGCCCGGCATCGCCGCGGCGGTCGGTGTACCCGCCTACGCGGGTGTTCCGCTGCGTGACGCGCAGGGCACGGACGTACGTTTCGTCGACGCGCGCACCGCGTCCGACCGCTGCTGGAGCGAGGTGGGGGCATCCGACGGGACCGTGGTCGTGTCGACGTCCCTGGACTCCGTGGCCGCGGCCGCCGGTGAGCTGGTGTCGTCCGGGCGCAAGCCGGACACCCCGATGACGGTCACCGTCGCCGGTACGACGACGCGCCAGCGGACCTGGCAGGCGACCCTGGGCACCATCGCCCAGGTCCTCAAGCAGGCGAAGGTGCTGCCCTCGCCCGACGGAGGCCAGCCGGTCATAGCCGTCGTCGGCGAGCGGTCCGCCGCCGCCCAGCGCGACCAGCTCTCGTGGTTCGAGTCGAAGCCGCTCTTCGGGTGGCGCGTGCTCGTCCCGCGCACCAAGGAGCAGGCGGCCTCGCTCTCCGACCAGCTGAGCTCGTACGGCGCGGTGCCGCACGAGGTGCCGACCATCGCCGTCGAGCCGCCCCGCACGCCCCAGCAGATGGAGCGCGCGGTCAAGGGCCTGGTCACGGGGCGCTACGAGTGGATCGCCTTCACCTCGGTCAACGCGGTCAAGGCGGTGCGCGAGAAGTTCGAGGAGTACGGGCTCGACGCGCGTGCCTTCGCCGGGATCAAGGTCGCGGCGGTCGGCGAGCAGACGGCCGCGGCGCTGGTCGCCTTCGGCGTGAAGCCCGACCTGGTGCCCAGCGGCGAGCAGTCGGCCGCGGGTCTCCTGGAGGACTGGCCGCCGTACGACCCGGTCTTCGACCCGATCGACCGCGTCTTCCTGCCGCGTGCCGACATCGCCACGGAGACGCTGGTCGCCGGGCTCATCGATCTCGGGTGGGAGGTCGACGACGTCACCGCCTACCGGACGGTGCGCGCGTCGCCGCCCCCGGCGGACACGCGTGAGGCGATCAAGGGCGGCGGCTTCGACGCCGTGCTCTTCACGTCCTCCTCGACCGTGCGCAACCTCGTCGGCATCGCCGGCAAGCCGCACAACGTGACCGTCATCGCGTGCATCGGCCCCGCCACCGCCAAGACCGCGGAGGAGCACGGGCTCCGGGTCGACGTGATGGCTCCGGAGCCGTCCGTGCACAAGCTGGCCGAGGCCCTTGCCGAGTTCGGCACGCGGCGCAGGCTCTCCGCCCTGGAGGCGGGGGACCCGGTGACCCGGCCCAGCGAGCGGCGACCCGGTTCCCGTCGGAGGCGTGCGGCACCCTGAGGCTTCAGGGCCGTACATATCCCTGGCCCCGGCTGAGATCCTTCAGCCGGGGCCGGAATCTTTTCGTGAGGTGAGAGAGAACAGTGACCAAGTACGGATCGTTCCCCGGGGCCCGGCCCCGTCGCCTGCGGACCACCCCCGCCATGCGGCGCATGGTCGCGGAGACGCGGCTGCACCCGGCCGACCTGATCCTCCCCGCGTTCGTGCGCGAAGGGGTCAGCGCCCCCGTGGAGATCGGTGCGATGCCCGGCGTCGTGCAGCACACCCGCGACAGCCTGAAGAAGGCCGCCGTCGACGCGGTGGAGGCCGGGGTCGCCGGGATCATGCTCTTCGGGGTGCCCGAGGACGAGAAGAAGGACGGCGCCGGGACCGTCGGCACCGACCCGGACGGGATTCTCCAGGTCGCCCTGCGCGACGTGCGCGCCGAGGTCGGCGACGACCTCATCATCATGTCCGACCTGTGCCTCGACGAGTTCACCGACCACGGTCACTGCGGTGTCCTCGACGCCGAGGGTCGCGTCGACAACGACGCCACCCTTGAGCGGTACGCGGAGATGGCGCAGGTCCAGGCCGACGCGGGCGCCCACGTCGTGGGGCCGAGCGGCATGATGGACGGTCAGATCGGCGTCATCCGCGACGCGTTGGACCAGGTCGGCCACGAGGACGTCTCCATCCTCGCCTACACCGTCAAGTACTCCTCGGCGTTCTACGGCCCCTTCCGCGAGGCCGTCGGTTCGTCGCTCAAGGGCGACCGCAAGACCTACCAGCAGGACCCGGCCAACAGCCGCGAGTCCCTGCGCGAGCTGGCGCTCGACCTCGAAGAGGGCGCCGACATGGTGATGGTGAAGCCCGCGGGCCCCTACCTCGACGTCCTGGCGAAGGTCGCCGACGCCGTGGAGGTGCCGGTCGCCGCGTACCAGATCTCCGGTGAGTACTCGATGATCGAGGCCGCCGCCGAGCGCGGCTGGATCGACCGGGACCGGGCGATCATGGAGTCCCTGACGGGCATCAAGCGCGCGGGCGCGAACATGATCCTCACGTACTGGGCCACCGAGGTGGCGCGGCAGCTCTGAGGCCTTGACCTCAAGTTTGATTGAGGTTGCAGGGTGGTGTGCATCGACGTTCCGAGCGACGGGCGTCGACGTTCTGAGGAGGACGTATGCGCGCCGTTGTCCTGCATGAGTTCGGTCCCGCCGAGAACCTGACGTACGAGACCTGGCCCGACCCCGTCGCGGGGCCTGGCCAGGTGCGGATCGCCGTACGCGCGGCGGGAGTTCACTTCGTCGAGACCGTCATGCGGCGCGGCGACGCCAGCGACATGGCGCCGCCGCTGCCCGAACTCCCCGCCGTCTTCGGCGGGGAGGCCGCCGGAGTCGTCGATGCGGTCGGCCCCGGCGTGGACCCCGCGTGGCTCGGCCGGTCCGTCGTCACCCCGCGCAGCCAGCCCGGCGGGTACGCCGAACTGGCGGTGGCCGAACTCGCGCAGCTGCACGAGGTGCCCGACGGGCTCGGGTACGAGGCCGCCGTGACCATGGTGATGACGGGGGCGACGACCATGGGGCTGCTGGACGTCGCTCAAATCACCGCCGACGACGTGGTGTTGGTGACGTCCGCCGCCGGTGGCGTCGGACGGCTCGTGGTGCAGTACGCCCTGTCCGTGGGCGCGGTCGTGATCGGCGCCGCCGGTGGGGCCGACAAGGTCGAGGCCGTCTGGGAACTCGGCGCCGACCTCGCCGTCGACTACAACCAGCCCGGCTGGGCGGACCTCGTGCGGGAGCGCCTCGACGGGCGTGAGGTGAGCGTCGTACTCGACGGGGTGGGCGGCGAGAAGTCCGCCGCCGCGTTCGGGCTCATCGGCTGGGGCGGGCGGTACGTGGTCATCGGCTGGTCCTCGCAGGAAGGGTTCGAGCCGGACGCGGGGGTCGTGGAGCAGCGCGGCATCACCGTGACCAACGCGCTGATGCGGCTGATCGAGCACCCCGAGGACGGCCCCGACCGTGAGCGACGGGCCCTTGAGGCGGCGGCCAAGGGCGAGTTGGTGCCCGCCGTGCAGACGTTCCCGCTGGCGCGGGCCGCGCAGGCCCACGCGGCCATGGAGCGCCGGCAGACGACGGGGAAGGTCGTGCTGGTGCCGTAGTGGTTCCGGTTTCTTCGCGGGCCTCAGTCCTGCTTGAGCAGGGTCACCAGGCGGGAGAGGCCGTCGGCGCCGTACCCCTCGTCCACAGCACGGTCCAGGAGACCCTGGAAGGGGTCGAAGAGGTCGGTCCGCAGGCCCTGTTCGGCGTACGCCTGGAGGAAGTTGGGGAACGCCTCGCGGTTCATGGCGAGGTTCGACACGTCGGTGAGGTGCTGGTCATTGTCGACCGCCTCGGCCGTCTCCGGCACGATCGCCTGCGTCATCGCCCCGACCCAGTCCGTGAGCAGCGGCGCGAACTCCCGGGCCGGGATGCCCTCGCTGCCGATCAGCGCGAAGGCCTGCGCGACGCCCGCCGACATGCCGTACATGCCGGTGAGCAGGGCGAGGTCGTACAGGGCGGCGAGGCCGGGGTCCTTGCCGACCCACTTGGTCGCGGCCAGCGCGGTCAGGGTCTCGCGGTGCGTCTCGAAGGCCGCCTCGTCGGTGCCGCTGTAGAGGATGTACGCGGCGGGTGTCGCGATCATCTGGGGGACGGCCATGATGCCGCCGTCGATGTACGTGATGCCGTGGGACTCGGCCCATGCCGCCAACTCCCGTGCCTGGGACGGCGTTCCGTTCGTGAGGTTCACGAGGGTGCGGCCGGCGAGCGCTTCTGTCTCCGGCGCGAGCAGGGTGCGTACGTTGTCGTTGGTCGTGAGGCAGACGATGACGAGGGGCGCGGCCTCGATGGCGTCCCTCGCCGTGGCGGCCGGGGTGGCGCCCTGGGCCGCGAGGGGGCCCGTCTTGGCGGCGGTGCGGTTCCAGACGGTGGTCGGGTGGCCTGCCTTGATCAGCGCGGCGGCGAGGGCGGTGCCCATGAGGCCGAGGCCGAGGACGGACACGGGGGCTGCTGCGGGGGTGCCGGGCATGAGGGCTCCTTCGGAGGGGCGTTTTCGGGGGGTTGGGTACGCCTTTGATCCTTGCGGGGCCCTGCGGTGAGAACAAGTACGGACTATTTAGTGCGGTACTTACCTCCTGGTCAGTGAGGTGGGTGGGCAGGCGGCCCACCCACCTACAAGGGCCAGGCCTAGCGGGGGCGCCCCGTCACCAGACCAGCGCGTCCGACGCCGACGTCTGCCAGTACGTGACGAACGCCGAGCTGTCCACGTACACCCCGCCCTCCGGAAGCTTCGCCGCCGCCGGGCCGCCCACGCTGCCGTTCATCGCGCGGTTGGCGAAGTGGACGTCCAGCTTGTGGGCCTGGGAGCCTTCCGAGCCCTCGGGCGACGAGGTGCCGATGGCCGCGTACGCCGTCTGGCCCGGTTCGAGGGTGACGACCGCCTGGGGCTTGCTCGCGTCGAGCCACGGAGTGGCGGCCTGGCCCTCGTCGAAGCGGAGGAACGGGGCTCCGTACGCGTAACAGGTCTTCGTGCCCGTGTTCTTGGCCTTCAGGAGCAGGTGGTTGATGGGGCGCTCGACCTCCTGCACGGTGACCTTCGTGGTGGCCGCGGTGCAGGTGACCGGCGCCGACTTGGCGGCGGGGGTGGCGGCCGAGGCGGCGCCGCCGAGCGCGGTGAGCGAGAGGGCGGCGGTGAGGGCCGCGGACACGGCGGCGGCCTTGGTGCTGAGTCGCATGGCTGATCTCTTTCGGTGTGATGCGGGAGACGCGAGCCGCGCCGAGGGGCTCCCGGTCGCGGCGTGCTTGTATGGCCCAGAGCTTGTGCGGGGTTCTGTCCCGTTGGACAGCGTGGAACGGCAGTTGGGGGACGCCGGGACATTCGTACGGCTGTGATCTGCGGAAACTCCGTTCCCTGGAACGGATGGATGGGATGGAGAGAGCGTGGGGGCGGGCGATCTCGCGGAGTTGCTGCGGGAGTTGAAGGAGCGGTCGGGGCTCAGTTACGGGTCGCTGGCCAAGCGGCTGCATGTGTCGACGTCGACGCTGCACCGGTATGTGAGCGGGGCGGCCGTGCCGACGGAGTTCGCCCCCTTGGAGCGGTTCGCCCGGGTCTGCAAGGCCTCGCGGGAAGAGATGGTCGAGCTTCACCGGCAGTGGATCCTGGCCGACGCGTCGAGGGGCGACCGTGACCGCAAGGAGCCTCTTCCGGGGGCTTCTTCCGCGGTCGCGGCGTCCGAGCAGCCGGTGGTGGCCCCGGACCCCGCCGTCCCGGAGCCGGCGAAAGCCGCCCCGGACCCCGCCGACCCCGCCGAAGCCGGCGACGAGCACCCCGGCATCGTCATCGGCCGCGCCCCCACCGGTGCCAGGAGCGAGGGCAGGCGGCTCCCCCGGGCGCGGGTCCTCGTCGCCGCGGGTGTAGTCCTCGCCCTCGGCGCCACCGCAGTCGCCGTACAGGCCGCGTCCGGCGGCGGTGACCGCGACCGTGCCTCCGTCGACTCGCCCTCCCCGCACGGCGGGAGTGAGCCGGGCCCGGACGGCTCCGGGTCGCCGTCACCCTCGGCGAAAGAGTCCGGGAAGGGCAAGCCGGGCAAGGAAGCGAAGGGTTCCGACCGGCCGAAGGACGGGAAGGGCAAGGGCGACGGGAGCGAGGCCGGGGCCCCCGGCACCGGAGAAGGCGCCAAGGGCGGTGGTGGCACCGGCGCCGCCGAGGGCGGTGTCCCGGTCACCGTCTCCACCCAGCCCCAGTACTGGGATGAGCCCTGCGGCCACCCCTACCTCGTCGACAAGGACCCCGCCTCCCTCTCCCCGCCCCCCAACGAGCAGGACGCCCCCGGCTGGGTGGCCGCGAACGGCGCGGTCTCCGCGCGGGACCAGACCGTGAAGCTGACCGTGCAGGGCAAGGGCAAGGAAACCGTCGTCCTGGAGTCCCTGAACGTCCGCGTCGCCGGGACCAGCGCACCGCTCGCCTGGACCAACTACAAGATGGGCTACCTCGGCGTCGGCTGCGGAGGCAAGGTCCCCAAGCACTCCTTCGCCGTCAACCTGGACGCCTCGGTGCCGCGCCCGACCCCGCAGGAAGGGGAGAGCGGCTTCCCCTACAAGGTGAGCGCGAGCGACCCCGAGGCGTTCTTCATCAACGCCACCGCCAACACCCGCTACGTACGCTGGTACTTGGAGCTGGAGTGGTCGAGCGGCTCCCGGCGCGGCACGGTGCGCATCGACGACACGGGCAAGCCGTTCGCCACGAGCGGTGACAAGGGCCGTCCCGTCTACGGGTTCTCGCTCAACAGCAAGAAGTGGACGAAGACGAACCGCGACAACGACGACGTGCCGGACCCGCCTGCCTAGACGCGTCGCTCCGAACGGCGGGGGCGTCCGCATCCCGGAATGGTGCTTGTAAACGCCACGCAGGTCTTTACGCTGCCGGAACTGCCGGAAAACAAAGGAGCCGCAGATGACCGTCACCGACGCCCACATCCCCACCGGCCAGGACGCAGACAGGACCCAAGGCCCGGCCCCCGTACCGGAGTTCGCGGCCCGCGTCGCCTCCGTCGGGGGCTCTCCGGTACGGGACATCCTGGCGGTGACGGCGCGGCCCGAGGTCATCAACTTCGCGGGCGGGCTCCCCGCCCCCGGCCTCTTCGACAAGGCCGCCATCGCCGCCGCGTTCCACGCCGTGCTCACCGAGCAGCCCGAGCGTGCGCTCCAGTACGCCACGACCGAGGGCGAGCCCGCCCTGCGGTCCGCCATCGCCGCGCGCTTCTCCGTGCGGGGGCTCGCGACCGACGCCGACGACATCGTCGTCACCACCGGTTCGCAGCAGGCGCTCTCGCTGCTGGCCACGGCCCTCGTCGAGCCCGGTGAGGCCATCCTCGTCGAAAGCCCCTGCTATCTGGCCGCACTTCAGGCCTTCGGCTTCGCGGGCGCGCGGGTCGTGCCCGTGCCGTGCGACGAGGCCGGGATCGACCCGGACGCCCTCGACGAACTCGTCGCCCTCCACCGGCCCAAACTGCTCTACACCGTCCCCACCTTCCAGAACCCCACCGGCCGCACCATGCCCGCCGCGCGCCGCGCCGCGATCGCCGCCGTCGCCGCCCGCCGCGGACTGTGGATCGTCGAGGACGACCCGTACGGAGAGCTGCGCTTCGAGGGCGAGCGCGTGCCGTGGATCGCCTCGTACCCCGGCGCCGAGGACCGCACCATCCTGCTCGGCAGCTTCTCCAAGGTCATGGCGCCCGGCCTGCGCCTGGGCTGGCTGCGGGGCCCCGCCGCGCTGCTGCGGGCCTGCGCCATCGCCAAGCAGGCCGCCGATCTGCACACCCCGACCGTCAACCAGCTCGCCGCCGCACGGTACCTGGCGGACAACGACCTCGACGCGCACGTGGCGCATGTCGCGGGGGAGTACCGGGTGCACCGGGACGCCATGCTCGCGGGGATCGCGGACGCGCTGCCCGAGGGATCGAGCTGGCTGCGCCCCGAGGGCGGCATGTTCGTCTGGGCCAAGCTGCCCGACGGATACGACACCGGCGCGCTGCTCCCCGAGGTCGTCAAGCACGACGTGGCCTACGTGCCGGGGGCGCCGTTCTTCGCGGGCGAACCCGACCGGACCACCCTGCGGATGTGCTTCGTGACGCAGTCCCCCGACGAGATCGCCGAGGGACTGCGCAGGCTCAAAAGCGCGCTCAAGGGCTAGAGGCGCTCGGGCGTCCTGATGCCGAGGAGCGCCATCCCCTGGTGCAGGGTGCGGGCCGTGATGTCGCACAGGAACAGACGGTTCTCGACCTGCGCCGGGGTGTCCGCCTTCAGGACCGGGCACTTGTCGTAGAACGTCGTGTAGAGCGACGCCAGCTGGTAGAGGTACGCGGCCAGCTTGTGCGGCGCGTACTCCGCGGCGACCTCGGCGACCGTCTCCGCGAACTGGTCGAGGTGCAGCCCCAACGCCCGCTCGGCCTCGGCCAGTTCGAGCTCCGGGTGGGCCTTGGGGGAGACGTCGCCCGCCTTGCGCAGGATCGACTGGATACGGGCGTACGCGTACTGGAGGTACACCGACGTGTCGCCGTTCAGCGACACCATCTGGTCCAGGTCGAACTTGTAGTCGCGCACTGCCGACGTCGACAGGTCCGCGTACTTCACCGCGCCGATGCCCACCTGGGCGCCGCGCTCGGCGATCTCCTCCTCGGAGAGGTCCTGGGCCTTCTCGCGGACGATGGCCGACGCCCGGTCGATCGCCTCGTCGAGCAGATCGATGAGGCGTACGGTCTCGCCCTCACGGGTCTTGAACGGCTTGCCGTCCTTGCCGAGCACCGTGCCGAAGCCCAGCTGCACCGCCTTGACGTCCTCCGTCAGCCAGCCCGCCCTGCGAGCCGTCTCGAAGACCATCTTGAAGTGCAGGGACTGCCGCGCGTCCACCACGTACAGGAGAGTGTCGGCCTTGAGGTTGAAGACACGGTCGCGGATCGCGGAGAGGTCCGTCGCCGCATACCCGAAGCCGCCGTCGGACTTCTGGACGATCAGCGGGGACGGGTTGCCGTCCGGGCCCTTCACGTCGTCGAAGAACACGCACAGCGCGCCGTTCGACCGGACCGCGACGCCGGACTCCTCCAGCATGCGGCAGGTCTCCGCCAGCATGTCGTTGTAGCCCGACTCACCGACGATGTCCGCGTCCTCGATCTCCACGTCCAGCTTGTTGAAGACCGAGTAGAAGTAGACCTTCGACTCGTCCACGAACCGCTGCCAGATCGCGAGGGTCTCCGGGTCACCCGCCTGGAGGTCCACGACCCGGCGCCGGGCGCGCGTCTTGAAGTCCTCGTCGGAGTCGAAGAGCACCTTCGACGCCTTGTAGACGCGGTTCAGGCCGGACATGGCCTCCTCGCCCGCCTGCTCGGTGCCGTCGGCGGCCTCGTGGCCAAGCGCGTCCGGGTGCTCGATCAGATACTGCACGAGCATGCCGAACTGGGTGCCCCAGTCGCCGATGTGGTGGCGGCTGACCACCTTCTCGCCGGTGAACTCGAGGATCTTGACGACGGAGTTGCCGATCACCGAGTTCCGCAGGTGCCCGACGTGCATCTCCTTGGCCACGTTCGGCTGCGCCCAGTCGACGACCGTCGTGCCCGCCCGCTCGGCGTACGGCACGCCGAGGCGTTCGCCGTCGGCGGCGCGCGCGGCGAGGTTCTCGGTGATCGCCTTGTCGGTCACCGTCACGTTCAGGAAGCCGGGGCCCGAGACCTCGACGTCCTTCAGCAGGTCAGGGGCGTCGATCGCGTCCACGACCTTCGTCGCCAGCTCGCGCGGGTTCGCCTTGGCCTTCTTGGCGAGGGCCAGGATCCCGTTGGCCTGGTAGTCGGCCCGGTCGCTTCGTCGCAGCAGCGGGTCGGCGGCGCCGGCCTCCGGCAGGGCAGCCGAGAGGGCGTCCGCGAGGCGCTGGTGGACGGAGGCGGTGAGGGACGTGACCGAGGCCATGAATGGGTGCCGTTCTGCTCGGGTGCCTGGTTGCTGGAGGTCTAGAAATTCGAGTATCCCACGGGGTGAAAAGCGGTTTTCGCGGTTGCGGGTCGACCTGGGAGAATGACTCCGACAAGCGGTACTCACGTAGAAGAAGAGTTGAAGCAGAAAGGCGTGCCGATCGTGGCTCAGAGCACCGATACCACCGACTGGGTCTCCCGCTACGCGGACGAGGTCATCGCCGAGTCGGAGCGTCGTGCCCCGGGCAAACCGGTCGTCGTCGCCTCCGGGCTCTCCCCCTCCGGGCCGATCCACCTGGGCAACCTCCGCGAGGTCATGACCCCGCACCTCGTCGCGGACGAGATCCGGCGGCGCGGGCACGAGGTCCGCCACCTGATCTCCTGGGACGACTACGACCGGTACCGCAAGGTCCCGGCCGGCGTCCCCGGCATCGACGACTCCTGGGCCCAGCACATCGGCAAGCCCCTCACCTCGGTGCCCGCCCCGGCCGGTTCCGCGTACGCGAACTGGGCCGAGCACTTCAAGGCGGCCATGACCGAGGCGCTCGCCGAGCTGGGCGTGGAGTACGACGGGATCAGCCAGACCGAGCAGTACACCTCGGGCGTCTACCGCGAGCAGATCCTGCACGCGATGAAGCACCGCGGTGACATCGACGCGATCCTCGACCAGTACCGGACCAAGAAGGCCCCCGGGAAGGGCGGCCAGAAGCAGTCGCAGAAGCCGGTCGACGAGGCCGAGCTCGAGGCCGCCGAAGGCTCCGGCGCCGCGAGCGAGGACGACGGCAGCGGCGGCTCCAGCGGCTACTTCCCGTACAAGCCGTACTGCGGCGCGTGCGAGAAGGACCTGACCACGGTCACGTCGTACGACGACGAGAGCACCGAGCTCGCGTACGTCTGCGCGGACTGCGGCCACAGCGAGACGGTCCACCTCAACGAGTTCAACCGCGGCAAGCTGGTCTGGAAGGTCGACTGGCCCATGCGCTGGGCGTACGAGGGCGTGATCTTCGAGCCGAGCGGCGTGGACCACTCGTCTCCCGGGTCGTCCTTCGTGGTCGGCGGGCAGATCGTGCGCGAGATCTTCGACGGCGTGCAGCCGATCGGCCCCATGTACGCCTTCGTGGGCATCTCCGGCATGGCGAAGATGTCCTCGTCGAAGGGCGGCGTGCCGACACCGGCCGACGCGCTGAAGATCATGGAGGCGCCGCTGCTTCGCTGGCTGTACGCCCGTCGCAAGCCGAACCAGTCCTTCAAGATCGCCTTCGACCAGGAGATCCAGCGGCTCTACGACGAGTGGGACAAGCTGGACGCGAAGGTCGCGGACGGGACCGTCCTGCCCGCCGACGCCGCCGCGCACTCGCGTGCGGTGCGGACGGCTGCCGGTGAGCTGCCGCGGACGCCGCGTCCGCTGCCGTACCGGACGCTCGCGTCCGTCGCGGACGTGACGGCGGGTGCGGAGGACCAGACGCTCCGCATCCTGCGGGACCTGGACCCGACGGACCCGATCTCGTCCCTCGACGAGGCGAGGCCGCGCCTGGACCGTGCCGAGAACTGGATCACCACCCAGGTCCCGGCGGACGCCCGCACGATCGTGCGTTCGGAGCCGGACGCGGAGCTGCTTTCGTCGCTGGACGACGAGGGCCGTGAGTCGCTGCGGCTGCTCCTGGAGGGCCTGGACTCGCACTGGTCCCTCGACGGTCTGACGCATCTGGTGTACGGGGTGCCGAAGGTGCAGGCCGGGTTCTCCGCGGACGCGACGGCGAAGGAACTGCCGCCGGAGATCAAGGTCGCGCAGCGCTCGTTCTTCGCCCTGCTCTACCGCCTCCTGGTGACCCGGGAGACGGGACCGCGACTGCCCACGCTGTTGCTCGCGGTGGGCGCGGAGAGGGTGCGCAAGCTTCTCGGCGCGTGACGCTGGCCGCTTTGGCGGTACGGGGGTGGGGGCGGGGCCCAGTTGCTACTGGGCCCCGCCTCCTTCGCGTGGCGGGGACTGAACCGCCGCTTCGCGGCGGATTCTTCCCGCCCACCCACTCGATTGCCCCGGGGTAAACGGGCTGCACCCTTTGGACTACCGGGAGATCACTCCAGGGCAGGACGCCCAAGGCCCCGGGGCCAGAGATCGTGGCCGTATGAAGGAAATCATCGCCATCGTCGGATGGGTCGCAGGAATCCAGGGCGCGCTCGGCGCCGCCGGACGCCTCTTCGGGGACGAACCGTGGGGCCTCCTGCAGAAGTGGTGGGACGTGCCCACCCCCGCCTACCTGGCCCTGGCCGTCGCCGGCGCCGCCCTCGCCGTCTGGGGCGAGACCGCCAAGAAGCGCGACCGCGCCAGGGCGTGAGGCAACGGAGCCCCAGCCCCCGCTACGCGCTGTACTCGGAGTCCAGCTCCTCCTGGTAGCGGCTCCGGAAATCACGCAGGTACGGACGCAGCGTGCTCTCCGCCGGAGGACCGCCCGCCTGCCCGGTGACGCCGTACAGGTCCATCAAGTACAGGCCGAACTGCCGGGCGTTGGGATAGTCCCCGAGCTCGCTCACGTACTTGCGGAACGCCGCGAAGTACGCGTCGTCGCGCGAGACGTCGTCCGGCAGACCGGAAGCCTCGGGCAACGGCCCCAGCTCCTCCGGCCCCTCCGCACTGGCTTCACGGGCCTCACGCGCCTCACGGACCTCGCCTTCGCGGGCCTCACCCTCGGCAGCCTGCTCCTCCCGCGGCCCGGGAATCAGATGCTGACCGCCGAGCGGGCGGGTACGGCCGGGTCCCGCGGGCACCTGGAACTCCGGCTCGGCGGGAGCGACCCCGGCCCCGCTCTGCTCGTCGAAGTACGCCTGCTGCTGTTCCAGATACGCCTGCTGCTCGACGTACGCCTGCTGCTCCGCGTACGCCTGCTGGTCCGCGTACCACTGGTCGTGCGGCTCCTCAGGAACGTACGACGGCTGCTGAGCCGCGAACCACGGGCTCACATGCGCCCCCGGAGGCTCCGGCTGCTGCTCCTGCTGGGCCTGCTCCTGCGCTGCCTGTTCCTGCGGGGCCTGGCCCTGTGGCTGCCGCTCCGACTCGAGCTGCGGCACAGGCGGCGCCACCAGCTCCGGCTGCTGCGACTCAACCGCCCCCGCCACCGGCACCGGAGCGGGCGGCAGCAGCGCGGGCTCGATGCCGGCGGCCGCGAGCCCGGCGGGAGCGGTCTCGGCCAGCGGTACGCCGAAACGGGCCAGGCGCAGGGGCATCAGGGACTCGACGGGGGCCTTGCGGCGCCAGGAGCGGCCGAAGCGGGCCTGGAGGCGGGCCTGGTAGATGAGGCGGTCCTGCTCCAGCTGGATGACCTGCTCGTA
>NZ_JBSGUA010000041.1:0-29999 GCF_053607685.1 Streptomyces sp. NPDC055099 | reverse complement strand
CGCTCCGAAGCCATGATCCATCTCGCCATGACCGACCTCATGGCCCGCCGCCTCACCGGCGAGAACACCGTCTCCTGGCGCGACCCCTCACCAGCGCATCAAAGCCGCATCTCGGGATGAAACAACAGGATGAAACGACCTCTGAGGCAGTTCAGGGGCATCGGCGTCCCATCTTCGCCAACTGACGGTTCCGGCCCTTGGTGTCCCACCACTCTTCCAAGAGGCCATGCACCAGCTCCACCAGTTGGCGAAGACGTTCGGGGTCAGGGGCGGGCGAGATGAACACGTCCACAAATGACCGGTCGCTCCACGGCAGCGTGAACACCCAGCATTCCTCTGCGTGCCCCTTCCGCTCGATGATGAGCCGGTAGGTCAACGTGACGCTGCGATCCGGGTGGTGATCCACCGTCAGGTCGGTGACATGGAACCGGGTCGTGCCGTCATCGGAGGTGTATGAGCAAGCCAGGACGCGCTCAGCCGGTGTGCGAGCCACCATCCGCACCTCTCATCTCGTCTGCTGGGAGCTCGAAAGTGGGGGTTCAGGGCCCTCAGATGCCGGCGAACTGGTTGAGGACCCTCAGCCCCATCGTCCTGCCCTTGTCCGGAACGGTCCACAGGGTTTGTCCGGCCACGCCCCAGCGTTCGAGCAGGGCGTTCGCCGCGAGAAAGCCGGTCGTTGCCGCACGCTCCATCAAGGCGACCGGCAGATCGCTGCGCACGATGTCCCCGGCCAGCGTGACGGCCGGGTCTGAGGTGCGAACCGTGGGCCTGTCCTGGTATCCGCCGACAGGGAACAGCGGACAGTCGGCGCGCCACTCATGCCGCGCGTCGACGATCTTGGCGTCGCGGGTCTCCGGGTAGACCCTGTGCAACTGGGCCAGCAGGTCGCGCTGTTCCGCTTCCCTGTCCGCCCCGGGGTGGACCGCGTAGGCATGCAGTTCGACGACCGAGCCACCCGTACGGGCCGACCAGTCGGCCGCCTCGCTCTCCCAGCGCTCCAGCACACTGACGTTGTCCAGTGACCCGTATCCGCTCGTGCCCAGGAAGCCGGGGCGCTCGGGTGCCGGCCGCCGGTCGAGCCAGAGCCGGGAGACAAGGAAGGGCGGCGCGGTGCGCAGGCTCATGATCCGCGTGCGCCAGTCGCGGTCGACGAGCAGCGGCGACTGTTCCACCACCCGTTGGAGTCCCTTGATGTCCAGGGCCAGGACGACGGCGTCGTGCCGCTCGCGCCCGTCCGGGGTGACGACGTGGAAGCCGCCTTGGCGCGCGGGCTCGATGCTCTCGACGCCTTGGCCGGTACGGATGTCCGCCCGATGACCGGCCAGGTACCGGGCCAGCGGTTCCCACAGCGCGGCCGGGAAGGGTGCTCGGGGCACGTCGAACAGCAGCCCCTCGCTGGAGCCGAGGAAGTAGATGTGGAACATCAGGGCGAGTTCGGCGGCCGACAACTGCCGCGGGTCGGCGAAGAAGCTGCGGGAGAACACCTCGAACGCCAAGTGGTGGGCCGCCTGAGGGAATTGGATGCTTTCGAGCAGATCCCAGGCGCTGATGTGGTCGAAGCGCCGGTACACGTCGGGCACGCGTACGTCGAGCAGCGGCAACGCGGAGCGCGGACTCATCCGGGTCAGGTCACGCCAGCCGAAGGTGGGGCTCAGGGCGACGAAACCCAGCGCGCTCCAGGGCGGGGTGCGCGGCACCCGCGCGAAGCTGTCCTGTAGGCCGCCGCTGTGCCGCAGCGGATAGTCGGGCAGGCCCTGGAGCATGCTCAGGGCGGGGTCGGCACGGCGCAACAGCCCGCGCAGGTTGTAGTACTGGCGGAAGAAGGCGTGAAACCCGCGGCTCATCGTGACCGTGGAACCGTCCGCCAGTTCCGTGGACCACCCCGCGAGCCGGCCGCCCAGTTGGTCGTCTCGCTCGTAGAGCGTCACCTCAACGCCCCGTTCGGCCAGGGCGGTTGCCGCGGCCAGACCGGCGATGCCCCCGCCGATGACCGCTACGCCGCGTGCCTCACCGGAGACGCGCCGCGCCCCCGGCGGGCCCGGCACCACACAGGCGCGCCGATCACGCCCGTGACGCCTCGCGCCGCCGTTCACCGCACCACCTCGTCCGCTCACCGCACCGCGTCCATTCACCGCACCGCGCCCGCTCATCGCGCGGCGCCCGGCGCCGCGCCGACCACGGTGTGCACGATGCCCGTCTGCCATCCCGGCATCGGCAGCACACGCACCTGGCGAAAGCCCGCCCGCCGTACCCGTGCGGCGAACGCGGCCGCCGTGTCGAACTCGACGACGCTGCGAAACAGGTACCGGTAGAGGAGACGGTCGCCGGCCACCGTGCCGGCAGGCAGGACCACACCCTTGCACACGGCGGTCCACACCGCGCGGTCCAGTGCCCGGCCGCTGAGCGTGTACTCGTGCACGCCCAACCGGCCGTGTGGGACGAGGAGTTCGCGCAGGACGGTCAGTACCGCATCCGGGTCATCGAGATTGCGGAACAGGTAAGCCGCGAAGATCGCGTCGAAGGGGCCCTCGACCCCGGCCCGGGCAAGCTGCTCGGCCGGCGCGTGCACGAAACGCACGCCAGGGGGCCACGGCTTGGCTGCGGCGCGGTCCAGCATGCCCTGCGAGGCGTCCACCGCGATGATCTCGGCTCGCGGTGCCGCGTGGAGGAGGGCGGCGGTCGACGCGCCGGTGCCGCACCCCAAATCGAGCACGCGCAGTCCCGCGCCTTCGTCCGCCAGCCCCAGGCGTCGGGCGGAGCGTCGCAGGTGGGCGTGGTAGCCGGGGTTGGCGGACACCAGCCGGTCGTAGGTGTGGGCGGCGTGATCGAACGCGGCGGACAGTTCGTCGTCGCGCAGCAGCGTCATCTCGGCGTCTCCTTGGGTTTGTTGCTTTGTCTTGCCGGTCGTGGACGGCTGGTTGGCGGTCACGAAGGTCGGCGCTGCGGCAGGGGGTGCTTCGGGTGGTGCCACGGCAGCCACGGCAGCTCCGCGACCGTGCGCAGCATGGGCAGGACAGGTGTACGCAGGCCGATCCTGAAGTCCTCGTCCCAGCGGGTACGTCCGTCGAGGAAGCGCAGCAGCCGTGGCATCGGCACCTTGCCGAACAGTCCGGCGAAGAAGGCGGCTCCGTCCACGCGTCCGGTGTCCAGGGCCCGCAGCATGACGGAGTCCATGGCCAGCGAGCGCCTGGCGTGGACGGGCGGGGGCTCGGGCGTGCGCCCGAGGTGGTAGGCGGCCGCGATGGCGGACGTCTGTCGCTGCACGGCCGCGAAGGTATAGCCGGTGGAAGGGCGTGTCGCCCCGCCGGCCGTGCCGATACGGAAGACCGACCGGCCGGAGCGACGAGGAAAGCGCGCGTCGGTCATGGGGATGACGCCCTGCTCGACACGACTGACCTCATGGCGTTCCAGGCCAAGTTGCTTCGTCACGTACAGGCGCAGCGCTTCGTCGTAGGCATGCTCATCGAGCACGGCGCCGGAGAACTCCGTGTACTCGACCAAGGCGTCGTACGGCGTCATGGGCAGCACGTACGCGAAGGAGAGGCCGTGCGCGGGCTGTGGTGTGCGAAAGTCCATCAGGTCGGCCAGGCCGGCGTCGAAGACGGGCCGGTCCGCGCTGATGAACCAGCCGCGAAAGTGCTGCAGCAGGGTGGTCCTTGCGGGCGGCAACGCCGTGAGCGGACGTGAGTCGAACACCCACCGGGCGCGCAGGGCGAACGACTCGCCCTGCGGCGTGGTGCCGCGCACCTCTGCGCCCTGCGGCAGGTCACGCACCTCCTCGACCTCCGCCTCCACGCGCCGCACCCGACTGTCTCCGTCCAGTCGCGCCGCGACCAGGTCCTCGAAAGAGCTGGAGCGGAGCATCTTGTAGCGCAGCGGCGCCGGAGAACCGATCACGGATGTTCCGTCAGGGGCACGTACCCGAAGGGTGTCCCACACGCCGGACAGCGACGCGTCGAACTCACCTTCGCTCTCCTCCCAGAAACACCAGGTCCGCTCGGGCGGCCTCAGCGGGCCGCGCGGGGCGTCAATGAGAACGATCGAGGGCCTGTCGCGGGCGAGAGGGGTGGTGCGTGCGGGAGATGCGCTGCCCGCGGAAGGGGTAGTGCCCGCGGGAGGGGTAGTGCCGGCAGGAGGGCTCGCGCAGAGCCGGTAGGCCAGGGACAGCCCTGCCGCGCCGGCGCCCACGATGGCGATCTCCGCGTCGTCCATGCCGCCCCTCGTACATCGCCCGTGCGTCTGCCCTTGCAGCCAGCATTCCCTACGAAGGGAGCCGTTGGATGCACAGACATGGGTACTTACGAAAGCCACCCATCGGTGCGTCCTACGACAAGAGCCGACCGGCCCCTGACCACCCCTGCCGCCACGACGCCGGCCTCATAGGGACCCGCGGACGACACTCTTGCCGGAGTGCGCGGGATTTCCGTCGTACGCCTGGTCGGAGACGTCCACCACGGGGTAGCCGGACAGGTCCACGCCCTGCGGAAGGGGCAGTGTGGCCGTTCCGTCAGGCCCGAGCACGCCGACCGCGATGAGTCTCTCGTGGGTCGAGTCCATCAACCACACCTCGAAGTACCCGTCGGTGCTGGGCAAGCCCTTCACTTTGATGCGCAAGGCCTTGTACTCACTGCCGTACACGACGAGGTGCGCAACTCCCCTGGCCCGGTCAACGGCCAGCGGGGCGAGGGTGGCGTCGGCGCCCGAGCGGGCAGTGCCGGTGCTGTCCTGCCGGACCTGGGCCTGCGTCCGCGTCTGCGTCTGCGTCTGCACTGACCACAGGGTGGCGGTGCTCCCCAGCGCGGCGCCGACGAGCAGACAGGCCGCCGCGAGCAACAGCACGGGCCTGCGTCCGGCGTGCCACCGCGAGGTGTCGTGTCCGGTCGGTTCCCGCCCTACGGCGTCCTGCGCGGCAGCGGAATGCGGCGGGCGCGGCTTCGAGGCGCCGCCACCCAGGTCGTCGGTCAACTCCGCGGAGATGGCCTGCCAGACGCGTTGCGGTGGCGGCGTCGGCACGTCGGCAGGGGAAACGGACCGCGCCGCATCGACCACCCGGCGCAACGCATCGAGATGCGCCCGGCACGCGCCGCATTGGTGAAGGTGGGCGCCGACGGGCCCAGATCGCGGCGCATCGGCCTCCGCGAGAGCGAGTTCAGCGAGGTCCGATGAATCAACGTGCTTCACGACCGCCCACCTCGCCCACCTCGCCCGCCTCGCTCATGTCGCCCGGCACCTCAGATCTCAGACACCCCTTCGCGGCGGATTCAGCGGGGCGATGCAGGGCCTCGGACTACTTCTCGCGATGGCACGTGACCGGATGCGCACGCGAAGGCGAAAACGGATGCGGGTGTAACTACGGATGCGGATGCGGATGCGGATGCGGGAAGCGTTTCCCAGCCACTCGCGAACACGCTGCCCTCGCGCCGAAACCGCATCGCTTCTGCGTCACTGCGTCACTCCGTCAGAAAACCCTAGCCATCCACCGGGCCCTCTTCGCCTTCGAGGGTGTGCCGAAGCCGGTGCAAGCCCCTGCGGATGTGGCTCTTGACGGTGCCCAGAGGAAGACCCGTTTGCTGGGCGATCTGTACCTGGGTGAGGTCTTGGTAGAACGCCAGGCCCAGCATGAGCCGCTGCACCGGCGGCAGTTTGCCGAGCTCCTGCGCGATGAGCACCCTGTCCAGCGCGGCTTCCGGGTGGTCATGCGTCGGAAGCGCCCCGGTCTCCCCCTGCACACCCGCGGCCGCGGTGAGCGCGAGTCGGCGGGTACGGGCGGTCAGCGCGTCCGCCGTTTTCCGGCGGGTGATGCCGACGAGCCACGCCGAGAGAGGCCCTCGGTCGGGCCGGTAGCCCGCCCGGCCGCGCCACGCGGCGAGAAAGACCTGCTGCGTGACGTCTTCCGCCTCACGGGCATCACCCAGGGCACGCGCGGCGAGCGTGTGCACCAGGGCGCCCCAGCGCTGATAGAGCGCTGCGACGCAGCGTTCGTCGCCTCGGACGAACCCCGCCGCGATCTCCTCGGCGTCCTGGCTCTCCTCGACCGGCACATGCGACGGCACATGCGATGGGACCGCTGTGGGAACGGGTGCCGCGTTCACCGCCATGGTTTCCTCCTGCCGGACCAGGCGGTCCGGTGAGCTCGGTCCAGTCGGCTCGGCGGGGCTGCGAGGGCTGACCGCAGCCCAGTTCCACCAAGCGTCTTGCGCGCTGTGACGGGCCAAGGCTCGCGATCACGCGCCGGCCCGCGCAACATGCGTCGGTCTTGCGTCGTACGGTGAACCAATGACGGACACCGAGCTGCAACACCCCCTACCGGCCGTGGCGGGCCTGAGCACCGGGGCTGTCGCCAGACGATTCGGCGTTGCGCCGACGACTCTGCGTTCGTGGGGGCAGCGGTACGGCGTCGGCCCCGCAGGCCACCAGAGCGGGCGCCATCGCCGGTGGACGCGCGAGGACATCGCGGTCCTGGAGCACATGTGCCGGCTCACCAGTGCGGGCGTACCACCATCCGAAGCCGCTCGGGCCGCCTTGCAGACCTCCGCGGCTCCGTCGAGTCGGCCGGATCCTTTGGCCCCTGATCCGAGCGGCCGACCCGCGCCGCTCCAGCAACACGCCTCGCCCGGCCAGGCCCGAAAGCACCTGCGCGGGCTGAGCCGTGCGGCGCTGAGGCTCGACTCCCCCGCCATCGAGAACCTGCTCAGTACGGCCATCTCGCAGTTGGGGCTGATCCCCGCGTGGGACGACGTGATCATGCCTGCCCTGCATGCGGTCGGCCGTAAGTGGGAGACCTCCGGGGAGCGCTATGTCGAGGTCGAGCATCTGCTGTCGTGGCATGTGTCGACGGCTCTGCGGCGCGTGACGAAACCTTACGGCGCGATGCGGCGCGAGGCCGGGGCCTCGATCTCGCCCATACTCCTCGCCTGTGTGCCGGGCGAGGTGCACACCCTGCCGCTGGAAGCCCTCGCCGCGGCGCTGTCCGAGCGTGGCGTGCCGGTGAGCATGTTCGGGTCCTCGGTACCTGCAGAGGCGCTCGACCAGGCCGTACGCCGCATCGGTCCCGCCGCGGTCGTGCTGTGGTCGCAGTCCTACGGCACCGCGAGCCGCCCCCTGGCCCAGCATTTCAGCTCGCTGCAGTGGGGCGTTCCCGGCGCTCGTACGCAGTCGGCCGTCATGGTGGCCGGCCCCGGCTGGGCGGGCCCACACCTTGCGGGCACCCTGCGCCCGCACCGGCTCAGCGACGCCGTCACCTCACTCCTCGCTCTCTGCGACCTGTGAGAGCCCCCGCCCTGTAGCTGTGGCTATGGCTGTGTCTGTGGCTGCGCGCTTGCCGCTGAATGGGGGACTTGGGAAGTTCCTGCATCCATCGGTGCCTGCACGTGTGAATCGGTCTCGTCGGCGCGTCAGGACTCATCGGCAGGAGAAGCACATGCGTGGTGTGGCGTTGGACAGGGCCCACACTGCCGAGCAGCGGCCGGATGACGGCGGCAGCTGTGTCCCATGGTGGCAAGAGCCTCACTCCCCCGATGCTCCACTCACCTGGAGTTCCATCGGGCTCGACGCGATGGCGTTGATGCTGGTCGTGTCCCTGCGGCAACAGGGAAGCCGTAGCTTCGCGGCCCGCTGCCAGTGGCCCCGGCTCCATCCGCTCAACGAGCGCGCCGTGCCCGTGCCGCACCATCCACTGATCGTGGTGGAATCCACCCGGCAACTCGCTCTGGCCCTTGAGCGCCAACACCTGCCGCCAACGGGCCTGCCTCCGCTCGCGCCCGTCTCGGTGAGCCTGGGTCTGGATCCCCGTGTGCGGCCGACCGAGCACCGCAGTGCCACCGATGTGGCGGTCCGCCTCGTCCTGAGCGACCACGCGCCGCAGTCCGGCTCGCTCGCCCGCTACCGGCTCACGGCCGAATACCTGCACGCCGGGAAGCCGTTCGCGTCATGCACCATGCAGTTCGCACGGCCGGCCCCCGCGGGCCCGACCCACGAGGACGAGATGACTCTCCCTGCATGCCTCTCCCCCGCGGCCGCCGCAGTGGGCGCCGCGGCCGATCTCGACGTGCTGCTGGCACGGGCGCCACAAGGGAGAGTGGTGATCAACCCCCGAGACCCGCGCCACCCCGTCCTACTGCCCGGCCGGCCCACTCGGCTCCCCCTCCTTGCCGTGCTGGAAGCGGGGCGGCAGGCAACGCTGCTCGACTCGGGGATGACGGCGGCAGCCGTGACGGGGCTGCGCATGGAGTTCCATGCGCCGGTACCGCTGCGTGGAGCTGGAATCGAAGTGGCAAGGGAGGCCGGCGGTACTCGTGTTCTCGTCACCGCCGCCGGGCGGACCGCCGCGAAGGGGACGGTCACGCTCTTGCGTCCGTAAGTGAGCGCCTGACGCTCATGCGTTCAGTCGCACCTGCCACCTGCCACCTGCCACCTGCTACCTGCTACCTGCTACCTGCTACCTGCTACCTGCTACCTGCCAGAGCGTCTCTACGCCCGTTCCCGCAACACATCCGCAGGCAGCTCCGCGTCCTTCGCCTTGTCTCCGGGCTGGAGTTGATCGGCGTAGCCCGCCTCGGTCCACACCAGCTTCTTGAACTGTTCCGGGGTGAGCACTCCCTGCCACGGAGTGCCGCCGGGGCAGAACACCGAGGTGCAGCCGTAGCAGTAACGCGCAGGCTGCCACAGGCGTTTCGCGCGAGCTTCGCCTGCCTCCTCGGCGGACTTCTCACGCCCGTCGCTGCGCACGACCATGAAGGTACCGAAGAAACAAACCAACGCGAGGACAACACCGCCGATCGTGTACAGCGGTTTGTCCTCCTCGACGCCCGTGTAGGCGAGGGCGACGCCCAGACCGGTCAGCAACATGCCTTCAACGAAGTGCAGGCATCCGTCACCGGTCTTGTCGGGCCCCGGTTCCAGCCGGCCATGCAGGCCCTCACGCATCGAGCCCTTGCCGCCGCGCGCCTCCTCAACGGTCCGCACCTCGCCACCGCCACACCCCGGACACACCACACCCACCGGCTCCCCGGCCATCTCACTCTCCATGAAGATCAGCCTATCGGCCCCCCGAATGGCGGCCGCAGAGGGCAGAAGTCGCCCCGGTAGGAGCGTTGTTGCCGGTTTTGCGGCCGTGGTGTTCGCGGGAGTGGGCTCGGTGCCGACCGATAGGCGGCCTACGGTGATGGGTCTGGGCCGGTGCCCGTCAGCCATACCGACAGCAAGGAGCGCCCTTTCCATGCCCACACAGCCCGTACGCCCCGCGCAGCCCGCACAGTCCATACGTCCCGAGCGCACCGGTTCCGCTGCCACCGAAGGCATGGGCGTGCCAGTGTTCAAGACTTCCCTCGTCAAGGCGGTGTTCAGGGACGTCACCCCGCTACACGTCTCGCGGTCGGCCGCGCGGGCTGCCGCGGTGGTGACACAGACCGTGCTGACGGGCATCATCGACGGCGCGCGGCGAGCGGCGGTGGAGGAGGCCCGAAACAAGCTGCTTCCCAAGGACCTTGTGACAGCCATCGGCCGGGACGTCGAGCTGGAGGTGGGAGAAATTTGGTACCGCCACAGCCCTACGTTCAAGGGGCTGACCGGCGTGGTGTACGACGCCGACGGTTCCGTCGTACGCGCTCCCAAGCGCAGCAGGTCACGCAAGCCCAGTGCCATGGTGGGCGCCCACAGGTTCGAGGCCGGGATCAGGAAGCTGCTGCGTCATCGGGGTACGTCAGCGGTCCCGGCGATGCTGCGCGATCTGGACGGGCTCGCGAGCGTGTTCCTGACGGACCTCGCCCGGGACGCGGCCATGGTCGTACGGGAGGGCGGGATCAAACGGTTCGGCTCGGTCACCCTGACGATGCCGGGCGAACTGACTGATCCGCGCCCGTCCGTGCCGCAGTCCGTCCCGGCCCTGCCCACCCGCACCAGAGACGGGCGGACCATCCACCGGGACGACGTCCTGGACGCCACCATGATCCAGCTGTTCGGCGACCTCAGGCAGCGAGCCCTCGCCACGGCACGCGAAGCGACAAAGACCGCTTCGGAAGGCTGAGGGGGGCCAAAAAGCAATCACCGCGCGGTACTTGCCCTTCCACCGTCACTCACTTCGGTGGTTCGGCCGCAGGCGGCTGCGCGCGGACTTGCCGCTGCGGGACCGTGGCCCGATGCGCCCTCGTCTCGTCACGCTTGTCGTCCTGGTCCTGCTGAGTAGCGCGGGGTGCACCTCCGTGAAGCCGGGGCTCGCTCCGACACTGAAACCTGCGGGTGGTCAGGAGTCGGCTCCACCGGAGTCTCACACGCCCGCCACTCAGCCCTCGGCCCGTGACGCGCTGGTGAGGAGCGGCACGGGCAGGCCGACGAGCGAGGAGGACAGGAAGACCGCGCAGCCGACGCCTCGCCGCCAGGCTGCGGCCGTCGACCGTGAGCCCCCGCCACCAGGCCCTCCCCGCACTCCGGTTCAGCGGACGTCAGCCCCGCCCCAGCCCGTGGCACAACGGCCCGAGCGACGTCCCCAACCGGTGGCGCCCCGTACTCCGCGTCAACGGAAGACCTACGACGCCAAGTTCGTGTGCGACATGGCCGAAGGTGTCACGGACCCGGGCACGGTGGCGTTGTGCCGAAACAGCCTGGGCAAATGAGCCGTCAGGCGCCAGCAGATGAGCCTGAGCCCTTGGGTACCAGCCGTTGGGCCCGGCACCATGGTGCGCGTCCGTCAGGTGCCGAAGCGATGGCGTGCGTCCTCGATGTGTCCGAGGTACTGATGGGTCCAGCCGCAGAGGGCGTCGACCGTGGCGCGCAGGGCGCGGCCCGGCTCGGTGAGGGTGTACTCGACCCGCGGCGGCACGGTGGGGTACACCTTCCGGCTGACCAGTCCGTTGCGCTCCAGCATGCGCAGGTTCTGGGTGAGCATCTTGTGGCTGACGCCCTCGACCTCGTTGCGCAACTCGCTGAAGCGCAGGGTGCGTTCACCCAGGGCCTCGATGATCAGGAGCGCCCACTTGTTGGCGACGTCCGAGAAGATCTCCCGCGCCAACGAGTCCGCGCGCCGCAGGTCGGCGTCCTCGGGCAGGCCCTTGAGTTGATGCTTGGTCCCCATGGGCATCCCCAGTCACCGAGAAGTGGGCTTTCCACTACGACGCCGCCACTCTCCTACAGTTCCTCAGTAACCACAAGAGAGCACGAATGAAGGAAGGCGTGCCCCACCCGCACGACGGAGATCGCCGCTCACCCCAAGGACGCGGGCCTGCGCAGCAACCACTGCCCGAACGTCCGGCGCGGGGGCCGCACCACCACACGGCCGTGGGCCTTTTGACCGACCAGCTCCACGCGCAGCCTTGTCGGTACGCCCGGAGGCGTCCGCGTGCCGTGGTGCACCAACTTGCAGTGGACCAGGGTCAGGCCGTCGGCATCGACCTCTACGCCCGGCCCCGTGATCAGCGTCAGACTCTTCCCTGCCATGGCCACGTCGATCCGAAGGGTGTCCTGCGTGATCACGGCCTCGGTGAAATCGAGCGTCACGTCGCACCAGGTCACCGCGAGCTCCAGCCGCCGCGGCACCACCCAGCGTCCGCGGCGTTCGACGGCACCGCTGTGGACCTGCTCGATCCGGACGACGTCCTTGACCTCTGCCACAGCCGTACCACCCGTGATCGATACGGGTGGCAAGTCGGTGGTGAGCGCGGCCAGTTCATCCAGAGTCCGCGCCGACAGAGCGGTTTCCAGGCGCTCGTCCAACTCCTCCGCGGTCAGAAGTCCGTCCCCCGCCGCGACACGCAGCACGTCGACCACCCGGTCCCGGTCCGCATGAGAGGCCCGCAGCCCGGGCGACGAGCCGGGGCCGTCGTGCTTACCGGTGGGCGGATTCTCTCCCGACATGCTTCCGTCCTGGTCCTGTCGAACGCTCTGCGCGACGCAGGGAGCGGCGCACGTAGAAGGCTAAAGCTATATCGCGACATACGCCCTTGCCGAGCCCTGCCGGACTTTGCTGGGCCTCGCCGGGCGTTTTGGGCCGCTGTGACCTCACTCCTGGCCCGGCCCGGCAGACGGAAGCCCTCGCTCACCAACCTGCGCGCGCAGCAGCGTGACGAAGGCCTGCGCCGGCAAGAAGGTGACAGCATGCCGCGCATGGACTGGATGCCTCTGCTCTCCACGCTGTCAGGTGCCGCCATCGGCATCGCCGCCACCCTCGTCGCCGATCGCAACAGGTGGCGTCGCGAGGAGGAGCGGCACGCCCTGGAAGTGCGGCGTGGCGTGTACACCGAGTACGCCGTCGCCCTCAAGGACGCGGGGGAACAGATACGCGCTGTCGCCCTGGGCGATCACATGTCGGAGTCAGCGCGCGACGCGGCGGTACGCGAAGCCTTTCGTGGAACCGGATTGCACAAGGCCGGCGAGCAGCTCTGGCTCGTGGGCCCGCCGGCCGTCGTCGCGGCCGGGAACGAGGCGTTCCACAGCCTGCGTCGGATGCGCGACGCCTATGCCCGCGGGGTCCAGGTCGGGTCCGCGGAGGACCGGGCCTTCGTCCAACAGCGCCGCACGGCCATGGCGGAGATGCGCCGCCACATGCGAGAAGACCTGGGCTTCGGCCCCCTCGGGATCGAGTGACCACATCGACTGAACATGCCGGCCCGGTCTGGTGGGCTGTCCTCTTCCGCAAGGGCTTCTGGGCGGTGCCCGTCGCGCCCCTGGTCGTAGCCGGCGTCCACAGAGGCCTCGTACAACCGCTGTTAATCTGCGCCCATGATCAAGGGGAGATCAGACGCAGCCGGACGAATAGCGCGCATGGCAGGAGACACCCGGTCCGAACGTGTGCTGATCCTGGCCAGCTTCGTGAACCGAGTCGGCAACGGCCTCTTCAACAGCGCATCCGCGCTGTACTTCACCCTGGTCGTGCAACTCCCGGCAGTGCAGGTGGGCCTCGCCCTCACCGTCGCCGGACTGATCGGCCTGCTGGCAGGAATTCCGGGCGGCCACCTCGCAGACCGGCGAGGTCCGCGCACCATCATGATGCTGGCTCTCGCCGTGCAGGCGGTGGCGATGTCTGCCCTCGTCTTCGTCGAGAGCTGGTTCGCTCTCGCGGCCATCGCCACCATCGACCAACTGGCCGCATCCGCGGGAGGAGCGGCATGGGGAGCCCTCGTCGTCCGGGTCGGAACCGATCAACCCGCGCTCTTCCGGGCCAAGTTGCGCACCTACGTCAACCTGGGCGTCGTCCTGGGCACCGTCGGCGCCGGACTCGCCGTGGCCGCCAATACGCGAACCGCCTACCTGGTGCTGATTCTTGGCAACGCCGCCAGCTTTGCGCTCTGCGCCCTTCTCCTGTTTCTGCTCCCCAACTACAAGGCGTTGGCAGCTCCGCCGCAGCAACGCCGCTGGATCGCGCTCCGCGACCGCCCCTTCGTCACCTTCACAGCCCTTTTTGGGGCCATGGGACTGCAATACCCGGTGGTCTCCCTGCTTCTGCCGATCTGGATCTCGGAACACACGGACGCACCCCGCTGGACGGTGCCCGCGGTGTCCGCGCTGAACGCCGCCGTCTGTGTCCTGCTGCAGACCAGAATTGGTTCCCGCATCGAAACCTCCCGCGACGGCGGCCGGGCGTTTCGCACCGCGGGGCTCCTCTTCCTGGTCAGCTGTCCGCTGATGGCGCTGACCGCACACGCTCCCATCTGGGCGGCCGTCGGTCTGGCGGTCGCGGCGATCGTCGTCCACAGCCTCGGAGAGATCTGGGAGTCCTCGGCCGGATTCGCCCTCGGATTCGGCCTTGCGCCCGACCATGCCCAGGGCCAGTACCAAGGCCTTCTCGGGCTCGGCTTCAGCGCGGGCCAGGCGCTGGCCCCGGCCATCCTCACCACCCTCGTGCTGGGGTACGGCACGACGGGCTGGCTGTTCCTCGGCGTGTGCTTCGCGACCGTGGGCGCCGTCGGCCCGCCCCTTGAACGCTGGGGCACGCGCACGCGATCCAGGTACGGAGCATCGACGGCGGGTTCCGGCACGGCGGCCGACGAGGCACGCACGTGAGGGCGTAGACGAGGCCACCCGCAGGTTGTTCAACTGCCGCCGCCAGCCGGTCGCAAGCCCCGGCGCCTTGCGCACTTGTGCGGCCGCACCTCTGTCGACGGCTCGTACCCAAGTTCGGCTTCGCCAACCGGTTTGGTTGAACCGGCCGCCCACTGCCAGCATCTGCGCGCGCTGGATGTGTGGGCCTCGCCACTGCCTGACCAGTGATGACACCTGTGCCGCTCGGGCCGATCTTGGAGTCAAACATGCAGGTCAACGCCTCGGATGCGCTGCGGGCGCACCCCGCACGCCACCCCGGGGGACAGACCGGACAGAACAGGGCCGAGGGCCGGGCGTGACGAACGTACTGGGTGAGATCGGCGAATCCCGGGGAAGAAGTGGCGACGAGACGATGGAGGTTGCCATGGATGGTAGAGATCTGGAACTGGGCGAGCTTCTGGCCGCCGCGGAATCAGCGCCGCCCGGGGAGTCCGTCGGTGTCATAGCGCACGATCTGCGCAAGCGGTTCGGGGCGGATCGTGTGTCGTTCTTGTTCGTCGATCTCATGGAGCAGCAACTTCTGCGCCTGAGCGCGCCCGCCGAGGGAGAGGCGGCGGATGCCGCGGAGCCGCTCGATTTGCGGGGCAGCGTTTATGAGACAGTCCTGCGCGACCAGCGCCAGCATGTGGAGCCGGACGGTCAGGGCGGACGGCGCGTGATCTCGCCGGTGACCAACCGTGGCGACTGCATCGGCGTGCTGGAGGTGAGCCTGCAGTATGCCGATGACGCCGTGCTCGGACAGATCCGCGAAGCAGCTCACGCACTGGCTTACATCATCGTCACGGACCGCCGCTTCACCGACCTCTATCACGCGGGCCGACGCACCACCCGGACCAGTCTGGCCGCCGAGATCCAGCATCAGTTGCTGCCCTCGGCCTCTTGTTGTGAAGCCCCGCAGTTCACCCTCGCCGCGGGCCTGGTCCCGGCCGACGACATCGGTGGGGACACCTATGACTACACGCTCGATCAGGACGCGTTGCACCTGTCCATCACGGATGCCATGGGCCACGACACGGACTCCGCTCTGCTGGCCACGTTGGTGATGGCCGCGTTGCGCGGTGCCCGCCGCACCGGTTGCGACGTGCTGCAACAAGCCCGTCGCGCCCACGAGGCGTTGCTGGCCCACAACCGCGGGCTTGCCACCGGGCAACTGCTCTGCGTCCGCCTCGAGACGGGCACCTGCGAACTGATCAACGCGGGGCACCCCTGGCCTTTGCGTCTGCGGGAAGGCTCCGCGGAGGTCGAGGAGGTCGAGCTGTCCATCAACCTGCCGTTCGGGGTGGCGTCACCCATCTCGTACCGGCTGCAGGAGCTTCAGCTGACTCCGGGCGACCGCCTGGTCCTGCTCACCGACGGCATGCAGGAACGCGGGGCATCGGCCGTCGATCTGGCCTCTCTCATGCGCGACACCCGCGCCTTCCATCCCAGGGAGGCCGTTCGCACCCTGACCACCGCGGTCCTGGACGCCTGCCGCGGCAACCTCAAGGACGACGCCACCGTCATGATCCTGGACTGGCACGGCCCCGCCCAGCCCGCCACGGACGCCTAGGCCGGCGCGGCGCCAACCACGCACGATGCGGCGGCGAGTCTCTCAACTGACCAGGAAGGGAACCTTCGTGAGTTCTTCGGAGACCTGCCAGACGCGCTGGGCTTCCTCGGTGCTGCGAAGGCGCGAGTAGAGCTTCTGCTCTGCGGGAGGCCCGCCCAGGTGCCCGAGTCCGCGTGGCCCGTAGAAGCCGCCTCGCTCGGCCTCGGGTGAGGTGGCGGCGTACAGGGCGGGGAGTTTCGCGGTGTGGACGGTCCCGACGACGATCCCGCGGGCAGACAGCGCCCGGATCATTCGGACACCCATGGTGTCCTTGGCACGGCCCACCTCGGGGCGGGCGGCGAGCAGGTTCGTCGGAGCGACCCCGGGGTGGGCGAGGTTGCTCGTGATGCCCCAGCCGTTGGCCTGGCTGCGCCGGTCGAGTTCGAGGCCGAAGAGCCCGAATGCGATCTTCGACTGGCTGTAGGCCCTCATGCCGTCGTAGGAGCGTTCCCAGTTCAAGTCGTCCCAGTTGATGGCGTTCTGATTGACCGCCACGCTGACCTGTGAGGTCACACGTGCGTGACCGGCGCGCAGCAGCGGCAGCAGGTGGGCCGCCAGGGCAAAATGCCCGAGGTGGTTGGTGCCGAACTGGAGCTCGAACCCGTCCACGGTCGTCTGCCGGTCGGGCGGAGTCATGACACCGGCGTTGTTGACGAGGATGTGGATCGGCCGGCCCTCCTCGCGCAGGGTCTCGCCGAGGGCTGCCACGGAGGCGAGTGAGGACAGATCGAGCGCGCCGAGGGACACGTTCGCGTGCGGGGCCGCCTGTCGGATCGTGCGGATCGCGGCCTCGCCCTTGCGCGGATTGCGTACGGGCAGCAGCACCTCGGCCCCGGCCGCCACGAGCCTTGTGGCGAGGCCGAGCCCGATGCCGTCGCTCGCTCCGGTGACGACGGCGCGCTTGCCGGTCAGGTCGGGAACGGTGATGTCGATGGTTGTGCGCGGCATGTGCCCACTCCTGTGGTGATCGGTTGCGGGGTGCGGGGCGTGTGGGTGCGGGGTGCGGGGTGTCTGGGTGCCTTCGCCGGCGTACAGCACGTCGGCGCTTCCTCGGGGGAATGCAAGCCACGAAGTTCGCGTACGTCACCCAGCCTCGGATGGCTCAGTAGAGGCGGCAACCCATGAAGGGGGGACTGACGATCCGTGGATGTCGAGGGGCGCGGGCGGTAGAAATGAGCAGGTACGAAGGCATGCACGGTGACGGAGCCGCGCACGGCGACGGAGGCACGCACGGTGATCGATCGGACCGGCCTTGCGGAGTTCCTGCGGCGCCGTCGGGAGTCGTTGCAACCCGAGGACGTGGGTCTGCCGCGCGGACAGCGCCGAAGGACGCGCGGGCTGCGGCGCGAGGAAGTGGCCGCGCTGTGCCACATGTCGACCGACTACTACGCGCGCCTGGAGCGGGAGCGCGGACCGCAGCCGTCGGAGCAGATGATCGCCTCCATCGCGCAGGGACTCCACCTCTCCCTGGATGAGCGCGACCATCTCTTCCGGCTCGCCGGACAGACCCCTCCCCCGCGGGGCGCGGACAGCGAGCACATCAGCCCCGGCCTGCTGCGCATCTTGGACCGGCTGCACGACACCCCCGCGGAGATCGTCACCGAGTTCGGTGAGACGCTGCGGCAGACCCCGCTCGGCATCGCACTCAACGGCGACCTGACCGTCTACAGCGGCCCTGCCCGCAGCCTCGGCTACCGCTGGTTCACCGACCCCGCCACGCGACAGCTCTACGCCGCCGACGACCATCCGTTCCTCACCCGCATGTTCGTCTCGGGCCTGCGCGGGGTGGCCACGCTGCGGGGCCCCGGTTCCCGCGCGGCCCACTACGCCGACCTGCTGCTCGCCCAGAGCGAGGAGTTCCGTCAGGTGTGGAGCGACCACGAGATCGGTATCCGCCCCCACGAGGTAAAACACTTCGTCCACCCTGAACTCGGGGCGCTGGAACTGACCTGCCAGACGCTGCTCGATCCCCACCAGTCGCATCTCCTGCTCGTCTACACCGCCGCCCCCGGCAGCGAAAGCCTCGAAAAGCTGCGCCTGCTTTCCGTCATCGGAGCGCAGGCGCTGCGCTGACGCACCGGAGCCAAGAACCACAGCGAGCCACAGCCAGGACCCGGGACGGGCCCTCTACTTGCTCTTCCTAGGACCCCTAGGTTTATCCTAGGGGTCCTAGGAATGAGTTGGAGGGCACATGGCGCGGGCACGGCTGACGGCGGAACGGGTGACGCTCGCGGGCGCCGAGTTGGCGGATGAGGCAGGGCTTGACCAGGTGACCATGTCGCAGGTGGCCCGGCGGCTCGGCGTGAAGGATGCGAGCCTCTACACGCACGTACGCGGGCTGGAGGATCTGCGTGGACGGATCGCGTTGCTGGCGGCGGACGAGAAGACCATCCGCATCGCCGAGGCGACCGCCGGGCGGTCGGGCAAGGACGCACTGGTCGCCTTCGCGAACGCCTGGCGGGAGTACGCACACAAGCATCCGGGCCGCTATATGGCGACGCAGACCCGGATCGAGATCGACCCTGAGCTCGTCGCGAAGGCGCCCGGCCCCCGGCGTGCGGTCGAGCTGACCTACGGCATGCTGCACGGCTACGAACTGGCCGAACCTGACCTGACCGACGCGGTCCGGTTGCTGCGCAGCACCTTCCACGGGTTCGTCGTCCTGGAGGCCACGGGTGGGTTCGCACAGCGACGTACGCCGCAGCAGTCCTGGGCTCGCGCCCTCGATGCCCTGCACACCCTCCTGGAGTGCTGGCCCCGACCCGAGAATAAGAAAGAGATTTCTCATGACTGACCCGACCATCGGCAGCCTGCGCGTGAACGGCGCGACTCTGCATTACGAAGTGCGCGGCCAAGGCCCGCTCCTGCTGCTGATCCCCGGGGGCTCGGGCGGGGCGGCCTCCTTTGACGAGCTCGCCGACGACCTGGCCGTCGAATACACCGTGGCCACCTACGATCCGCGCGGCATGTCCCGAAGCACGCTGGACGACCCCGAGGCCGAGCAAAGCGTGGCCGAACATGCCGACGACGCCTTCCGCATACTGGAACTGCTGTCGCCCGGTGAGCCCGCCCGGGTATTCGGCTCCAGTTCGGGCGCCATCGCGGCCCTGCATCTGCTCACCACCCACCCTGAGCACGTGCGACGCGTCGTGGCGCACGAACCTCCGACGGTGGCAGTGCTGCCGGACGCCTCCACCCATCTCGCCCTCGTGGCGCGCGTGCAGCAGGTATTCCGCACGCAGGGGCTCATGCCTGCGATGAACGTGTTCGCCGCGGGACTCAGGAAGGACGCCGACACCGGCACCCACGCCCACGACCACACCCCCGCCGCCGAGCCGAAGGCCGAGATCGAGCTTCCGCCGCAGGCAGCGGCGAGGGCTGAGCAGACCATGGCCAACCTGCCGTACTTCGTCGACCGCATCGTTCCCAGCTTCATGCCCTACACGCCGGACATGCACCGCCTGGCGGAGCTGTCGGATCAGCTCGTGCTCGCCGCGGGTCAGGACTCACGAGGTGAACTGGCCTACCGCCCGGCCGCACTCATGGCCGAGCACCTCGGCACGGAACTCCTTCATTTCCCGGGCGGGCACACCGGCCTGACCACGCATCCCGCCCAGTTCGGCGAGCTCCTTCGCAAGGCATTCCGCGACTGAAGCACCTCACACCTGCTGGTGGACCCCGCCACCCCGCCACCCCGCCCCTTCGAAACCGCGAACTGACCGGTCAGTCCTCGTCAGACGACGGCTGCTCAACTCGGCCGCCCTTGTGCGGCGTCGGGATGTAGTCGTCAGCGCCCCTGGGCAGGGCGGCGACGCACGCCGGTGAGCAGGCGTTCACCAGCAGGGGCAGTACGTCGGTGGCCACCCGCAGCGAGATCCACCTCTGATGGAGTTCGCCCCCGCCGATCGGACCGTCACAGACGCTGCAACGGTGGACGGCCGTGACGCCCCAGCGTCGGGGGTCCAGGTTGCCCGGGTCGAGTTCCCCGGCGGAGTCCTCCGCAGTCTGCAGGCGCGGGAAGGGCGGCCGGAACCTGTCGTTGCCGAACAGCGCGCGTGTGCTCACCGTGCTGCGGGTCAGCTTGGTGCACCGGGTGAGTTCATAGGGGAACCAATGCAGCCGGCGCGAGGTGTAGGGCGTGAACTCCTCCAGGTCGGTCATGGCCCCGATCTCGGGCGGGATCCGGACCAGGTTGCTGCCGTAGAGCACGAGATGCTTGACCGCGGCCAGCCGGGCGATGCTCGAAGGCAGGGTGACAATCTGCCTCCGCTCTTCCGGGCTCAACTCCACCAGGGGACGGAATTCCTCGCGCCCGTCGGCGACGGCCTCGTCGATCAGCTCAAGCAGACGTCGCCAGCCCGGCGCGGAGGTGTCCTGGCGCTCGGCGTGAAACCCGACCCGGGCGCGCGGAGCCGGCCCGTACTGGTTGAAGCACGAGCAGGCGTCCTGGCGCGCTCCACGCCCCTCCGCGCTCGGGTCCGACGTGTCACCCCAGCGGTTCACGAAGAGCTGCGGCTCTCTGTCGCTTTTCATGGCGCAACGATACGAGGGCCGACTCAGCTCGCCCGACCGGTTATTCGGGCCCGGCGCCCGCCCGGCCGAGCTCACCCAGCGGCGTATCCGTACACCGCCGAACCCCCCAGCTCCTGCTCGATCCGGATGAGTTGGTTGTACTTGGCCGTGCGGTCCGACCGGGACAGGGAGCCCGTCTTGATCTGCCCGCACCCGGTGGCCACGGCCAGGTCCGCGATGGTCGTGTCCTCCGTCTCGCCCGAGCGGTGCGACATGACCGCCGCCCAGCCGGCCCGCCGCGCGGTACTCACCGTCCCCAGTGCCTCGGTCAGCGTGCCGATCTGGTTGACCTTGATCAGGACCGCGTTGCCCACCCCCGTACGAATGCCTTCTCGTACCAGCGCTTCGTTGGTGCAGAAGACGTCGTCCCCGGTCAGCTGGCACCTCTCGCCGACCCGTGCCGTCAGCTCGCGCCATCCGTCGTGGTCGTCCTCGGCCATCGGGTCCTCCACCGAGACGATGGGGTACGCGTCGATCAGCTTGGCGAAGTAGTCGACCTGTTCGGTGGGCGTACGCCGTACCCCCTCCCCCGCGTACTCGTACACACCATCCCGGTAGAACTCCGAGGACGCCGGGTCCATGACGAGGCCGATGTCCGCGCCGGGCCGATACCCGGTCCGCTCGATCGCGGCCATGACGAAGTCCAGCGCCTCCTCGGCCGTGCGCAGCGCGGGTGCGAAGCCGCCCTCGTCGCCGACGGCGGTGGAGTGGCCCGCGGCCAGCAGGTCGCGGCGGAGCGTGTGAAAGACCTCGGAGCCCATCCGGACGGCCTCCGCGAAGGTCTTCGCGCCCACTGGCGCGATCATGAACTCCTGGAAGTCCAGGGGATTGTCGGCGTGGGCGCCACCGTTGACGATATTCATCATCGGCACCGGGAGCACGCGGGCGTCGGCCCCGCCGAGATAGCGGTACAGCGGCTGCCGGTGCGAGTGGGCGGCGGCCTTCGCCGTGGCCAGGGACACCCCGAGCAGGGCATTCGCGCCGAGCCGCGCCTTGGTGGGCGAGCCGTCGAGGGCGACGAGCGCGGCGTCGAGGCCGGCCTGGTCGTCGGCGTCGCGCCCGGTGACGGCGGCCGCGATCTCGCCGTTCACGTGGGCCACGGCCCGGTCGACACCCTTGCCGTGCCACCGCTGAAGGTCGCCGTCGCGCAGTTCGACGGCTTCGCGGGCGCCGGTGGAGGCGCCGGAGGGCACTGCGGCACGGCCCAGTGATCCGTCGGCGAGGACGACGTCGACCTCGACGGTGGGGTTGCCGCGACTGTCGAGGACGGTGCGGGCGGTGACGCCGTGGATGGTGGTCGGGTCAACTGCAGGTGCGGGCATGGGAGTTCCTCCCCGTTGTCGCCTGTCGGGCCGTGGCTGCGACGACGCTGGCGCTCGGCCCGACACGAGAAAACAATACAGCACTGCTGTTCAGTTCTGCTGTTTAGTCATGCTGTTCAGTTCTGCTGCGCGACGGCGGTTCCGGGTTAAAGTGCCCCATGCCCACCTCGCAAGCCGCCACCGTCGCCGCCGAACTGCGCACCGCGATGGGCAAGCTCACCCGGCGCGTGAAGCACGAGGACCGGATCCCGCACGGGCAGGTCGCCGTTCTCGGCGTCCTGGACCGCGACGGCGCCATGACCACCAGCGACCTCGCGGCCGATCAGCGCGTACGCCCGCAGTCGATGGCCCGCTCGGTCGGCCTCCTCCTCGAGCAGGGCCTGCTCACCCGCACCGCCCACCCCACCGACGGCCGCAAGACCCTGCTCGACTTGTCCGACGCGGGCCGGGCCGCCCTGGAAGCGGAACGCGGTCGCAGGGCCGGCTGGCTGGCCCAGGCCATCGAGGCCGAACTCAGCGACGAGGAGCGTGAGTTGCTCGCGCGCAGCGCAGCCCTGATGGAGCGGCTGGCCGCCCGCCAAGGCCTGTCCGAGCGCCCCTGAGGCCACCGGCCCACTGCGCCGCCGCCCGACATTTCGCCTCTACCACATCCAGGCCCCGCACCGCCCGCTGCCGTCAACCTCCGCTGACACGTGTTGACTTCCACGTCTAGTGCAGATTCACTAGAGCGCAACTGATGCCCTCGCACTATGAGGCTATGAGGTAGTGATGCCGCAGCTGACAGCAGGAGAAGCCTCCGCGGGCAGGGATCGCGGGATCGCCCCACGTTCGTACGCGTCGCACGTGAGCACGGAGAGGCGCGGAACGCTGTGACCTTCCCCCCGTTCACGTCGCATGCCGTCGTTCATTCCGGCCGTGCCCGGGTGACGCTCGCCGGTGAACTCGACTTCGACACAGCGCCCTGTGTCCTCGAGGCGGTCGACGCCTGCCTGGCCAAGCAGCCGACGAGTTTCTGCCTCGATCTGACCGGCATCTCCTTCTGCGACTGCGCCGGTCTGAACTCCCTGCTGACGGCGCGGCTTTCCGTCCTTCAGTCAGGCGTGGATCTTCTCGTCGCAGGGGTCGGAATCCAGTTGGAGCGGCTCCTCGCGTTGATCGGGGCCGACGACATCTTCACCGAGGGCGACACCTTCACGGACGCGGAGGCGGAAAGCGATCCCCGCCCTTCGGATACGGCCGCAACCCACCGCCGCACAGCGGTGACCGCCGACGAGTCGCCCCTCCGGGACCTTCTGGCATGATCGTGCAGTCCGCCACCTGCAAGGATGCACCAATGCCTGCCTCTCCCCCGCACAGCCGTCCGATCAGAATCCTGCTGGTGGAGGATCACGACATGGTGGCCGAGGCCATCCGCCTCGCCCTGGAGCGGTCGCCCGATCTGCAGATCGTGGGCCACGCCGCGTCGGTGGCATCGGCGCTGGCCGACGCGAAGCAATGTGAACCTGATGTCGTGCTGATGGACCGACGCCTGCCGGACGGCGACGGAGTCACCGCCATCGCCGATCTGCTGGCACTCAGACCGAGCGCGCGAGTACTGGTCCTGGCGGGCGAAGGCAGCGCATCGGTGGCCGCGCGCGTCGCGGAGACCGGCGGGGCGGGCCTGATCTTGAAGGCCCGCGGACTGACCGAGCTGGAAGACGCCGTTCGCCGGGTGGCAGCCGGTGAGGTGGTCTTCAGCCAGGAGCTGCTGGGCGACGTATTGGGACGGCTGGCCGGCAGAACGCCGAGCCTCGGCGCGAACCTGACTTCGCGGGAGCGGGAAGCTCTCCAGCTGCTGGGGCAAGGACACAGCACCAGCGAGATCAGCGCTCAGCTGGGGGTCGCTCTCAACACCGGGCGCAACCACGTCCAGCGGGTCCTGGAGAAGCTGGGAGCGCGTTCCCAGCTGGAAGCCGTGACGATCGCGCGACGTGAAGGACTCCTTTCGTGACACAGGAGCCGCGACAGCAGAGGCGCGCGCGCAAGCAGGCGGCTCCGATGTCGGAAGCCGCGTTCACCCTGCTCGTGCAGGGCGTGCTGGACTACGGCATCTTCATGCTCGACCCGCAGGGCTACATCATCAGCTGGAACGCGGGAGCGGAGCGGATCAAGGGATACCGCTCCGAAGACATCCTCGGACAGCACTTCTCCGTCTTCTATCCGCCCGAGGACCAGGCCTCCGGCAAGCCCCAATGGGAGCTGGAGACCGCCGTGGCCGACGGCCGGCTGGAGGACGAGGGGTGGCGCGTCCGCAAGGACGGCTCCCGCTTCTGGGCGAACGTGGTCATCACCGCTCTGTGGGACGAAAAGGGCGTACTACGGGGCTTCGGCAAGGTCACCCGCGACATGTCGGAGCGGCGGGCCGCGCAGCACGCCCTCAGCGAGCGTCGACGCCTGTTCGACCACCTGGTCCAGGCGCAGGAAACGGAACGACGCCGCATCGCGTGGGATGTCCACGACGACTCCATCCAGGCCATGGTCGCCGTGGCGATGCGGTTGGAACTGCTGGCGGATCGCGTGCCGGAGTCGTACGCCGCGGAACTGCGGCACCTGGACACCTCAGTGCGCGAGGCGATCGGTCGCCTGCGCACTCTGACCTTCCGGCTGCATCCGCCCGGGATCGACCGCCATGGTCTGGTCGACGGCCTGTCCAGCCACTTGGCCGATGTCGTGGGCTCCTCCTGGGGCATGCCGTACTCCTTCGAGCACCAGCTGGATCAGGAACCCTCGCCCGAGACCGCCATCACCATCTTCCGTATCGTCCAGGAGGCATTGCTGAACGTGCACAAGCACGCGCGTGGCAGCAGAGTCGACGTCCGTGTCGCGTCCGCCGACGGGGGCATCGTGACGCGCGTCGTGGACGACGGAACCGGCGCACCCATCGCACACGACAGCGCCCGTGATCACTTCGGGGTCATCGAGATGCGGGAAAGAGCCGAAACGGCCGGCGGCTGGTGGTCCATGCACAGCCGGCCCGGCACGGGTACGACCGTCGAGTTCTGGCTGCCGAACCACCCTCCGGTTTCCCCACCCCCTGCGGCGTCCCCGGACGACGCGCGGTGACCGCGGCGACTCCCGCGGACGGCAGCCCCCGCTCACCGCTCGGCGTGGTCCTGTGCGATGACAACGCGCTGCTCCTGGAGACCCTGAGCGAGGTCGTGCAAGCGCAGCCCGACCTGAAGGTCGTGGGCACCGCGCGCGACAGCGAAGAGGCGCTGCGGCTCGCCTCCCACCTGCAACCGGACCTCGTCATCCTGGATGTCCGCTTCCCCGGCGGCGGCCCCGCTGTCGCCAGAGGCATCGCGCAGTGTGCACCGGGCAGCCGTATCGTGGCGTTCTCCGCATACGACGACAAGGGCTCCATCGAGCAGATGACGAACGCGGGCGTTCTTGAGTACGTACTCAAGGGAGCCAGCAACAGGGAACTTCTCGCAGCTCTGCGCCGGGCGGCACAAGTCAGCTGAACCGTCGCCTCCCGCCGGGCGGATTAAGCGGAGTTATGGGGGTAGTCGGCCCGCATGAGGCCGGGCTGATCGAGGAGCAAGGCGGACTGCATGGATCAGACAGCGGGCGATGACGGCCAGCCGTCGGCGAGCAACGGGTCCGTGACGGTCTCCCAGCTGTTCGAGGGCAGCGAGGGGATCGCACGCGCGCGGCATCTGGCCCGAGACTTTTTGGCAGACCTACGATCCGTATACGGGCTCCCCGTGTCCAGTCGGGCCGTGGGGATGGTGGAACTGGTGGTCAGCGAGCTGGTGACCAACGCCCGCAAGTACGCGCCAGGGCCATGTCTGCTCGCCCTCGCGGTGCAGGGCGCGGACATCGAGGTCACCGTACGGGACAGCAACTCCGCGCTGCCCGCGGTCTCGGCGCCGGATCCGAGCCGCCTCGGACAGCACGGCCTGGAGGTCGTGCAGGCCGTGTGCCGGAAGCTTCAGGTGGACCGGGAGCCGTCGGGCAAGCGCATCACCGCGGTGCTCGGCCTGGCCGATGACGCGGACGGGAACGCGGCCGACCGCCGCGTGTGACCTGCCCCCTGCTCTTGGCGCACGGCTCGTGGCGCAGAGATCTTGGCGCACGGTTCTTGGCGCACGGTGCATCACCTCGTGGGCATGACTTCGGGCAGGGTAAGTGCTGAGTGGGCGCGTCGGCCCTGGTTCGCGGGCATGGTGCTGAGGTTGCGCAGCATGTCGTTGCGCCGGGCGAGGGCGCGCGTCGTGGTGGGGAAGAGCGTGGCGTCGCCCTTGGCGATCTGTCCTTGGTTCGCGGTCACGAACGCGCGGGTCTCGTGTTCGTAGGCGGCGAAACCCGCGGCGGTGTCCCGGTCGGCCAGACTAGCGGCGAGCATGTACGCACCGACGAGCGCGAGGCTGGTGCCCTGGCCGGTGAGGAACGAGGGTGCGTATGCGGCGTCGCCCACCAGGGCGACCCGGCCGCTGGACCAGCGCGGCATGCGGATCTGGCTGACCATGTCGCCGAACAGGTCGTCCGCGTCGTGCAGGGCGGCGATCATTCCCGGCACCTCCCACCCCGCATCGGCGAAGACCGAGGCGATCAACTCCCGCTGGGCTGCTGGTCTGTGGTAGGTGTCGAAGGGCGGTTCCGGTCGGGCGAAGTTCAAGAAGGCGTGCACTTCGTCCGTGTTCTCCACGGCGTAGAGGGCAGCGGCTCTGCCCGGGGTGTTCCACATCATGATCTCGTGGGAGAGATCGAAGGTGTTGCGCATGGTGAACACGGCGAAGCAGTACCCGAGGTACCGGTGGAACTGTTCTTCGGGGCCCAACAGCAGCTCGCGGGTACGTGAATGCAGGCCGTCAGCGCCGACCACTAGGTCGAACGTACGGCAGCCGCCCCCGCGGAAGGTGACGTCGACCCCGTGGCCGGACTGGTCGAGGGTGTCGATGGAGTCGTCGAACAAGAACTCCACGTCGTCACGGACCGCGGCATACAGAGCGTCGGTCAGATCCCCGCGCCGCACTTCGATGTCCTCCCCCGCGACACCCCCGGCGACGGCGTGCGGGTTGATCGCGGCCACCGTGCCGCCGTCCGCGTCCAGGAAGGTGATCCGGCGCGTGTCGATGTGCGCGTCCCGCAGCCGGGGCAGGATCCCCATCCGCCGGACGACCTCAAGAGCGGTGCCGCGTACGTCGATGGGGTAGCCGCCGCTGCGTGGTGTGGCCGCCTTCTCCACCACCGTGACCGCGTATCCGTGCCGGGTGAGCCAGAACGCGAGGGCGGGACCCGCGACGCTGGCCCCCGATATCAGGACCTTGCGCCTCGGCGACGTACGGCCGCTCGTACGGCTGCCTGTCTGCCTGCCCGCCTCTCTGCCCGCCTGACCGCCCGTCAACTGGCCAATGTGGGTCATCGCTTGACTCCTTTGTTCATGGTGCGGACGACGAGCAGGGACAGGGCCGTGACGATGCCGGCGACGACGAAACCGGTGACGAAGGCCGATTCGGCCGGATCGTCCGCGCCGGGGCGGGTCCCTGCCGTGAGGATGGCGCCGGAGATCTGGGCGCCTGCGGCGAAGCCGATCACGCGCGTCACCAGGACCAGGCTGGTGGCGGTGCCGGTGTTCTCGTGATCGACGGAAGTGGCGGTCCTGACGACCATCGCCGTGATGCACACACCGCTGGCCAGAGCGATCAGCGCCTTGCCGACGGTGAGCTGCCAGACCTCGGTGTGCAGGAAGGCCAGGGCGAGCAGCGTGGCCGTCATGACGCCGATTCCTGCCGCGACCACGGCACTTGAGCCGAAGCGCCGGGCCGCGGCCCCGCCCAGCGGCCCGCTGATCGCCCCCGCGATGGCGCCGGGCAGCAGATACCGACCGATGTCGGTGGCGTCGGCCCCGAAGCCGTAGCCGTCAGCGGACACCGCGAAGAGCTGCGGGACGAGATACATCGACACTGAGGTGCCCACGCAGACGGCGAAAGTGACGACGTACGAGCTCCAGATCGCGGGCCTGGCCAGCAGGTGCAGATCGACCATGGGTGAGGGAGACCGGCGTTCGACGGCGGCCCATCCGGCCACCAGGAGGGCCAGGAGCGCGACGAGCGCGGCGAGGGCGAGCGGCCGGCTGCCGACCTCGGGCGCCATCGAGAGCCCGAGCATGAGGGTCAGCAGAATGCCGCTCAGCAGGGCCAGTCCGGGCCAGTCGATCCTGGCGTCGGTGCGGGCCGGTGGATCATCCGGCATCAGCTGATGGACGGCCAGGGTCGCCGCGACGATCGCGAGCGTCGGAAACGCGAACATCCAGTGCCGGGAGAGCCCTTCGGCGATGGGCCCCGCCATCAGCGTTCCCAGCATGCCCCCGCCGACGAACAGCCCGCTGACCACACCGATGGCCACCTGGGACTCTCCCGTCGAGAGGTGCTTGCGCACCAGGATGAACGAGAGGGGCATCGCGCCGACCATGGCGCCTTCCAGCACCTGGCCGAGCAGCAGCACCGGCAGGTTCGGCGCCAGCGAGGACACCAGACCTCCGGCCGCGACCACCGCCATCAGCCGGAGCATGACGCGTTTTCCGCCGTAACGGTCACCGAGGTTGCCCGCTACGGGCGTGACGAGCGCACCGGTGATGAGCAGGGTGATGCTGAGAAGTGCCCCTTGGGCGGGGCTCATCGATAACTCGCGTTGTAACAGCGGGAGCGTCGGTGTCACCACCGACTCCAGGGCCCCGGTGGCGGCGGCCAGCGCGCCGAGAGCCGCGATCGCGGCTTTCCCGATGCGGACTTGGGGCGCCGGGGTTGTGATGGTCATGAACTTCCCTTCGCTCGTTGCCGGGTGAGACGGGGTAACTCCCGCCCCCTGACCCAGAATTACACTACACGGTGTAGTAAAGTCGAGTTAAGATACGCCCATGCCAACCACGAAGACACTGCGCGAGGGGTCCACGAAGAAGCGGGCCGCCATCCTCTCCGCGGCCCGGGACCTGTTCCTCGCCGACGGCTTCGACCGCACCAGCGTCGACGCGGTCGCCGCCCGGGCCGAGGTGTCCAAGCGGACGGTCTATGACTACTTCGGCGACAAGCAGACGCTGCTGCAAGCAGTCGTCGACGGCATCGGCCAGTCGCTGATCACCACGATCCGGCGCATCCTCGACGACACCCTCATCGACCCCGCCGACCTCACCGAGACCGCCGACCTCGAGGACGTGCTGGTCACGTTCTCGATGCGCATCGCCACCGACATGCTCGGCTCAGCGGAGTACGCCACCCTGCAGAGACTGGTCCGGACACAGTCCGGCCAACTGCCGGACGGCGGCGAGAACTCCATGGCCGACGCCCCCGACGAGGCACTCGCCGAGCGGTTCGCCGCGCTCGCCGAGGCCGGCCTGCTGGACGCCCCCGACGCCCGCCTCGCGGCCGACCAGTTCATCGCGCTGACCTTCAACGTCCCGCTCAACAGGTTCGGTTCGGCCAACGCCGCGGAGGACACACGGGTCCGGCCGCTCATCGTCGAGGGAGTACGGACCTTCCTGCGGGCCTACCGCGCCAAGTAGCGGCCACGTGGCGCCCGTTGGTCACGCGCGGGCCATCGGCCCTGGGCCCGCTCCAGCGGCTAGACCCGTTCCAGCGGCCGGTGCGGGAGGAGCGGGGTCTCGACCCGGATCGGATCGTCGGGGCGAACGACCCCTCCACGGCGGACCACAGCCATGACGCCGCTCTTGAAAGTGAACTCGCCGGATACGGGGTCCATGGCGAACACTTCACCGAGCAGCCCCCTGCGGAAATCGTTGATCTTCGAGCAGGGGTTCCGCAGGCCCGTCACCTCGATCACCGCCTGCTCCCCCAGATGCAGCAGAGCACCGGTGGGCAGGCCCAACAGGTCCACCCCGCGCGTGGTGACGTTCTCACCGAGCTGACCCGCGCGGACCGTGAATCCCTTGAGCGCGAGCTCGTCGAAGAGCTCCTCCTGCATCAGGTGAACCTGGCGCAGATTGGGCAGGTCCGGCTCGTAGGTCATGCGGAACTGGTGGCGGATCGTCTCACCCGCGTGCACATCTCCTTCCACGCCGAGCCCCGCGAGCAGCTTGATGGAATCGCGATTGGGCTTGCTGAACGAGTACACCTCGTTACGGCTCACTGCCACGACCTTCGCAGCCATCGCGCCCTCCCCTGCTGTCGTTCCGCGGACGGTCGATCTTAAAGGCGGAGGGAGGAGCTTGTAGCATCGTCGGCATGTCTGGCGCTTCGTGCGCGGCCGCTTGTGCCGCGGTGACGAGGACGCTCCGCTAGCGGCGGGGCGTTCGTCTCACTTCTGTTGAACGATCCGTCGCTCCGTGGTCGTACCGGAGCGGCACGCTCGTGCTGCTCCGAACTCCCCCTTAGTAACGGAGCACTCGGTGTTTTCAGCCTTGATCTAGCGCGGAACCCCGGGCCTTCAGGCCCGGGAGGAAGCGCTTCTCAAGATAGGGGTGACCCGCGCGGGTGCACGGGTCTGCA
>NZ_JBSGUA010000040.1:0-34251 GCF_053607685.1 Streptomyces sp. NPDC055099 | reverse complement strand
TTCATCAGGGCGTCGTAACCCTTGACCAGGCCCGCGCGGCGGCCGTTGGCCAGCGTGTGGTCCAGCGGGTTGCCCGCGTCCTTCATGGTGGTCGCGTACTCGTAGTCGATGTCGACGCCGTTGAAGCCGTACTTCTTGATGAAGTCGACGGCCGAGTCGGCGAAGGTGTTGATGCCCGCCTGGTTGACCGAGCCGTCGGCGTTGGTGGCCATCGAGTAGAAGCCGCCCGAGTCGACGCGCTTGCCGTCGGGGCCGAAGTAGCCACCGGTCTCGGCCCAGCCGCCCACGGAGACCAGGGTCTTCACGTTCGGGTGCTGCTTCTTGTACTTCGTCAGCAGGTTGAAGTGCCCCTTGTAGGGGAGCGTCGGGTCCATCTCCGCGCCTGCGACACCGGGCCAGGTCATCCCGGTGGAGGCGTTGTCGGCGCTGTCCGGGCCGACCGAGAGCTTGTTGGAGCCGTCGACGTGCGCGAAGGCGTAGTTGAGGTGCGTGACCTTGTCCCACGGGATGTCCGGGACGAGGTAGGCGTCCTTGCCGTCCTTGCCGGTACGCCAGTTGGTGAAGTAGCCGATGACACGGCGTTTGTGGTCGGCGCCCATCTTCTCGCGTCCGTCGGCGTCGTAGACGGAGCAGTACGGGACGTTGACGCCGGGGGTCTGGTAAAGCCCGTCGGGGCGACAGGAGTTCTGGTCGGCGGCGGCCGAGGGGCCTGCGGCGAGCGAACTCAGCAGCAGTCCGGCGACGGCGGCGCCGGCGGCGAGGAGCGTGGCTCTCGCTCGGGTGGGGGACAGCATGTGGTCGTTCCTCCTGGGGAGGTCGGCAGAACACAACTGGCGAAAAGGGGGTGGGTCTGTCGGGGTCCCGGTGTGCGCCCACCGTGGGACCGAACCTCGGAGGTGACGCAGAGATTAAGAGGACTAGACCAGTGCGTCAATAGGTCTGGACCTTTAAGGCTCAACTTCGTGAATGACTACGTTGTCGCGTTCGTCCCGACGGGAATGCGCCACGTTTTCCGTGACCCGGCGTGACGCGATCCGTGGATCCTGTGACCCAGCCCACAGTGCTCACCCGCATGGCCGAGAGACGTCCGTGGCAGACTGGTTCCGTACCAGTAGCAGCGCACTCCGGGGTCGGTGTAATTCCGAACCGGCGGTTATAGTCCGCGACCCGGCCGCCTCCAGCGGCCGGTTGACCAGGTGAAACTCCTGGACCGACGGTGAAAGTCCGGATGGGAGGCAGTGCGCGGCGGGCGGGCATTCGTGCACGTCGCCGAGTGGCTTGTTTTTGGGATACCCGTTTTTTCGGGTTTCCCGGGGAGAGGTCTCGTTTCCGGCGACGCTCCCGGTGCCGCAGTCCGTACATTCTGTCGTCATCGACAGGCCCCGGAGTCCGTGCCCCATGAGGCAGGAGGACCCGGTGGCCACCGCACCCGCGACAGAAGCGGACGAGCACGAGCTCGCCGCCATGCGCCGTGCCATCTCGCTCGCCGCCCTCGGGCTCGGCTCCACCAGCCCCAATCCGGTCGTCGGATGCGTGATCGTCGACGCCTCCGGAGAGATCGTCGGCGAGGGACACCACCAGCGCGCCGGCGGCCCGCACGCCGAGGTCCACGCCCTGCGCGCGGCCGGCGAGAAGGCTCGCGGCGCCACCGCCCTGGTCACCCTCGAACCCTGCAACCACACCGGACGCACCGGCCCCTGCGCCCAGGCACTCATCGACGCCGGGATCGCCCGCGTCGTCTACGCCGTCGGCGACCCGAACCCCACCGCGACCGGGGGCGCGCAGCGACTGCGCACCGCCGGGGTCGACGTGCGGGCGGGCCTCCTGGAGGACGAGGCCGCCGCGGGCAACGCCGCCTGGCTCACCTCCGTACGCCTCGGCCGCCCCCACGTCACCTGGAAGTACGCGGCGACGCTCGACGGCCGCATCGCCGCCGCCGACGGCAGCAGCCGCTGGATCACCTCCGCCGAGGCCCGCGCCGACGTCCACCGGCTGCGCGCCGAGTGCGACGCGGTGGTCGTCGGCTCCGGCACCCAGCGCGCCGACGACCCCCACCTCGCCGTGCGGGGCATCGAAGGCGCCGTACAGCCGCTGCGCGTCGTCGTCGACACGAACGGCACCGCGGTGACGCCCGGTGCCCGCGTCCTGGACGACGCGGCGCCCACGCTCGTCGCGGTCGCCGAGAACGTCACCCCGGAAGGCGATGCGCAGACGGTGCGACTGCCGCGCGCGGAGGGCGGGTTGGACATCCCCGCCCTCCTCGACGAGCTGCACACGCGCGGAGTGCGTTCCGTCCTCCTCGAAGGCGGGCCGACGCTCGCCGGAGCCTTCGTCGCCGCGGGCGCCGTCGACCGCGTCATCGCCTACCTCGCCCCCGTCCTGCTCGGCGCGGGCCCCGCCGCCCTCACCGGCGGCGGAATCACGACCATCACCGAAGCGTTGCGGCTCGACGTGAGCGAGACCGTCCGCATCGGCCCCGATCTGCGCGTCACCGCGACCCTCGCAGCGAACGCGACCCCCGTAGCGAAGGAGCACTGAAGTGTTCACCGGAATCGTCGAAGAGCTGGGCGAGATCACCGCCGTCGAGAACCTGGACGACGCGTCCCGCTTCCGCGTCCGTGGCCCCGTCGTCACCGACGGCGCCAAGCACGGCGACTCCATCGCGGTCAACGGCGTCTGTCTGACGGTCGTGGAGCACGAGGGCGACGAGTTCACCGCCGACGTGATGGCCGAGACCCTGAACCGCTCCAGCCTCGGCGCGCTCGCGGCCGGCTCGCGGGTCAACCTGGAGCGGCCCACCGCCGTCGGTGACCGCCTCGGCGGCCACATCGTCCAGGGGCACGTGGACGGCACGGGCGAGATCGTCGAGCGCAAGCCCTCCGAGAACTGGGAGATCGTCAAGATCTCGCTCCCCGCGGACCTCTCCCGGTACGTGGTCGAGAAGGGCTCCATCACCGTCGACGGCGTCAGCCTGACGGTGGTCGACGCCGGGATCGACTACTTCACCATCAGCCTCATCCCCACCACCCTCGCCCTGACCACGCTCGGCATCAAGCAGCCCGGCGACCCGGTCAATCTCGAGGTGGACGTCATCGCCAAGTACGTCGAGCGCATGCTCGGCGACCGCGTCGGCGCCGCGGCTGCCGCCGACCCCGCTCCCGCTCAGGAGGCCACGAAGTGAACTGGCTCAACTCCGAAGCCTTCACGGCCTTCGGGCAGCACGTGATCTGGTCCGACATGGTGGGCAACACCATCGGCCTGATCGCCCTCGCCCTCGGCTGGCGGCGCTCCATATGGACCTGGCCAGCCCAGTTCCTCTCCGGCCTCATCCTCGTCGGCGCCTACGCCTCCGCGCAGCTCTCCGGCGGCGTCGGCAAGCAGCTCCTCGTCATCGGCGTGGCCTTGTGGGGCTGGCGCCTGTGGACCAACGGGAAGCAGCAGGCGCAGGACGGCTCCATCGCCGTCCGGTTCGCCACCTGGAAGGAGCGCGGGGTCCTGCTCGGCGGCACCGCCGTAGGCACCCTCGCGGTCGGCGCCCTGTTCTCCGCCGTGCCCGACCTGTCCTGGAACCCCTGGCCCGACGCCTACATCTTCGTCGGCACCCTCGCGGCGATGGTCGCCCAGGCCCGCGGCCTGGTCGAGTTCTGGTTCGCCTGGCTGCTGGTCGACGTGGTCGGGGTACCGCTCGCGTTCAGCAGTGGTCTGGCCTTCTCCGGCCTCGTGTACGTCATCTATCTCGCGCTCGTCCTGTGGGGGCTGCGCGACTGGTGGCTGCGGTCGCGCACTGTGTCCTCGCAGGCGCCGCAGCCCGACATGGAAGGAGCCCCGGCATGAGCGCGGCACCTGTTTGGTACAGCACGGGACACGAAGAGGACGCCTCCGACCTGGCCCTCGACCCCGTCGAGGCGGCCATCCGCGACATCGCCGCCGGGCGGCCCGTCGTGGTCGTCGACGACGAGGACCGGGAGAACGAGGGCGACCTCGTCATCGCGGCCGAGAAGGCCACGCCCGAGATCATCGCCTTCATGATGAGCGAGTGCCGCGGCCTGATCTGCGCGCCCATGGAGGGCGAGGAGCTGGACCGCCTCCAGCTCCCGCAGATGGTCGAGAACAACACCGAGTCGATGCGGACGGCCTTCACCGTCTCCGTCGACGCGAGCGGCGCGCACGGCGTCACCACCGGAATCTCGGCCGCCGACCGCGCCACCACGCTCCAGATGCTCGCCGCGGGCACGTATCAGCCCAGCGACTTCGTCCGCCCGGGCCACATCTTCCCGCTGCGCGCCAAGACCGGCGGTGTCCTGGTCCGCAACGGCCACACCGAGGCCGCGGTCGACCTGGCGCGCCTCGCGGGCCTGCGCCCGGCCGGCGCGATCGTCGAGATCGCGGGCGAGGACGGCACGATGCTCCGCCTGCCGGAGCTGATCCCCTTCGCCCGCAAGCACGGCCTGACGATCATCTCCATCGAGGACCTGATCGCCTACCGCAGCAGCTCCGAGCCGACGGTCCGCCGCGAGGCCGAGGTCCATCTGCCCACCGCCTTCGGCGAGTTCACGGCGTACGGCTACCGCTCCACCGTCGACGGCGTCGAGCACGTCGCCCTCGTCCACGGCGAGGTCGGCGAGGGCGACGACGTCCTGGTCCGCCTGCACTCCGAGTGCCTGACCGGCGACGTCTTCCACTCGCTGCGCTGCGACTGCGGCCCCCAGCTTGAGGCGTCGATGCGGCGCATCACGGAGGAAGGACGCGGCATCGTCGTCTACCTCCGCGGCCACGAGGGGCGCGGCATCGGTCTGCTCTCCAAGCTGCGCGCCTACGAGCTCCAGGAGCGCGGCAGCGACACCCTGGACGCCAACCTGGAACTCGGCCTGCCCGCCGACGCCCGGGACTACGGAGCGGGGGCGCGCATCCTGGACGACCTCGGCGTCCGCAGCGTGCGCCTGATGACGAACAACCCCGACAAGACCGACGCGGTGATCCGGCACGGCCTGAAGGTCACCGGACGCGAGCCCATGGCGGTCACGGCGGGCGAGCACAACCTCCGGTACCTGCGCACCAAGCGGGACCGCATGGGGCACGACCTGCCCTGGCTGGACGCCCCCGAGGTGTCCGCCTGCGGCAACCAGTAAGTACCGGCACACGAGAAGTACGGCATACGAGAACCAGGAGAAGCGCGTGAGCGGCAAGGGTGCACCCGAACTGAGCGTCAAGAACTGCGGAGACCTGCGGGTCGCGGTGATCGCCGCCCAGTGGCACGAGAAGGTCATGGACGGCCTCGTCGACGGCGCCCTGCGCGCCCTGCACGAGCTCGGCATCAGTGAGCCGACCGTCCTGCGCGTACCCGGCAGCTTCGAGCTGCCGGTCGTCGCCAAGGTCCTGGCCGGCCGCGGCTACGACGCGATCGTGGCGCTCGGCGTCGTCATCCGCGGCGGGACCCCGCACTTCGAGTACGTGTGCCAGGGCGTCACCCAGGGCCTGACCCAGGTCACGGTCGACACCGGCGTGCCCATCGGCTTCGGCGTCCTCACCTGCGACACCGAGGAGCAGGCCCTGGACCGGGCGGGCATCGAGGGGTCCCGCGAGGACAAGGGCCACGAAGCGGTCACCGCGGCCGTCGCCACGGCGACCACGCTGCGTACGATCTCCGAACCCTGGCGGTGAGCGGGGCCGGGGAGCCGCGTAAAGTAAGCGACATCATGTCCAAGAAGACTTTCGAGGAGCTCTTCACCGAGCTCCAGCACAAGGCCGCCAACGGCGACCCCGCCACGTCGCGCACCGCCGAGCTGGTCGACAAGGGCGTCCATGCCATCGGCAAGAAGGTCGTCGAGGAGGCCGCCGAAGTCTGGATGGCCGCCGAGCACGAGGGCAAGGAAGCCGCGGCCGAGGAGATCTCCCAGCTCCTCTACCACGTGCAGGTGATGATGGTCGCCCGCGGCATCTCCCTCGACGACGTGTACGCCCACCTCTGAGCCGTACGCACCCTCCGCCCCACTCTCCCGTCACGCAAAGGAATCCGACCTCATGCTGCGCATCGCCGTCCCCAACAAGGGTTCACTGTCCGGACCTGCGTCGGCGATGCTCCATGAGGCCGGATACCAGCAGCGCAAGGAGTCCAAGGAGCTCGTCCTCGTCGACCCGGACAACGAGGTGGAGTTCTTCTACCTCCGGCCCAAGGACATCGCGATCTATGTCTCGGCCGGCAAGCTCGACATCGGCATCACCGGGCAGGACCTGCTGATCGACTCGGGCGCGAACGCCGAGACGATCCTGCCGCTCGGCTTCGCCCGCTCCACCTTCCGCTTCGCCGCGAAGCCGGGCACCGCGAACACCATCGCGGACCTCGCGGGCAAGACGGTCGCGACCTCGTACGAGGGCATCGTCGCCAAGCACCTCGCGGACAGCGGCGTCGACGCCTCCGTCGTCCACCTGGACGGCGCCGTCGAGACCGCCATCGAGCTGGGCGTCGCCCAGGTCATCGCGGACGTCGTGGAGACCGGCACCTCGCTGCGCAACGCGGGCCTCGAGGTGTTCGGCGAGCCGATCATGAAGTCCGAGGCGGTCGTCATCCGCCGCACCGGCGCCGACACCGACGACCCGAAGGTGCAGCAGTTCCTGCGCCGCCTCCAGGGCGTCCTGGTCGCCCGGTCGTACGTGATGATGGACTACGACTGCCGCGCCGAGCACCTGGAGCAGGCCGTCGCCCTCACCCCGGGCCTCGAGTCGCCGACGATCTCGCCCCTGCACAACGAGGGGTGGGTCGCCGTCCGCTCCATGGTCCCCGCCAAGGAAGCGCAGCGGATCATGGACGACCTGTACGCCATCGGGGCGCGGGCCATCCTGACCACGGCCATCCACGCCTGCCGCCTCTGAACGGGCAGGAGAACCCGCCTCATGTCCGAGCACCCCGCGCTCCCCGCCCTGCCCGTGACCTTCCGGCCCGGCCGGACCCGGGCCGTCCTGCTCACCGCGGGCGCCGCCATCCTGGTGGTCCTCACGGTGATCTCCCTGCTCATCCCGGGTCTCAGCCCGGGGGAGCGGCTCAGCTTCATCTTCACCGGTGTGCTGCTCCTCGGTGTCCTGATGCTCCTGAGCAGGCCCAAGGTCGTCGCCGACGAGTCCGGCGTGACCGTCGTCAACATCGCGACCAGCAGGCGCCTCGCCTGGGCCGAGATCGTCCAGGTCAACCTGCGCCCCGGCGACCCGTGGGTGTTCCTCAACCTCAGCGACGGCACCAGCCTCCCCGCCCTGGGCATCCAGCCGGGCATCGCCAAGCAGCGGGCCATCGACGATGCCCGCGCGCTGCGCGCCCTCGCCGACGCCCGCAGCCCGCAGGGCTGACGCTTCGGGCCGCGTCTTGATTAATCTGGTGGCGGGGCACGCATGGTGTGCCGCCCCGCCCCTGTCGGGCCCGCCCGGTCCACAGGGGCTCCTGCTACCCGAGGAGTGACTCCCTCCGGCGATGGACGGTTCGTCCTGTAGTACATGCGCCGCCCCCTCCCGACATACCGGGACCGGACACACCAGGGAGGCGGCGGCATGACCACCTCCCTGCTGCTTCTCGGGGCGGCATTCCTGCTGATTCTCGCCAACGGCTTCTTCGTGGCCGCCGAGTTCGGGCTCGTCACCGTGGAGCGCCCGGACGCCGAGAAGGCCGCGGCCGAAGGTGACCGACGGGCCCGTACGGTCGTCGACGCACTCAAGGAGCTGTCCTTTCAGCTCTCCGGCACCCAGCTCGGCATCACCATCACCTCGCTCGTGGTCGGCATGCTCGCCGAACCGGCCCTCGCGCATCTGCTCGCGGGCCCCTTCACGGCGACCGGCCTCCCGGAAGGCGCCGTACCGGGCGTCTCTGTGGTCGTCGGCATGCTCCTGGCTTCAGCCGTGCAGATGGTGATCGGCGAGCTCGTCCCCAAGAACTGGGCGGTGTCCAAGCCGCTCCAGGTCGCACGGTTCGTCGCGGGCCCGCAGCACGTGTTCGCGCGTGCCTTCAGGCCCGTGATCTCCCTCCTGAACGCCACGGCCAACCGGCTCGTACGCCTCTTCGGCGTCGAGCCGGCCGACGAGCTGGCCTCCGCCCGCACCCCCGGCGAGCTGGTCTCGCTCGCCCGGCACTCGGCGCAGGCCGGCACCCTCGAACAGGACACGGCGGACCTGTTCGTCCGCACGCTCTCCCTGGGCGAGCTGACCGCGCAGCACGTCATGACCCCGCGCGTGAAGGTCAGCGCGCTGCAGACCTCGGCCACCGCCGAGGACGTGGTGAACCTGACCCGGGCCACCGGCCTCTCGCGCTTTCCCGTGTACCGCGAGCGGATCGACGAGATCGTGGGCATGGTCCACCTCAAGGACGCCCTCGCGGTCCCGGCCCACGAGCGCCTGCGGGCACCCGTCGGCCGCATCGCGCAGGCGCCCCTCCTGGTCCCGGAGACGCTGCCCGTGCAGCAGCTCCTGGAGCGGCTGCGCAGCCAGCAGCCCATCGCCGTCGTCGTCGACGAGTACGGCGGCACGGCCGGCGTGGTCACCCTGGAGGACATCGTCGAGGAGCTCGTCGGCGAGGTCCGTGACGAGCACGACCTGCTCGACCTGCCCGAGATCGCCGCGGCCCCGGCCGAGGACGGCCGGCCCGCCTGGGAGGCCGACGGCAGCTGCCGCGTCGACACGCTCCAGCGGATAGGACTCGACGTCCCCGAGGGGCCGTACGAGACCGTGGCGGGGCTCGTCGCCGATCTGCTCGGCCGCATCCCCGCCCCTGGCGACCGGGCCGAACTCCCGGGCTGGCGGCTCGCGGTGCGCCAGGTGGACCACTACCGCGCCGAGAGGGTCCGGCTCGTACGGACCCCGGAGGCCACAGACACCGCGAAAACCCTGAGCGTGGCGGAGGCCGCCCGATGAGCGTGCTCCAACTCCTGTTCGCCCTCCTCCTCGTCCTCGCCAACGGCTTCTTCGTCGGGGCCGAGTTCGCGCTCGTCTCCGTGCGCCGCAGCCAGATCGAGCCGCTCGGCACCAAGCGGGCCCGCCAGGTCCTCCACGGCCTGGAGAACCTGCCGCAGATGATGGCGGCTGCCCAATTCGGCATCACCGTCTGCTCGTTGACGCTCGGCGCGGTCGCCGAGCCCACCGTGGCCCACCTCCTGGAACCCGTCTTCGAGGCGGCGCACATCCCCGAAGGGGCGATCCATCCCCTCGGGTACGCCATCGCGCTCGCCGTGGTGGTCTTCCTGCACCTCGTCGTCGGCGAGATGGTCCCGAAGAACCTCGCGATGGCCGCCCCGGAGAAGACGGCGCTCTGGTTCAGCCCCGGCCTCGTCGCCTTCGCCCGCCTCTGCCGTCCGGTGACGGTGGCGCTCGGGGCGTGCTCGCGGGTCGTCCTCAAGCTCTTCGGGGTCGAGCCCAAGGACGAGGTCGAGGCCGTCTTCACCAGCGAGCAGCTCAACCGTCTCGTCGGTGACTCGGGCCAGGCGGGGCTGCTCGACCCCGAGGAGCAGGAGCGCCTGGAGGACGCCCTGGAGTTGGGCTCGCGCCCGGTGACGGACGTCCTGCTCGACCGGGCGTCGCTGGTGACCGTGGGCGCCGGGGTCACCCCGGCGCAGGTCATCGAACTCACCGGGCGCACCGGCTACTCCCGCTTCCCGGTCTGCGCGGAGAACGGCGCCTTCATGGGCTACCTCCACGTGAAGGACGTACTCGACCTGACCGACGGCGCCGAGATGGACCGCGCGGTGCCGCAGCAGGTCTGGCGCCCGATGACGACGCTGCGCGCGGAGCTCCCCCTGGACGACGCCCTGACGGTGATGCGCCGCGCCGCGACGCATCTGGCGCAGGTCGCCGACGCGTCGGGCAAGGTGCTCGGCCTGGTCGCCCTGGAGGACGTGCTGGAACTCCTGGTCGGTGAGGTCCGCGACCCGGCGCACCGGGTCACCGTGCCCCGCAGGCCGCAGGAGACCTCTCAGGGGTCGCGGGACGGCGCCCTGGTGTGAGCGTGCGGGGCGGGGGCCTCAGACCCTCGGCGGGTCCTGCGGCCCCCGCCCCGAAAGCACCTCGCCGTACGCCTGCATCAGGTCGGGCAGCCGCAGGGTCGACAGATCGTCGCGGCTCGGCTCGCCGGGATAACCGGAGAGCCGCAGGTCGCGGTAGGCGCAGCTCTTCTCGTAGAGCGTGCGCAGGAAGCGGCCGTTGCCCAGCTCGTCGATCCAGGCCTGGTCGACCACGTGCCCGCTGATGGAGCGCAGCTCGTCCAGGGCCTCCTCGTCCCAGACGTCGCCGTTCTCGGCGGCCAGGACCTCACCGATGGAGGTGAGTTCGAGGGGACGGTACGAGGGGAAGTCCACGCGGGTCGTGAAGCGGGACGAGAGCCCCGGATTGGCGGCCAGGAGGCGGTCCATGCCCTCGGGGTAGCCCGCGAGGATGACGACGAGGTGGTCGCGGTTGTCCTCGGCGCGCTTGAGCAGTACTTGGAGTGCCTCGTCGCCGTACGCGTCGCCCTTGCCGTAGCCCGAGTTGGACAGGGAGTAGGCCTCGTCGACGAAGAGGACGCCGCCGATCGCCGAGTCGATCAGTTCGTTGGCCTTCACGGCCGTCTGGCCCAGATACTCGCCGACCAGGTCAGCGCGCTGCGCCTCCACGAGATGGTCGCCGCCGAGCAGGCCGAGGGCGTAGAACGCCCGCCCGAGGATGCGGGCCACGGTGGTCTTGCCGGTGCCCGAGGGGCCGGAGAAGACGAAGTGTCGTTTCGGCGGCTGCACGGGAAGCCCCTGCGCGGCACGGAGGCGTGACATGTTCAGCTGCGCCGAGAGCGCCTTGACCTGCCGCTTGACCGGTTCGAGGCCGACCATCCCCTCCAGCTCGGCGAGCGCGGCCTCCAGAAGTGCGGGATCGGTCGGGCCGGGCGGCAGCTGCGGCAGCCCCGGCTGGATGGGGATCACGGCCTTCTCGCGCACCGAGTCGGTCTCGGTAGGGCCGCCGGTGGACGGCAGTTCGGGCTCGGTGACCTTCAGGTCGCGGCCTTCCGTGCCGAAGAGCGGATCGATGCCGTCGGGGCCGTCCATCACGTCCTGCCCGAAGCCGGTCAGGGCGATCGCCGCCAGGTCGGTCACCTCGTCGTAGCCGTCGCCCTCGGAGATCGCCGCGAGCCGCGCCGAGGTGTCCATGAAGGAGGGGTCCACCCGGTGCACCGCGCGGTAGAGCGGCAGCGCCGCCGCCGAGCGGCCCGTGCCCTCGTGCGCGCGGGCCAGCCAGTAGCGCAGCTCCTTGCGCTGCGGCTGCTCGCTGCGGCACCGCATCAGGGCCGCGGAGAGCAGCGGCTCGGCCTGGCCGTACATCTCCAGACGTACGCGGGCCATGCCTCCGAAGAGGCCTGCCTCGATGCCCAGCATCGCGTCGTCGATCAACGAGTCCGTGTGCCGGACCAACTGCTCCCAGTCCTTGACCAGATAGGAGCGGCAGGCGTGCAGGAAGCGCACCTGCGGATCGGCGTCGACCGGCGGCAGACCCGCCAACGCCCGGTCGAGCTCCGGGACATGTCGTCCGTCCAGCCAGTGCGAGGCGTGCGCGAGCAGCAGGTCACGCGTGCTCTCCAGGACGGGCTGCACCCACCAGCCCAGCCAGTACCAGGAGTTGAGCGTGCGCCCGTGCCGGGCGCGCTGTTCCCCGAACCTGTCCCTGTGCTGGAACATCCGCAGCAGCGCCGTCGTCGTGTCGATGCGCAGCGCGTGCAGTCCGAGCCAGCCGTCGGCCATCCCCGGATCCATCCGCACCGCCGCCCGGAACTCCTCCTCCGCCTGCGGATAGGCGCCCATCGTGTAGGCGTCGACGCCCCTCAGCCAGGCGAGGTCGGCCGGGGCGGGTGAGCCCACCGCGTCGAAGTCCATCACGTCCCCCACAAACCGTGCCCCCGTTTGTGTACCGCCGGACCGGTGCCCGTCGGCAAACTTCGTTGAACCGCCGTGCTGCGGACGGACGTTGAACCGGCGCGCAGAGCAGCCGTCCGTAAGTCGCACCGAAAGGCATCGTACCTGCGGGGGAGCACTCGGCCGTAGGGTGCCGCAGCGCGGGATCAGGCAGGTGAAGGGGGGCCTCTTCGTCACCGAGGGTGAGCGAAAGGCGGCTCGCAGCGTCCGGAATGCGAGGATGCAGGGCAGAACGAAGCCCCCGATCACGGGGGAACAACCGGGGGCTTCGCGTCTGCGGGCGACCCCGAAAGGCCGCACATTCAGAACGTAAGTCCTGTAAGGGCCCTCGGTCAAGCCGAGTTGAGGCACTCATGGAAACTGGCGCGAAGTTCTGGGAGCGCTCTTAGCGAGGGTCAGCTGACCGCCTCTGGTCCCTCACCCTGTGTGACGGATTGGTTGTGCGCAGGCGTCTCATTCGGTCCCCGCAGCACCTCATATCCCTCGCGGCACTGTCGCACCAAAGACTGAGCGAAGGGGCGCGAAGGGTCTTGCGCGAAGTGCCGGCGCTCCGCGGGCTCCCAGCCGTCCCAGAAGTCGCTCTGGACCGACCCGTCCCGGCGGCGCCCCCTGCCCCAGGCCTCATCTCGTGGCAGCTCCATCCACAGCAGCCGAGCCAGGAACGGCCGCAGTGCGCGGCGCCCCGCGCCGACCCCCTCGACAAGCACCACGGGCTCGGGCGCGAGGGTGCGGATCTCGGGACCGAAGCGGCGCGCGTGCCAGTCGTACGTCTCGTAGCGCGCCGTCTCGCCGCGCGAGAGCGGCAGGAGCACCTGCCGCCGCAGCCGCTCCGTCCAGTCGAACAGCGCGTCGTGGCTCGCGATGTCGTCGAGGCGCAGGACGGGGGCACCGCCCAGGGCGTCGGCGAGGCGGTCGGCGAAGGTGGACTTGCCGGAGCCCGCGTGCCCGTCGACGGCGACGAGACGGACGGGGCCGCAGGAGGGCGGCAGGCGCAGCAGCTCCGCGGCGACGTGAGACAGGGGCGTGGGAGTGGCGTGTGCGGTCATCGTGGGCAAGCGTACGGGTGCGGAATTCCCCGCTCCGCGCGCCGTCGCAGCTCACGCCAGTGGTCGAGGCCAATATTGACGGACGCGGTGGTGGTCCAAGCGCTGGTAGAAGTCGGCTTGAAGCAGCCATAGTTGGCCTACCGCCGTGTACCTGACCTGCCCCTTCCGGACCCGTCCGGAGCCCACGTCTATTGGGGGTCCCCGCCATGGACCGAGCTGATGACATGTCCCGCAGAACCGTCCTCGCCACGGCAGCGGCCGTGGCGGCACTGGCCGCCACCGCCGGCCCGGCACTCGCCTCGGGTGGCCCGAGCTCCGCGCCGCGCGCGAAGCGGCCCGTGAGCAACCGCTTCTGGACGTCGCACGCCGACTGGAGCGCCGGCACCGCCGAAGGCACCCGTGCCGTCCCCGGAGCCCGACCCGCCGTGGAGATCGCCGAGGCAGCGGGCCGCACCGAGTACGCCGACCCGCACACCGGCAAGACCGCCACCTGGGAGTACGCCCGGTGGACCTCGCCCGTGCACCGGCCGACCGTCCCCGCGACGGAGGTCGTCGCCTCCTGGAGCGCCCGCACGCCCACCGGCACGTGGCTCCAGGTCGAGCTCCAGGGGACGTACTCGGACAAGACGAAGACTCCTTGGTACGTCCTCGGCCGCTGGACCTCGGGCGACGACAAGGAGAAGGACATCCGCCGCACGTCGGTCGACGACCAGAGCGACGGCAAGTCGAGCATCTGGACGGACACCTTCGCCATCGACGACACGACGACGGGCCTGCGCCTCGTCTCGTACAAGCTGCGCCTGACGCTGTACCGCAAGCCGGGCGCCACCGAGACCCCCACCGTGTGGCGGCTCGGCGCCATGGCGTCCGCCGTCCCCGACCGCTTCACCGTCCCGGCGTCGAAGCCGGGGGTCACCAAGGAGCTGAAGGTCCCGCGGTACTCGCAGGAGACCCACGTCGGCCAGTACCCGGAGTACGACAACGGCGGCGAGGCCTGGTGCAGCCCGGCCTCCTCGCAGATGATCATAGAGTTCTGGGGCCGCAAGCCGACCGCCGCCGACCTGGCCTGGGTCGACCCGTCCTACGCCGACCCGCAGGTGTGCCACGCCGCCCGTTACACCTTCGACTACCAGTACGCGGGCTGCGGCAACTGGCCCTTCAACGCGGCCTACGCGTCGACGTACAAGGACATGCAGGGCGTCGTCACCCGCCTCGCGTCGCTCACCGAACTGGAGTCGCTGATCGCCGTCGGCATCCCGGTCATAACGTCACAATCGTTCCTCAAGGAGGAGCTGACGGGCGCGGGTTACGGCACGGCGGGCCACCTGATGACGGTGATCGGCTTCACGTCGAAGGGCGACGTGATCGCCAACGACCCCGCGTCGCCGAGCAACGAGGCGGTGCGGCGGGTCTACAAGCGGCGCGAATGGGAGAACATCTGGCTCCGCACGAAGCGCTACAACTCCACCGGGAAGGTGGTCTCCGGCACGGGGGGCGTCTGCTACCTGTACTTTCCGGTGAAGCTTTCCGCGAAGCAGAAGGCGGCGCTGGCTGACGTGGGCATTCACTGAGGCAGCGTTAGGCCCCTCTCCGCTCGGCGGAGAGGGGCCTAACGGCTACTGAGCTGTCGCGGGAAGCCGCAGCGTCCGCGCGAAGTCGTCCAGGGGCTCCATGACCGCGGCGATCACTTCCGGGTCGTCGTGATGCCCGCGCAGACAGACGTCGGGCAGACCGGGCGGAGTGTGCCAGTAGTACGTCACCGAGGTCATCATGATGCTGCTGTCCGCGGGGTAGGAACGCGTGACCCGCACCCCGTCCTCGCCCAGATACGGCGAGGCGAAGGCAACGCTGCCGGACCGCTGCTGCCACTCGGGGATCTCCGGATGCGGCACGGTGGGCGCGGTGAGCCCTTCGCAGGATGCCGCGTCGGGGGCTTCGCAGTGGATGCGGGTGGCGTGCATCACCAGCGGCATGGAGGTCAGCGGCACGGGGTGGTAGATGAACGCCTCGTCGGCCTGGAGCTTGTCCCGGAGGGTCACCACGGTCTGCTCGTAGAAGTTCTTGTGGAATCGGCGGAGTTTGCGGGTCAGTTCAATGCCATGGACGATGGCCAGCCCGGTCAAGTGCGGGTCCAGCCATTCCTTGAAGGTCTTCCTGTCGATCTGAAGCCAGAGGTAGCCCCAGAGATCGGGGTTGGCATCCGTGTCGATGTGGAGCTGAGCCCCGAGATCGGTGCTCCAGAGGGTGCCTTCGGACATTGACGGTCTCTTTCGTCGGGGGCGCGGGCAGATGGGGAGCCTTTAGGCATAGCTCCAGCGGAAGGTGCCCATGACGGCGTCGAACAGCTCCACGAGGGTGTCGTAGAAGGCGGGGTCCGAGCCGGGCGCGATCAGGGCGCTGAAGGAGAACGTGAGGTACTTGTCGGGGGCGCTGTCCGGGACCGGCACGAAGTACTCGACCCGGCGGTGAGCGACGTCGACGCCCTGGGCGGGATCGGCGGGTACATCGCGCTCGGAGCGCAGCGCCGCGGTCTCGTCGAGTTCCCGCACCTCGGCTCCGGGAGTCTCGGAGGCGAGCGCCATCAGGACTGCTTCCGGGCCGCTTTCGGGCCTGACCCTCGGGATCTCGATCGGTTCCGAGGCGACGATAGAGACGGGCAGCGCGACGCCGTGAAGCCGTTCGGTGGGGAGATAGAGGGTCATGCCGCCCTTGGCGCTGGCCCGGCGTACGACCTTCTTCATCTCCTGGGTGAGCTTCAGCCGGGCCTTCGGAATGTCGTCCTTGGGGAAGCCGACGGGCAGTTGCGCGATCGCCTTGCGGACGATGCGGTCCATCGCTTCCTCGGTACCCGAGTGCAGGGGGATCACGTCCCAGCCGGGCGGCGGCACGAGGTTGAAGCCGGACGGGACTTGGCGGTGCTCAACGGCGGCCACGGGAACCCCGCCTCTCTTCCACGGCGTAGGCGACACCGACGAAAAGCGCCCATGCCGGAGCAGCGATCATGCCTGCCCAGAAACCGAAGAACATCGAGGGCAGGAAGAAGCCGCCGCCCATGGCGAGATCCCGGGTCAGGTAGGGCGGACGGCTTGCGTGGCGGGGGTACTTCGCGAAGACCCAGACGTAGTGCAGAAGGCAGCCGATGATTCCGGCCTCATAGATGTAAAGAACGGTGTTCATCAGGGACTTCGGCACCAGGATCATGATCCCCAATACCGGCAGGAACAGGGGCATTCCGATGATCAGGGTCAGCCGGAGCCGCCGGTTGGGGCCGGTGCCGAGTCCGGTGCGACCGGCTTCGGCCTCGGCGATGCGTTGAGCCGAGTACAGGTCCATGGGGGTTCCTCGCTACCAGTGGGTGTCGGGGGCGGGCTTCAGGGTGTTGTCCTTCCAGTCCGAGTAGCCCGCGTTGTACGGCTTCTCGCCGGTTCCGAACTTCTCGTCCGTCACGCTTGTCAGGTCGCTCTTGCCCAGTGCCTTGTCCATGACGTCCATCCCCATGCCGGTCCAGGCAAGGCCAAGGCCCACCTGGTAGGACTTGTACGCCTTGTCCGCGGCCGCCCCCGCGGCGGCCGGGAAGGTGGCCTTGTTCGCCTGCAGCATTTTCGCCATGCCTGCCATCTCCTTGTCGCCGAGATGCAGCAGGGTCGAGAGCGGGCTGACCCTCAGCGGCCCCTTGGCCACCAGACCGACGTTCTGGGAGATGGACTTGCGGATGGCATTGCGCGACGTACCGATGGCTTGCCGCCCCAGCCCGTCCGGCAGTTTGTTCATCACCCGCCCCATGTCGTCCAAGACGCCCTTCACGCCGCTGAGCCCTCGGCTCAGACCCGCGGTCCGGGCGGCCTGGGCAGCGCCCACGGTGGCCTTGGCGCCGCTGGCGAGCTTCGCGGCGGCCCCGAGGCCACCCACCACGAGCAGCCCGCCCACGACGTCGAAGATGACATCGGTCCAGGTGGCATCGCCAGATGCCACCAGGAGGAGTCTGAGTCCGATCGTGAGCGCCGCGATGCCCAGAATGACGAGATTCAGGCCGGGGATGAGCAGCGCCAAAAAGCCCAGCGCCGTCGCGATCCAGCCGAGAACATCGATGAAGGCCTTGATCATGTCCGCGTTGTCATGAACCCAGCCCTTGACGTTGTCCCACCACGAGTCCTCGATGACATCGTCGATCTCGTCGTTGATCTTGCCGGCGTAGTGGCTTGCGTCGCTGTCGCGGTTTCCGGTGACGGTGCCGAGGCGGGTCCTGTACGTCTGCAGCGGGTCGTGATCAGTGCCGCTCACCGACGGGTTCGGCTTCTTGTCCTTGCCGTCGTCCTTGTCCGCCTTCTCGGCTTCCTTGGCCTTCTCCCGCTCGGCCTCCGCGTGCGCCTCCTTGGCCTCGCGCAGGATCCGGTCGGCGTCGCCCTGGTGGTCCTCAAGTTTGTTGGCCCACTTGGTGAGGTGCCCGTGCACCCGCTCGTACCGTGAGGCCACCTCCCGCATGTGCTTCTCCAGCGTGCCGGAGTCCTCGCGCAGGCGTTGGACGTACTTCCCCTTGAGCCTGTCCTCGTCCGAGATGGTCTTGAGGTTCTTCGCCTGCGTGCGCAGCTTCTCGGCGACCGAGACCATGTGCCGGACCTCTGCGCGGATCTCCTCCGGGTCGCCGGGAACAGGGTCGCTCTCGCACAGCGGGTCCCAGTCGACGGGGCGGCGCTTCGATGCCGCAGTGGTCACGGGCCCTTCCCCTCGCCTTTGCCCTTGCCTTTGGTCTGCTTGGCGAGTTCCTCGTCCAGCGCCTCGAAGGACTTCTTCGTCTCCGCCACGAGCTTGCCCGTCGATTCAAGGCCTTCGATGAGCCTGGTGCGGTAGTCGTCCCAGTTGTCGACGAAATCAGCCATGGCGTCCGCGATGCTCCCGGAGCCCCAGTGCTTCTCCATGTCGTCGCGACGGTTCTCGATGTCCTTGAACGTCGTGCGCAAAGTGCCGAGTTGGCGTTCGCAACTGCTCAAGAACTCGTAGTCGACCGTCAAGTCCTTGTCGGACACGGCTCTCCCTCCCGTGGCCTGGCTGCTGTACACGGCAGGCCGCAGAGCACGTTCAGTTCATGACGTTGGGATCGTAGCCGACTGCCCTGATCCGATCATCAGCCATGGAGACGGCCCCTCCCGTTCGTCCGGGAGGGGCCGTCGTATGCCCATAGGTTTGCTGACGGGCTACTTTGCGTCGGATGTACCTCGGCGCATACGAGCCGCCTTTTCGTCCACCTCGGTCTGGGAGGTTCCGGCCTGTACGACGATCACCGCCTGGGTGCCGTCCGGCAGCGTCGCCTCGCGCATCTCCGTGCCCAGCAACGCGGGTCGCTTCTGCTCCTGCTCGTGGTCCGGCATGAGACCTCCCAGTTCGACGGGGGACCCACCGTAGACCTGGTCCCCCCGTCGATCAGGCGTCCGACAGGCCGCTTCACACGAACGCCGCCGCCAGACGACGGACCCGGGCCGCCAGACGATGGATGCCCTCAGTTTTGTACCGGGTCCACCACCCAGTCCGGGTGCCCCGGCATGGGCGGCGTCTTCGGGCCGTACAGCCATGGCCGCAGGAAGCCTTCCAGGTCCTCGCCCGCGACCTTCGACGCCAGGTCGATGAACTGCTGGGTGCTCGCGGTCTTTCCGCGGAAGCCGCTGACCCATGCCCGTTCGATCTTCTCGAAGGTCGCGTTGCCGACCTGCTCGCGCAGGGCGTAGAGGACCAGGGCCGAGCCGTCGTACCGCATGCGCTTGAAGAGGTTCGGCTCGGTCGGCTCCGCGGGGGCGCCGAAGTCGTGGCGCCACTGGTCGTGCGCGGCGTAGGCCGTCTTCATGGCGGCCTCGAAGCTGTCGCCGCCGTGCTCCTCGGAGTACATCCGCTCGTAGAAGCGGGCGTGCCCCTCGCTCACCCACAGGTCGGACCAGCTCTTGAGGGCGACGCTGTCGCCGAACCACTGGTGGGTCAGCTCGTGCACCATGTTCCGTTCCGCGTCGACCTTGGTGCCCAGCAGGTCCGCCTTCGGGATGAGGGAGAGGGTCTGGGTCTCCAGGGCGACGCCCAGGTCCGTGTCGCCGACCAGGAGGCCGTAGCGGTTGAAGGGGTAGGGGCCGAGCTTCTCCTGGAGCCAGGTGAGGTGGTCGGGAGTGAGCTTGCGGTACTCCGCCGTCGGCTCGACCAAGGCGTCCGGCACCACGTCCCGGAGGGGCAGGCCGCCGGGCCCCTTGCCTTCGACCAGCTTGAACTTGCCGACCGCCATCTGCACCAGCTGGGTGGAGAGCGGCTGTTCGGAGTCGTACGTCCAGCGCACCCGGTCACCGGGGCGTTCCGTGCGGTTGACCAGCTTGCCGTTGGCGACCGCCGTCAGGTCCTTCGGCGTGGTGATGCGGAAGGTGATCGGCGCCCGCTGGCTGGGGTGGTCGTTCGCCGGGAAGATCAGCCGGGCGCCGTTCGGCTGCGGATAGACCACCGTGCCGTCGGCGGTGGGTATCCAGCCGTAGTCCTCGATGGCGTCGTCGCGGTGGCGCGTCTGCGTCGGATCGGCGGTGTACGTGACCTTGGCGGTGAACGAACGGCCTTTGCCGACAGGGGACTTGGGCGTGACCGTCAGCTCGTCCCCGGCGCGGGACGTGCGCGCCGATGAACCGTCGACCTGCACGCCGTGCAGGGTGTTGCCCCCGAAGTCCAGGTTGAAGCGCGACAGCGACTGCGTGGCGGTCGCCTTGATCGTCGCCGTCGCCTCGAACGGTGTCCTCGGCGCCTGCCAGTCGAAGTCCAGGGTGTAGCGGTCCACCCGGTATCCGCCGTTCCCGTCCAGCGGGAACATCGGGTCGCCCAGGCCGGGCGCACCGGGCGACGGTGTCCCGGAGACGGACGGCGCGGCCTGTGACGCCGTGCCGGTGAGAGCCGCCGTCATGGTGATGGCGGCAGCGAGGGCGAGCCGCGCTCTGCGGCGGGGCGTCCGGTACGGCCGGTACGTCCGGTGCGTGCTCATCGGAAACCTTTCGGTCGGAAGGTTGCGCGGACGAGCGGCGGGGGGTGCGCCTGGGGGTGTGCCCCACCACGTGTAATGAGACGCACGGCACTCGGTGCGAGTTGCACGGGACCCGCCCAGTGGGGGCAAGGGCCGCGGTGGGAGGCCGGGCCCGCGAGTGACCAAGCTCTCGCCCGCGGCGGCGGAATCCGATGGCAAGGTGGTTGGGTCAGTGGGGGGAGTCCGCTGCCGGACGTCGCGTCGAGAGGCGTGACGCATACGTATCGAGTGATGCCATGACCGCTGCCACAGCCACTGCCACCGCACAGCCCCGGGCGACCACGCGCACGGGCGGCCCCAAGGAAGACGGCCCGAAGGTGCTCGAGCACGTCCTCGGCTGGACGCTCGTCGTCGTCCTCGCGATGCTCGTCACGCAGATCGGTCTGCTGTGACCCCGGTTACCCCGGTCTCTTGAGCGTCGTAGGCCTGCCCCCGGTCGAGGTCCGCCCGCCAATGCCGCCGCGGCACGCCCACGAGTCCGTAGAGCAGGCGCACGGGTGAGCGCCGTGACAGCAGCGTGAGCCCCGCGATCACCGCGAACAGCGGCAGGCCGAGCCACCCGCCCAGAAGCCGCACGAGGACGCTCGCGACGAGCGCACCGACGAACGGCAGGCCGTAGACCCCGGCCGCCGCGACGGTGATCGCCAGGAACCGGTGCACCTTGCGGTCCTCGTCCGCGCCGGGCAGCGACCAGCCCTCCATCAGCCAGCCGATCTCGGTCAGCAGCATCGTGCCGATCACGGCCGCGCCGAAGATCAGCAGCGCGAGGAACGTCCCGGACGTCAGGAAGTCCAGTACGTGGTTGACCACGCTGTCCCGCTGCCAGTCGGCGAAGTCCCGGGCCTCGGCGGAGAAGAACCGCTCGTACCCCCTGCCGTCCCAGCCGTGGACCAGCGTCCAGAAGAGCAGGAAGTACCCGCCCACGCACTGGAGATACGCCCAGTAGCCGGCCCCCGCCAGGACGAGCCCCTGCGCCACCAGGAACCCGAGGATCGCGGCGACGGGCATCCCGCCCGCGTAGAAGAGCACGAACCCCGCCCACACGCCGTCGTGCCCGTCGGCGACGTGCATCGTCGCCCACGCGGGGTTCTGCCAGAGCAGGAAAAGCCCCGTCGGCACCATCAGGACCGCCGCGAAGAGCGCGGTGAGCGCCAGATACGGATTGGCGGCACGGCTGCGCGTCCGCGGCCCCTCGCCCGCGTTGATCCGCTCCCACACCTGGAGCTGCCGGGCCGCGGAGAGCGCGAACGTCGCGCCGACCGCGTACGCCCAGAAGAGGGCCGCCTGGATCTGGATCATGCCGAAGCCCTCAGGGTGAGGCCGCCCGCGACGATCAAGTCCGAGGTGACGAGCGCCTGTTCGGCCTGTACGTCGGTCATGAAGACGAACGGCGGCACGACGGGCGGCACCGGCAGCTTGTCGGGCGTGAAGGTCAGACAGAGCAGCCCCTCCAGGCAGCCCTTGAACTTCGTCAGATAGAGCGTGACGGAGCCGCTGAGGTCCAACGTGTCGGCTCCCAGGGTGAGTTCTTCGCCCCCGTCGCGCGTCTTCAGCCGGTAGTCGGTGAGGGATGCGGCCTTCATCTTCAGCACCATGACCTTCAACGGCCCGTCCACCGTGGGGATCTCGCGTACGCCGGCCAGGAGGAACCCCTGCGGCGAGAAGAGCGTGGTGGTGACGGTCGGCGGAGTCCTCGCCGCCACCATCTCCTGACCGGGCGCCGCCTTCGCCGGAGTGCCGCCCCACAGCGTCGCCCCCACGATGACCACCGGAAGCAGCACACCGAGCGTCCGCGTGCCCTGCCCGTCCCGCACCCTCGGCCGCTCGGCGTCCTCTTCGGCGCCCTCGGGCACCGGCGTCCAGCCGAACCCCATCGCGCTGCCGACGATGCCGAGCGCCATGCCCACCAGGAACCCGCCGAGGTTCGTGGCCGCGAACGAGAGCACCGAAAGGATCAGGGCGTTGACGCTCACATAGTGATGGGCGTGCGGCAGCAGCCACAGGAAGATCCCGGCGGCGATCAGGGCGAGCCCGATGCCGATCGCCGCGAGCCCGCCGAGCCCCAGGCTGACCAGGACCGTCAGCGGTGACAGCGGCACGAGGAGCAGTTCGGCGCCGCCGAGTATCAGCAGCAGGCCGCCCCAGAAGGGCCGGGTGCGCCGCCACCTGCGCAGCACCCGGCGCGCTTCCGGCAGCGGCAGCCGCTTGTCCAGCCGGCCGCCGCCGTCCCTGCTCCACGGTCTGACCCCGGCTCTGCGGCCGCCGGTCAGAAGCACTTCTTGCCGCCGATGCTGACGTCGAGCTTCATGCCCTTGAGCCGGAAGTTCCCGCCGGTCGCCGACCAGGCGTGGGACTTCACCCCGGAGACGGTGATGTCTCCGGCCTGCAGCCCGAACTTCCCCCTCTCGCCCTTGACGCCGGACACCTCGTCCAGGGTCGAGGCGTCCCGGCCGATCTCCGCCGTGCCGAAGCGGGCGTCGCCCTCCAGGTCCTCGCCGTCGATGATGAGATTGCTCGCGGTGACCTCGCCCGCGGAGCCGCCCGCGGTCAGCTTGAACACCACGGTGCCCACCGGGGTCTTGACCTCGGCGGCCTGGCAGATGTCGGACAGGGTCGCGTCACCGATCCCGAGGAGCGCCACCGGGTGCCCCTTGCCGTCGATGTCCCGGTCGGTCTGTACGTAGGAGGACAGGCCCTCGCTGGTGAGCTTGCCGGATGACACCTGGAAGCTGGTGCCGGAGACGGCGAAGGAGGCGGCGAGCGCCCCCTCGGCCATCACGGAGGCCATCGCGCCGACGGCCAGGACGGCCGGCAGGGCCACGACGGCCGTCTTCTTCCAGGAGGTTCTGCCCTCGCGCAAAGGGGTACGCGCTGCGCTCATGTGTCTTCCTCCCGTACGGCGGTCCGTGTGCGTAGGGGGAGTGCGTGAGAGAGCGCCGTCGGACGCAGAACCGGCAGGTGGCGTTGGTTCTGCCATACTGCGGATTCCCGAGGCAGTTGGAGACTAGGGCCGAAATTGAATAATAGTCAACAGCGCGGCACCGACCGTCCCGCGGACGCCCGACCGCAGGCGCGCGGCACCGACCGCTCCGTGGCGCGCCGCGCCGAACTCATCACCATTGGGCGGAAGTTGTTCGCCGACACGTCGTACGACGCGCTCTCGATGGACGACATCGCCAAGCAGGCGTCCGTCGCCAAGGGGCTGATCTACTACTACTTCAAGTCCAAGCGCGGCTACTACCTCGCGATCATCGAGGACTCGGTCGCGGAGCTGGTCGCGCGCGCAGGGCGCCACGACGACCTGCCGCCCGCGGAACGGGTGCGCAGCACCATCGACGGCTATCTGCGCTACGCCGAGCACCACCAGGCCGCGTACCGCACCATCATCAGCGGCGGTGTCGGCTTCGACGCTGAGGTGCACGCCATACGCGACGGCGTGCGCAAGGCCCTGATCGGCGCGATCGCCGACGGGGCGTACGGCCGCCGCGACATCCCGGAGCTGGCGCGCACCGCGCTGCTCGGCTGGCTGTGCAGCGTCGAGGGCGTCACGCTCGACTGGATCGGCAGCCGGGGTCTGACGCGCGAGACGGTGGGTGAGCTGCTGGTGCGGACCCTCGGCGACACCCTGCGCGTCATCGAGGAGTTCGAGCCGTCCTTCCCGGCCCCGCCGCGGTCGTGAGGGCCCGTCGGCGCCATTGAGGAAGGGGCGGGAGCCGACCGGCTCCCGCCCCAATGTCCTTACACGCAAGGTCAGTTGATGGCCTTGATCAGCTCACCGTCCGCCGTGTCACCGCTCAGCTCCCAGAAGAAGGTGCCGCCGAGACCGGCCTGGTTCTTGTAGTCCATCTTTCCCGCGATGGTGGCCGGGGTGTCGTAGCTCCACCAGTTGGTCCCGCAGTGCGCGTACGCGGTCCCGCCGACCGTGCCGTTGGCCGGGCACTTGGTCTTCAGTTCCTTGTAGTCGTCGATGCCCGCCTCGTACTTGCCCGCGGCGGCCCCGGTGGCGGTGCCGCCGGGCTCCTTCTGCGTGACGCCCGTCCAGCCGCGGCCGTAGAAGCCGATGCCGAGGAGCAGCTTGTCGGAGGGGATGCCGAGGCCCTGAAGCTTCTTGATGGTGGCGTCGGTGTTCCAGTTCGCCTTGGGCGCGCCCTCGTACGTCTTCAGGGGTGAGTGCGGGGCGGTCGGGCCCTTCGCCTCCCAGGCACCGAAGTAGTCGTACGTCATCGGGTTGTACCAGTCGACGTACTGGGCGGCGCCCGCGTAGTCGGCGGCGTCGATCTTGCCGCCCTCCTCGGCGTCGGCCGGGATGGCCGCGGTGACGAGGTTCTCGCCGCCGAACTTCGCCCGCACCGCGGACATCAGGTCCTTGTACGCCGCGCGCCCGCTGGTGTCACACGTCAGGCCGCAGGCGTTGGGGTATTCCCAGTCGATGTCGATGCCGTCGAAGACATCGGCCCACTTCGAGTTCTCGACCAGGTCGTAGCAGGACTGGGCGAACGCGGCCGGGTTCTTGGCCGCCTCGGTGAAGCCGCCGGACCAGGTCCAGCCGCCGAAGGACCACAGGACCTTCAGGTCCGGGTGGAGCTTCTTGAGCTTGCGCAGCTGGTTGAAGTTGCCGCGCAGCTCCTGGTCCCAGGTGTCGGCCTTGCCGTCGACGGACTGCTCGGCGGTGTACGCCTTGTCGGTCGCCGCGTAGGCGTCGCCCATCGTGCACTTGCCGCCCTGGACGTTGCCGAAGGCGTAGTTGATGTGCGTGAGCTTGTCGGCCGAACCGGACGTCTCGACGTTCTTGACGTGGTAATTCCGGTCGTAGGTGCCCCACTCGGTGAAGTAGCCGACGACCTTGGAGCCGGCCGCGGCCTTCGTCGCGGAGTCCTTGTCCTGCTCGGCCGTGGCGGTGCCCGCGCCGGCGAGCAGACCTCCGCCGAGCACGGCACAACACGCTGTGGCTATGAGCGCCCTGAAGGGGGCGCGGGAGAGGTGCGGTCTGAGCATCGTTTCTCCTCGTGGGGGGAGAGGGTGCATGGGGGGACGTGGTGCTGTTGACCTGCGGGTGCCGTCCGAACGTCGGTGAACGTTGAATTGGCATGAACGCGGTAAGGCGCTCGGCTGGACTCTAGGAGGACTAGACCAGTGGGGTCAATGGTTCGGACCAATTCAGGGCCCCGCTCGCGGGCGTCGGTTATCTTTTGAGTAAGCGGTCGTTAACTAGTGACGGGCCGCCGCCGATCGGGCATACTCAACGCGCCAGAGCCGCTGGTCACAGCACCTTCCGCGACCCGGAAGGGCGCCATCGGCCGGGCGTGAGACACGGTGGCGCCGCACTACCCCGCGGGTCCGCCGCAGTGCCGAAAGGGAGGATGCGATCGTGCCTGAGCGAAGCTTGCAGCAGCCGGTGGACCGTCAGCTGCCCACGGACGAGGCGCGGGATCTGTTCTCGCTCGTCCGTGACCTCGTCCAGCGGGAGATCACTCCCCGCGCGGCCGAGGAGGAGGACGCCGGGCGCTTCCCGCGCGAGGTCTTCGCCCTCCTCTCCGAATCCGGACTGCTCGGGCTTCCGTACGCCTCCGAGTTCGGCGGCGGCGACCAGCCGTACGAGGTCTATCTCCAGGTCCTCGAAGAGCTCGCCGCGGCGCGGCTCACCGTCGGTCTCGGCGTCAGCGTCCACTCCCTGTCCTGCCACGCGCTCGCGGGTTACGGCACCAAGGAGCAGCAGGCCGAGCACCTGCCCGCGATGCTCGGCGGCGGGCTCCTCGGGGCGTACTGCCTCTCCGAGCCGGCCTCGGGATCGGACGCCGCGTCCCTGCGGACGAAGGCCGTCCGTGACGGCGACTCATGGGTGATCAGCGGAACGAAGGCGTGGATCACGCACGGCGGGGTCGCCGACTTCTACACCGTCCTCGCCCGCACCGGGGGCGAAGGCGCCCGCGGCATCTCCGCGTTCCTGGTGCCGGGCGACGCCGCAGGGCTGAACGCGGCGGTGCCCGAGAAGAAGATGGGGATGAAGGGCTCGCCCACCGCCCAGATCAACTTCGACGGGGTACGGGTGTCCGACGCCCGCCGCATCGGCGAGGAGGGCCAGGGCTTCGCGATCGCGCTGTCAGCGCTCGACTCGGGGCGGCTCGGCATCGCGGCCTGTGCGATCGGCGTGGCGCAGGCGGCACTCGACGAGGCGCTCGGCTATGCCACCGAGCGACGGCAGTTCGGAAAGCCGATCGCGGACTTCCAGGGCCTTCGGTTCATGCTCGCGGACATGGCGACGCAGATCGAGGCGGGCCGGGCGCTCTATCTCTCGGCGGCGCGGCTGCGGGACGCGGGCAGGCCGTTCTCCAAGCAGGCGGCCATGGCCAAGCTGCTGTGCACGGACGCCGCGATGAAGGTGACGACGGACGCCGTACAGGTCCTCGGCGGGTACGGCTACACCGCGGACTTCCCGGTGGAGCGTTTCATGCGCGAGGCGAAGGTGCTGCAGATCGTCGAGGGGACCAATCAGATCCAGCGGATGGTCATCGCCCGTCACCTCGCGGGTCCCGAGACGCGCTGAACTGGTCCCGGGGCGCGCTGAACTGACCGTGCCTGACCGGGGGCGCCGCGAGCCGCACCCACTCCGGGTCGTGCCGCCCCGGCAGGGTCTTGCCCCGCTCGGCCCAGCTCCGGATGAGGGCGCGGTAGATGGGCGGATCCTGCAGGTGCGGCGGCTGGGGCTGGGGCGGCGGTTGCTGGTGGTGGTGCGGATGGGGGCGCTGCGGCTGCTGAGGGTGCTGGGGATGCTGGGGAACCGATTCTGCGTCGGGCGGGGGAGCCGTCAGGAGGGTGCGCCTGCGGCGGCCGGTCGGCTGGTGCGCCATGGGCATCGGCGTGGGGGTGGTCATACGCGGCCAACGCGCCCCGCGGGGGACAAGTCACCGCTCGCGGGATTCGCCCCTCAGTTCGTGGCATGCCCGTGTCGAGGTCTGGGGCGGGCCCCGCTTTCCCGTGACCGAGCGAGGGCGTGGCGCCGGTGTCACGGCTCCCGGACGGGGAGGTGCGGCGCCCCGAACGCGGGCTGACATGTGTCTGGCTCCGGCACGCGGTCTGACGTACCGTCAACTCCGCGCCGGGGGCCCGGCAACGGCCGCGCGCCCGCCAAACACCGCGCGCCCAGGGAGGTTTGCCGTGGCAGACGACCGCCCCGTCCCGCTCGACGAGTACCCGATCCATCAGGTCCCGCTGTCCATGAAGCAGGTCGCGACGGGCGACCGCAACGCCTACGACCGCTGTATCTTCCACCTCTTCGACCACCAGGGGCAGGCGCTCCTCATCCTCGGGCTCGGCGTCTACCCGAACGTGGGTGTGATCGATGCGTACGCCACCTTGCGCACCGGGGATACGCTCCACGCCGTACGCGCGTCCGACGCGCTCGGCGACGACCGGATGAACCTCTCCGTCGGCCCCCTCACGATCACTGTCGAGGAACCGCTGCGACGGCTGCGCCTGACGTGCGCCGCCGATCCCGCCGCCCCCGACTCCCTCTCGTACGACATCACGTGGAGCGCCGGCTTCCCCGCCCTCTGGGAGCCGCACCACATCCAGCGGCGCGGCGACCGGCTGTCCCTCGAAGGGCGCCGCTTCGTCCAGGCGGGCGGCTGCGAGGGGGTGATCCGCGTCGGCGGCGAGGATATCGCGGTGACGGCGGGGGAGTGGACCGCCACCCGCGACCGGAGCTGGGGAGTGCGGCCCATACCCGGCGAGGAACGCGGGCGTCTGGAGGAGGAGTTCGGCACCGAGGGCTTCCACTGGATCTGGAGCCCCGTGCGCTTCGACGACCGCTTCCTGATGGTCATCACCCAGGAGGACGCGGACGGCTACCGCACCCTCAACGAGGCCACCGTCGTACGCCCCGGGATGCGCGACCGCCAACTCGGCTGGCCCCAGGCCGACATCACCTACCGCTCCGGCACCCGGCACCCCGAGCGCGCCGTCATCCACCTCACCGACCCGGACGACCGCAAGCCCCTCGAACTCGGCGTCGAGGTCCTCGCCTCCCTGCCGCTGGCCGTGGGCGCCGGATATCCGCCCGCGGACGACTGGCAGCACGGCACCTGGCGGGGGCGCGGCTGGACCGACCGCCGCACGTATGACCTGTCCGATCCGGCGGCGCACCCGATGGCCGCCTACGGAGTCATCGACCACGCCGCGCGCTTCACCCTCGACGGGCAGACCGGGTACGGCATTTTCGAGCACGGCAGCTTCGGCCGCCACGACCCGAGCGGTTTCACCGGCTTCGAATCGGTCGCGCCCTGAGAGGAATCCGCGATGGCGACAGAACCCAGCAGGCCCCGCCTCCGCACCACCACGCGCGACCCCGAGGAACTCACCCGCAGGCTCACGGCCTGGCTCGGCACACGGCTGCCGGGCGCCAAGGCCACCGGCGTGCGCGTGCCGGAGTCCAACGGCATGTCGAGCGAGACCCTCCTCTTCGACATCGAGCACCCCCAACCGCCGCTGCGGGCCTGCGCGTTGCGCGTGGCGGCGGACCCGGCCGCGTACACGATCTTCCCGGTCTACGACCTGCCGCGCCAGCACCGCACGATGCGGCTCGTCGCCGAGCACACCGACCTGCCGGTGCCGCGCGTGCTGTGGCTGGAGGAGGACCCGGGGCCGCTCGGCGCGCCCTTCTTCGTCATGGAGCGGGTCGAGGGACGCGTGCCGCCGGACGTCATGCCCTATACCTACGAGGGGAATTGGCTCCATGCGGCGAGTGACGCCGAGCGCGCGCACCTGGAGGACGCGTCGATCCGCCTGCTCGCCCACCTCCACGACCAAGTTCCCGTGGCGGAAGCCGAGTTCCTCGCCCTGCCGGGCGAAGGCAGCCCGCTGCGCCGCCACGTCGACGCCCAACGCGCCTACTACGGCTGGGTGGTCGACGGCCTGCCCCGCTCACCCCTCATCGAGAGCGCCTTCGAGCGGCTGGAGGAGCGGTGGCCGGACGACGAGGGCGAGCCCGTCCTCAACTGGGGCGACGCGCGCATCGGAAACGTCATCTACGACGGCTTCGACCCCGTGGCCGTACTGGACTGGGAGATGGCGGCGCTCGCACCCCGCGAGGTCGACCTCGGCTGGATGGTTTACCTGCACCGCTTCTTCCAGGACTTGACGGTGAGCTTCGGGCAGGAGGGCCTGCCCGGCTTCCTGCGCCGCGACACCATCGAGGAGGGCTATGCCCGGCTCACCGGCCACACGCCCCGGTCCATGGACTTCCACACGCTGTACGCGGCGCTGCGGCACGCCATCGTCATGCTGCGCGTCGCCTACCGCCAGGTGCACTTCGGCGAGGCCACGGTCCCCGAGGACCCGGACACGCTGATCCTGCACCACGCCAGCCTGGCGGCCATGGTGCAGGGCAGCTACTGGTAGCCCTCAGGCCGCGGAGCGGCGGTCCGGCTGGGGCACGACACGACGCGGGCGCGAGCCCTGGCCGCCGACGTGCGAGAAGGGCTGTGTCCGCCAGTCGAGTCCCTGAGGGAGCGTCAGGAGCAGGGCGGTGTCCTGCTCCTGAGCCTCCATCGACTCGTCGGCGGGCTCGGCGTCGGCCGCCGCGCGGCCCGTGCCCGCACACACCGTGAGCCCGAACGGGTTCCACGGCTGGGCGCACAGCGCGTGCTCGGGCAGTACGTCCTCGTCGGCAAGGAGCGCGATGGGCTGTGCGCAGTCCGGGCACGTCACCCGGTACATCTCGAAGGTGTCGTACGCGTCGAACTCGGATTCACCCGATTCGACGCCCTCCGATACGGGTGCGGGCGCGGATTCGTCGGAGCGCTGCTGCTTGCTGCGGGCAGTGCGACCGGGGCGCTTCAGATTCTGCATGGGATTCTCCCCCTTGGGTGGGCCGAGAAGGCGCTGCGGCCTCGACCACAGCAAGCACTTCCCGTCCCGTCGTAGACGTAATCGTGACATCCCTTTGGACACGGTCACAGGTATGTGGCGTTCGTCACATGCCCCGAGAAGATGCCGCCGTCGCGCCTACCGGTATCCGGAGGGATCAAGAGCCCTGTAGGTTCGGCGCATGGAGGAGCTGGACCGACAGATCGTGCAGCTGCTCGTCAAGGACGGGCGGATGAGCTACACCGACCTGGGCAAGGCCACGGGCCTGTCCACATCGGCCGTGCACCAGCGGGTGCGCCGCCTGGAGCAGCGCGGCGTCATCCGCGGCTATGCCGCGGTCGTGGACGCCGAGGCCGTCGGGCTGCCGCTCACGGCGTTCATCTCGGTGAAGCCGTTCGACCCCAGCGCACCCGACGACATCGCCGAACGCCTCGCGGGCGTCCCGGAGATCGAGGCGTGCCACAGCGTGGCGGGCGACGAGAACTACATCCTCAAGGTGCGCGTCGCGACCCCCCTGGAACTCGAACACCTGCTGAGCCGCCTGCGCGCACTCGCCGGCGTCTCCACGCGGACGACGGTCGTCCTCTCCACGCCGTACGAGGCCCGGCCCCCGCAGGTCTGAGCCGCCCGTGGGCGACCCCTGCGCGGGGCCCGCACGGGCAGGGGCCAAACTGGTCCCATGAGCGAGAGCACCACCCCCCAGAACGGCCCCCAGGGCCACCGCACCGTGCTGCTGCGCGGTGGCGACGTCCACAGCCCCGCCGATCCGTTCGCCACGGCCATGGTCGTCGAACGCGGGCACGTCGCCTGGGTGGGATCCGAAGGCGCGGCCGACGCCTTCGCCGACGGCGTGGACGAGGTCGTCGACCTCGAAGGAGCCCTCGTCACCCCCGCGTTCACCGATGCGCATGTGCACACCACGTCGACCGGACTCGCCCTGGCGGGCCTCGACCTGACGCGGGCCCGCTCCCTGGGCGAAGCGCTCGCGCTCGTACGGGAGCACGCCGCCGCCCGGCCGCACGACCGGGTCCTGCTCGGCCACGGCTGGGACGCGGCCCGCTGGACGGACGGGCGTCCGCCCACGCGCGCGGAACTCGACGAGGCGGCCGGTGGCCGTCCCCTCTACCTCACCCGCATCGACGTCCACTCGGCCGTCGTCACCACGGCGCTGCTCGACCTCGTCCCCGGCGTCACCGGGCGCACCGGCTTCCGTCCGGACGCGCCGCTGACCGGCGACGCCCATCACGCGGTGCGCGCCGCGGCACTCGGCGCGCTCACCCCGCAGCAGCGCACCGAGGCCCAGCGGGCGGCGCTGCGGCGTGCCGCGTCCCTCGGCATCGGCTCCGTGCACGAGTGCGCGGGACCCGAGATCTCCAGCGAGGACGACCTCACCGGACTGCTGCGCCTCGCCGCCGACGAGCCCGGACCGCGCGTCGTCGGCTACTGGGCGGAGCAGGGCGAGCAAGGCGTCGCCCGTGCAAAGGAACTGGGGGCCGTCGGCGCCGCGGGCGACCTCTTCGTCGACGGGGCGCTGGGCTCGCACACCGCCTGCCTGCACGAGCCGTACGCCGACGCCGGCCACACCGGCACCGCCTATCTGGACGCGCCCGCCGTCGCCGCGCACGTCGTCGCCTGCACCGAGGCAGGGGTCCAGGCGGGTTTCCACGCCATCGGTGACGCCGCGGTGACCGCTGTCGTCGAGGGCATCCGCGCCGCCTCCGAGAAGGTCGGCCTGGCCCGCGTCCGCGGCGCCAGGCACCGCGTCGAGCACGCCGAGATGCTCACCCCGGAAACGATCGCCGCCTTCGCCGAACTCGGCCTCACCGCCTCCGTGCAGCCCGCCTTCGACGCCCTGTGGGGCGGCGACGACGGCATGTACGCCCGGCGCCTGGGCACCGAACGGGCCCGCACCCTCAACCCGTACGCGGCCCTCCTGCGCACCGGCGTCCCGCTCGCCTTCGGCTCCGACAGCCCCGTCACCCCGCTCGATCCCTGGGGCACCGTCCGCGCCGCCGCGTTCCACCAGACCCTCGAGCACCGCGTGTCGGTGCGCGCGGCCTTCACGGCCCACACCCGGGGCGGCTGGCGGGCCATCGGCCGGGACGACGCGGGTGTCCTGGTGCCGGGGGCGCCCGCGGACTACGCCGTGTGGCGCACCTCGGATCTCGTGGTCCAGGCGCCGGACGACCGCGTCGCCCGCTGGTCGACCGATCCGCGCTCCGGCACGCCCGGCCTTCCGGACCTCTCCCCGGGCGCCGAACTCCCGGTCTGCCTGCGCACGGTGGTCTTCGGACAGCCGGTCTTCGTAGGGCCACAAGAGTGATGTCCCGGCGGTGCGTACGGCCGATCGCGGCTCGTTGTCGCGTCGCACGACCTGCGTATCCTCGGCACTGACCTGGCTGTCTTTGGAATCGGCCCAGGTCACATGGCTATTGACAGAACGCGGCCGTCGGCCGGTAGGTTCGGCCGGGTCCACCAAAGGACGTCCGACCGGAGAAATTCCACGCAGCCGTCGAACGCCGCTGGGCCATGGGCGGTGTGCCGCACCGGCGCACCACCACTGGGAGCCAGGTCCAGCGCCCGCGCCGCGGAAGCGAGGGAACGTTCCACCGGGCCGGCAGGTGTGACCCGGGTGGGGCCCGGACGCTCAGTAGACAACGGCTCTCGGTCGACCCGCAGCCAGCGGGACCCAGGTCGGCCCGAAGGGTGCCGGGCCCCGATCCGCAGTACTCCCCTCTACCGCCCGTGCCGCCGTGGCCGTGCGGGAAGCGGCCACTATGGTGGTCCTCTGCGTACGAACGAAGGGGCAGTAGTGAACGACGGCGGTGCGGTCTCCGAAACCGGTGACCAGGGGAGGCAGTTCGGCCCGCTCGGCCTGGCCTTGGTGATCATTCCGACCTACAACGAGGCGGAGAACATCCAGGCCATCGTCGGTCGTGTCCGCGTCGCCGTGCCCGAGGCGCACATCCTTGTCGCCGATGACAACAGCCCCGACGGCACCGGCAAGATCGCCGACGAGCTCGCGGCCGACGACGAGAACGTGCACGTGCTGCACCGCAAGGGCAAGGAAGGCCTCGGCGCGGCCTATCTCGCGGGCTTCCAGTGGGGCCTGGACAACGGCTACGGCGTGGTCGTCGAGATGGACGCCGACGGCTCCCACCAGCCCGAGGAACTGCCCCGGCTGCTGACCGCGCTCAAGGGCGCCGACCTCGTGCTCGGCTCGCGCTGGGTGCCGGGCGGACGCATCGTGAACTGGCCCAAGTACCGCGAGATCATCTCGCGCGGCGGCAGTACTTACTCCCGCCTGATGCTCGACGTGCCGATCCGCGACGTCACCGGCGGCTACCGCGCCTTCCGCCGCGAGACCCTCGAAGGCATCGGCCTCGGCGAGGTCGCCTCCCAGGGGTACTGCTTCCAGGTCGACCTGGCGCGCCGCGCGATCAAGGCGGGATATCACGTCGTCGAGGTGCCGATCACCTTCGTCGAGCGGGAGCACGGCGACAGCAAGATGAGCCAGGACATCGTGGCCGAGGCGCTGTGGCGGGTCACCGCGTGGGGCGTGGGGGAGCGGGTGGGCCGTGTGGGCCGCGCCCTGGGCCGCAAGGAGGCCGAGGGTGCGCAGGAGCCCGCCAAGGACGGCAAGAAGCCCTGATCGTCGTCTTCGCCGACCCCGCTTGTTGATCACTCCCTTATGCCGGTCTGAGCCGGGTCCAGGCACACTGGAGCCATGACGACTGGCGTACCGCCCACCCGACCCGCCCGGCCCCGGCGCTCCCGCGTCCTCAGGTTCCTGCCGCTCGGCATCGCCGCGTGGCTGGTCCTGGAGATCTGGCTGCTCACCGTCGTGGCGGGCGCCGCCGGCGGGCTCACGGTGTTCTTGCTGCTCGTGGCCGGTGTGGTGCTCGGCGGGATGGTCATCAAGCACGCCGGGCGCCGCGCCTTCCGGGAGCTGAGCGAGGCGGTGCAACAGCAGCAGAGCGGCCTGGCGCCGCATCCCTCCGAGCGGGGCGGCGGCAACGCCCTGACGATGCTGGGCGGCCTGCTGATCATCCTGCCGGGGCTGATCTCCGACGCCCTGGGACTGCTTCTGCTGGTGCCGCCCGTCCAGAAGGCCGTCAGTCGAACGGCGGAGAGGACTTTCGAGCGCAAGGTCCGCGAGGCGGCCACCCAGGGCGGTCTCGGCGAGGCCTTCCAGCAGGCGCGCATGCACCGTCCGGACGGCAAGGTCGTCCAGGGCGAGGTCATCAGGGACGACGAGCGTCCGCCGCGCGGCGCGCACCCGGACGACCCGCAGCTTCCGCCCCGCTGAGCGGGCCGGCGCACACGCCCGCTGAGCGGGCCGACGCACACGAAGGCCGGGGCCCCTGCTCAGCAGGGGCCCCGGCCTACGTGTGCGGTGTTGTTC
>NZ_JBSGUA010000039.1:7610-34975 GCF_053607685.1 Streptomyces sp. NPDC055099 | reverse complement strand
GGCGAGCGGCGAGTTCGTGCTGTTCCAGCAGTCCGACGACCGACGGCATCTGCAGCCTCCCGAGGAGCGACGACACGGCACGTCACCACTCCCACCGAATCACCGGACCTATGCCTGACCAGCGAAAACGCTGCCTTGAGATTCGGAACAACAACAGCCACTCAGTGCCTGGGGCGCAGGCTGGTTCGAGGCGTGTGAGGTAAGTCCGCCTCAGTGCACTGTGCCTGACAGATATCTACGGGTTGTTCAGGCATGTACCGCACGTGCGCATCACGGGAGTCGGTCCCCGGCGCGGCCCGTCATCGTAGAGCCTGAACCGTTCGCGTCTCCCACGCGTCCATGCGGGCAAATCCGAGACCGTGGAGCCGCCGCGCCATGAGCACATCCGAACCGCCAACCTGGCCGCACTGCGCCCACGGTGCCGACCCTGCTGCCAACCCCGTCGGCTGTCGCGGCATCTACGTCCCCGGACACACCGCGTGCCTCGCCCACCTGACCGACGTTGACCGTGACGCCTACCTGGCAGGCCTGACTCCCGGCACCAGCATCGACCACCGGGGCACCACCTTCACTGATTCGCTCTTCCTCGCCTTACGCGCCGCTCTCTGTGACCCTGCAACCGGTGTCGTCCGCCTGGGCGACGCCGGATTCGAGTCGGCGACCTTCGAGGGCGGCGCCGACTTCGGGTCGGCGACCTTCGAGGGCGGCGCCGACTTCGGGTCGGCGACCTTCGAGGGCGGCGCCGACTTCGGGTCGGCGACCTTCGAGGGCGGCGCCAGGTTCGGGTCGGCGACCTTCAAGGACCACACCGCATTCAGAGCAGCGACCGTCGAGGGCGGCGCCAGGTTCGGGTCGGCGACCTTCGAGGGCGACGCCGGGTTCCTGGTGGCGACCTTCGAGAGCTACGCCGACTTCAGGGCATCGATCTTCGAGGGCGACGCCGTGTTCGGGGCAGCGACCTTCGAGAGCTACGCCGAGTTCAGGTCAGCGACCTTCGAGAGCGACGCCGACTTCGAGTCGGCGACCTTCAAGACGATGCCGTGTTCGGGGCGGCAATCTTCGAGAGCGACGCCGGGTTCGGATCGGCGACCTTCGTGGAGGCCGACCGCTTCGGGCCTCTGGTGTGTGCCGGACGGATTGTGCTGTCTGGTGCAGTGTTCGGTGGCCCGGTGACCCTGTCGTTCGCCGCACGCCGTCTGGAGTGCCGCCGGACTCGCTGGTCGGCCACGGCCGAGATACGCCTGCGCTACGCCACGGTCGGTTTCGCTCACGCGGTGTTCGAGTACCCCCTCACGATCGCCGCCGAGCCGGACCCGTTCGTGCTCGCCGACGGCTCCGAGCTGGCGGATACTGCCCTCGCGAGCGCGTCCGGTCCGGATGTGAGGCTGGCGTCGCTGCGCGGAGTGGATGCGGCCCACCTGGTCCTGGCCGACGTTGACCTGTCGGGCTGCCTATTCGCCGGCACCGTACACCTGGACCAGCTACGCCTGGAAGGGGCTTGCACTTTCGACACGACTCCGCCCGCCGTGCGCTGGCGGCGCTGGCCGCCCGTGCGGTTCACCGAGCGCCGCGTCCTGGCAGAGGAACACCACTGGCGCGCCAGCCAGCCGCGATCAGTGCGGGGCTGGAACGTGGCAGTCTTCGGCGCCGGGCGGTCGGGCCCGTTGCAACTGGCTCCGGTGTACCGGGCTCTGCGCAAAGCCTTCGAGGATGCAAAGCACGAGCCGGGGGCCGCGGACTTCTATTACGGGGAGATGGAGATGCGCCGCCACGCCGACGACATCCCCTCCAGTGAACGGGGGCTGCTGAGCGCGTACTGGGCGCTGTCCGGCTATGGCCTGCGCGCCTCCCGGGCCCTGGCCTGGCTCGGTGCCGCCGTGCTCCTCACCATCGTCCTGCTATTGGCTTTCGGTCTCGCCCAGGACACCCCTAAGCAGACCGCGACCGGTACCGTCCCGGCCGGCGGGGGCAAGGTCACCTTCGAGATCGACAAGGACGACCCAAAAAAACCCCACCGGCAACCTTTTCACCGGCGAGCGCTTCGAGAAGGCCCTGAACGTCACCCTCAACTCGGTGGTTTTCCGCTCCTCCGGCCAGGACCTGACCACCGCCGGCACCTACATCGAGATGACCTCACGCCTGACCGAACCCGTCCTGTTGGGCTTGGCCGTCCTAGCCGTCCGCAACCGAGTCAAACGCTGACCGGCCTGCCCTGCTCGACCGAGCAGAAGCCCTGTGAGCACGGTGACCGGTGGTTTCACGCTAGAGCCCTCAGACGGCATTTCGCATCACAAGGCGCACCTTGACGTTGCGCTGACCTGCGAGCTTACCGATGTCGCCAGCGGTATCTGCCTGGAGCAGGGAGATGGCAGGTGTCGCAGTAGTGCCTTCATCTGGTTCACCGCCGACGGGTGGATAGGTGATTGAGTGCAGGGAGAGGACCCCACGAGCGTCGGGCGCGCGTCCGACCGCCTTTGTTGTGCAGGGGTTTCAAGTGATCCCCGCCCAGGTGGGTTCGGGAGCTCTCAGCGCCCGCCGCTGCCGGAATCGCAGGGGTCTGTCTTCGTCGACATCATGCAGGCCTGGTTCGACTTCGGCTGGTTCGACTGCGCCGGTCCATTGCCTGCCATGAGTGAACCTCCAATCTGCCCACAGTGAGCACGGGGCGCCAACTAGGGTGCGAGCGTGGATTTTTCGGGGGCTTCGGGACTCTGGACCGTCGGGTCATTCCTGCTCGGGCAGAGCGTGATTTTCGGCGGCGTAGTGCTCAACAACAGGGCGCAAGCGCGTAGGGAACGTTCGGCCCGCGAGGCTGATCGGCAACGGATGCTTGCAGATCGGCGAGACACCTTCGAACTTGACCATCTGCAGCAACTACACGCCGCGATCTCGGATCTGCTCGTGGCCGCGGAGGCGAGCATCACTCAATGGATTCGCTGGCACGGTTGCTGCGCCCGGCAGGCACAGCAATCGGGCGCACGGGATGACGAACTTGAACGCCAGACGCGGGAGATCAAGGACCGCGCACAAGAGTTGGAGCGGGCTGCCGATGGGCACGCCGAGAGCGTGAGTCGGCTTGCGTCGCTCGTGATACCCGACCGCCTGCGTTCCAGCGCGTACAGCGCTTACGACGAATACGACCAAATGGGCGTAATCTTCAGCGAAGGGGGGGCTGACGATGGTGAGCGGGCATTGCCCGAGATGGTCGCTGCGCTGAAAGAGGCGCGCCGTGATGTGGCCGAGCGAATCAGGGAAATCTACCTGGCACAGGATGCGGAAGTTGGCACCGCAGCAGCTCGTCGACCAGGGCCTGCAGGTCGCGCAGACGGTCAGCGGGCGCCCCGAACGCCCGCCCTGTGACCGCGATGTACCGCCCGCTGCCGTACAGCTCGACCGAGCCACCGCCGACTGTGATGCGTCTGCCCTGCGGTAGCGAACCGTGCCCCCACAAGTGCAGGCCGTCGCCGGAGGCCGAGACTTCGACCCATGTGTCGCCCGCCGCGTCGAGTACGCCCTGCGCCCAACCTGCGACCGTGCCCACCGTCGAGGACGAACCCGGGCCCGGCACCTGCCGAGGACTTCGCGGCGTTGCGTAGCGCGACCAGGTCGACGGGTCCGTGCTGCTCGACGCGGCGCCGTCGACGGTCACCGGGACTTCTCGCGAGGTGCGCCGGTGGCCGTGGAGTGCCCGTGTGCCGCGTGGCCCATGCAAATGCTGCGCTGCACCTGCAACGCGATCATGCTTCCACCGACGACCACGCCCCCGTCCCTGATAGCCATCGAGCAGCAGCCCGCTGCTGCACTACGGCAAGAAACACGACCAGGAGCAGCGGCATCCCGTATCCGCAGGCCCACGCCTGACGCCTCGCACCGCGCCTGGGCAGACAGGCTGTGTGCCACATCGGAGCAGCCGGGGCTGGTGAGCTACAGGACAGTGCTGATGTCTCGTGACAGTGAAACTGGACTGTCTGCCGACCGAGCCGGACCACCCAGTACTAGCGTCCGGGCCATGGCTGAGGAGCACAGGACGTTCTGCACCCCCGGAAACCCGGGCACCATCGGGTGTCATAACTGCACGTGGACACAGGCGATCGATGAGGATCTTCACGAAGAAGCAGTCGACCTGTTGCTGCAGTGGCACATCGTGAATCCGACGCATCAGGTCAACCACTTGGCCGGGCCGAGGCCGGGCCAGCGTCTCGCGGTGCCGTCGTACGTGGAGTGGTTCGACAATCAGGGCCTCCTGGCGGTGCAGGACATGCGGACAGGCCGGTATTGCCTGGCCTACAACCACCAGTGCCTTGCCGTCTTCCGCTCAGTCGCCAGGGACGGAACCCTCGAAGGCGCGGTCGAGGACGAATCGCGGCGTAGTGACGTCCATAGGGCGCAGATGCGTCCCGAGATCGAGTATCTGGCCCGCAGCCAGTACTGCAAGGGACTGCTGCGGCCGGCCGCCGTTACCGGTTGAAGCTCACCATCGTCCTGCGCACCGGCGGACCGCGGCCGGGGCGCGTACGGAAGTGCGGGCGCGAACCCGCCTCATAGCCCCTCAACCTTATGGTCAACGCGTCTACCTGGGGAAACAGGCTCTGAGGCTGTCAGACCTCACAGCGTGACGGCGCGTATCTGCGGTGCAGATGTTGTCGCCCCCTGGTGGTGGCGAGCGGTTACGCGTCGCCATCTCGGCGGCAACTGGTTGGATACGCCCTCGCGGACCGCACGTTCGCGGCACACTCACCCACCAGCGTGCGTGGACGAGGGGAAGTGTGGTGCCCAAGAAGATCACCCCGGACGGCACGTACGACGCGAGAGCGACACGGTCCGGGTCGGGCGGGACGACCTGGAGCGGCTGATGCTGCTCCAGCCACAATGCGGCCAAGCCGCCAAACCGCGAGTTGCCATGAAACAGCATTAAACGCCCAGTCAGTCGTGCATGCCGATGTCTGCCCGCTGATCGTCTGCCAGGTTGATCAGGGCGAGCACCGCGGCGTGGCGTTCCTCCTCGACGACTAGCCGCTGGGTCGTGCCCGGCTCGGTATCGTCCTGGTAGAGGCTGTGCTGACGCTCCGTCCAGTCGCGCAGGATGGCGCGGGCCTCGTCCGGTGTGGTGTCGATCGCGGCTGCGACCTCGGACCAGGTGGCCCCGAGCAGGACGGCCTCACGGATGTCGCCCGCGCGGCGGGCAGCGAGGTCGCGCCGGATCGACTCCGACAAGGCGAGCACGGCCAACACGTCGCCCACACCTCCACGCTCAACCGGGTCCGGGAAGTCCGCAGGCAGAGTGCTGTTCATCAGCCGCTCGACGTGCCCGACGCGCTTCTCCATCTGCCAGGTAAGCGGGACCCGTCGACCAGAGGTCATGCGGACGTCGTCCGGGCAGCGGACAACAAGGTCGTTCCAAAGCTCGTACTCAGGTGTGGTCATGCGCCCCCCCGTAGGCGGCCGGGCCCGAGGGCGTCGGCTCTGTAAAGGAATCGTCTCTTGATGCCCAGCATTGTTTGTTTGCCTTGACTCTCTGACGCACTCCGGAGAGATAACTCGAGGTTGGTGCCGGGTCGAGGCAAGGTGTTGCCTACCGCGTGGGTCCTGGCGCCAAGTGACGGTCGACGCCGACCGCTAACCCCTCCGGCCCCACCGGCGGCGGACCGGCTGTCACACCACAAACGGCACCATATGCGCGGCGAGGCGCACTGCTTGTGTGCCGCTCCGAGCGGCCCAATCAGGAGGAGGCGCATTGGTGTGCCCCTTCGTCAGGCACTTTCATGCCTTGCGGATTCGCTGAGTACAACGGAAGCGGGAGCCTGGTAGGGCTGGGCTGACTCATCAGTATGAGTAGCGCGATCGACACGCGGCTAAACCCAGCGCATAAAGGCCTTGGGAGACCACGTTTCGAGCCTCGCGGTTAGCGGCGCCGGCGTTGAGTGAGGCCCTGCGTTCGTCCCTCCAGCCGAGGCGACCGGGTCTGCCGACGAGCAGTTCCCAGCTGGCGATCTTCATGCCTTCTTGCTCGCAGTTCATACGGAAGTTCAGCACCAGGCCTCCTGGTCCGCCGGCCACGACTTGGGGAGGCAGATCGCCTGCTGCGTCGGGCAGCTCGTGAAGCGTTTCGTAGCCTCGACCCTGGAGCTCGAGGGCAACGGCGTGGACCAGCTTCGCGTTCTCGTCGTCGAGCAGGCTGGGCCTTGCCGCGGCCCATGGGGGGGCGGGGGGAAGGAACTCCATGGTCTCAGGCCTTCCTAATCTGGGACGCACGATGAGCAGTGTCGGCTCGGCCAAACGGCAAGGGGTCGGGGTCGAAACAGACGACGATGATTCGTGCATGCAACGCGCTGCTGGGGTGGGCGGAGACCATCACCGCCTTCCCCTTGCCTTGCTCGGGGAGGAACAGAGGGCGCTCATCCCCGTCCGGGTACACGTACTTGGCGACGCCAGCCTCGTGTATACGACAGGTGAGCGGGTCTTGGCGCACCCTTTCCATGAGCTGTGCAAGTTTGGCGTTGTTCGGGTTCTGCACGGCGACACCGGACAGTTGCGCAAGAATGGGTGGAGCCCAGCTCGACTCCCAGTCCAGCAGCACTCTTTCACGTGCCATCTTGGAGAAGAGCATCCACTCCATCATGTTCTCGGGCGGACCGGGATACCCCAGCGAGGAGAACAGGCGGGCGAAGGGCCGGTTCCAGACGACGAGTTGCCACTCCGCGTTGGTGACATAAGCCATTTCCGGCTGCCCGTCCACAACGCGCTGCCAATTCTGTTGTGACGGGATCACCACGCCGGTCTCCGGTCTCCGGGGGTGTGGTGGCAGGAAGCCGAGGGCGAGCAGGTGGAGCTGCCTGTATTCGTCTTCACCTAGATCGAAGAGTTCGGCAACATCCAGGATGTGCTGGGTGTCGAATTTACGAGTCTGTTTCTCCAGCGCCTGATAGGTGTTGCGCCCCCAGTTCAGAAGGGTGTTGACCTGCTCCTGGGTCACCCCCCTTACACGAGGGCCAGGACGGGAGCTGGGACGCTCCGGTAGACCCAGGTCGCTGGGTTTTGTTGCCTCACGTAGTGAGCGAAGGTAGTGCTTCAATCGCTGGGCGTCTTCCGCCATGCCAGTTCCCCTCTCCTTGCTCCCGTGGTCGGCGGGAGTGGAGCGTGCGTCGGCTATGCGCACGCGCGGCTTGCCACGCGAGCATCTTAGGCAGCGAGGTTTCACTGGCCGCAATGAGGTACCTACGGTCGGTTACTGCATCAGACGTAAGCGACGAAGTGGCCTAAAGCGGAATGCCATCAGAGAATGTGAAACCGGAGGATTCCTGCCTACTTCAGCTAGTGGACGGTCTGGTTCCGTATCTCGAAGCGGCAGGCGCTGGCGTGATGCGGGCTGACTCCCAGCAGGAGCCCCGAACGTGCCGCGGTGGGCTGGTCGAAGAGCGGGAGGAGGCGCTGCAGGATGGACGCGCCACCGATGTCGTGAGTGTCGGCGCCGGGGAAGGTGGTGGGTGCCTCGGCGATCTGCGCACCGGACGGGTGGATAAGTGTGATATCCGTGCTCCACCCGCTCGCACCCGTCAAAGGCAGTTCGGCCCACACGTCAGCTATCGCGTCTCTTTCGATGGCTGGGGAAGAGAACGATTGAGAACCGGGCTCCAGGAGGCCGGACTTACCGGCATAGGACCAGTCATCGGTGATGCGCACAGCGGTGTGCCCGCCTCGGGGCGTGGCGGACACCAGGGTGGCGGCTCCGCCGTCGGCCATGCGCAGCTTCTGCCACAACGGCACCTCTTCGCTCGTCAGCAATGAGCTGTTCGCCTCGGCGCCGACGACGAGAAACGGCCGGTCGGGTCTCGCCAGGACGTGCGCCAGGGATAACGCGTGTACGCCGCCGGAGCCGGCCTCAGCGGTCAAGGGGACGTGCGCCACTGTGGACCTCAATCCCAGCGTGGCAATGAGGTAACTACCCAAGGACGCAGCAGATCGCCAGGCCGGCAGGCGGGTGCGACCCGTGTCATGGAAAGTGATGATCCCGCCCACCTGAGTCGCATCGACGGCCGCCTCTTCCAGCGCTCGGCGTGCGGCAGTTTCGCTCAGGGCGGCCACGTCAGCAAAGGCTCGCGCTTGGCGCTCCTCGCCGGACAGTTGCTCGAGTAGTTCCTCAACAGAGCGGACGAAGCGACCGGCCCCGACGGAGGCACTCGTGGCGTCATCCCATGTGTATTTACCTCCACATTTTTCGTGGAGCTTGATAATCTCCTCGCCGCTGATCAGGTGCGTCGCGGTCGATATCCCTGGCCGGCTGATGTAGGCCACAAGCTTACCCCTCGTGCTGGTGTACGGATCTGACGTGTCGACTGCCGACCCAGTTGTATAGGAGATAGGCAGCACCGTCAGGCGGTGACCAAATCACGGCGGTTCCACGCGATGCGGGCCGCGTGTTCCGCCAAAACAACCGGGCCGGGCGGCTCCTGCTGGTCAAGGTGTGCGTATTCCACGGCCGCCATGATCGCGATGCGTTCTGATGACCCGAGGTGCGCGTAGAAGCCGGCGTCGATGATGGCGCAGGCGGCGTCGTGCGCATTCATGCCACTCCGATGGTGGGCGTGGATGAGGGATTCCAGCTCCGTCAAGTAATCGCGATGTGCCAGAACCTCGTCCACCGTCATCGGGCGCCCGTGGCCCGGGACGACCACTTCCGGGCTCAGCTCGAGGATTGCTTCGACTGCCTTCACCACTCGACGAAGCGGGCCATGCCAGTGCGCTGGATGATCCCCGTTGAAGAGCACATCGCCGGCGACGACCACGTCGCGGGACTCGATCCACGCGATGACATCGCCCGCGGTGTGCGCGGGACCAACCTCGATCAGTTGGACCCCCATCTCCTGACCGACCCTGATGCCATGGTTCCCCTGGAAGGTGTCCGTCGGGGTAACAACCTCAACGTCCGTGTAGGTGTAGTGCCCGAACTTCTCGCGGGCGTACCAGCCCATGGGTGTGTCGGGGTCACTGTTGGTCACGAGTTCGTGCATGTTCTCGGGCGACGGCTCGTGACAGAGATGTTCGTAGGCGGTGAGGCTGCAGATGATCTGCGCGCCGGGGAAGTAGCCGTTGCCGAATGTGTGGTCCCCGTTGGGGTGCGTGTTGACGATGGTCTTGATCTGCGTGCCCTCCGGCAGCACCTTCGCGGCGGCAGCCTGAAGTGCTCGCGTCATCGCCTCGTCATAGGGCGTGTCGATCAGAGCTGCTTCGCCCTGGGAGATCAGGAGCACACAGTTGGCTTCCCCCCATTGCCCCTTCGCGGCATGGGTGTCCCACAGATACACGCCCTCGGCGATGCATTGCAGGTGCTTCGGCAGGTCCATCAGACTACTTCGACGCAGCATGCGCGTCATTCTCTTAATGAATAGCGATTTTGACGAGTGCTCCACAACACAAGCCGCCCGAATCGCCCCTTCTTCCAGTGCGGCGACACGGCGCCGCTGACTGGCCGGCCGCCAGAACAAGCCTCTGACCTGGCACTTCGTGCCCCTCTGGCTAGCCAATCAGTGAAAAATGCTATCTCGGTAATACTTAGCGGAGGACTGCCCCTATCAAATTCAGACTTGATTCGCGCCCATCCGAGGTACCCATCGGGTGTGAATCGTTACCTGTTGAAGTAGCCGCGCCCGCGTGGCCGGAACTGTCCTACAAGGTGGCAGTCACTCCTCTTTCGCTGCAGGGCAAATCGCACTTCAATGGGCATTCCAGTCTTGGTAGGTGCTGAACCAAGAAGTAGTGCATCAGGTTCCGGACATGCCAAAGAAAGCCAGTTTTCAGATGACCGCTTCCATGTCAGGGTGACGACGTCAAGGCGCAATAAACGTTCAGCCTTGGCAGGGCAAAACTCCAACCCTAGGAGAGAGTCTCTTCATGCGCATAAATTCCACCTTCCGTTCCCGGACGGCATCCACCTTTGCCGGCCTGCTGATAATGGGCGGGGCGGCGGTCGCCGTTGCGCCCCAGGCATCTGCCGGCGGTGACGGTAACAAGGTGCACAACTGCTTCGGCCGTTGGTACAACACCGACTGGGACCAGAAGTGCAGCGGCTCCGGCGCGAAGTACGCCGGCACCTACGAGTCCAAGGCCAACTGCACTCTCGAGCCCGACAATTACATGGAGCACTGGCGGGCAAAGGGCAGCACTGCGACGTACGACGGCCACGACTGCGACTGGTCTGTGACGGGCGTGCAAACGTGGTTCTACCAGTAAACTCCGCCCCCTCACAGGCGGCCTGACGCAACCACGCTACGGCCCGTCTGCCCGCACTCCAATTGCGGGCAGACGGGCCGCTTTTCCAGACTACCCAACAACGGCGAGGTGCCTACATGCACGTTCACGTATCCGGTCTCCGTCAGGGGTATCCGGGGCGTGTGGTCCTCGAGGACCTTGACCTCGAGCTCCGTCCCGGTGTCACAGGGCTCCTCGGGCCCAACGGCGCAGGCAAGTCGACCCTGATGCGGACTCTGGCCACAGTGCAACCCCCGCTGCGCGGCCGTATCGCTCTCGATGATGTGAGCCTCGATGGTGAGAAGGCTGTAAGGCGTATTCGCCGCCGGATCGGCTACCTGCCGCAGCGGTTCGGATGGGACCCGGGAATGCGGGTACGCGACTTCGTCGACTACGGAGCGTGGATGCGCGAAGTGCCAGGTAAGGACCACTCACGTGCCGTGGAGCGAGCATTGAGCCAGGTTGACCTGGTCGACCGGAAACAGGAGCGGATGTCCCAGCTTTCCGGTGGCATGAGACAGCGCGCAGGGATCGCGTGGGCCATTGTCGGCGACCCGGGCCTGGTGATCTTGGACGAGCCCACTGTGGGCCTAGACCCACGGCAACGTCTGCAGTTCCGCCAAATCCTGTCCCAACTCAGCGACACCACGGTCCTACTGAGCACGCACCTCATAGACGATGTAGCCGCCGCATGTGACCGCGTCGTCGTCCTGCACAGTGGGCGAGTCCTATTCAACGGCGAGGTCTCCGAGATGGCGGACCGGGCCGGTGAAGGTACCGCTGGCCACACCCCACTGGAGCGCGCATATATGGAACTACTGCCGGACGGAGAACGGGACCTGTGACCTCCTTTCTTCTGGCTCTGCGTTCCTCCCCGCTACGGTGGCTGCTCGCCCCCCTGGTCGCGCTCGATCTCATACTCATCCTCGCCCGCGACGACTATTGGCACGGGCTGTGGGGAGACACCGGCGCCGCAGGACAGGTGCCCACCCTCCTCCTGGGCGTCTTCGCCGCAGCCGCAGCCGCGTGGACCTCAGCCCTGCGCCGCCCACCCGAGGTGGCAGAGACTCTGAGCGCGATGCCTCGGCCCAGGCCTATGGCTGAACTGCCACGCATCGCCGTGGTCCTGTGTGTCTTCGTCGTCCCATACCTGATTGGGCAGGCAGTCTGTTTCGCAGTCACTGCCCCCTCATGGCCGCCCGGCTTCACCCAATATCTGGGATACCTCCTGCTCGGTGTCTCGAGCCTCCTGACGGCGACTGGGGCGGGCTGGGTCATCGGGCGGCTGCTGTCCAGCCGCTGGGGCTCGGCGGCCGGTGCGCTCTGCTGGTTGCTCATCGTCATGGCAACCGATACCGACCTCTCAGTGGTGAACGGCCCGGCCCGGATGCAGCCCGACCTACTGGAGATCAGCCTGCGCACAGCGGCTGCACTGCTGCTGCTCGCCACCTGCCTCTGGCTGCCGTACGGCCCACGGATCACGCGAATCAGCCCGCTCCCAGGTCTTGCCACCGTCCTAGCAATCGCCGCAACCGCCGCAGCCGTTAGCAGCCCGGTTATCAATGAGCGGCACGGATCCGGATCGAAGACCTGCGCCAAAGGCCATACTCAGATATGCCTGTGGCCCGAGGAAGAGAAGTACAAGCCGATGGCCCAAGACGTGCTGGCGCGGGTAGAGCACCTACCTCCGGCACTGGCTAGGCCTAAGGCGGTGTATTCACTCGGCTTGGTCTATACCAGAGACCGTACTTGGGGCGGCGACTTCGACATGGACAGTGGTTCCGCGTGGGCGATGGCCGACGGCATGACGATGGCGATCAGTCAGAAGACGTTCGCAGCCTGCCAGGACGATGACTTCAAGGGCTTTGACGCCCAACAGAAGGCTGACGACCAGTCGGTTCTCGCTGTGGAAAGGTGGCTTGAGAAGCGTCTGGCAGGTGGCGGCGAGCCGGAGTACAGGGAAGAGGGAATGACGGCTTCCATGACCAAAGCTGTGGAAACCGGCAAGGAAATGGCCGACAGGCCTGAGGCGGAACAGAGTGCATGGGCCACGAAAACGGTGCAGCACATCCTGGAGAAGTACTGTGACTGACGGTCCTGGCGGCACGCGCATCGACGCGCTGATGCCGGCCTGGCGGGGCGGTCAGGGCAGGCGTCCCTACCCACCCTGTGGCGTGAGGCGGCCGGGGAGTGTCCTGATTGTGGTCCTTCTCAGCGGGCTGGCCGTGGCCTGGCTGGGGGACAGGCTGGCCCCCCTGCCCACCGTGGCGGGTGCTCAGACCGCGGGGACCCCGAGTTGGCGGATGCTCGCCATGTTCGCCGGTGTCCTGCCGATACTGTCCCTGCACAGTCGCATGGCAGCGCTGGAGGCGGTCGGCACCACCCGATTTCACCGCGGGAGAGCGTTGCGGCTGATGATGTTGTGGGCCGCGAGCATGGCCGTATTCCTCGGCGTCTGCGCCTTTTCTGTGGAGGGCCGGGTGCTGGATGTCATGGCTGGCGCTCTACCAGGATGGACCGGCCTAGGACTGCTCAGCGGGCGCACACTCGGCTGGCGGCAAGGCTGGATCCTGCCTGCACTGGTTCTTCTGCTCATCAGCTACTGGGGCGTTCAAGACGGATCGGGCAGCTATCCCTGGTGGGATTTCACCCGCTCGCCCGTGGTGGAGCAGCCGACCGGTCTCGGGATCAGTTTGGGGCTGTTGGCTGCAGGGATGATGGCCTACTGGTTGACACCCTGGCGCATACGGGGCCTGCTCCGACGGGGGTGACGGAAGGGCTCACTGCCTTTCGCAGGACATCGTACGGAGGCGTACGACGCCTGCGGGCTACAGCTGACGGGGTACTTCCGCGCGCACGCATCTGCTCCTGCCGGCAGTCGAACCCACTCCGCTTGGCAGGGAAGCACGTCTCTGGGGCAACGAAACCGTCGCGGATTTCTTGGATGTGGGCGGACTCTGTTGCGAATGCCTGGTCCGTTCAGCGAGGTCGTGCTGTTCGTGGGTGCGGCAGCGCCCCTTCTTGAGTTCATCGCTCCGTACGGAATGTACAAACTCGCGAAGGTCATCGTCTGCGCTTTCCCACATGGCATCGAACTGGGGCGAGTGGTGGCCCTTCGACTCGCGATGGATGATCGGGCCGATCCGGCCGATCACCGCGGTGCAGGCGATGAACACAGCACGGAGCGATTCCGCCTCGTCGGCAGAGTGTCCCTCCAAGAGGCTTATGAGGTGGGGCCTTCCCCCGTGAAGGTGGGCACGCCGTAATTGATCACGCGGCGAGCGTGAGTTTAGCGGTGTGGTGTCGGCGTTCGTATTCGTTCGGACTGAGGTGGCCGTTGGCGGAGTGCCGGCGGCGGGTGTTGTAGCGGATCAGCCAGGCGAAGACGGTCCTGCGGCAGGTGCTGGCGTCGCCGTAGTCGTGGGCGCCCTGGAGGGTCTCGCGTTTCAGGGACGCGTGAAAACTCTCGCAGGCCGCGTTGTCCGCGCTGGTGCCGACCGCGCCCATCGACCGGGTCACCCCGAGTTGGTCACACAGATCGGCGAAGGCCCGGGAGCCGTACTGGGCCCCGTGGTCGGAGTGGAATGCCGCGCCGTCCAGGCAGCCACGGGTCGCAGCCGCCATCTGCAGTGCATCGGCGACCAGACTGGTGCGCATGTGGTTGGCGATGGACCAGCCGACGACCTTGCGGCTGAAGCAGTCCAGTACGGTCGCCAGATAGAGGAACTGGCCGCTGGCAAGCGGGAGATACGTGATGTCGCCCATGTATTTGCGTCCCGGCTCGCTGGCGGTGAAGTCCCGCTGGAACAGGTCCGGAACCGGTGAGGTGGCCGGATCCGGGACGGTGGTGCGCACGCGTCTGCGCAGGCGGACGCCGGTGATGGAGAACGTCCGCATGATCCGGGCGACCCGCTTTTCGTTGACCTGCCGCCCTTTCTCGCGGAGCTCGGCCGTGATGCGCGGGGAGCCGTAGGCACCGCCGGACTCGCCGTGGACTTGGCGGATCTCCTCGGCCAGGGCCCGGTCCTGGCACTGCCGGGCGGCCCGGGCCTCGGCCCCGGCGAGCCACTTGTAGTAACTGGACCGGTTCACGTCCAGGACCTGGCAGAGCCGCTTCACCTCGTAGGTGTCCCGGTGGTCGTCAACGAACTGGAAGCGGCTGATCACCAGTTCGTCTCTCCGGCGAAATACTTGGCCGCCTTGCGCAGGATGTCCCGCTCGGTGGCGAGCTTGCGCTCACTCGCCTCGAGTTCGGCCACCCTCGCCTCCAGCTGCCGGACCCGCTCGTCCGGATCAGCGGACGAGGCGGCCTCTCCACGTGGGACGGCCGGCTTTGTAGCTGGGGTGGTGACGCCGCGGCGGTCGCGGTCCCGCAGTACCCACTCGCGCAGGGTAGCCCGGTTGATGCCCAGGTCGGCGGCGATGCTTTTGTAGGTCGCCCCGGGTGTGGACTCGTACAGGGCCACGGCATCGGCCTTGAACTCGTCCGAGTAGTCCTTCATCGCCATCGGCGGTCTTCTCGCTTCCTCCGGATCAAGCAGATCCAGTATCAGCGTGTCCACCACTCAGGGGGAGGCCCCCTCCTCCAACTTTTGCTACGCCAGGAAAAGTAGGTGCTCCACCTCGAGGCTGGTGCATTCTGCGGCCCAGCATCGACGTTCCATCAGGGCTCAATCGTGCACGGCGACCGGCACGGACCCTCGCGGGGCGGGAAGGTTGCGCGGGCCGGTAGGGGCCACGGGCGCCATACTCGTGGGTGCAGGAAGCAGCAACGACCATGTCAGGGCGACACAGTTCGAGGTTGCCCTGCCCTTCGGGTGTAGTGAGGCACTGCACCATCCCACCCGCGACGCCCCGACATCGTGAAACTGTCCCGCGGGTTGCAGTAATGCACGCCTCGGGGCCTTCCCCTCGGTGCGGGGGCACGGCCCCGTTGCCAAGGACGGTCTCGGCGGTAGCGGGACCACCCCCGCAGGTGCGGGGAGCACCTGGTCAATCCACCCTTGTAGGTGTCGGGCCCGGGACCATCCCCGCGGTTACGCGGAGCGCGGGCTCGCCTTGGCAACCCCGATCGAGGAATGGGGATCATCCCCGCGGGTGCGAGGAGCACTGCGCCACCGGGTTGCCCTTGAGGTCCGTCGCGGGACCATCCCCGCGGGTGCGGGGAGCACGGCTACAACCCGGTCGTCGGCGACATCGTCCAGGGGCCATCCCCGCGGGTGCGGGGAGCAGAAGGATGGATGGGGACGGACGTGACCTGCATAGTTTTCCGGCAGCCCGTTCACCAGCCTATTGGAGCGGTATGGTCCTGGTGTCATCTGCGAACTCATCTGGATCCCAATTCGGGAACTCAGCGAGCATTGCTCCGGGAGGACGGCATGAGCGAACAGCCGTGGACCATCGAGTCCATCCGTGACGCCCTCGGCAACCCCGCCCTCGCCCAACGCTTCCTCAGCGAGATCAACAAGGCGCCCGCGCACGAACTCCTCCAGGTCTTCGCCCGTTGGGAACGCATCGCTAAGGACACCCTCGCCGCCGTCGAACGCGGCCGGGAGATCGCAGCGGCCGAAGCCCGCGGCGAAGAGCCCCCCGGCGAATGGATCGACGGCACCGTCCGCTTGAAGGCCGCGCATGACCGATTCCGTGCACACGGCGCCGCCTGACCTGACACCCTGGGCCGGGTGTACGAGCTGCGCTACGACGCCACCATCGAAGCCGTCTGGGACAGCCTCCCGCAGCCGGCCCGCGACGCCTTCGACCGCGCCCTCATCGCAGCCTGCGAAGACCCCTACGGCGTGACCGAGCCCTACGGCATCGACGACGGCGTCACACGCACTCTCGCCCTCGACCAGACCGTCGCCGTCCTCCTGCTCACCCACCCGCCGTGGAAGATGCTCCGCATCCTCCAGATCACCTATCTGGGCTAAACGCGACGCCCCCGACACCCACCGGGCTGAGGGGCGCGGCGATGCTCACGGTCGCGGGAGGACCTCCAGACGAAGGCGCCGCCAAGGCCCGGGGCGACCGCCGGCACGTCTCCGCCCTCGGGCAGGACTGGCACTTACACCCGCCTCCTCAACCTGACGAAGGACTTCTGGGGGCCGACGTGCCCGCCTGCGAAGACTGCGACGACGGGACCGTCACCATGCGCGACGCAAACGGAAACGAACCCAGCATCCTCCGCCTCACTGCGGTGGAGCTGGCGAAGTCAGGACGCTGCAGGACAACGAAAACGACGGGTAGACCGGCTAACCGAAGTCCCTGTTCCGTCTCCGTCAGCGAATTGAACTGATGTTCGGCAGCCCGTTCGGTCTCGGATCGGCGACTCGAATGGCACAACCTCGGGACCATCCCCGCGGGCACAGGGAGCAAGTACCGCGAACCTTCGGCTCGGCCTTGTCGTCGGGACCACCCCTGCGGGCGCGGGGAGCAGACGGTCCCCCACTGATGACCATCGCGGGGCCATCTCCGCGAGCGCGGAGAGCAGTTGATCTGGAACAGCCCGACATAGCCGATCGAGGGTCCGTCCCCGCGGGTGCGGGGAGCATGTTCCGGCGGCGTCCTCCCACTGCGCGTGAATGGAGCCATCCCCGCTGGCGCGGGGAGCAGTCCCACCGGCACATGTCCCGGTAGTCCATCGGGGGTCCATCCCCCGCGGGCGCGGGGAGCAGCTGATCGAGACGCTGTGGCCACAGGCCCTGGCGGGCCCATTCCCGCGTGCGACGAAGTGAAGGGGGTCTGCCGAGGCACTTTGGAGTACAGGCGCCCAGAGAGGCGTTCTGCATTCAACTTCCCACGTATGTAACGGATTTGGAGAACTGACGAATCTTCTCTCGTGGACGCTCCGGCCTGCTAACGTCCTGTCCCGTTGAAGCAGGTAACCGTTATGAGCAATGGAGCGATGACGGAACGTGTCTGACTCAAGTGCTTTACGTGCCGCGGCCCTCCGTCCCCGGTGGGATCCGCGGGAGGCCCCGTGCATCCCGGTGCTGACTGTGGACGACCGGCTTCTTGATGTGAGCCTTGTGGACCTGCTCCACGATGCCGATGGCATTCGGAACGTGGAAGGCGGCACGCCGGGCGAGAAGGTGGCGGTTCTCGAGTTCCTGCTGGCCATCTGCTACGCGTCCGGCACGTATCCGGAGTCGACTGCGCAGTGGCCTGCCTGGGTGGATCAAAAAGATGTGTTCCGGCCGGCCGCCCAGTGGCTCAAGCAGCGGCCTGAGAGCGAGGTCTGGGACCTGTTCCACCCCTCCGAGCCTCTGGGGCAGAACGCTCTGCTCGCTCCGTTCCTCGACGAGCACGGTGCCGGGCCTGCGCAGTTGGTGATCGAACGTGTCGGTGACTACAACCAGTTCTTCGATCACCACCACCTGGAACACCCCAGTCCACTGCCGGTCGCTGCCGCATTCCGGGCCATGCTCACCCAGCACGTATACGGGCCGGCCGGACGCGCCAGGATCTCTGGCAAGGAAACGCTGGGTGCCACCATCACCAATCTCGCTGCCACCCGCCTGGGCACCCGGATACGGGTCATGGCGCTCGGGGATACCCTTGGTGAGACGCTGCGCCTCAACCTGGCTCCAGTCGACGGACCGGCCGGGGAGCTGAACCGCACCTGGACCGTCGGCATGAAACGGCGGGAATTCGCAGTCAAGCCCAAGGGCCGGGCAGTGGCAGGGCCGGCCGATTTGCACAGCTACCTCGGGCGCTCCATCCTGCTTCGCCCGACGCGTGACGGCGAGCAGGTGGACCGGGTGCTGCTCGGTGCGGGTGAGCTCCTCGCGCTGACGGACGAGCACTTGCAGGATGCTGTGTACGCCACCAGGGCAGATGGCACCAGCAAACCCTTGTGGGCTTCGGCAACCAGGGCTGTCTGGCGTCAGGCACATGCTCTCTACGCTGCGGTGGCCGAAGCGCGCTCGCAGCCTGGCAGGAACGACGGCGGCACCTTGTACCGGAGGCTGGCGCTCTTCCCGGCCGAGGACGTGGCTCCTGAACCCGGCCAGCAGCCGGCGCGCCGCATCGAGTTGTGGGCAGTCGGTCTGGTCGCGAAGCAGACCACCGCCATTGCCTGGGTCGACGGGACCTTCCCGTTCGCCCCTGGGCTGGAGGCCCGCCTCTATCTCGCTTCCTACCGGGGTTCGCAGATTGCCGAGTTCGTGGCGGCCGCTCTGTACAAGGCAGCGTTTGCGGCCTGGCGCGTGGCATACCCGAACCCCAAACCGGCCGACAAGAACAGTCAGATCGCCCGGTTCGACGCACGCGCTCAGCACTGGGCGGCGACACAGGAGCCGTTCGATGTGCTGATGGAAGAGACCACCCTGGGCGAGGACGTACGGGCCCTGCTGCTGGTGTACGCGCACACCGTGGCCACCGCCGCTCGCATGTTTCTGGCCGAATGCCTCGATCCGCTGCCCAGAAGCTCTCAGGGCGCCAAGGCCAGGGCCTGCGCCTTGAGACGGTTCGACGACGAGTTGGCCCAGCCGCAGGCTCCGGCCGAGCTCCGAGGGGAGTCCCCATGACCACCAAGCCCGGCGCCGACCCAAACGACAGTGAAAGCGCCGTCGCGCTCACAGCGTGGCTCGCCAGTCTCGTCCACAACCACGACTACGCCAGCCTCGCCGAGCTCCGGCGTCCCCGCGTCCAGCGCGAACCCCACTTCCGGGCCCTGTGGTACAGCCCCGATGAGGCCCAGCGCGAGGTCTACGCCCAGGTCGCCTTCCTGTTCGCGATCTACCACCAGGGCCGTTCCAAGCCCGCCTATGGGTACGGCAGTCTCGGTGACGCCGCACGCCGCATCGGCAGCGGCAACGGGCGCGGCCCCGATGATCCGGGCGCCGCCCGCCTGATCGACCGCATCGTCTCCAGCCGCCGCATCCCGTGGCGTCATCTGCAGCACGCCGTCGCACGCCTTCGGGCCTGCGACCGGCAACCGCCCTCCTGGTCCCGGCTCGTCGACGACCTCAACCAGTGGCACGACCGTAAGGCCCGTGTCCCCTACGAATGGGGCGTGGCCTTCCACATCCCTGCGCCCCGGGCTGCCGCCGCACGATCCACTGCCTCGAATGCCGCCTCCTCCATCGAGAAGGACTCCACCACGTGACCAGCAACTCCCCTTCCGCCGGCAGCCAGTTCCTCTCCTTGCACCTGCTGGAGACCCTGGTGGCCGTACTGCCTGTGCGTGACGAGAACGGAGCACCCAAGTCCATCGTCTACGGCGGCACCGAACGCCACATGATCACCAGTCAGGCGCGGCGCCGGGCCGAGCGGATCCACACCCGCGACCGAGCCAACGCAGGCCGCGGCGCCCTGGCGGGGCGTGCCACCGGCATCCGCACGCGCGAGTGGGCACTGCTCACCGCACGCGCACTCACCTCACAGCATGGTTGGGAAACCGACGAGGCCGTCCGCACCGCGCGCGCCGTGATCGAGGCCACCGGCCTCAAGTTCGGGGAGCCCGACAAGAAGACCGTCGCCAACCTGACCCGGGTGCTGCTGTTCGCGCCGGCGGACGCAGGCACCCGCATCGCCGCCCACATCGCCGAGCAGGCCGAGACGCTGCGGGCATGGACCGAGGAGTACGTGACGGCCCAGACCGCGGCGGCCATCAAGAAGAAGCGGGGCCGCAAGGGAGCGGTGCAGGAAGATCCGGAGGAGGACACCGCAGCGGAGGTCAAGCCGCCTGCGCTGCCGGCCGAGACCCGCGCGGCGATCCTCACCGCGCTCGCCCCGCGCGACGCCATCGACATCGCCCTCTACGGGCGCTTCCTCGCCGAGATCGCGGACTCACCCAACGTCGACGGAGCAGTCCAGAGCAGCCACGCTTTCACGGTGCACGAAGCAGAGCAGGTCGACGATTTCTACGCCGCTGCCGACGACGCGAAGCTGGACCGCAAGAAGAACGCGCTGGACTTCCTCGACGCGGCCGACGACTCGGGCGCCGGCATGACCGGCTACCAGTCTCTGATCACGGGCACGTTCTACCGCCATGCCGTCCTCGATCGCCGCAAGCTGCGCCGCAACCTCCAGGCGGCCGGCATGACCGAGCAGGAGGCAGAAGAGGCATCCGTTGCGGCGGAGTCAGAATTCGTCGCGGCCTTCGTCGAAGCCTTCCCCGAGGCGAAGAAGAACTCGACCGCGTCCACCGGATCTCTGCCTGCCCTGGTCCTCGCCTTCGAAGGCGAGCGCCCCTACAACTACGCGGCCGCCTTCCAGGCACCCGTCGACGAGAGCCCCGTCGACAAGAACGGCGAAGGCCCCGCCGGACCGGCCGCGGTCAGGCGACTGCTGAAACACCATGCCTTCGTCGCTCAGCGCCGGCCCGACATCACCTCCGGGCGCATCCTGACCTTCGACCCACAGATCAACGAACTCCTCCACACCCTCGACAACAGCGGCGCGACGACGGTGACCCGCGCCGAGGAGCTCACGGCGTGAGCGGGCACGTCCTGCTCGTACGCCTGGCCGCCCCCTTGCAGTCCTGGGGCGTGACATCCCGGTTCTCGCACCGCGACACCCATACTCGCCCCACCAAGTCCGCCGTCATCGGCCTGTGCGCCGCCGCCCTGGGCCTGGACCGGACCGAGCCCGTTAACGACCTCGCCGCACTCACCTACGGGGTCCGCGCCGACCACCCCGGCACCCCGGTCCGCGACTACCACACCGTCGGCGCCGGCCGGTTCCCGCTACGACCGCGCGACATCATCACCGACCACCGCCGTGCCGCCGCCATCGCCAAGGCTATGGAGACCGCCCAGGGACCGGACTTCGGGCACCACGAACTCGCACGCTGGTACGGCGCCCCGAAAAAGATCACCACCGACCCAGTCTCCGGGACCCTCGTCTCAGCCGAACCGGCCCGCACCGCAATGATCACCGAACGCTGGTATCTGTCAGACGCAGCGTTCGTCGCAGCCCTCCAGCACCCCGGCCGCGCGCTGCTGGAGGACATCGCCCACGCCCTGGAGCACCCCAAACGGCTGCTGTGGCTCGGCCGCAAATCGTGCCCGCCCTCCGGCACCCTGGCCGCCGAGATCCTGCCCGGCACCATCGCCGAAGCGTTCACCGCCAAACGCCTGCTGCCCGGGCCCGAGGGATACGACACCTCAGGCCGACGCCCCTGGGCGTGGATCCAGGCGCCCTCCGGCACGCGCGGCGCCACGCGGATCCACGACCAGCCCGTCAGCTTCGATGCCGACCGCCGCTCTCACGCCACCCGCTGGGAGACCCGCACGCGCATCACCATCGCACCGACCGCCACCGAATGGGACATCATCCCGTGAAGAGCACCCGGGCCTCGACGGCTCGCTTCGTCGCCACCCACTCCGTCCTCTCCCTCGATGCCCGCCACCCGCTGGTCGCCAAGTCCCTGATCGACGCCCAGGAAATGCACCGCACCGTCATGAGCGGGTTCCGCGGCTGGATCGAGGACGGCGCCTCACACCCACGCGCCGACATGGGTGTCCTGTCCACCTGGTCGGTGGACCTGAAGGCAGCGGCCCTCGTCCTGGTCGTCCAGTCCCGGGTTCCCGGGGACTGGTCGCGCATCCCCCGCGCGGCTTTCACCACCGCGCCGCACAGCATCACCGTCGACCGCACCTTCACAGCAGGCGAATCCGCGGCGTTTCGCACGGTCGTCAACCCCACGCGCAGCAAGCCCTCGGGCAAACCCGTCTCCGACAAGGCCCGTGGCACCCGCACCGCACACACCACACCAGAGCATGTGAAGCGGTGGTTCACCCGGCGGCTCCAGCCAGCCGGCGAACCCAAAATGGCCGAGGACGGCGTGGTGCGCATCGGCGCAACCGCCGACCCCGAAGCCCTCGGGATCCGCATGCTGCCGACCGTCTCCAGCGCCCACCGCAACAAACCGGTCCGTATCGGCCGGGCCGAGATCCGCGGCACACTCACGGTCACCGACCCCGAAACCCTCGTAGACGTCCTCGCCAACGGCCTCGGCCACGCCCGCGCCTACAGTTGCGGTCTGATTTTGACCCGCTGAGCCCCGCCCCACCGAGAGCAGCGCCGCGGCGCGAGCACACCAGCGCTGGGTTTCCTACACACGCGGGAACCGGCGCTGAAGCGCCTCGGCAGCCGGGCACGCCGACCATCCCCGCACACGCAGGAGGGGAAAGACGCAGTGCTCCTAACGGGAGCCATTCCCGCAGATTGGCGGGAAGCCCAGCGAGGGCCGAGGCTACGCCTTGCGGCCCCGCCAGGACCAGCCCGATACACGTCACTGCCCGCCGCGGCGCCGCATCAGGATCCTCAGGGTCGCGCGGGCATCACGCCGGCGCTGCGGGGTGCGAAAGAGCACGGACGAAGCCGCCACCGACACCACCGCCACGCAGTAGGCGAAGGCGGTAACGGCGGAAAGGACGACACCCGCCCGGAAGGCGGGTTCAACAACGCTCTGCAGAACGGACATACAAGTCCCCCTCAGGTTGGCGGCCGGAGGTCCTCTCCCCCGGCGCGGTCCCACAGGTATCCACCTTCCTGAGGGCGTTCAGCAGACTTCACAGCGCCGAAAGAGCTGCATAAGCACTGGTCAGGGGCCAATTGAAGATGCATTCAGAGAACTCTTCCGCAGACGATGCCGCCAGCGGTGCCGGGCAGATACCGACGTTCATGACCGACCTGAAGGCATTGTTCAAGGCCGCTGGCGGCGGCAAGCCCGGCCTGACGTACACAGACCTGATGCGTGAGGCTGCGGCGTCCGGGTTCAGCGTGCCCAAGTCCAACTTCACCGCCTGGATGAACAAGAACCCGCCGACCGAGGAACGTCACGTCGAGTACGTGATGACGAAGCTCATCCCCGGCTTGAAGGCAAGGGCGGCTCGCCGCTCGCCGGGCCACGCCCAGATCTCTGAGGGCTCCTGGGCCGCTCGGCTCTCAGCCACGCAAGAAGTCAGCGGGAGCGGGCAGGGGGGCCGCGGACCCCGCATTGGCGCAGCCTCCCCAGGGCGGCTGCTGGGCGGTGCGTACCCTGCCCTCCTGGATGTCCTACCCGTCGACTTCGTGGGACGCGAGGAAGAACTGACCGACCTGAAACGCTTCGTCACGGCTCCCTGCGGCTCCCCTGCCTACCTGTGGTGGCAGGCAGGGCCCTGGGCCGGAAAGACAGCGCTGCTCTCATGGTTCACCGCCCGCCGCCGACCTGCCGGGGTCGATGTCGCGCACTACGTCATCGCCGGGCGTCTGGGCACCGACCGCCGTGACGGCTTCGTCCGTACAGTCGGAGCCCAGTTGGCTGCCGCGGCCGACGGCAGACGCCGCCCCGCCATCGATCTCAAGCAACCTAACCTGGGCCCTCTGTACGAAGCAGCGGCCCGGCAATGCGCCGAGCGTCATCGGCGTCTCGTCCTGATCGTCGACGGGCTCGATGAAGATGCCGACGCGGGCCCCGACGAAACCGGCATCGCCGGGCTCCTGCCCAAGGACCCGCCCTACGGAATGCGCGTCATCGTCGCAGGGCGGCCCCACCCGCGCATGCCGCGGAAGTTGGCGGCGGACCATCCGCTGCGAGACCCTGCCATCGTCCGGCTGCTGGCCGACTCTCCCGCAGCGCGCATCATCCGGGATGCCGCCCTGACGGAGCTGCGCACTCTCCTGGAGGACACCGGTCTCGGGCAACATCTGCTGGGCCTGCTGGTTGCGGCGCGGGGGGCCCTCACCGGGGCGGATCTCGCCGAACTCACGGATCTCATGCCCCACGACGTGCGGGACAGGCTCTCCGGCGTCACCGGCCGTTCCCTGGCGCCCACGCGCACCGATCTGCTGCCCCTGCACGTGCGCACCGAGGCGGAAGCGGAAGCAGGACGGCAGACATTCGTACTAGCCCACCAAGAACTCCACGCCACCGCGCACGAGGCCCTCGGCCGCCGCTTCCTCGCCGCACGCGCCACTGAGCTGCACCACTGGGCCCACCAGTACAGCGACGAAGGCTGGCCCCACGACACCCCGAACTACCTACTCACCGGCTACACCCGCCTCCTGCACGAGCAGGGAGAAACCGAGCGCCTCACCGCGCTGGCGCTCGATCCGCGGCGCCAACTGCGCCTCATCCAGCGCGCCGGCCCGGACGTCGCCCTGCTCCACCTCGACCTGGCCACCCCACCCCGCACTGGCCAAGAGCGGCCGCTGAGCACGGCCGCGGCGATCGCCGCTTCCCGGGAGATGCTGCTGCCCCACGTGCAGCCCCTTCCCGCAGCAGTAGCACAGACCATCGCCCGGCTCGGCGACGCGCCCCGGGCCCGCGCCCTGACCAGCACATCAGGGCGCGACGTCGACAAAACGCTGAACCTGGCCGGCGTGGCACACGTACTGCAGTCCATGGGTGACGAGCAGGCCGTCGCCACGGCCCAAGCGGCCGGCCGGTGGGCTCGCAGGGCACTGCACGAGGCGGGCAGGTTCGGTGTCAGCGCCGATGAGGCGCAGGGCGCAGCAGGGCAAGCAGCCCTCGCCCTGCTGGAGACGGCCCAACAGCCCGGCCACGGACCTACACACGAGGCTGGCACCCACGGCCGACCGGGAGCGGGCGGGGACCGCGCTCGTCAGAGCCTCTTCGAGGACGGCCTGGCCCTGCTCCGCTCCACCCACGGGACGGGGACAGCCCGCACAGAAATCTGGGCGCAAGCCATCCATCTGCTCACAGCAAACCATCCCGAGCAGGCCGGAGAGCTGTTGGACACATTGGAAGAACAAGCTGAAGATCTCGCCTGCCAAGAACCGGCCGACACAAGCTCCGCAGCCGGCGCGATTCACCTCTGGCAAACAGCAGCGTCCGCGGCGCCCGACCGCGCCGACCGCCTCGTAGACCGCATTCTGACCCACGCCCAAGAGGTCTGGAACGAGGCGCCCACCCTGGAAAACATTGCCACTCTCGCGACCGCCGCCCTCTGCGCCGCGCCATCCCATCCGACACAGGCGCAGCGCCTGGCGAACACCGCCTGCCGCCACCTCGAGCATGTACTGAGCCCGAACGCTGCGCCTTTGACCCCTCCGGACGCCTTTCACGTCGAGTTCGGATTCCGACACACCGTCGCCCTCCTCTCGCAGGCACTCGCCGACGTCGGGACACCGACCGAGCAGATCACCCACATGCTGGAACTCGCAGGCCTCTTCCTCCCGCCAGAACCACCACAGCTGCCAGAGCACGAGGAACAGCTGCCCAGCAACGAGGACGAATTCCCCGCCGAAGCCGGCAGACTCGCCGAGGAAGCATTCCGTCTGGCCGGACAAGCCGCCAGCGATGAAGCGGAGCACTGCCTGGAGCAGGCCCTGGCACTCCTGCCCGCCGGCATCCCCGGCAGCGGCCGCGCCCCCGTGTGGCTACCCGACCTGGCAGCCGCCCTCATCCGCAGCGACACGGCCGCCGACACCCAGCCCCTCATCGACCTGGTCCAGCACCCAGCCGACCACGTGCGCCTGCACGCCGCACTGGCCCTGGCCTACAAAGACACGCACCAGCCCGACGCAACACGCCGCCACGCGCACGAAGCAGCCCGTGCCACCACGACCGATCAGAACTGGCCCTACGCCGCACAGGCGCTGGCAGGCGCCGGCGAGGCGCAGGCTGCCGCAGACCTCATCGCGCAACACCCGCAACCCCGCAGTGTCACCGCGCGGGCGGCCTGGCGGAAAACCGACCGAGCCGCGCGCATCGCCGTCGCCGCGGAACTCACGGCACACGCCCCCCACATGGCAGGCGAGCTGATCCTTCCGCTGCTCCAACGCCTCGAAGCCTCAAGCCGCACGATCCGAAGCAGCGGCCTGCTGTCCGCACTGGCCGAACTCCTGCCCGCCGCGGCCCACCTCCCACCCGAGCCACATCAGCTCCTTACGGCCGTGATGGAACAAGCCCGTGCCCAGTCATCGCGCAGCAGCCCACACTCCTGGCAGCCCGAAGACGTCCTCGTCCACGCATTCCTGCGCGTCCAAGCCGGCGAACGCCCCGACCTGCAACTGACCTGGCTGACACACGACATGGCCAGCCGCGGCCCCGAACACTTCCCCACCCCCGCCCTGGCCGTCCTCCACGCGACCCTCGGCGACAACCGCACCGCCCTGCAGGTAGCACGACAACCCACCGACCCCCTCCTCCAAGCCACTGCACTCGCCGCCACCGCAGCACACCTCGTCCACCTCCCGGCCCGCCCGCACCCCATGGCCGGACCAACCATGCAGATCCACTTCACCCGCGCCATCCAGCACCTGGCCCACACCACCACCCCACCGGCTCCCGACCACAAAGCGGCCGCCACAGCGCTACACCACACCCTGACCACACCCAGCTGGCACCAGGCCATACCCACCCTGCCCAAACTCGCCCCCGAAGCCATCCGCGCCATCCACGACATCACAACCGCCCATCTCCACACCCCACCTCAACCCCGCTGACCACCCCCGACAATCCGCCGAGAGGAGCTCTCCACACCGCCGCATTTCGCCGGCAAGTTCGATGCGGGAGCGCGGGCCCACCGGCGTACCGCAGCAGACTCCGTCGGAGGGGAGGTCGACGAGGTGTTAAGCGCCAACCTTGCGGTCTCGCGGAACAACCTCTGCTCCCCGAGACCCTGCCCGACGACCGGAGGCCATCCCCCGCGGGCACGGGGAAGAAAGGAAGACATCCGCAGGTCGCGAAGTGCGCTCCCCGCCCCTGCGGGGATGACCCCTTGATCATCCCCGTGCTGACCTTCCGGCCCTTCTACTCCCCGCACCCGCGGAGATGGTTCCGGCTTCGTGTTCGAGGACTTCGCCACGCTCGCGTGCTCCCCACACCTGCGGGGATGGTCCCTGGCGCAGGTCGGCGCTGATGTGCGGGTCGCGGTGCTCCCCGCACCTGCGGGGATGGTCCCAGGTAGTCGACGCCGGTGTCCTCCAGACACACGTGCTCCCCGCGCCTGCGGGGATGATCCCCGGGTTCCCTTGGGGACGAGGAGGACGCCGCAGTGCTCCCCGCACCTGCGGGGATGATCCCCAGTACTGGGAGAACGTGTACCTGGGGTTGCCGTGCTCCCCGCACCTGCGGGGATGATCCCCGGGTTCCCTTGGGGACGAGGAGGACGCCGCAGTGCTCCCCGCACCTGCGGGGATGATCCCCAGTACTGGGAGAACGT
>NZ_JBSGUA010000039.1:1206-7514 GCF_053607685.1 Streptomyces sp. NPDC055099 | reverse complement strand
CGTGTACCTGGGGTTGCCGTGCTCCCCGCACCTGCGGGGATGATCCCCGGGTTCCCTTGGGGACGAGGAGGATGCCGCGGTGCTCCCCGCACCTGCGGGGATGGTCCCGGCAGACGGTTGTTGACGTAGCCCTCAGCTCGGTGCTCCCCGCACCTGCGGGGATGGTCCCCCCGACGAAGGCGCCCCCGCGACCTGAGCCGCGTGCTCCCCGCACACGCGGGGATGGACCCAACGACGTTCCCTACGACCGGGAAAAGACGTACTGCCCCTCGCACGCGCGGGGATGGTCCCAAGCAGGCCAACCAGCTCGAGACCGGCGACGTCTGCTCCCCGCCTGCGCGGGGATGGGGCCACCCCCGCGCGTGCAGGGAGCAGGTCCGAGCGGGACGTCAGCCGTTCGGGGACGCGGGTCCATCCTCGCGCGTGCGGGGAGCAGAGGTGCGCCGAAAACGCCTGCATCGTCAGGGTGGGGCCATCCCCGCGTACGCGGGGAGCAGTACAGGGCCCACAGTCCCCGCTCCGCGGCCTCGGGTCCATCCCCGCAGGCGCGGGGAACAGCCGCCAGAGGCGACCTAGGAGATGGTTCCGTCGGGACTATCCCCGCAGTACGGGGAGCAGACCGCGAAGCCCGGCGTCATCTTCGTCGAGCAGAGGCCGTCCCCGCGCGCGGAGCAGCTGGAGCAGTCCGAGGAACCCGCGAAGGCCGTGGCACCATCCCCGCGTGTTCGGGGAGTAGGCCCTCCAGCCAGACGACCGCGCGCACGAGGCTGGGGCCATCTGTCGGCGTTGGCGTGCGCGAGGTCGAGGGGTCCATCCCCGCAGGTGCGGAGAGCGCCGTGCTGCGACGACGCGGTGATGAAGTTGAGGGGGACCATCCCCGCGGGTGCGGGGAGCAGTACTGGATGAACTCCGGCCCTGCGTGCCCGTGGGGACCATCCTGCGGGTGCGGGGAGCAGGGGAACTGATCGGCCGCTGAATCCCGGTGATTGGGACCATCCCTGCGGGTGCGGGGAGCAGGCAAGAACCCTTGGAGGCTCCTGCTAGCCCGAGGGGCCATCCCCGCACGCGCGGGGAGCAGCGGGGGGCGCCGATCGCCGCGTACAGGTCTCCGGGACCACCCCCGCGCGGGCGGGGAGCAGATCTGGCCCGGCAGCGTATTCGCCGCCTCCCAGGGACCATCCCCGCGCGTGCGGGGAACAGCCTGCGGTAACGGCCAGGAGGTCACTGCCGACGGGACCATCCCCGCATGCGCGGGGAGCAGCTGGCCGGGTTCCGGATGCGGTGGGCCTCGGAGGGACCATCCCCGCGTGTGCGGGGAGCAGTCCATCTGGACGTTGACGTTCTCCGAGTCGTCGGGGCAAACCCCGCGCGTGCGGGAAGCAGACAGTCGCGGCCAGGACGTAGCCGCCGCAGCGGGGTCCATCCCCGCACGCGCGGGGAACAGTCGTGTAGGACTTACGGGACCGAAGCGTAGTGGGGGCCATCCCCGCGCTCGCGGGGAGCAGCACCTCCTCCAGTCGCCCCGTGTGGCTGCCGAGGGACCATCCACCCACGCGCGGGGATCAGGGGCAGGACGGCGTGCCGCCCTCGGAGTGGACGGGTCCATCTCCGTACGTGCGGGGAGCAGGCCGCCACCTGGACCGTGACAGCAGCTCTGGGACCATCCCCGCGCGGGCGGGTCAGTTCCGTGTCCACTTCGACGGTCGTCGCTGGGAGGGACCATCCCCGCGGGCGCGGGGAGCAGCAGGTCGACACCGCGGCGTCGGCGAAGCGCACGGGTCCATCCCCGCGCGTACGGGGAGCAGTACATTGGGCCCTCGATCACGCCTTTGCCAGGAGGTCCATCCCCGCGTGCACGGGGAGCAGATGACGCCGGCCGCGGAGTTGATGGCGCGCGTAGGACCATCCCCGCGGGCGCGGGGAGCAGGACGGCGAGATCGCCGCCGACGCGATCAAGGAAGGGCCATCCCCCCCGTGCGCGGGGAGCAGACCTCGTTGGGCCGGTTGGTCTGGTCGAACGCGGGACCATCCCCGCGCGTGCGGGGAGCAGCTCGCGGCGGACTCCTACTCGGCGATGTCGCCGGGTCTATTCCCGCGGACGCGAGGAGCAGCACGACAACTGCCACTGCTACGCGGAGCCCGTGGGGCCATCCCCGCGTGCGCAGGGAGCAGGCGCGCACGTCGCCGCCCGCCGGGACGACGTAGGGGCCATCCCCGCATGTGCGGGGAGCAGCAGCCCATTCTCGGCCCGATGATCAGGCTGGGAGGGGCATCCCCGCGAGAACGTGGAGCAGATCATTATCGCGATCATCGCGAGCGCCTTGCTGGGTCCATCCCCCGAAAGCGGGGAGCAGCGGGCCGTCCTGACGTATGCGGCACGGGGGTGGGGACCATCCCCGCACGCGCGGGGAGCAGTTGGCTCCGAGCGCCTTCGGCTTCCTGTGCTTGGGACCATCCTCGCGCGGGCGGGGAGCAGGAAGGGACAGTCGGCATGACGCTCCTCGGCACGGGACCATCCCCGCATGCGCAGGGAGCAGGCCTGCTCTACCTTTGCCGCGGCCTCCGCCTGAGGTCCATCCCCGCGGGCACGGGGAGCAATCAGCAGCCTCACGGAACGAAGATCCGAAGTCGGAGCCCCCTACGGGAGATGGAGGGCCGATGGCCTTCCGACTGCCCCCGCACTCGCACGAAAGGCTCCGGTAGTAAGGTCACTGCTCAGCCGTCGTCTACTGGTCCTATCACGCACGCACATCCAGGACCCGGACGGGGCGCCCCTCCCACTGCTCTGGGACGGTGGTGGCCACGATCGCACCGTCGGGACGGTCCGGAGTGGGCTGGGCGGCGTATTCGGTGTGGGCGCTGGCCCAGCCCTGCTGTTGCGCTACCGCGAGTGCAGCGGGCAGGTCCAGATCCAGGACGGTGACGCCGGGCATTGCAGCAAGGTGCTCGGCTGTTCCGGGCCGCGCGCGGTCTGCTTCGACCAGCACGCAGGTAGGGGCGTACAGGTACCAGCCGGCCTCGGCATGAGCGCGGTGAATCAGCCGGGAGGCCAGCACGTTGCCCGCGCCAGCCGCGGCCATCGCCGTGGCATCCAGAACGATGTGGGTGCCGCTCACCGGCCGGTCGCCCTGGCCAGGCGCCGGTCCAGTTCAACATCCAGTTCTTGCTGCTCAGTGATGCTGGGCGCGTAGCCCGTCCACTCCTGCAGCGCAGCGCGGGCCTGCTCAGCCCGTTCGGCACGTTCCTGAGGAGTCAGGAGGGTATCGGCCAGGCGCGCCAGGTAGGCGCGCAGGGACAGCCCCTCGCTGGCCGCGATGGCCGCCAGCCGATCTTTGGCGCCCTCAGGGATTCTCACGTTGGCATCAGACATTGCGCTCCTTCCCATCCAGACCGATAGTACGGGTACGCACCCGTACCCGTCACTGACAATGCAAACCTGCCGCATCAAAAGCCCACACGCCCCGCGTCACTCCCCCGGACCACAGGGCCCACTACGACGTCCTTGAGCACCATCAGGGCCCGGACAACGACATCACGTCCATCCCCGCACGCGCGCGAAGCAGAGCACCCGCCACAGCTCATCCAGCACCAGGAAGGGTCTATCTCCCGCGGACGCGGGAAGCAGTAGCTCTCCCCAGCCAGCGGCTCCAGGTCATCGGATCCATCCCCGCGCGTACGAGGGACAGAGGCCGTCGACGGCGCCGAGCACGACTCCCGCGGGTTCACCCCCGCGCGTGCGGGGAGCAGGGCGGCGCCGGCTGGCCAACGCGGGGCGTCGCGGCCCCCGCGTGTGCGGGGAGCAGATCGTGCCGCAGCGCCTGGAGCTGGCGAGGCCGGGGCCATCCCCGCGCGTGCGGGGAGCAGTCCTTGCTGATCGTCTTGAACAAGGTGGTTTCGGGTCCATCCCCGCACGTGCGGGGAGCAGACTCGCCGGCCTGGGCTTTCACCAGGCAAGAGAGCCGTTCTGAGCAACTTTCAAAGATTCGGTCATTTCCACCACCTGGGTGCACGGGACAGCAACTGCAGCGTACGGCCACCCGCAGGCCCAATTGCCGAAAATGCACCGCGCGAACAGCCGGACCATAAGCCGAACGGCGCCACCCCCGCACGCGCGGGGAGCAGGTGCGCGAAGAACGGGTGCGGATCGACAGCGGGGGTCCATCCCCGCGTGCGCAGGGAGCAGTCTGCGCGTCAGCTGACGGAGGCCGCCATACTGGGGGCCGTCCCCGCACGCGCAGGGAGCAGACGAAGCTGAAACAGATCGGATTCCCTTTCGAGGGACCATCCCCGCACGCGCGGGGCGCAGTCGACCTTGATCGTGGCCCGCTCCAGGGCACGGGATCCATCCCCACGCGCGCGGGGAGCAGTCCTGGAAGGCCGCAGGCGGCGACATGGGCCAGGGTTCATCCCCGCGGGCGAGGGAGCAGACCATGTCGCCCTTCAGCGCGCTGTCGCCGGTGGGTCCATCCCCGCGGGTGCGGGGAGCAGGGCGCCGGCGGAAAGGCCGGGCCAGGGTGGTGGGGATCATCCCCGCGAGTGCGGCGAGCAGGAACTCCCGCCGTCCCGGGTGATGGTGACGTCGGGTCCATCCCCGCGAGTGCGGGGAGCAGAGGGTGATCAGCCCGTTGTAGGTGTCTTCCTTGGGGCCATCCCCGCACGCGGGGAGCAGGACGAGGAGCTCTACGACGGCATCACCCACGAGGGTCCATCCCCGCAGGCGCGGAGAGCAGCGGATCTGTGAGGACTCGGCGACCCATACCCGGGGTCCATCCCCGCACGCGCGGGGAGCAGTCGAGGCAACTCGGGCCTCCCGGCTCGGAGCCGGGACCATCCCCGCGTGCGCGAGGAGCGGGTCGTCGACGGCTTCGGTGTCGTGAAGCCCACGGGTCCATCCCCGTAGGCGCGGGGAGCAGACTCTTTCACCAGGCATTCTGCCGCCACCAACCCACGAAACCCAACACCTTCACCATTGCGCGGGCCATACCCGCAAGCGCGGGGAGCAGTTCTGCAAGCTTCGCAAGGCCTTGGCCATGTCGGGTCCATCCCCCGCAGACGCGGAGAACAGTTGACCTTGCGGTAGCGGATGGGCCCGTTGTTGGGGCCATCCCCGCGTATGCGGGGAGCAGTGTCTGCAAGGATCACCGCCTATCTAGGAGCCGGGGCCATCCCCGCTGGCGCGGGGAGCAGGCGATGATGCCTACGGTCTCGACGACGGTGCGGGGGCCAACCCCGCGTGCGCGGGGAACAGTACGGGCCCAAGCCGCCCATCACCCGTACCGAGGGACCGCCCCCGCGCGCACGGGGAGCAGCCGCCGGGGTCGACGTAACCGCGGAACCGGCAGGGGCCAACCCCGCGGGCGCAGGGAGCAGAGCGCGGTGAGGGCGGGCCGGCAGCGGGCGGTGGGACCATCCCCGCGGGCGCGGGTAGCAACTGGCGACGCTGATCGCCGGCCTCAAAGGCGCGGGTCCATCCCCGCGTGCGCGGGGAACAGATGCCGTACGCGTCTGATCTAGGGTTATCCGCGGGTCCATCCCCGCATGTGCGGGGAGCAGGCCGGACACCAGGGAGAACAGGCGTACGTCACGGGGCCATCCCCGCAGGCGCGGGGAGCAGCCGGTCTGGACGCCGTACGTGCGGGACACGCCGGGGCCATCCCGCTCGCGCGGGGAGCAGAGTATGCCGTCGTCGAAGTCGCCGGTCGGCCGGGGTCCATCCCCCGCGTGCGGGGAGCAGGGCACCAAGGCCGCGGACATGGGCAAGGCCCTGGGTCCATCCCCACGTCCGCGGGGAGAGCAGATCTGGTTTGGACAGGCGCTCCGGGAGATGGGGCCATCCCCGCGCGTGCGGGGCGCAGCCTCATCCTGCCTGAGGTGTGCGCTTCGCCGCGGGGCCATCCCCACGCGTGGGGGAGCAGTCGTACTCTTCCGGAATCCAGGCTTCCATGGTGGGTTCATCCCCGCGTGCGCGGAGAGCAGTGCACGAACATCTCGTGGTGCTTGGTGAACGGGGGTCCATCCCCGCGGGTGTGGGGAGCAGCGGAACTCTTCGTTGATGCGCTCCGCGTACTTGGGGCCATCCCCGCGCGCGCAGGATCCCCCGCCAAGGATGCTGCGGCTTACGGCCGTCCGGGCCGTCTACCGCGCTCGAGGTGCGCCAACACCTCGCGGTCGCCGGCCCGGTTGAGTCAGCAACCCGCAGTCCGGCGGGGGGCGGCCGCCCGCCCCGGGGAACGACATGGGGGGGCCAAAAACAGTAATTAACCAAAAGTTCCACCACCACAACCCCGGAAGCACCCTACCCGCCAGAC
>NZ_JBSGUA010000039.1:0-1196 GCF_053607685.1 Streptomyces sp. NPDC055099 | reverse complement strand
TGTGTAACCGGCCGGCCCGGGCCTCACCCCGCGCGGTGCGGGCCCAACCCCCCGGGGCCCGCCGCCGCGTGTGAGTACCCACCGCCCCGCCGGGGGGGGCCCGCCGCCCCCCCCCGGCTCACTCCATGGGAGCCCATCACAGTGAAAAGCACCAAGGAGGCAACCGCCTCTCCCGCTACGGCCACTGCCGCTCCGTTCTTCGGCATGGCACAGGCCCTGGTCATCGTGGCGTTCCTCGCCGCGGCTGTCGTGCTCAGCCTCTTCACGCATATGCCCGCGCGGGAGGTCCTTCTCCTGCTCGGTGCCGTGGGCGGCCTCGGTGTCGCCGTCGTCGTGGCGGCCAACACGACCAGGCACAGGGGCGGGGGCCGTGAGCGAGGGCTGCTGCGCAGAATAGTGGCTGCGGCCTTCAACAACGGCGCGAGCAGCTGAACGCCATGGGGCGTCCGGAGAGCCCGGTCAGCTTCGCGGTGCAGGAGGTCGGCATGCTCGCCGCCTACCTCCGCCAGCTCCGTCAAGCCGTGGGCAAAACGTATGAGTGCCTGTTTCGCAACCGCTGATCTGTGACGGTGCGTGACGGGTGGCAGATTCGTTCAGTTGTGTGGCGGGACAGGGAAGCATTCGGGCGGGTGAACCGTTCCGGGTTCGGTAGGGACTCGATCGTTTGAGAGGATCGAGTTATGGCACGTCCTTCCCAGTACCCGCTTGAGCTGCGCCGTCGTGCGGTGCGCATGGTCGCCGAGGTGCGGCCGGAGTACGACACCGAGTGGGCCGCGATGAAAGCGGTCGCCCAGAAGCTGGGCATCGGCGCGACCGAGACGCTGCGCAAGTGGGTGCGGCAGGACCAGGTCGACGCCGGGACCCGTGCGGGCACGACGAGCGAGGAGTCGGCCGAGCTGAAGCGGCTGAAGAAGGAGAACGCCGAGCTGAAACGGGCCAACGACATCCTCAAGGCCGCGGCGTCTTTCTTCGCGGCCGGGCTCGACCGGCCACACACACGCTCGTAGCGTTCATCGACGAGCACAAGGACCGCTTCGGCGGCGTCGAGCCGATCTGCCGGGTTCTCACCGAGCACGACTGCAAGATCGCCCCCTCCACCTCCTATGCCCACCACAAACGCCAGGCCGCACCCGCGGCCCGCACCGTCCGCGACGCCGAGCTCAAGACGTTGATCGCTGAGGCGTACGAGGCCAACT
>NZ_JBSGUA010000038.1:0-36155 GCF_053607685.1 Streptomyces sp. NPDC055099 | reverse complement strand
GGCGAGCGGCGAGTTCGTGCTGTTCCAGCAGTCCGACGACCGACGGCATCTGCAGCCTCCCGAGGAGCGACGACACGGCACGTCACCACTCCCACTGAATCACCGGACCTATGCCTGACCAGCGAAAACGCTGCCTTGAGATTCGGAACAACAACAGCCACTTACGAAAGGCACCTGGGCACTCAGCTACAGCATGAATGAATGGGTACGGATCATGGTCCATCTTCCGGACCACGGCGCGCATACCCAGCAAGCCAAATACGAGATCGACACCGGCAGCGGTTCCTTCACCAGAACCCGGACCATCGGCCAGGAGCGCGGGGCCAACGAGTGGGTCTCGCTCGGCGTCTACAAGGTCAGTGGCAAACCCCGGGTCCGCCTTTCCAATACCACCCTCGACGGAACCGGCGATGAGGACGTCGCCTGGGACTCCGTCGCCTTCCAACCCATCGGCGACAAGCCCAAGCACATCGTCGCAGCTCTCGGCGACTCGTACACCTCAGGCGAAGGCGCAGGCTCCTACTCCCCCGAGAGCAACAAGGACCACGGGACGAAGCAGTGGAATGGCTGCCGCAGAAGCAACAATGCATGGCCCCGCAAGATAGTCCTGCCCGGCACCTCCGAGGCCCTGGGTAAGATCACTGACAGCTGGGGGTATGACGCCGAGCTGGGCTTCGCCGCATGCTCGGGCGCTATGACCAAGAACGTTGCCCCAGTGCCGTCCGGAAACTCTCCGCAGCCGCACGGGGAGGGTCAGTTCAACGAAGTCGTCCAGGTCGACTCCGGCATCCTCAGCAAAGACACCACGCTGGTCATGCTGACACTCGGCGGAAACGACGAACTGGGCTTCGCCAAGGCGATGGAGGAATGCGGCCTCATCACCGACTGCTCCAGCGGCCCGGATTTCGTCGCCGGAAAGAAGAGAATCGTAGACCGCATGATCTTCGATCTGCAGGCTGTGCTCAGGGACATTGCGGACAAGGCGCCAAACGCCCAGATCGCCCTGATGGGATACCCCGAACTCCTCAGCCGCACCAACAAGTGCAGCGGCTCCTGGTACTACGACATGCCCGAGGTGAAGGCCTTGGCAGAACTGGTCAACTACGCGGACGCAGAGCAGAAGAAGGCGGTGGACGCGCTGCGAACGGGAGCGGAAAAGATCAAGGTCAACTACGCAAATCCCGTCAACGCCTTCGTCGGGCACGGCGGCTGCGACGACCCTGAGTGGATCAACAAGATCGTGATCGGCTTCCGGGTCACCCCGTCGCCGACGTCGGCCCGGCGCCTCGACTTCGACGAAGTCATCACGTGGACACCGGGGCCAGCAGCCACCTGGTCCAGCGTCACGACCGGGCCACGGTTACGCGCGACCCGCACGACATGATCGCGGAACTCTTCCGGATAGGGCTTCGGTACAGCGACATCCTTCCCACCCGCCCTACATGGCAAGCCAGTTCAGACGTCACCCGATCGTGCAGCAGATCCGAACCACACCCAATCGCTTCGGGTCACAACAGGGAAACATTGGTGCCACTGGCCTGTCGATATAGAGGAGAATTTGCGTCCTTCGACTGTTCCTGTCAGGGGGATCATGCGTCACGTTGTCGCGACAACCGCGCTCGCAGCGATCTGCTGCTCAAGCCTCATCGCCTGTTCCGACAGCGGTGACGGAAGCGATCCACGGCCAAGCCCGCGCACCGCGCTCAACTTGGGGAAAGGATCCGACACCGCGGGGGTCAACGGCAGGGGCAGGGTGGAGATCACCGCAGATAGCGTTGTCTACGTTGAGAAAGCTGGCACATCTACCCCAGAGCATGATCTCTTTGCCGTCCTCAGGTACGACGCAGCAAACCGGTCCAAGTCTCCGGTGACCAGCACAGCCGACACGGGCGGCTTCCGCTGGAAGACATCCGACGGGCATACCGTCAAGGCGGGCAACACCGCAGCTGCACGGGGGGTAGTTGCCCTCGGATCTTCTGATGAGGGTGGAGCAACCGTGCCACCGAAGGTTTTTGTAACCGACACTGTCACGTTCGACATCACCGCTGCCCAGAGGGGAGCCACCCTCATCTACGTCGACGGCGACGGCGTCGTGTCCCGATGGAAGATCCCTGCCACGAATTCAGGATCTACAGCTTCCGCTTTGGAGTTGGCCCTGCAGTGATGGTGCGTAACCGGCGCTTCTTCCGTCCGAGGCCGTAGCCAGGTGCACGTCGGCGTCACCTACCCCCGCGGCTGCAACACCGCCGAGGATGCCCTCCAGCGGGACGAGTGGGACCCGCCCACGAGGACAGTCCCGGCCGGGCCACCGGAGGCGGCACTTCCCGCGGCCGCCCCCTTCTGCCACCCTGCCCAGACACTGTCTTCCCACGGCGGGAACGCCTGGATGCACGCGAAAACCTGATCGCGGTCTCAGCTGTGATCCGCACAGGGCGCCGCGGCGGGAGGACTGGTAGGCGGGCTCCAGCAACGCGCACGCCGAAGCGGATCTGCAGGAAGCGTCACAGGCGGAGCGCCCCTCTGACCCACAGGCCCGGCTAAGGGCTTGCAGATCATTAACACGTTGTCTTGATCATGATGCTGGAGTCGCTGCTCAGGGCTCGAACCCGAGCCTGGAGGGCTGTGAGGGCAGAGGGCGGAGGGCGGAGTGGCCGCCGGCGGGATGACGATGCTGTGCGCCTTCAGCAGCGTCCTGATCTTCAGCAGGGTGCGGTGCATGGCAGTCCTACTGCTGTCGAACAGCACGGCGAGGGGTTCCGCGGCCAGGGCGACCCGCAGGTGAAGGACGGCTGCCAGGACCTGGTCAGGGAAGGCGAGCCGGGGCGGGCGGCCTCGCTTGACGTCGCCGTGGAGGGCCAAAGTGTCGGTGAGATCGCTCAGTTGCTGCCGGGACATGCCGGTCAGGGCGGGATCGTACAGGAGAGCGTGGTCCCACTCCGCGGCCGGTTTCTGCGGAGCCCGGGGTGCTGGGATGGCTGGGCAGGGCTGGGGGTGCAGGACATAGTTCCAGTCGCCGTGGAAGGCGTGTCGGGCCAGTGGCAGGGACGCCATCTCCGCGTCGCCGATCTGGACTCCGGTGGGGTAGACGTTGGTGTCCAGCTCGGCCATGACACGCAGTCCGGTGCGGGTGGTGGTCGCGGCGATGGACTGGACAATGACTGCATGGCTGGTCAGCGGGCGGCCGCGCCAGTTCATGGTGATGTGCGAGAAGAGCCGGTGCTCGATCTTGTTCCACTTCGATGTGCCCGGCGGCAGATGACACACGGTGATCGTCGGTCCCGTTTCGGCCGCGAACCGGGCAAGTTCGAGCTTCCAGGCCCGGGTGCGGTAGCCGTTCGAGCCACCCGCGTCGGCGGTGATGAGCAATCGCGTCGCCTGCGGGTAGGCGACCCGACCCTGGCCGCACCACCAGCGGCGGATCGATTCCACCGCGAATGCGGCGGTGTCGTGATCGGTGCCCACATTGACCCAGCCGGTGTTCGCCGTGAGGTCGTGAATCCTGTACGGGACGGCCTTGCCCAGCTGAGGGTCGGCGAAGTCATGGACGTTCACCAGCGCCGGATCAGCCGCAGGCCGCCACTGGCGGCCGTTGTTCTTGAACTCGCCGACGAGCTCCTTCTTCTTGGTGTCCACGCTGATCACCGGCTGGCCGGCGTCCCGGTGATCACGGGCCTGCTCGTTGAGATAGCGGAACTGGTCATATCGATCGGGATGCCGGCCGCCCTCGATGGTCTTGGCGTTGGCCTGCAGACTGAAGCCTTCCTCCCGCAGCAGGCCCGCGACGGTGTCCGCACTGACTTTGTGTCCGCTCCGGGCGAGCTCCCGCACCAGCGTGCGGGTCGACTTCACCGTCCACCGCAGCGGCGACATCGGATCGCCTCGCTCGTCCGGCTCGACAAGCGCCAGGAGAGCCGGCCGCAGCCCCGGATCGAGATCTGCGACCCTCTTGCGGCCACCGCCCGGCCGCCGCACCCGCCCCAGAGGCTCCTCGCCGGCCTCCAACTCGGACACACCCTTGCGGACCGTGGTCTCACTCACCGAGGTGTCACGGCTCGATCTAGGTGAGCAGATCTGACGTCCTGAGCTGTGGTGTCTCACCTCAACTGAGCGTTTCGAGTCGCTCTGCTGGCATGTCTTGTTCAGCCACAACTGAGACACCCGCGCGAGCGGCAAATTCAAGGGGCCTGCGAGGGATGTTCACTGAAGCTGAGCGGAGAGCAGCGGAATCGGGTGGGCCAACGCGCGTCGAGCGGGACGTAATGATTGATCCGCGCCGGATGGCCTCTCAAGGGCCGCAGCCTGTTGTCGGCCAGCACAGTGCTGCTTGCGAAGGGCCCGGATACTCACGAGCTCACCATTGCCAGCCAAGCGCAAGCGGCACCGGGGTTGCGTGAGTGCCTCGCATGGCTGGGCCGAGGCCGTGTCTCATCGTGTCGGTGTCAGATGTTCCGCCAGGCGTAGTGCGAGTGCGGTCAGGGTCAGGGACGGGTTTGCGGCCGGGGAGGTGGGGAGCACCGAGTTGTCGCAGGCGTAGAGGTTGTCGTAGTCGAGGAAGCGTAGGTTGCTGTCTAGGACACCGCCGAGGCGGAGGGTGCCGACTTCATGGGCCACTCCACCCAGCGAGGCAGTTTTCAGTGAGAGGTCTTCGAACCGGAGCGGCTGCGCTTCCAGGGCGTCGAAGACCGCCCGCTTGGCCTGCTCCAGTTGCCGGCGTATCTGCGCCGCGACGGGAACGGGTTGGACGTGCACGGTAACGGGGCCGTCCGGCGAGCTGCCGAGTTCGACGCGGTTGTCGTTGCGTAGATCTGCGTGGAGCAGGAACACCAGCTCGCACAGAACCGAGTCCCTCTTGTCCTTGCGGTGCTGTGCGAGGTTGTCGGGGTCGATGTAGCGGCCCTGGTTGAAGTCGGCGCCCAGTTCCAGCACCGCGTTGTAGGGGTGGTTGCCGACCGAGGCGTCTCGGTGGCGGGAGAGGACCTTGGCGCTGGAAGCGGGTACGGCGTGTGGCGAGGAGGAGGGGAGCGAGAAGTGGGTGTAGAGGATCGGGTGGTCGGTGATGCCCCGTCCGATCAGCTGGTTGGGGTCCTTCAGCCGGGACCTGAGAGCGATCTTCGCGGACTCGATGGTTCCGGCGGCCAGCACGATGTTCCGGGCCTTGTATCGGCGTTCCCGCCAGTTGAGGAGGTCGAAGCAGAGCACTCCGGAGGCCTTGCGGTCGCCATCGGTCAGTACCTCACGGACGGCATGGTTGAGGTTGAGGACGATCCTGCCGGGCGGGGGCGTTTCGTCCTGGGCCAGGAGGCTCTCCAGTAGCAGGTCGGCGGTGGAGAACATGCCTCCTGGCATCGACGCCGGGGTGTAGCCCTGGTACTGGACGGCCACCGGCGCGTCGAAGTGCACGTGGTCGGGCAGTGTGGTGGCGAGCAGCCGCTTGATGCCCTCCTGGTAGGGCGAGGCGCCAGGGGTGGTCCGGTTGAGGGCGTCCTGCGCCTGCCTGTATCCGGTGTTGAGGAGGTGATCGCGGATCTCGGCGGGCCAGCCGGCCAGTTCCCACGCCCCCATCGCGGGGATCAGGCCGCCCCAGAAGACCGACCTCCCGCCGAGGTTGAATCCCTGGGCACCCTGGAAGTTGGACCCCGGTCCGTTGATGTAGTTGACCGTACGGAAGTCCTTCCACAGTCCCCACACGTGCTTGTCGAAGACTCCGGTCCGCAGCCGGCGAGGCAGATTCGCCACATGGGTGGGAAACAGATAGGACCCCAGCTCCAGTACGAGCACGTCCGCACCCCGGTCGGCGAGCTGGTCGGCGAGGATCCCGCCGCCGAAGCCGGAGCCCACGACGATGACGTCGTACAGGTGTTTCTCGTCGTACTCGGGCTGGACGAGGGCCCGTTGCACCCGGCCGGACTCCGCGACCACCTTTCCCATTCCTGTGAAGAAGACCTCGACGTCCGTGAACCGGCGGACCACACCGGGCGCCGGTGTCACGACGAGATTGCCTCTGTCCATCCAGGTGGTGCGGTCCAGCACGAACTTGCACTCGAACCGGTCGGGGTAGTCGCGCTCGTCCAGCGTGAAGACCCACTGCCCACCGGTGAACCAGCCGGGGATGTCTGTATCCCAGTCCTGCGAGGTGCGCAGGGAGACCAGGTGCCCCGGTAAGGCTCGCCGCGTGGCGAAGGTGATGGTGAACACGCGCCTACCTCCAGCGCTCGACGGCAGTCTGGTACTCAGGCGATACGAGGGGGACGAACGCGTGCGTGAGAACACCGCCGGGCCCGTCGAACGCAGATGTGTCGCCGTGCTGGCGCGCACCGAAGTAGATCTCGATATCGGATTCCTCATGGGGCTCGCGAAACTCCCGGGAAGCCACCGCTGCCCAGGGGCCCCAGGCTGTTGACCTCACATGGCGCTGGCGATCCGGGGCAAGGGCGGGGGAGAGGTGGTTGATGCGGCCGGTGACGGCTGCGTGATCCCTTACCGTGCCGAAGGCCCCGATGCCTGTCTCCCGCGCATTTTCACGGTCCGGGAATTCGCAGCCAGGCCGCTCGGACACGTTCTCCGTTACGGCGACCGGATCCCCGGCGGCCGGAAGGAGGGCCACGGGCTGACAGGCCCGTGCGGCTGCCGGGCCCTGGGGCGAGCCGCGAGCGACACCGACCGGCAGGCAGCCGCACTGCCCCGGACAACCGAGCGCATGTTTGCCGTCCGGCATGCCAGTCACTTCCCCTGGTTCACGCTGAGAGTGGCAGCATCCCGCGCAGCCAGGATGCTGGCCAGAGCAGGAGCGGGAACCTCATCTCCCACTTCCCGCAACGGATTGACCGCAGGCCGCCGCAACGGGATGCTCCCCGCGACCGTGCAACGCAGCGGAGAACCGGAGGGGAGATGTCCGCCATGGATTTCAACGCGAACTCCGTCACGTTCATCTATGTGCATGGTGCTGGTAACAAACCACCCGAGCCCCACCTCACGGCCGTCTGGGACGACGATTTGTTCGAGCGGGACATGGGCGCGCGCACTCGGACGGTCTACTACGCTGACCTGCTGCACGACCGCCCGGGCGCGATCGCGGCCGACGCGTGCAGCGCGAGCGGCGCGCTGGGGGCGCTCGTATCCGACGCGTTCGCCGACACCGCTGTCCTCGAAGAAGCCGAAGCACGCGCGACGTTCGGCAAAATGGCCGCGGACGGGCAGCAGTTCGCCCTCTCACTGACCATCAGCATGGCTGCCCGCGCCGCAAGCCAGACCCCCGACGGTTGGCACACCGGGCTTCGACGCGGTGATGTGCAGCATCCGCTCCGCCTCGGCCGGGTCACTGAGATTGGTCACCGTGGCCAGACTGCGGGAGGTACGGCCGCTGCGCGTGATCTGCCAGCGCGCGCCGTCGATCCTCACCACGGCCCGCACCAGGGAACACCGGCGGACCTGCGGCATCGTGACGGCCGTGGTCAGCCTCAGCGCATACAACGGCGCTTCAGCGCGGTGGACTTGCCGGTCTTGGCACCGGAAGGCCCCACCAGGAGGGTGACCAGACCCTTGAACTCGCGGGAGAACCACTGGCCGTCACGCTTGAACATGTACTTCTCGACGATGAGGGACGGGCCCACCACACACCTCACTCAAGATCGACTGATCCGTGCAACGATCAGTCCGGGCCCAAGTAACTCCGGTGAAGCCAGGTTGATGCCGTCGCCTTGCCGTCGGCGGCGAGCCCTCGCGCGCCGACCGTCCCATCACGTCCCCCTGCCTGCTGCCGACCGCACGAATGCGCTGACCCCCTCGCAGGATCCCCGTTGCTGCCCAGCCTGGGCCCTCTCGAGGTAGATCAATGGGTCACTGTCGGGGTCGGAAGCTTGGCCCGTACGCCGAGATCCTCGAGCGCGCCTGTGCCTACATCGCCGACTACCACCGGGGTTCGCCCAGGCCCCGGAGAAGCGGAGCACGCCGAACGAGAACAGCTGGACTTACTTCCGTAAACTCCGCTCGCCGCAGTAGCCGCAGGGCTTCCTCGTACCTGCGGGCGTGCGAGGCTGACGGGGTCCTGCTCACGATCCTTCCGGTGCCCCGGTGTCGTCGTCCGGGCCCGGGGTGGGGGCGGACGGGCTGCCGCCTGGGTCCGGTGCCTCCGGGGCCTCCTCGAGCGGGTAGGGCTCGCGACGGGTCGTGATCTCGGGCTCAGCCTCCCTCAGCTGTGCCTCCCGCTCGCGCCGCTTCTCGGCTTCCTGCCGGATGAGCGTGCGCAACCCCGCTAGATTCAGGGAGGTTTCGTGGCCGGGCCGGTCGTCCTCCACGGCCTCGGACAGCAGCACCGTCTCGCCGTCGAGCGGGAACATGCTGGAGAAGTACGGCACCCAGGTGTCGACGCTGTCCCGAACGAGAAAGGCCACCCTGGGTTCGGCGCCCTGCGGAGCAAGCTGCCACTCAGTCTGCTCCGCGAACCCCTGGCTGGGGACGTGCAGGGTCAGCTCGCCCTGGACGTCGCCCTTGAGTACTTCAACGGGTGTGACACGGAAGGTTCCCACCTGCCTGGGCTCATGTGCCTCGTGGTCCTCGACGGCCGTCTCCAAGGTCGCTTCCCGTAGTACGGCGACGATCTGGCAGTCCCTGATCTGCTGCGACAGGGTCGGGGTGGTCCTCCCATACGTGGCCACAGCTCACTCACCTCCGTACCACAGAAGAAGATTGTTGCCTCCACGGCTGTGCGCGAGGGCCGGCCCGGTGCTCGATGTGGAATTGGGCAGCTGCTGAGCTGCGGACCACGTTGACGATTTCAGCCACTCCTTGCGCGCGACACGCAGCGAGGTGAGGAAGTTCTGCTCGCGGAAGGCCAGGTGGAACAGGTCATGACCTGGGTCGTAGGTCACGGCCGGCTGCGCCCGCGTGCGGTCGTCGGAGAATCCAGTGCCGCGCTGTACCAGCCGGTCACCGGAGACTTCGCAGTCGAGGCTGCGCACCAGATTCATGGCCGCGATCGACTCCCCGGCCCAGGCGAACGCCAACACTATCCGGTTGTCCGGGGCTGCTGCGAGGGATACGCCGACGAGCGACCTGTAGTCAAAGCTTGTCGGTACGACGGTGGGCTGCGACCAGGAACCGCCGTCGTTGTAGGAGACGCTGGCCCGGATGCGGCCGGTCCCGGTGTGGTCGGAGCGGTCGAAGTGCGCCCAGGCGAGTACCCAGGCGCGGCGCCCACCGACCATGGTGGAGACGAGGCCGGGGGTGCCAAAGGTGGTTGCGCCGACGGGTGTTGCGGCCCAGGCCCAGCTGGCTCCCTGATTGGTGGAGCGGACCACTCGGATACTGCCGTTGTCGTCGTTGTGGACCCAGGCCATGAGCATCAGCCCGCCCGGCTCGTCGGCGAGTGCGGGGCCGTGCACGGACCGTTCACCGCCGTAGTACACCCAGCCGTTGAACAGAAAGTTCACGCCGTCCGTCCGCAACCACGTGGGGATGCGATTGGGGTGGCTCCAGCCAAGCGCATACAGGCCGCTATTGCCGATGGACGTGATGCCGGGGGTCAGGCACGTGCGTGCCTGGTAGTTGTTGTAGTTGGTCAGCTGGGTGCCCTGCGCGAACCAGGAGCTGCCGCCGTCGGTCGAACGAAACTCCCGTAGCCGGTTGCGGTCCATGTCGCGGTAGAGCGCCTTGAGCCGGGCCACGTCGCCTTCCCAGGGGCCGAACCGCTGGCGATGGTACGCATAGTCGGCGTGCATGGTGTCCTGGGCGCTGGAGCTGTGGTCGAGCCAGAAGCAGTGCCCGAACTCATGGGTCAGGACACCCTGGAGGTCGATCTGGCCGGGTTGCGCGTTAAACGGCACCAGGGGCCAGGGGGTCAGGTTGGATCCGTTCTTGCGGTGCACGACAATGTTCGCGCGCCGCCAGTTGACGAAGGCCGATGCGATGCGCGTGGTGTCGGCGTGCCGCTCATTCATCGAGATGATGATCTCGCCGTCCTGAGCGTCACTCCGGTCGGTGTAGTTCCAGAATTGGAAACGGCAGTCCGCACCCGCATTCATCCATCGTGTATACGCGTTGATCACCGCGTCCGTGACCGGACCCTGCCATGAGCTGTCAATTCCCTGTGCGGTGAACGATGACCAGTTGATGAAGACTCGGGGTCGATCTCCGTTGTTCCAGTACGCCTGATCGCCCATGACATCCCCCTGATGTGGGCGCGGAGTTCGTACGGAAAGCATGGCAGGCGATCATGGGCGAAGGCAGATATACCGTCATGTGCTGAGTCTGATCCGCCTTGACGCGTCCTCGATCCCCAACGAGATCTCTCCATTCCCATCTGCGCCACCCTGCAGCTCAACACTCACTTCCGAAAGTGGATATGGGCCGCCCCGCACCATCCACGCGGTAGTTCCGAGCCCGCTTGCGATACGCCTTTGAGGAACGCAGCACTAGACGGACCGGGCGGACCTCTTGACTGATGTGGCGGAGCCTTTCCACTGTCAAGTGGTGACCCCCACGCCGAAAGCCGGCCCCTTCAGCGAGCGTACGAGTGACCTCTATCCCTTGCTGCGGTCCAGATGTTGCGGTCCAGAGGTGAGTTGGCCGGGGGAGAGATGGGTGGCGGCGAGCGCGATGCACTGCCCCACCGGAAGGGACAACCGCCCGTCAACGGTTCAGTTGCACCTGTTGCTTCTCAACGATGGGGGCGGGCCCACCACACACCTCGCTCAGGATCGGCGGATCCGTGCAACGATCAGCCCGAGTCCAAGTGACGGCGAGTGGAACCAGGTTGACGCCGCGCCTGGTGACGGCGAGCACTGATGCACGAGCTTCCCGACGGCGCAAGAGAAGACGATGGGGCTCGCCAGTCCCTTTGTCGCGGCCGCTGGGCGCGCACTCTTCCGGCGATGATCCCCCGCTCGGTCTGGGCTATTGGCCGAGTTCGACATGCAGGTGATTGTCGTGGCCGGCGAAGTGGCGTACGCCGGCGATCTCGGCGTCGTTGAACAAGATTCTGCGGACCGCACCCTGGGCGAGGAGGGCCTCGACCAGGGTGCGGGTGCCCTCCCGGCTGTAGCGGGAGTCGCCGAGGGACACGGGGCCGCGGGCATTGTCGGTCCGAAGCGGGCGCAGGTCGACGTGACGGCCAGCGCGGTGAGTGGTGTGCGGGGGCATCTGGCCGCCCTGCTGGAAACTGATGTCGCCGACGCCGAACTCGAGTCCCCCCTGGTGCAGGGTGGCCGCGGTGGAGGTCAGCAGTTGCAGCATGGTGTCGGTGCCGTACTGGCGCTCCGGGGAGGAGTACGCGTAGTGGCCGTTGCCCTGGCTAGCGAACTGGGTGAGGCGGAGGCCGTCGGCTGGCCCGGCGGCAGTCGCGGGGTCGCTGCGGGGCGGCCCCCTCCGGTCTCGCGCCTCGGCCGCGAGCCGCCGCAAGGTCTGGCCGCCAGGGTCCACACGCCCGTCCGGGGTGCGCAGGAAGGCCGCCTGATACGCGGTGATGGCCTGGCGCGTGTCCGGTCCGCACACACCGTCCACGGCCAGCCCCGCGTCCGCGGCGCGGTTGAGCAGGTCCTGCACGACGCGTACATCATCGGGTGTGTTGGTCCCTCCCGCGCCGACGGTCGCGGAGATGGAAGGGGCGGTTGTCGTCATCGGGTGCCTCTGGCGGTTCGGGGCGCAGCGCGCCGGGCTGGCTGGGGCGCGGTGAGGAGGTAGCGGGACTCGCTGCCGACCGTGCGCACCTGGACGGTGCCGTCGCCGACGAGCCCGGCCAGCACCGCCTCGGCCGTCTCGGTGCTGCTGTGTGCCGAGCGGGCCAGCACGGACACGGAGGCCGCCCGGCGGCCGCGGCGACGCAGTTCGGCGAGAACGGCCGCGCGGACCGCTTCGGTCCCGGGCGTGCCGGGACCGGTGGCGCCGACCGGAGCCGTGCGGCGTCCCGTCGTGCCTGGCGCCGTAGCGCCTGGGGTGGTCGGGCGGGTTTCTGGGCCGTCTGGCTCATCAGGGGCGAGTGTGGCAAGGCTCCGCATCACCTCAACGTATGGCTGGAGCATTGCGTAGATCCGCCCCGCAGTCAGCGCGATCTGCTCGAACCCGGCCAGCGCCCGCGGGTCGACAGGCGGATTCGCGGACAACCGCTGCGCGAGCAGGACCTCGGCCATGCGCCGGTAGGAGCTCCTGCCCTCAAGGAAACCGGCCGTTTCCAGCGCCCGCTCCAGATGGTCGAGTGCCTGTGCCGCCGCACCCGTGCTCTGCACGACGTTGTCTTGGTCCACCGGCCTCGTCATGACCGCTCATCCTCCGCGGGCCGCGCGACCGTGAGTTCGGTGAGATCGAGCAGCCGTTCAAGGCCGAGCGGCAGTTGTGTGCTCTCCACCGTGACCTCCACGTCGATGCCCGCCGTCTCCCGGGTCTCCCGTGTCGTCCGGGTCCGGGGGACGAAGCCCTTGAGGATGACCTCCTGTGGTGCCAGGCCGCCAAGCGGCTGCGGCGCACCCCGCTCGGCTTCGGCCGGCTTCTCGACCGTCGTCTCCGTGAGGTCGTAGCGGAAGGACACCTTCGAGCTGCGCACGGTGAGTGTCGGGATCGCCACCATGGCCAGAAGCGGCACCTCCAGGACGAACTCGGAGGGCCGCTGGTTCTCGTCGAGCTTGGTGTACCGGATACTCACGGTACGGAAACGTTCCTCGCCGTCGTCGCCGCGGAGCAGCCCTATCTGTTCGACCAGCGCCAGCGTGCTCGCTGTCGCCTCGCGCTGGCTGTTGACAACTGCCGCGAGCAGGGCGCCGAGAAGCTCGTCCAGTCTGAGGGAGGTCAGGTCGCGAATGGGCATGTCTCAGGGCTTCGTTCGGGTGGCGAGATCGACGAACTCCTCGATGTCGGCCAGCGCGACGGTCAGCTCGATCTGCTGCAGCGTCTCCGCGGGCCACTCCTGCAATCGGTCCGCGCTCACCTCGACCTCCACGCGGGAGCGCAACGCCTGCTCGGCCGCGGCCCATTGACGTACCCGCTCGGCGAACGGTCCCGCCCGCAGGGCGAGCTCACGGTGCACCTCCTCCTTCCCAGCGGATCCTGGCGAGCCGTCCCCGTGCCGCGGGCGAGAGGCCGTCCACCTGCTCGGCCACCTGCACCAGCGCCGAGTCGACCAGCGGGGCGATGTCGCCGTCCACCGCACGATCCAGCTCCCGCTCACCGACACCGATCGGGCTCCTGCGCACCGCGTCCTGCAGCAGCCGTACGACCTCCTCCAGGCCGGCGTCCGGATGGTTGGTGCTCAGCCGCGGCAGCACCTGCTCCCGGACGACGGCGTTCCACGCCCGGCCCGCCCGGACGCGGTCCGGCCGCGGTGGTTCGGGCACCTCAACTCCTGTGACCAGGAACCGAAGCCGCACCGTCATGTCAGCCACGGCGACCCGCGGCACGGAGAACGAAGCCAGCACCGGATCCTCGCGGTACGCCTCCAGCGCCTGCGCGGTGAGCGCGTCGGCGGCAAGCCGCGCCCGCAACACGTCGGTGAGCAGGCCTCCGAGCACTTCTCCCAGCCTGGGCACTGTCCGCCTCCCGCAGCTACGCCGGAGCCGTCGGCTGCTCTTGGATGGCCTGTTCGAGGATGTCGAGCATGCGGGAGAGACCCGCAGGCATCTCGTCCTGCGTGGCCCGGACGTGGATTTGCATCGCGTACTCGCGCTGCTGCCTCTCGGTGCTGCTCGACTTCTGGTTGTACGTTGCCGACACGCGGGCTTCGATCTTGATCGGGCTCCAGAAGGCGCTATAGCTGCCCTTGACCTCCGAGTCGAGCTTGAACGTCGAACTCGTCTTCCGCTCGACCGAGTCCGTCAGCTTGGCGTTGAAGTCAATGGTTATCTCGTCGATCCTGATGTAAGGGATCGGAGTGATCGCCAGGAACGGCACCGTCAGCGAGAACTCCTCGGGAGCCTCGTTCTCGCCCTTCTTCGTATAACTGAAGGTTACCGACCGCAGTTCTCCCGCGTCCGCATCCTTGTCGAGGTCGGTGAAGACCAGGTCCTGGTCGCCGCCTCCGAAGCCCGGCTGTTTGAAGCCGACTTTATGGATGAACTCAATCGTTGACTGTGCAGCAAGCGCCTGGGCCTCGACAGCGGCCTTCAAAGGGGCGCCGATGAGCTGCGAGAAGGGAATCTGTTGAAGTTCTTGGACCGCGCGTGACATGGCAATCCCCCTGCTCTGCGGTGCCGCCCGAGCGGGCACAGTCCATGCAAGAGCCGGAGACGAGCACCGTCAAGGCGGACTGAGCGCCTCCCCGGCCAAACAGCCGCGCCGTGCCCGAACCGTTCGAGTCATCTGGCGTAACGCGTGCGAGCAGACCTGGGCGAGCAGCTCCGCGGAGCTCGCACCGTTCTCGAACCGTCCTCATCGTCGTAGCGAAGCCTGGAAGAGCGAGCTGCAGGGCCAGACGGAGATCTCCCCCTACTTGACCGGGACCGTCACGCGGTTCGGTGAATGCTCCATGCACGAACTCGCTCTCACCCTTGAGGTACGAAGTGCAGCTCGACGTTGGCTTCGCTCGGCTCGAACCCGAAAACCGTCGCCAGCGGCCTGACGCGCGGGTGATCCCATTAGACGCTCGAGGTTTGGAAGGGAACGCCGAGCTGTTCGATGGCTGTCTTTGCCCACTTCTGAACGCCCGCCACACCACCACCAGCAGCCAGCCGAAGCACACGCGGGCTTGCTGGGGCCCGGTGCTTCTGAGTGGCTTCGGTGACCTCCTGGCCTTCTTCGGCGAGCTCGGTGGAGGGAGCGCTGGCAGAAGTCGTATGACGGCGGAGTGATGGCCTCGAAACCTGTAGCGATGGGCTCGGTGCGGCACTGTCTCAACTCGACCGGGCCGACGCTGCCCTGGACAATACGACCGAAGACGGCACCGTGGGATCGTCACCGGGGCGGGGCAGACCGTACGCCCTTTACGCCTGTCGAAGCCTTTCGTCGGCATCGGCCGGATGGGTTGATGAAAGCACCCCTTGCGCGGGTACCGCGCCGCCGGGCGTGAAGGACGAAGGAGGCTGCCATGGCCAAGGGAGCCATTCCGCGTCACCGTCAACGGCTTCCGGGGCAACCGGGACCATCCGGCGCTGTTCCCGACGGCAGGGGCAAGGCCCTCGCCGTGCCCTCCGGCCGGGCGCGGGCCACCACTGCTACCACCCGGCTATGGGCGAAGCAGCAGTAGTAAACCTGGCGCTGCGAGCACCTGCGCCCCCCTTGCCGGAAGTGCCGTGGCCTTCCGGTGGCAGGGGCCACCAGGGCACACCATATGGAGCGATGCCGCTTCATATAGGGCGTAGGCCGCGCAGCCTATCTGCGGAGGTGAACCGATGGAGGTCGGAGGAAGAGGGCCAATCCCGGACCGTGTGCAGGGGCACCTGCGATTCTTCGAGGACGGGGCGGCCTCGTGTAAGCGGAACGCCAGCCGGGTGGACCTGGCCGTCATCATCCTCGCGGCGGCGATTCCAGCAGCGGCCGCCTTCCGGGTTCCCGGGTACTACCTCGCGCTCCTGGGGGCGGCGGTTGTGATCGTGCAGAGCCTGGGCCGTAATTTCCAGTGGAAGGAGAACTGGATCAGAGAGACCGCGGTGCTCATGGCCATCCAGCAGGAAGTGGTCTGGTTCGATCACCTCATACCCCCTTACGGGGGCGGTCCTGATGACGATGCGCGCCGCTCACTCCTCGTGGCCCGAGTTGAGACCATCGTGCAGGAAGATGCGGCCCGATGGGTCGGGCGCATGGCGGAGTGCACCGCTGACAAACGCGGTGCAGACGAAACGAGTTGAGACAGGGCGAAGAAGCAGGTCAGCAAGCACGGCCCTGGTGAATTGTGCTGAGTGCGGCGCAGCCCTTCTCGACAGACGATGCCAAATGAACATCGGCCACGCCCGGTGCCAACAAGTCCGCAAACTCGCCGGCAGTGCCAGGTACGAAGCACACCTGATGCCACTTGCCATGCTCAGCGCGGGGTACGACCGTAGGCTCGTTCGGCTGCATCCGATACGCCAAGACCACAGGCCACCGTGCTGCCTCCGCCCGTGACGACCTTCCGTCGCTGAACGAGACGTCAATCGGACAACGCGCTTAGTTTTATGGCCATTCGATGGGATGGACCGCTGGCGATCAGAGGTTCACAGTGCGGGAATGGACCTGCCCGCCCGGTATCTGCTCGCGGTGATTTTGGTCAGCGCGGCAGTCGGCAAGTCCCTGCGACCCGGTAAGGTACGCGTCGCGCTGGCCGCGGCGGGCCTCGCACCGAGGGGTGTCGTGCTGCTGATCGGCGCGGAGGCACTGCTGGCCGCTCTGCTTGTGCTGCCGGGCACAGCTCATGTCGGCGCCTGCGGCGCCCTGGGGCTGCTGACGGCTTTCACCGTCTTCGCTGGGTGGGCCGTCGCAACGGGCCGCGTGGTGCCGTGCGGTTGCTTCGGCCGCGCGGGGGCTCCGCTGTCCCGCCGCACGGTGCCCCGGAACGGCGCCCTCGTCCTGCTCGCCGCGGTGGCGGCGGGTACGCCGCCCGACGGCGTGACGTGGATGGCGGTTCTGGTACCCCCTGCGGTGGCCGTCCTACTCGTCTGGCGGGTGTCACGGCCGCCCGCTCCCAGGCGCCGCGCCGTCCGCGTGGGAGCAGGCCCCGGCAGGCGGATGCTCCTGGCGGCAGCCGTCTCCTCCCTGCTGGCGGCTTGCACGGGGCGGGGCGGGACACCACCGGCAGCCTCATCGTCCGCGCCCCGTGCGACGTCCGCGAAGCCCCCGGCCACGGCGACCCCCGACTGCCCACTGGCCGTTGACGTCACCCGCCTGCCGGCGAACGGCATCGAAGAGAACGACTGCAACGCCGTGGCGAACTACCGTGAAACGGTCGGGGTCCAGGACGAGGAGGGCAACGCACACCCTGGGCACGTGGGATGGACCATAGCCAGGTACTCCTACACCTACGCTCCGCCGCTCGAGAAGACCCGAAGCATCACCAAAGTGCGTTGTCGTTGCAATGGCAAGGAGTACGACAGCGCCAGCGCCTGCCTGTCCGACTGCCGGACCTCGCTGGGCTGCTTCACCGGGATCTGCGAGCCCGCAGGCAGCCAGGTCTGCATCGAAGCCACGCTCCAGAAGGTCACCTTCAACGCGGTCACCGCCGTGTACGCCCTGGAGTGGGAGCCGACCCGCAAGCTCTCCGCGGTGTGCAAGAGGGTGGTCTGCGCGTGGCGGCAGCGGGTGGTCAAACACGAGGCCAAGCACGTACGCGACGCCCGGGCCCTGGCGGTGGGAATCGGCGAGGCGATGAAAGGGAAGCGGTACGAGGCGTGTGCGGCCACCCGCGCCGTGGCGCGCCAGGCAGTCGAAGCCAAGATCAAGAATGCCCTCAAGGCCGAGGCCGACCGGCTCGCCGACGAGCTCGACCGCATTTCGAAGGAGTGGCACAAGACCCCGGCCGGCCAGCCGATCCCCGACTTCGACTGCAGGACGTGTGCCTGACCCCGGGCCGCGCGTCCCGCCGCTACCTGCCGTCGCCATTCCTCTGTTCCCGTCGTATCACGGACCGGCGCTTCGTCACCTCGTGCACGGACAGGGGGAGTTGTGGCGGGACGACACCGGCATCGGGCACGTCGGGTTCTGGAGGACGCCCCGGCACGCGTTCCCGCCCTCGGCCGTCCCCTTGTACTCGCCCGTACGCGGCAGCGGGCATACCAGGCCCGCGCGCCGATGCCGCAGCAACATTCCCGTGCCGCTGCCGTCCCTGCAACGTCATCCCAGCAATCGGCGCGATGCATGGTGTCCGAAAGCTGCATGAGTCCGGGCCTTGCCCGGGCTCTGGGGAGCACCGATGCTCAAATCCTCGACGCCCGAACCGAAAACCGGGGTGAGACCCATGGCCATCCGTTTCCCGTGGTCCCGAGGGGGCACCGCGCGGCCGGTCGCTTCGCGCCACGGCATTCCGCGCGGAGTGCTCACGCTCGACGGCGAACCGGTGAACCCCGCGGCCCTCCGGGAACTGACGCACCGTTCGAAGGTCACTCTTCACATAGTCCGCGGCGGCTACAGCGCACGCCTGATGCGGGGTGTCACTCCCCGGAATGGCCCAGCCCGCGCTTAGCGGGACAAGCCGGTCCGGCCTGCTGCAACGCCTTTACTGAGGATGTCGCTCACGAGCGCGAGGGCTGGTCGACTGATGGTCAAGGTTTGATGACATAGGTACCACCCCCGGCTTGGTCGGCCAGGCAGGTACTAGGGTGTCAACGGCCGGCCTTCCACCATCGCCGCCTTGTTCTGTCTCGCCAGTGCTCAAGAGCTGTGACACGCTCCAGGGTGTCGGGGTGTTGAGAGCCGAGCACCCGTTTGCTTGCCTTAAGTATCTCGGCTTGGAGGGCGATGCTCTTCTTGATGTACCCCGCCTCACCGTAGGACAGGGCGAGGTTGTGGCGAATGACAAGAGTGTCGGGATGGTCGTGTCCCTGAACTCGTTGGCTGGAGTCAAGAGCTTGCTCCTGCAGGGGAATGGCATCATTCAGCCGGCCTGACTCCCCATACAGGAAAGCAAGATTATTTTGGTCCATCAGGACGTTAGGGTGATGGGGGCCCAGAACTCTTTCACTGAGTTCAAGAACCTGCTCCTGCAAGGCGACAGCGTCATCAAGCCGACCTACTCCTTGATAGAAGAGGGACAGGTTTCCGTTCATGGTGAGGACGTCAGGGTGGTGAGGGCCAAGCAATCGTTCACTGACTTCAATGAGCTGCTCTTGCAGAGTGATGGCCTCATCCAACCGACCTGCCTGCTCGTAGGAGGCGGCGAGGTTGTGTCTAGCTAAGAGAGTGTGGGGGTGATCGCCACCCAGCGACTGTTCGCGGCTCGCAAGGATCTGCTCCTGCAGGCTGATCGCCTCACTGGTTCTTCCTACCTTCCAATAAGCCAGTGCTAGGAGGCTAAGAATGGCCAACGTGTCGGGGTGGTCGCGGCCCGAAATGTGTTCACGGGTCTCGAGGATCTCCTGAGCCAGATTGATAGCTTTGTGGGTGAGTCCCTGCTGTTCGTAGCATGCGGCGAGGATGTGGCGTGCGGTAAGGCTGTGGTCCGGGGTGAGTCGTTGACCACTAACTTGCAGCACGCGCTCGGCAAGGGTGATGGCCTCAGTCGGCCGGCCAGCCTTCTCGTAGGAAACTGCTAGGTTATTGCGAAAGGTGAGGGTGCTGGGGTGGTCGGGTCCGAACAAACCTTCGCTGGCCCTAAGCGTCTGTTCTTGCAGGGATATGGCCTCATTAATCTGGCCAGCCTGAAAGTAGAAGCAGGCAAGATTATGCCGCGAGGTGAGTAGGTCAGGATGCTCAGCGCCGAGCAACCGCTCCTCGTCGGCGATATCTCGTTCCTGGAGGACGATTGCCTCTTTGAACCTGCCTGCCTGTCCATAGAGGGCGCCGAGGTTGTGGCGGGCTGCGAGGGCGCTTATCTGATCGTCGCCCCACAACCGTTCACAATCGGCAAATACCCGCTCCTGGAGGACGATCGCCTCGTCGATCCTGCCTGCGTCCCCGTAATAGACGGCCAGGTTGTTGCGCGCTGTAAGGGTCTCGGCATGGTCCATGCCATGCAGCTGCTCGCTGACTTCGAGGGATTGTTCTTGGAGGGAAATGGCCTCCGCGGTCCGCCCCATCCTTCCGTAAGCGAGGGCCAGGCGGTTGTGAGCGTCGAGTGTGGCGACGTGGGTGTGACCAAGGGATCGCTCTGCAGTCTGGGCAAGGTGGCTGAAGTGGGTGATGGCGTCGGCGTACAAACCGGCGTCGAGGAGACTGACTCCTGCCGTATACAGCACCGGATGGCCGTCGGTGGACCACAGCAGGTCTCCAGCGTGGTGTTGGACGCAATCGGTGTTGGCCCGCAGGACAGCAGTTAGGGAAAAGTTGATTTCGTCACGGTCGGGCCAGATCTGTTGCAGAGCATCGGCGGCTGCCGTGACCAGGCCGTTGAGTTCGATGTCCGTGATGGTTTCGCGCGCGGCACGGGCTGTCAGCGCGTTGATGCGCACAGTTCGATACTCGTCATAGGTGTTGTAAACGATCAGTCCGTAACGGTGCAGCAGCCGGAGCACCACATGGGTCTGCTCTGCAGTGAGTCCGTCCTTCGGGCGGTCGACTGACGGGCTACCGGCCTGCTGCATGGCTCGGTGATGGGTTAGGTAGTCGATTATTGCCGCGGTGGACCAAAGACTGCCGGGATGGCCTACTGGGTCGAGCAGAGAAACGATGTGGAGGATCGGGTCGGTAAGGCCCGCGGGGGCATGAGCGCGGACAGCTTCCAGATTCAGCAAGAGGCCCGCCGCTACGTCTTGCCCGTACCCTTCGGTGTCCGCCCTGTGCGGTAAAAGGGAATGGAGGCGGGTGCGCTTATCTGTGTATCGCTGTACGTAGTGGGCGCACGAGACATCCTCACTGATCATGTAGGCGGTAGCGTGTGCCATTGCCAATGGCAGCTGCCCCAGCATCGCGATAAGCGCGTCCGCCTGATCATCAATCAGATATGCAGCGCTCGCATGAGTGAGCCGATCGTGCAGAAAAGCTGAGCCTTCTTCTGGAGTGTAGGCATCCACGACGGTCATGACACGGCCGCTGCCGTGGAGCAGGGCGTCACGGCGCCGGGTCGTGGCCAGGACCCGGCCCGACGATGACGATGGTGGCCACCACGGGGCCAACTGATGGGGGTCGGTGATGTCGTCCAGTACTACCAACCAGGTCTTATCGGTGATGGCCAGCCACTCCAGGAATAGCCGGGCGTCCGATTCGGCGTCTTGTGCGGTGGTGCCTGGAAGTTGCAGGCGTTGGCAAGCCCGCCCGTAGAGTTCGATAATCGAACTGGTTTCTCTGGCGTCGGCCCACACCAACAGCTGTATGTTCTCGGCACGGGCTTGGTGGGCGCAATCGGCTGCCAGCTGGGTTTTGCCCACTCCGCCACCCCCGGTCAATACCACCGCTTTGCAGCTCGACCATGCGAGGTCTACCTGCGCGCGGACGTCTGCACGTGCGTGAAAGGCGGTGGCAACTTCCGGAACCGTGCCTAGCTGCTGGGGCCACACCACCGGCTGTTGAATGGTGAGGGGCAGATGAACATGCTGCGTGCTTCCCGCCCCGGTTTGGAACACCGCTGGACCGTGAAACACGCTGTCACGTAACGTGCCATCAGCCACGAACGTTGCGAAGTCGCTGGTCACGATGATCAGAAGGTGATGTCTTGGGTGCTGCCAGGCCCGCTCTGGATCGCGGTGGGTCCTTGGAAGGTGTTGCCCTTCACTGAACTGTCCACTGCGTCCCGGCCCGCTTGGACCGCGTGTTCCGCGTCGGCCATTTGCGCCTGCTGTAACAGCCCACCCACCGCCGCTCGTTCAGTTGGTGGGAGTAACGGCAATAGCTGGCGTTCTGTCAGCTCCCGAAGTTCCCTCGTCAGCGTTGGATCCCGACTCAGCAGCTCGTGTAGATGCTCGCGCCAGTCCTCCACCAGCAGGTGGTTGTGCTCGGCTTCTGTCACGTTGGACTCTTCGCGGGCACCCGACATCACCGATCGAACTGCCTCCAACTCGTCGGCCACCGCATCTGCTTGCTCCGGCCATACCCTGCGCCACAAGGCAGTGAGCCCGCTCTGAGCGTGCTTCCAACCGTCTGTGGCCATTGCTCCGACCACCGCGGTCGCCGCTGCCAAAATGATCGGATCCACGACACACCCCCGTTTCGTGTTCCCAGACTGAACAGCATCTCGCTTCCGCTGGAGGCTGGGCATGGGCCAAAAGGGGCCGAACATATGGACGATGAAGTGATGAGAAGTTAGACGGCGTATCGATCGATATGCGTACTCGTCATCTCGACCTGCTGTCCAGTAGGTCACGTGAGCAAGATCGGTTGTAAGGCGACATCCGCAGTGAATACGCCCTGCCGCGCCTCACATCCCGCTCCGAACTCGAGCAATGCCTTTAGGCATGACTGATCGTCATCGCCCGTACCTTGCTTATCCCCTGACCGAATCTCGCCGGTGCGTGGCTGGCAGGGGACTTCAAGGGCCCGGGACCGCCGCGTTGAAACAACCGGCACGGGCCCCTGCTCAGTCGCTGTTGCCGCCGTGTTCGTCGATCCAGGCCTGGGGGATGAGGGCCTCGCCGTCGCGCCAGTTGTAGCGGACGCAGTTTTGGAACCACTGTTCGGGGAGGTTGGCGTGGTCACTGACGATGATCTGGAAGCCGCCTCGCAGGTCGGTGACGACGTCCCGCATCAGCTCGAACAGACGCAGTACCGCTTCGCGGTCGGCGTCCTGGGCTGGTGAGCCGGCCTGTTTGGCGACGTCGGAGGGGTAGTAGGGCTGGGTCGGCTGGTCGAGCATCAGCAGGCGCGGTACGGGCCGCTGGTGGGCCACGAAGTATTGGTGCAGGGCAAGGTGGGCCACCAGGTGGTAGCCGACCCAGTTCTTGCCGCTGCCGATCCGCATTAGCTCGGCCACCCCGTCGTCGGAGTCGGTGACCACGGTCAGTCGTTTCAGGTCCAGGCGCACGTGGCGCCGTCCGTGCTCGAGTTTGAGCTGGTCGGCCCATGCGGTCATGTCGCTGCTCAGGTAGTTGAGGCTGTGGGCGAGCCGGTCCTCGGTCTCTTGCGGGTCTAGTTCGTCCTCCAGGCCGCGGACCACCTGCTCGGCCAGCGCAACCTGGGAACGCAGCCGTTCCAGCTCACCGCGGGCGCCGCTCTTGTCGAGCTGGCTGAGGTAAGTGTCGATCCTTCCACGTGCATAGGCCTGTTCCTCGGCCCGGCTCTGCAGCCCGCGCCGGGTGGCCTCGGCCTCCGAGAGCGCCGACAGCGCCCCCTCCACCCCGCGCAGCTGCTGGCGCAGCCCGTCCGTTTGCTGCTGCAGGTCACGCAGCGCCCGCTCGCGCCCGGGGTGCGTCGTGCGGACCGTGTCGAGCTGGTGTCGCAGATCGCCGAGCGTCGCCAGCATCTGCTCGACGCTGGGATCCGGTTCCTCAAGCACGCTGCCGCATGCCGGGCAGGACGCCAGGTCCTCTCCGGCGTCTGCGTCCACCAGATCGAGGGCCTGCAGGCGGGAGGCTCCGCGGCCCACGGCCGAGGCGAACCCGTTCGCGTGCTGTTCCTGGTCGGTCAGCAGCTGCCGCTGATCCGCGATGTCCCGCAGGTTGCCCCGCAGCTGGGAGCGCAACCCCTGCAACTGCAGTTCCTGCCGGCGCTGTTCCTCATCTCGCATCGGTGTCGGCAGCGAGGCGTTCGACGCCGCGGTGCGCAATGCCTCAAGGGCGCCGGCGCGGTCCGTCACCGCCGCGGTCGCGGCGTCGTTGGACAGCAGCCCGCGGGCAGCCGCCTCCCGCAAGAGTGTTTGGAGGGTGACGTCCACGTCCTGGTTGAGGCTCTCGGCGGCCTTCAGCTCGCCCTGCAGGCGCCGCATGTGGCGCCTGGCTGCGGTCAGTTGCTGCTGGCGCGCGGCTTGGTCCTCGGCGACGGCCCCCAGAAAATACGGCAGTGTGGTGCGCAGCGCGGTGCGGATTCCGTCCTCAGCCTGGCGGTGGAACAGCCACCGCCGGTTGGAGACCTCGTCCTGGTTTTGCAGGCACAGCAGCGCGGCATGGCCCAGGTGGGCGGTGAGCGGCCCGCCGTTCCCGCTATCCACGGCTGTGTCGCCGATTCCGATGCGGCGCCCCAGCTGCTCGCGCACGGTGGTGGAGTCGGAGTTGACCCGGAGTTGGTCGAAGTCCAGCGGCTCAAGGTCCGCGCCCAGCTCCAGCATGGCGTTGGTGACCGACTTGCGGCCCGGAGCAGGGGCTTTGCGCGCCACGAATGCCCGGGTGTCGCCCAGTTGGAACAGCGCCGCATACCAGGACACCGTGCGGCTGATCGGCCCGATCGGCAAGGTGACTTCGTCGCGGCCCATGCAGAAATCCATGATGTCGAGCAGTGCGCTCTTGCCGGTCTGCGACGTTCCGGTGACGATGTTCAACTCGCCCAGCCGGAATTCCAGGACCCGCTTCTCGCCGCTCTTGCTGTAAAGGATGATCGACCGCAGCTGCACGCGGCTTAGGGTCTCACACCCAGCAGCGCAAACACCGTCGACGGCCGATCAGTTCGGGCTGTCCACCGGCCCACCAGCTGCGCCTTGCGAACAATCTCGGCCACCTCGCCCTCCAGACGCGACACCCCGCGCAGCACACCCCGCACGCGCCCATCCTGCAAGGTCAGCAGGCCGTGCCGCAGACCTTCCTGGACGGCACATGTCAACGAGGCGCTCCGCTGCGGCAATCCGGCCACCAGTACCGGGTTGCGTGAAACCCATGAGGACAGGTGTGTGGAGACCGCCACAGGCAGGGCTCGCCGGGTGGGGCCGTGCAGCACCAGCGCCGGGGTGAGCGTTGCCAGTGGCCACACCATCAGCTCGCCGCTCTCGCGCTCGTACGCCGCCGCGGCTGCCGCCTGCACCGCGGCCAGCAGCGCGGGATTGAGGAAGACCGCGGGCACCTGCGGCCGCTGCTGCCACCTAGCCATGCGTCGCCCTGGACAAGTTCAGGTTCTCCAGGCGGTCCTCGAAGAGCGGATGCCAGCCAATGCGGCCACGGTCCGCCAGCTCATGATGCTTGCCACGCGCGAAGAACGGCTCGTCATAGCGTTCCCGCACCCGGTACTTCGTCTGATCCAGAGCCCAGCGCAGCAGCGTCCGTCCGGCCCGCTCGCGCTCCTGGTCCGTTGCACCCTCGCCGAGTTCGTCCAGCATCCAGTCGAACTCGCGCCCCCATTCGTCCCTCAAGTTCCCCTCGAACCGTTCCAGTTCTTCAATGCCCACCAGATCATCTTCGAGCCACATCACGGTCTGTGTGTACGCCCGGTAGTAGTCCACCATTGCCTTATCGAGCTGTCGACCGGCCCCCACCCACCGCAGCTGGTGCAGGAAACACGCATCCGACAACTCTTCGCGTGCGTCATCGGAGATGTCGTCACGTTGCACCAGTGTCGGGAGCCGGTCCGAGGTGTAGTCATCGCGGATCCGGCTGATCTGCGCGACCAGCCGGTCCACTGACACACTCGTCATCCGCTTGCGCAGCATGGCCAGAGTCTGCTCGTGCCACCATGCCCACAACTGCCGCATGAACGAATCCTCGTGGCCCTGCGGCAGCGCCGTGCGCAACCGCTGGCGCACCGCCTGGTCGACCTCATCGATCACCAGGACAGAGTCGATCACCCGCATCCGGCCCACGAACACGGCCCGCTCCGCCATAGGCAAGCCCAAGAACGCCGAGCGTGTCTTGGCGGATTCCTTCGCCGTCGAGGCCGCCGCGGCGGCGTTCAGCAGCCTCAGCGCCTCAACGGGCCCCGCACCACCGCTGCGCAGGGCTGCCATGGCCGTGCCGGGGCGTGCCTGCTGGGTTGTTACCAGCGTCAGCCAGGGCCCCTCGACGTCCCCGGGCAGATGCGTGTCCATCCAGGACTGGATGGTGCGCCACACGTCGTCGTCCTTGTCGCCTAGCGTGCGAGCCGTTTTGAGGTGGTGCTTGACCTGCAGCAGGTCAACGGCCTTGCCGGACTCCTCCCAGGCGACATCGTCATGCAGCTCCACGCTGACCGCGCCGTCAGGACGCTGCTCTGCCCCCTCAAGCAGTTGCAGCAGCGCCCATTGCGACTGGAACAGGTACCCGAGGGCCGAGGACGAGGCCTCATGAACGGCGGATGTCATCTCTTCAGTCTCCCGACGCAGGCTGCATAGTGTCCATACCGCCACACGCTCGATATGAACAAAGGTTCTATTATCTGAGTCGTGCTCTCTCTGGCAAGCACCGCATCGGCGTGGCCGTCCAGCCGGCCGCAGATGGCCTCAACGGGCCCGCCACTGAGATTGATCTATTGGTGATCATCTCGGCGGGGGCGGCCTGGGTTGTGAAACCACCGGTGACTGGATGGTCGGTCGTGGGGGGTGTGGGGCACATCGAGTGGTCGTGTTGGTGGTGTCTCGATGTCGGCTTCAGTCTCATCTTTGGCGCGGGTCTGGGATGTGAAGGTCTGTTAGCGGGGTGGCGTCTTGGATGTGCAGGGTGTGGGGGATGTTGTCCTGTGAAAGTGCCCGAATCATAGGGGTTGGCGGGGTGTGGCCCTACGACCCCATGGCCTGATCCCTTGAGGGCCGGGCCGGGGTCTTTCGGTGCCGGCCCGTACCCCGGCACTCCTCATCAGCGCTTCTGTCGCGGCCCGTGGCCGGCAGTCGGTGGCGGGTCTGTCGGGCTTTGTTGGCTGCTGGTGGGGTAACCGGCGGTCTTCGACCAGATCTTCGACCACGGGGCCCCGATCACGGTCACGGCATCGCAACGCCTGGGTGGTAGGGCGGATGAGGTGCGCTGGGGTCCTGGCCTCGTGGGGGTTATGGCCTTGCCGTTGACCACGACGTTGACCAGGAGCTGCTGGCCATCGCGGGAAAGCGGCCCGGCTCGTACCTCGTCGAGACCGACTACATCCCAAAGACGACGGCCCCGGCCTGGCGGTAGGCCCCGGAACTGACCGAGGCGGCCGCCATGCTCCAAGAGGCCGGCCTCCCTGATGACTTGCTGCGCGCGGCCGCCGCGATCTTGAACCGCTGGGCGGACGTGAAGGCCCCCCGGACCTCTCGGTGGACCAGGCGGTCGGGTACCTGAAGAAGTCCGCTGTGTCGATGCAGTGTCGCAGGGTCACAGGTGAACTCATCGAGGGCTGAAGACCGCAGTTCTTCTCGAGGGCCGTCTCTCGTGTCCCCGCGCACAGTTGATGAACGGGCTGTGGCTACTGAAGCGACGGTTATGCGAGCGACCCGGCGGACCGCGCACCTTTTGCCGGCAGGGAAGGGGGAAGGGCCCCGGCCGGAGGTCGACCGGGGCCTCTCTTTTTGACCTCCAGGGTTACTTCGGGGGGAGCGCTGCCGCGAGGCCCCAGGCGGCTGTGGCCATCTCGAAGACGTTCTTGGAGCCGGGCGTTCCCGTCGCGAGCATCACGACGCCGATGACGAAGGCGATTGTGCCGATGAGGACAAGCAGGGCGCGGAACGCGGTGCGAATGATGCGTGTGCGCGTGCAGCCGAGTTGGGCGCGGCGGGCACGACGCAGGAACCGGCGCTCTTGTTTGGCGGACGCTTCCTGCTTGGCGATCTGGCGCAGCTCATGGTCGATGCGGGCCAGACTCAGGTCGATGTCCCGGTGGTTGGCGGGCGTGTTCTCGGGGATGCTGGTCAAGGCGGATCCTCCTTGGAGGCTCCATCGCCGCAGTGCCCAGGGTTCCCAGCCATCTGGGCGGCGGCTCCGGTGCCGATCTGGCTGATGACACCGGACAGGACTGGGCCGGACCCTGAAAAGTGGGTCCGGCCCAGTCTTCGGTTGAACTGCCGTACTCGTAGCCCGAGTACGGAGGTTCCCATGATCTGCAGTGCTCTCCGGTTCCTCCTCACAGGGTTGTGTGTCGCATGGTGTGTTCTCGGCTCTGATGCTCGCGGTCAGCGCATGGAGGCGATGACACGCAGCGGCCGTACCTCTACGGGATGAGGTGTTCGTATCCGGAGAGGGCTGGGCTGGATCTCCCCCCGAACGGGTCCGGCCCAGTCGTCGGTTGAACCTGCGCACCCCTTGCCTGGGCACGAAGGTTCCCATGGTCTGCAGTGCTCTCCGGTTCCTCAGACCGACGGATGTGCGACTGTCTGTTCTTGGCGTTGATGCCGATGGTCAGCAGGACGAGGGCCACGATGTCCATGGGCCCGTACTGCCACTGGATAAGCCGCTCGAAGCCGCGACCCTTTCCCTATTCATCCCGGTGGCCTGACCAGCCAGGGCCGTTGAGGACGAAAGCCGGAGAGGTCCGAAGGCTGCGTGCGGTGGTCTTGCGGCGGGCGTTGAAAACGGCAGTGTCCAGGGCCAGTACGCACCGATCAAGAAATCGGACGATGCTGATCCCTACGATGCTTGCCACTGCCTTCAGCAGTGCGATCAAAGGCATAAGAACTCCTTGTTTGCAGGCGGTTGTACCCGTTGAAGCGCCGCATGTCTGTGCGGGTCTCCACTCGGCCCGACGACCGCATGATCCTTGGGTGGTGGATCAGTGCGGCCGCAAGGTCGCGAAGAAAACCGCAAGGTTTGTGGGACGGCGGGCGAAGGCGGCCAGGGGGTGGGCGCACGCCCCCGGCATCAGTCCGGATTCAGCGCGCGGAACAGCCGGCGCCGGCTGAGACCGGTCCCGGCAACCTTCCTCTTGCCCGACTGGTAGGCGGACTTGACCGCATCCTCGGAGATCTCGAGGGCCTCGGCGACCACCTTGATCTGCCAGCCGAGCCCGGCCCGGAGCACGTAGATGCGGGCCTCATGCTCCGTCATGACCGGCCGGATGACCCCGAGGATCTCCTTGATCCTTGTATCGAGGGTCTCGTTGAAGACCGGGCCCGGTTCGCGGTCCTGCAACTGCTCGACCTCGTCCCCGAAAAAGATCTCCGCGCGCCTCTTCTTCGCCTTGAGCCGGTCAATGGCCGCGTTGCGGCAGACCGTCCTGACGTACGCGGAAATATGGTCGACGGGTCCCTGACACAAACGGCGCCACACGGAGAGCTTGGTGTCCTGCCAGACGTCCTCCGTCTCGTCCCAGGGAACGAGACGGTAAGCGAGGGCCAGGCACGTCGTGCGCATGCCGACGGCCTGCTTCCACTGCTTGCGCGATGCGGGCGGCAGATCGTCCACCCCGTAGTCGCCCAGCACCGGCTCGGATCGGGGCTGCCGGGGTACGTCTGCTCGAGACGCGTCTGATCGCGTCGGTTTCTTGCCGCCGGAACTGGCAGCCTGCGTGTCGGGGGTCTTCATCCGACCGGCTCCTTCGCCTTCACTTCGCCCTCCCTGATGGGTAGGACCTGCCGTGGGCAGGAGAGGCGAAAACGAAGGTAAAAAGTGTGATCCAGCCGAAAGAATCCCTTGACCTGCAAGTACGTCCTGGCAGTACGTCTCGTCGACTGTCGCGAGAGGCAGCAGAACTAGCGTCTTGTCCACGTTCAGCACTCCGGGGGCTTCGATGGACAGACATCGCAACGCTGTTCTCAAGTCGCTGATGGCCTGGTACGACTACACGCACCGGTCCTTGGCCAAGGAGATCAACAAGGTCAGAGATGTACGGGCCCGGCAGCCCGGCAAGTGCACCGACCGGCACGTGCGGCGCTGGATCAGCGGTGAAGTCCGCTGGCCGTGGGGGAAGTGCTGTCTGGCTCTTGAGAGGATCTTCGAACGTCCGGCGCAGGCGCAGGTGTTCGTCCCGCGCGGGAAGAGCAGCACGCGCCTTCCGGCTCCTCCGCAGCCCAGGACGCCGGTAGTAAGGGAGCAGCCTGTGCAGCGCCGCAGATTTATCGCCTGATCGCGGGGCATCAGCGCACCGTCCGGCACGGCACACCTCGCGGTGGTTGATCGGTGTCCGGCGCGGTCCGCGAGATGGTGCCCCGCCGAGTGGTGTAGGTGGTCGGACGTTGGAATGCGCGGTTGTCTGCTCGGGGCGTGCGCCTGCTGACAGTGACTGCTCCCTGAACAGAGGCGGGCCATCGCGCAAGTCTCCCTGGTGAACGGCCAGTTCAACCGAGGAGGACGCGATGGCCCTGTCCCAGTCTGACCTGATGCGGCTGCTGGAGTCACTACGTGCGGCCGACGGAGTCGAGTCGATCAGGGTGCTGTGCGAGCGCATCCTGCAGGAACTCATCGAGGCCGAGGCAACCGAGGCGATCGGGGCCGCCCTGTGGGAGCACTCGAGCGAGCGCACCACCTGAGGCAACGGGCACCGCGAGAGGCTGCTGACATCGCAGGCCGGCGACCTGGACCTGAAGATCCCCAAGGTGCGGACCGGGTCGTTCTTCCCCTCGCTGCTGGAACGCCGGCGCCGGATCGACCGCGCTCTGTTCGCGGTGGTGATGGAGGCATACGTGCACGGTGTCTCGATGCGTTCGGTCGATGACCTGGTCAAGGCGCTGGGTGCGGACTCCGGAATCTCGAAATCCGAGGTCTCCAGGGTCTGCGGCGAACTCGATGACGAGCTGGTCGCGTTCAGGGATCGGCCGCTGGATCACACCGTGTTCCCCTATGTGTTCCTGGACGCGACCTACTGCAAGGCCCGGGTGAATCACCGGATCGTGTCGCAGGCGGTGGTCATCGCCACCGGGATCTCCGCGGGCGGGCACCGCGAGATCCTGGGGGTGATGGTCGGCGACAGCGAGTCGAAGCCGTTTTGGACGAGGTTCCTGCGCAGTCTGCGGGCCCGCGGCCTGGACAACGTCCAGCTGGTGATCTCCGATTCCCACAGCGGTCTGGTGGCCGCGATCCGCACCGTGTTCCTCGGCTCGGCCAGGCAGCGGTGCCGGGTGCTCTTCATCCGCGACGTCTTCTCGGTGATCGAGAAGGGCTCGGCGGAGATGGTCGCGGCGACCATCCGCACTATCTTCGCGCAGACCACCGCCGAGCAGGTCCGCAGCCAGGTGAACGTTGTGGCGGACATGCTCGGACGGCAGTTCCCGCAGGTCAAGTCCATGCTGCTGGGAGCGGCCGCCGACATCACGGCGTTCGCGGACTTCCCTCCGGCGCACTGGAAGAAGATCTGGAGCACGAATCCGCTGGAGCGGCTGAACCGGGAGATCAAACGCCGGGCCGACGTGATCCAGGTCTTCCCCAACCCGGCCGCCCTGGACCGGCTCGCCACCGCGGTCCTGGCCGAACTCCACGACGAGTGGCAGGTCTTCGACCGCCGCTACCTATCCGAAGGCTCCATGGCCGAACTCTTCGCAGAGAAGACCGCCCCGCAGCGGCATACCCCCGCAAAACCGGAACCACACGAGCTCGACTGAATACACCACTCGGCGGGACACCACCAGACCGCGGCCCGGCGCTCGGCCCGCGAATTCCTGGACCTGCTGTGCGCTCTGGACGAGAGCCACCGCGAGGTGCGGTGGCTGCTGGAGCAGGCCGCCAGAACCTGCAGCGCCGGTGACGCGGCGCTCCTCTTTCGGACGGTGAACGAGGTCGCATAGCCCTCTCACGTCGAGACGGTGCTGACCTGCACGTTCAAGGAACGGTCCACCGGGCATGCGGGGCACTTCCTGCGCCTGCTTCACCTCTGCGGGGCAGCCGTCGTTGATGAGCAGGTGCTGGGGGAGCGTGCCCGGGCGATGGTCCCGACGGCGGTGGCCTCATGGGCGCCGGCTCTGGCCTCCGTCCCCCCTCGACGGGCATCTCGATGTCGTCCTGCGGGAAGGAGGAGCCCGGAGAGATGCCGGTGAGGTCATCATCCTGCTCAGGCAAGTGAAGGGCCTGGACAGCTACAGCGCCCCGGTGAGCGGCAGGATCTTCGACCGCCTCGCGCACGCATGCCTGGATCTGTTGTCCGTGGAGGTTCTTGCCGGTCTCGTTCTCGCCCTGGAGGCCGCCAGTTTCAACGTGCACGCAGCCGCCCTGACCGACAGCGCGCGCGCCCGCCACGGCCTCACCTTGACGTCGAGCCTGCGCAAAGAACGCACCAGGAATGAGCAGGAGGTGCTGTCCAAGAGGTTCTGGAGGAGCCAGGACGAGGGCCCCCTCTCGCCCCCGGGCCGGGTCTCGGTGGAGGAGACGCCCGGCAGACGTCGAGGATGCCACCGGCGCGGCCAGGGCATGTAGAAGCACGACGGCGATGGCCGGTACAAGCGGCAGCACAGACACCGATGTGCTCGGGCTGCTGATCGCCGTGATCGTGGTCGCCGCGAGCGTGCATGACAACGCCATCGGGATCACGCTGCTGGACCAGGTGGCCGCCGACAACCCGACAGTGACCAAGGGCTGGGTCGATGCCGGGTTCAAGAACGCCGTCGTTGAGCACGGCCGGTCGCTGGGCATCGACGTCGAGGTGGTGTCACGTGCTCCGCAGACCAAGGGGTCGCCCCGGCGCCGAGGCGGTGGATCGTTGAGCAGACCTTCGGCACCCTCATGCTGCACCGCCGGCTGGCCCGCAACTACGAGAGGCTGCCCGCCAGTTCGGCATCCTTAATCCGCTGGTCGATGACTGACGTCATGACCCACCGACTCACCGCCACGACCACTCCCAGCTGGCGGGACCCGCCACCGGCCCGGCTGCCGGGACCGGCATGAACGAGCGGGAGCGAGCATGCAGGAGTTTTTGGAACAGATCGAGATCCGCGAGGCCGCCGGCCGGGACCTCGCCGAGCGGCTCCGCAGCCAGATCGCCGAGCTCACCGCCCAACTCGCGGCCGCCGAACAGGCCCTGGAGCGGCTGAAGATCACCCGGGAGACCATTTTGGACATCGCACCGGACCTTCCCGGCGGCCTCGCTGCGCTGCCCTCGCCCTACCGCCAGATCCGCGCCCTCTTCGAGAACGCCGCGGACCGGCTGCACCCCCAAGGACGTCTGCCTTGCCCTGGACACCGGCACCGAACCCCGGCACGTCGAAGGCGCCCGCGCCAAACTGAAACGCCTGGTCAACCGCGGCATCCTCATCGAACCTGAACCCGGCCTCTTCCGGCTACCGCGGCCAACCCCACCCTCGGGCTGAGCCCGGCGAAAGATCACAGAACACCCTCTAAGGGGCGGCCTCCCCGCCGATGCGGGGGTAGTTCTCGGTGATGAACGCGCGCAGCGCATTGCGGGCCTCGTGCAGGCCGTCGCACGTGGTGCGCATCTGCACCACCGCCGCCTCAAGGTCCGCATGGGGTGTCTGATCTCCCGCGAGGGTATTGAAGCGGCCCCGGTTCTCAGCCACCCAGTCCCCACGGCTCTCCGTGGCCTCTTCGAACGTTGCCAGCAGATCAGGGCAGTAGATCCGCATCATGCTGCGCAGCGTGCGGCGGGCCTGGGCCCGGTTCTTCGAGAACCGCCACTTCCAGAGCCATGACGGCGTAGGGCTCAGCACACCGTCGATGTCCCTCATCGCACGCTCGACGTACCCCAGGCGCCAGCCGCGGGCCGGACGGGCCATCTGGGCGGGATCGGCTGGCGCTGAAAGTCATGACCGTTCTCCCGCGCGTGGAGCATCAGGAGCGCATACGCTTCGGTGGACTCCGCATCTGAGCACCAGTCCTCGAGGATGACGAACAGTTCCATCAATCCCTCGCGGGCGTTCGGCCAGCCCTTGTCCGCGGGCTTGAGTGCCTTGACACCCTGAATGATGTCCGCACTGGCTTTCACCACTGCTGCGGCTTCCGAACCACTCACCACGGCGCCTCCCCCTGACGTTGTGTCATCCCAACGTAGAGGCCGCTGAAAGCGGGCGGAACGGAGTCGCGATTGTTGATCAGCCCCTGGAGTGGAGCCAGGTTTTACTGTTTCTAACAAAAGCGGTTGATCATGTGACTGTTGGCCTGTCTGCTCGTTGGTCTGGTTGTGGCGAAACGTCAGTCGCGGCCGTGGATCGTGTCGGATGAACTGTGGTCGCTCATCGAACCGTTGCTGCCGGAGCCGGGTCCGAAGCTGGTGCAGGGGAGACCGCGGGTGCCGGACCGGCAGGCCCTGTGCGGCATTCTGTTCGTGCTGCACACCGGTATCCAGTGGGAGTACCTGCCCCAGGAGCTGGGCTTCGGGTCGGGAATGACCTGCTGGCGGCGCCTGGCCGCCTGGAACGAAGCCGGCGTCTGGGACCAACTCCACGTCGTCCTGCTGGAGAAGCTGCGCTCGAAGAACCAGCTGGACTGGTCGCGGGCGGTTATCGACTCCTCGCACGTGCGGGCGGCCAGGCGGGGCCCAAAAGCGGGCCCAGCCCGGTCGACCGGGCACGGCCGGGCAGCAAGCACCACGTCATCACCGACGGCCAGGGCATCCCGCTCGCAGTGTCGCTGACCGGCGGAAACCGCCACGACGTCACGCAGTTGCTGCCCCTGGTGGACAAGATCCCGGGTGTCGCAGGGCGCGTCGGCCGGCCCCGGCGAAGGCCGGACGCCCTGCTGGCTGATCGCGCCTACGACTTCGACCTGTACCGTCGTCTGCTCTGGCACCGCGGTATCCGCCCAGTCATCGCCGAACGAGGCCAGCCACACGGCTCTGGCCTGGGCATCTTCCGCTACGTCGTCGAGCGCACGATCGCCTGGCTGCACGGCTTCCGCCGTCTTCGCATCCGCTGGGAACGGCGCGACGACATCCACTAAGCCTTCCTCAGCCTCGCTACCTGCCTGATCACCCACCGACACGTCCAACGCCTTTGTTAGCGACTTTTAGTGGGTGTTGCGAAAACGCCGCGGACCGGCTGCACCCCAAGGACGTCTGCCTCGCCCTGGACACCGGCACCGAACCCCGGCACGTCGAAGGCACCCGCGCCAAACTGAAACGCCTGGTCAACCGCGGCATCCTCATCGAACCTGAACCCGGCCTCTTCCAGCTACCGCAGCCAACCCCACCCTCGGGCTGAGCCCGGCCAAAGCTCACAGAACACCCACTGAGAACCCGCGGGTTTGGTACGGCCACGTGGATCGGGGCCGATGAGGGATCCGGGCAGTGCCTCTTAGCCTGATCATCCTCACAGTCCGCACCCGAGATCGCTGCCCTTGTGCCTGCGCGGGGTGGCTCGCTGGAGGTGGCACTTTGTGGCGTGTGCCTGGTTCCTGTTGGCTGTGATCGCTTGGCGTGATCATGGGCTGACTGGTTGTCAGTGGTGGCTGTCAGCATGGGCGGTGGGGCAGGCAGTCGATGGAGGGGGGCGGCGCATGCCGTTTGTCAGGGCGCACATGCGCGCCGGGAAGCCGGTTACGGGCTGTACGCGGTGGGCGCCGGGGGCGCGGAAGGAGATGGCGGTATTGGCCGTGGTTGCTTTGGCGGCTGTGGGGATGGGCAACGGTGGTGTGGACGTGGGCGGGGTCGGGGGTACGGAGCGCTCGCCGCGGCCGGGGCAGAGGGCGCAGTATGCGGTGAAGTTCGAGGACAGCGGCGGGCAGTGGAAGCCGGTGCCGGAGCCGTGGGTGTCGTATCCGATCCGTTTCACGCCCCAGGGCGGTGAGCAGTGACGCGGCGGGCGCCCGCCCGCAGGCGGCGCCGGCGGCGGACGAAGCGTCAGCAGCACCAGCAGGCCCGGGTCGTGGCGGTCCTTGTCGCAGGCGCTGTGGCGCTCTGGCTCGTCGTCACGGTGGTCAACTGGCTGCTTGTGCACTGGTGGGTGCTGGTCGTGTTCGCCGTGGCTGGTGTGGGGGCGGGCCTGGTCTTCCTGCAGCAGCGGCGCCAACGGACTGTGTGGCAGGACGTCCAGCGGCAGGGGCTCCGCTACGGACTCGCGCAGATCGACGCACTGCATCACCGCGACTTCGAGTACGCGGTACGCGACCTGATGCGGCGTGACGGCTGCATGGACGCCCGGCAGATCGGCGGCTGCGGCGACAACGGCGCGGATGTGCTGGCGACGGACCCGCAGGGCCGCAAGTGGGTCATCCAGTGCAAGCACCGCAAGGCCGGGGCGCAGGGCTCGCCGGTGGGCACACCCGATCTGCAGCGCGTCAACGGCACGGCCCGCCAGCTCTACGGGGCGGACGTGGTGCTGGTGGCGACGAACGGACGCTTCTCCGTGCGGTGCGCCCCGCTGGCCGAGCAGCTGCGCATGCACCTGGTCGACCGCCGGCTTCTGGCGGCCTGGGCGGCGGGCTCCCGGCCCCTGTGGGAGCTGCTGCCCAAAGTGCCACCGCCACGCCGTTCCACGCCGCTGAGCTGAGGGAAATCGGCCCGACAGGGCGGCGGTAGAGAGCGTGAGGCCCGGGGTTGAGCGGGAGGCGGCAATTTTGCCGGTCTCCCCTCGACCACGGGCATCGTTGCTTTTCCGCGTCTCAGTTGCGGCCGCGGTGGGCGATGCGCCCGCCGTAGCGGGCGAGTTCCAGGGCCAGTTCCGGGTCCGCGTCGCGGATGGCCTGCATGGTGCCGCCGCCCGGGTTGCCGGAGATCCTGCGCAGGCCCTCCAGGCTGGCCCGGCCGGTGGCCAGGGGGCTGGTGCGGACCTCCGAAGAGCTTCGGAGGTCTTTCTCTCTTGCCGGGGATCAATGCAGATGAGGGGAGGGCGGGTGAGGGCCAGGGTGAGGCGGACGTTCCACGGCTGCAGGCCGTGCCGTTTTCGGCGTCGGCGTACCTGATCGAGGATCACACTGAACCGTTCCGGGTTTGATCGAGACTCTAGGTCGTGACTGTGACCTGGGGCTTCGTGGTTTCGCGGTAGTACGTGGTCTCGTATTCGGCAG
>NZ_JBSGUA010000037.1:0-36795 GCF_053607685.1 Streptomyces sp. NPDC055099 | reverse complement strand
AACTGCGGCGGGTAGTTCTTCATGACCACGAGATGTCCGTTCTCAGATCCGCAGGATCCAGTGTCTCGTGTGTTCAAGATCCGGGGTCAAGGCCCCCCATCAGTCCCAGACTGCGGCTTGCTACTCCGATCTGTGAAGTCGCTGCTGGTTGTCTTGGACCTGTTGGATGACGTGATGAGGGGGCAGAGCCCATCGGTCAGCGAGATGGTCGAGCATGGTGGGCAGGTCGCTGGGGCGGGAGGGGCGGGGGCCGACTCGGGCGAAGGGGCCGTCGGTCTCCAGCAGCATCCGGTCCATGGGGACGGCCGCAAGGAGGTTTCGGCCTTTTGCGGTTGCCATCATGGCGGGGTTGATCGAGAAATAAGCGCCGGCCGCAAGGGCGTTGTCAATGAGCGTCGCCGGGCCGGTGTACCAGTGCAGGATCGCGGAGCGGACGTCGGTCTGTAGCAGGCGGTTGATGGTTTCCTTCTCGGCACCGCGACTGTGGATGGTGATGGGCAGGCTTCGGGCACGGGAGTCACCGAGGACGGCTTCGAAGATGCGGGTCTGGGCGGTACGGGTTGCCCGCCCAGCGGGCGAGAAGTCCAGTCCGACCTCCCCGATCCAGGTGGCTTGGGAGAGCATGCGCAGGAAGCGGGCGAGGTCGGCGGGAGTGAAGGAGTGAGCGCGTAGGGGGTGCATGCCCAGGGCCGGGGTGACCCCGTTTCGTCGGCCGAGGCGGGCTTGCAGCAGACGGTACTCGCCGGGGTCTTCGGTGACGGCCACGACGTCGACATCGGCCTTTGTGGCTTCGTCGAGGACGGCAATGGGGTCGCGGTAGCCGGTCAGGTGGCAGTGGGTGTCCCACAGCGTGTTCACGTGTCCGTGTCCAGAAGGTCGGCCAAATCGCCCTGGGCTCCTGCGGTGAGCCAGCTGCGTACCTCGTCGCTGCCGCGGCGCCACACGTCAAGGAAGAGGTGCCGTTCCCCGCGGGGAAGAGGTCCGTTGCGCAGTACGTCGATGGCCGGCCGGCCGGGGCGGGTGCCGGCGAGGACGGCGCGCAGGTCGGCGCTACGGTGGGTGGCCGCATCGAGGAGGTCGGGGTCGGTGTGGGCGTCCCAGGCGTAGTCGGCGGCCTGGTCCCAGCCGGCTTTGGCCATCGAGGCGCGCCGGATCAGGCACGGGAAGCAATATCCGCAGTTGCCTTGGGCACGGCCGTCGTAGCGGGCTGCTTCGGGGTGCGAGCAGGAGATGCTGGCCGGGGCGAGTTCCCGGAGCAGGGCTTGGTTGGGGTTGGTGGTGAGCATCTCGCCCTTGGTCATTAGGCGGTAGGGGTTGATGAGCGGATTGGCTACCCCTGCCTCGTTCTTGAGTGCCGTGAAGAGGGTGAGGAAGTGCGGATGGGTCGTACGGGTGCTCAAGCTTCCGGCCCGTGCACGCGTCAGTGGCGCGTTGAGTCCGATGTAGCCGTTTTCAGGCAGGTACACGGGAACGTCGGGTCCGAGGGATGAGGCGATCGCCAGGGCGGTGCTCAGGAACATGGCCGAGCGGGAGCGGGTGGTGGTCTCCCGGGTCTCGGGCAGCGTGCGGGCCTGGTCACGGTGTGCAGGAGCCGGGCGCAGGAAGAGACGCAGCGAGGTCACCCGGGATCCGTACCGGTCCGTGAGGCCTCTCAACAGCCGTGTCTGTGCGGCGGGGGTCTGGCCTCCCTCGTAATGCGACAGAAGGCACAGCCGTAGGCCGGGGTCCGTCTCCAGCAGGTTGATGACGCCGCACAGCGAGTCCAGGCCCCCGGAGAAGAGACAGACCCCGTCTGCGACCACGCGCCCGCGGTGCTCTTCCGCTACCGATTCCAGTACGGGGGCGGACTGCTGGCGGGCCGTGAGTGTCCAGCGGTCTCCGGTGAGGAAGCGCAACGCTTCCTGCGCGGCTGTGACCGGCCATCCTGCGGCTGTTTCCACGGGGAACTGCAGGTGCAGGTCGCGGGTCCAGGCATCCGCGGTGGAGTGGCGCAGGCTGATCCGGTCCGTCACGTAGGCGCCGAAGGACAACAGCATCAGATCGGCCGCAGCGCGTGTCGGCGTGAAACTGCGGAAGAATCCCTTCCCCGCCTGGACGGTTGCGTCGGCGGCTCCCGGGACGAAGTCCAGCAGGATGTCGTCGCCTTCCTCCGGCGAGGGAAGGGGCCCCGTGCGCACTACGAACACGCTCATGCCAGTTCCTCCAGGGCGGTGTAGGCGAGCTGTAGTGCGCTGTCGACGATCTGTCGTCCTGGGGGACCGGACCAGTCCACGCGCCACGGGTCGCCCTGCACCTTGATGGCCACACAGTCTTCGATGATCTGCCGCATCTGGCGATCGGCCCGTCGGGCGGCCTCGGGGTCGTTTATGGCGCCCAGCCGCTCCGCCACGACGGGCACCCGGTTGTAGATGTAGTGCGTCAAGAAGAGCTCCAGCAGCCGTTCCACGTCGTTACGGCTGGCTGCAGCGGCCTCCATTTCCTCCCAGGAGTCGGCCTCGGCGAAGAATTCTTCGAGCACGTCGCACACCGCGTCGCGCGCCGCCTGGCCGTCCAGGTCACCGCCTGCTCCGGCCAGAGACGTGACCAGTTCGTCCACGACCTCGTACCGGTCGCGCCCCACCAGGTCACCGAGCCCGGCCTGTTGCAGTGCTTGCCCGAGGCTGCCGGAAGCCACCCCGGCCAGCAGACCGCCCAGCCGCTGTGCTGCTGCACGGCCCGCGCCGGCGCCGGAAGCCGCGCCTCCGGCTCCGCCCAGCACTGGGACGTGCCGTGCCAGGACCGTCGTTGCACGCTGGCGCGGTGCGCTGCCGCTGCTGATGTCGCGGGTGTAGGTCGTCGTGGCGTGCTTCAGCCCCGTCCAGGCGCCGCCGGAGCCGCTGGTCCGGTCGGTGGAGGTCCCCACCTCAGCCTCCTGTCCCTCTCTGGCGGAGATCGGCGATCACCGGGCTGATCCGGTGCTGGCTGTTCTGCCATCCGTCCAGGAGCGCCGTCACCGACGGTTCGGCTCCCGGCAGTCGGCGCACGATTGTGGTCAACTTCGTGCGCAGGGTGTCCAGCGGAATCAGCCGCAGGGTTTCGCACAGGTCCGGGACCACGGACGGAACGTTTTGCGCGAGCTCCAGCGCACCGTCCATGGCGGGTCCGGTCGGGTCCGTCTGCACGATCTGCAGCAAGTGCTCGACTAGCACGGGGAGATCCTGCTCGGACACAGATCCGGCCACCGATCTCGCCGCGGCCCGGCGCTGTGCGTTCACGTCGGACTGGAGCTTCGTCAGCAGCTCCTGTACTTGGGCGGGGAGTCGCGCGGTGCTGGCGGCGAGCGTGAGACGGGCTCGGGCGAACGTGAAGTAGGGGCCCAGATCCTCTTCTGCCAGTGGGGGGTCCAGGAGCAGCCACGCTGCGATGTGCGGTTTGTCAGCCCAGGCTCGTACCTCCTCGTCGAGTTCCCCTCCGGTAGCGTCCGGGGCGGGGGTGCCGGGTGCCGAGCTGGCCCGCTGTCGCGAGGAGCCGCGTCGGCCGCCTGTGCTTTGCGCCGCCCCCGGCGGTGGGCCGTCCGACTGCGCAGCGGTGCCGGCCGGAGCAGGAGGCGAGGGCCGCACATGCCGCTCGGCAGCAGCCAACCGGCTCACCACCCCGGGATCCTGGATCTGCCAGTCGAACAGTTTCTGGAAGTCCGACAGATGCTGCTCCTCCAGGACCATCAGTTTCGCCAGAATCTTCGGGCTGAGCGTGGTCCCCCGGCGCTCGGCGCTGGCCAGCCGGAGGGTCAGTGTGTTCATGAACCGTTTGATCTGCCGCGGGTTACCGCGCAGCCCGCTTCCGAGGACCGGGGCGGTCTGAGCGGCCCACGACATGTCTGAGCGAAGGCGCTCGGGCATCCGCTGGCCCAGCGTCTGGGTCGCCAGCCCCGCGTTGAGAGCGACGGCGAGGGCGCTTTGCCTTCGGCGTTGCGCGACCGCGTCCTTGACCTGTGTGAAGGACTCTTCGTCGAGGTGTGACTGAGCGAGCAGGAGGTGCATGTACGTCTCGGCCTCGGGGGCGGAGAGTGCGGGGATGTTGACCTTGACCTGCAGCATCTTCTCCAGGTATTCGGCCCCCAGGCCGGTGGTGCCAGGGCGTCCCAGTCCTGGGTAGCGCATGTCGATGGCGGCCTGCACGACTTCGGCGTGAGCGGCGATGACGAATGCGCTCTTCTCTACGTTCAGGAAGAGGCGGATCGCCTCGAACGTGCCGACGACGGTCGGGGGCAGGCAACGGTCCAGGTCGTCGATCATCACGATGACCGCCCGGATCTGGGGCAGCGACGCCAGGAGCTCGGAGAACCGCTGCCGGAAAGTACCCACGTCCACATACAGCTGGTCTGCCTCACTACCTGGCGGGCGAGCCTCGTCCGTTGTTTCGGAGGATGCGGGCGCGGCTCCGGCGAGGGCTTGCTGAGCGAAGGTGGATGCCATGTCGCCCAGGGCCGGGTCGGCGAGGGAGGCGGCCAGTCCCACCCCGGTGGGTGCGACAGACAGCGCAGCGGCTCCTAGCCGGCGTGCTGGGAGCCTCAGCCGGTCCACCATCCGGTGAAGCCGGCTAACCTCCTCCGCCTGTGGTGTCTCCGCTTCCACGAGATCGCCGAGGCGCGTCAGTACCGAATCCATGAGCGCCGTTTTGATGTCCTCATACCCCTCGTACTGCCACGGGCTGAAGGACACCACCACGTAACGACCGGGCTCTGAACCGTCCATCTCGGCAAGCTCCGCCGAAACGATCTTCAGGAGGCTGCTCTTACCCGACCCCCAACCGCCCAGAACACCCACGGTCAGAGGAAGCAGTTGAGGCTGAGTCAACGCCACCACGAGCTCGTCGACCAGGAAGTCGAACCCGAGCAGATCGATATCGGTTTCGTTGTCTGACCACACGTTCCGCTCACGACTCCCTGCACCACACGCCTTTGTGTGCCGATGATCCTATCTGGACCCACAGGCCCGTGAAGTCACAATAAGAATCATTCGTTCGACACGTGGGAGACGCTCCAGCGGCCGCTCCTCGACCGAGGCCGGGACGGGGCGTCAGAAGCCGTGCTCGCGGAATCGCGGAACCGAGAAAGACCACCTTGGTATCGATCTTCGCAAGCGAATCCGACTGCCGTGTCAGGCGCGCGAGGCCACCTCGTTGTTGAGGAGTTCCAGCGTGTCCTGCTATGCCTCGAGTTCACCCGGTGACATCGTCATGCCGCAAGCCTAGGAACGGAACGTGTGAGGGCTGCAGCCCGCTCCCCTGGGAAGTGGCGGCCTGCAGGGACGACTCACTTGTTTGCGCGGTTCTCTCTGCAGCGGCGGATCTCGCACTGGTCGAAAAGACCAGCGAAGTAGCTGTAGGCGGCCAAGCACTCCTTGCCCTCCCGTGGAGTGTTGCGAACAGGCGGCCGGAAACCACGACCCTATTCAGTCCTCACGGGACGGTGCGCATCGGTCAGGGCAGCGGCCTGGGCGACCGCAGTGCCCGGCTCCACGTGCAAGTGCGGTGCTCGGCGGGGCCGATCGATCACGCCTCGTGCTTCCTGCGGCATGAGAAGTGCTCGGGCAGCCCTTCGGGGCCAGTCAGGCTTGCGGGCTGACCGCAGCCGTAGCGGCAGAGCGGGATTGCCTGCCCCGATGCGTCGACCGGAACCCTGGCCGTCCCGGTTTCCCGGGGCCGGGACTCGAGGACGATTGCGCGGCTGCCACGGCTCTGATTCGGTTCAGCCCGCGCCTCCGCAGCCGGACGGTCCTGCGTGCACCTGTCGCGCCGGTCCCCCTGCCGTACGGATGGCCGGCGCTCCTTGCCCTCCGGGGCAGGGCCGTTCGCCTCGAGGTACTGCCGGTAGTGCTGTGCGGGGAGCCAGCCGTGGTGCCCGCCGTGCTGGAACGGGATCCGTTCACCGGCGGCAGCTTCCACGATGAACCGGGTGAGGGTCAGGCCGCCTTCCCCTGTGAAGGTGCTCGACTGGTGGACGGGCACGAGGACTCGGTGCCAGCCCCCGCAGTACCCGGCATCTGTGGGATTCTCCGGGTCGTAGGGCTTCTCCGGGCACCGGGTGAGTGCACCGTTCTGGCTGCACTGGCCCTCCTCCACGACGAAGTTTCCGTCCTGGACCTCGATGGGGTTCTTCTGCACGCGGATGACTGAGGCCGGCAGGTTGGGCGTACGGACGTAGGGGACGGTGCCGATGCCTGCGTGGTCGGGGTCGGCGAAGTCCCACACTGATTGAATACCGCCGCGGCGCCGGAACCCCTCCCGTGCACGCATCCCACGGGCTGTCTGGACGCTCAGCTGGGGCTCGTAGCCCAGGATGATGCCGTTGGCACCATCGATACGTACGTCGAGGCGCGCGTGCCCGTCGGCGGTCTGCGACTCGATGTCGGCGTGGAATCCGTGATCTTCGGAGTCCTTCGCCACGCGTTCCTTGCGGGCAAGGTGCTCGTCGGACTCGTGGCTGATGGGCTTCTCCCCAGGCTTCCGGTAGTGGGAAGCAAGCCATACACCGTCACGCAGGACGAGGTACATGGGGACGCGCCGTCCGCGCAAGTCCCGGCAGTCGGGGCAGATGAGCCCGCGCTTCTCGACGGGGACCCGCCCTCGCATGCGCAGGAGCACCTTCAGGAGGTCTTGGCCTTGCGGGACGCCGAGGTCAGGACGGTCCAGGTCGAGGTTGCAGCCGGCAGGTTCGTAGTAGACCGGATTACGGAAGAGGTCTTCGTCGCTGTCGATCGGAAGTTCGTCGTCCATTGCTGCTCCCCGTAGCCGCCACGAGTAGGACTCACAACGCTAGGGGGGGGAGTCTGACAAGCGGGACCGTGCTGCAGAAACAGGACATCCCGAGAGACGCATGACACCGACTGGCAAGGGAGTGCGTGGCACGAAATGCGCGCCCATGAAGGGCCACCGCGTTCTGTCGGTCAGGCAAGCAGGCCGGTGCGAGGGCAGTGCAGGCCAGCTGCCGAGACGAGACCTGCCAGGACCCGTTCCTCAAGAGCCGGTCCTGGCGAACTCCTCGCGCTCCGGCGTCTTCTCGGCGAGGAGAACGAGCCGGGGCCCGCTTCCCGGCGGCGGGCAGCAGCACGTTCCTCGTCCGCGATCCGCTCATGGATCCGCCGCTGAGCGTCCGCCCGGGCTGGTGCGATGGCTGGACCCAGAGTGATCGCCTCGCTGCCGGTCACCGGCGCCAGCGCGTACCGGAAGGGCGATCTACTTGAATATCGGTGGCACTCGGCGGCGAGGGGGCCGTCGTGCTTGAAGTGATCGCCTCGGTGAGCCGCAGGATCCCAGGGTAATCCCGGTCCCGCGGCTGCTGTGGGTGCGTCCTGCGGCTCACAGTCTTCAATCGAGGCCGAACTGGTTGGTCAGGTCGGTGAACAGCTGCTGCGCAGTGTCCTGGAGGGCTTCGTCGGTGGCTGCGGGGAGGAGGCCGGCGGTGACGGGCTGGATCGTGTGCGGGTACCGGGCGCCGTCGGGCACGGAGGTGAAGCCGGGGTGGTCCACGGTGACGGGGATCAGCGGCACAGTCTTGTGGAGGCCCGTGGTGACGGTGGCGTGGAGCAGCAGGCTGCTGTCGAGGCGGAGGTGGCGGGCGAGCTGTGAGGTGAGGATGCACAGGTCGCGGCAGCAGGCGTCGAGGGTGTCTTGGTGCACGAGGAACCCGGCGGGCAGGTGGTCGTCGTCGCGGAAGTGGTCTCGTGAGGTTCTGAAGGTGAGGTTGGCTGCCAGCACGACGGTCCCGTCGTCGTGGAGTTCGGCGTAGGTCTCGCGTCCGGCGCGCAGTTGCAGGGTGCTGAGCACCCAGCGGCGCAGGCCGGGGCGCGGGTTATTGACGGTCTCAAGGCTGGTCAGGGGGCCGGGGTTCAGGCGGCTGTCAAGTTGCTGGGCTGCGCGGTCGTGGGCCTGGGCGGCCACGAGGCGAGCGCCGTCGCGGGTCGTGCGGGCGGCGGCGTGGGGCAGCGGGCGTTCGGGCCGGGCGACGGCGATGAACCATGCGGAGGCCTCCCGCTGCTGCAGGGTCACGGTCTGCCGGGTGTGGTCGAAGAGCTGGTGGAGTGTGTCATCGGTCTGCGCGGCGCGGGTGAAGCGGTCGCGGTAGGCGCGCTCCAGCTGGTGCTCGGCCATCCAGGCGGTGTGGTCGCGGTCGCGGTAGGGGGCGACGGCGGCCTGCTGGTCCTTGTCGCGGGCAGCGGTGCCGTAGACCAGGTGCGGGGCCATGGGGCTGGCCGGGACGTCGGCTACCAGCACGCTGCGGGTGCCGTCGGGAGAGGTGAGCGTCGTGAAGGTGAGGCCGGACAGGTAGGGGTGGACGTGGTTGCGGATCCACTGGGCGTACTGCTCAGGGTTCACCTCGACCGGGTCGATGCCGGTCAGTTCGCACGTGGTGTCCCGGACCCCGAAGATGATCAGGCCGCCGCGGGTGTTGGCCATCGCGGCGACGTCCTTGGCCAGTTCGTTCCACCGTCCCTCGCGCGGGGGCTGAGGAAGGTGTTCCTTCCAGTCCAGGTCGTCGGACTCCGCCAGACGGTCGGCAGCAGCCTTGGCGACCATGCCGAAGTCCAGGGGGCCGGGCGGCACACCGAGGTGCTCGTGCAGTCGTGTCCAGGAACGGGCCATGCACGGCACCTTACGGCGGGGCGCTGACAACGGGCCGGGCCTTGGTGATGTTGATGTCACACCGCTGCTCTGCTGCGGCCCCCGCCAACCGGGCATACCCGGGGCAGGCGTTGACGGGCAACGGCCGTCGGTGACTGCGGCGTCCGGCGAAGTAGGGGCGGCCGTGCTCGTGCCGGGGTGCGGGCGAAGAAGACCACAGCGGCGGTCTGGGTTGTCGGGCGTGAGCAGCGGTGCGAGATTGCTGTCAGCGCACCGAGGACGATGAGCTGCTCGTGCCAGTGACCAGAGTGCTGCACTACGGGCCGGGCGCGGTCAGGGCGCCGGTGGCAGCCACGCCGCGGGCATCCCCCGCAAGCCCTCCGGCAGGCGCAGCCCGGCCGGGGGCCGCAGGCCTGCCGGCACACGGCCCTCGGCGCCGTGGAAGTCGAGGACGGCGCCGTCGAACCGTGCGCCGAGGAAGGTGACCCTGCCGTCGAACCGGGCGTTGCGGAAGGAGACCGTGCCGCCGGAGAACCGGACGCGGTCGAATCCGACCGTGCTGTGGGAGAACAGCGTGCTGGCAAAGTCGACCCTGCCGCCGGAGAATTGTGCGTGGGTGAAGTCGACTATGCCCTCGGTGAACCGGGTGCCGCAGAAGTCGACCGTAGCGCCGGAAAAGTGGGCGCCGCAGAAGTTGACTGTGCCGCCGATGAACTGTGCGCCGCGGAAGTCGGCCGTGCCGCTGGAGAAGACGGCGCCGGAGAAGTCACCGCCGTCGAAGACCACCTCGGTGCAGTTCAGGTCATACCCCTGCCAGGAGGCGGCGGTGCCTTCGCGGCCGGTCGCGAAGCGGTCCCTGATGAGGCGGATGACAGTGTGCCGCACCTCGCGCGATGCCAGGTAGTCGCGCCGGGCGGCGGTGTCGCCCGGCGCGAGATCATCCTCGGTGGTGTAGGGCAGACGAAGGTGGTCGCACAACACGCTGATGCATGTCTGGCGCAGCATGTCGGTGGGTGCATCGTCGGCGAGCCCGGCCAGCGCGTGCACCCCGCCCAGGCGCACTGCGGCGGAGGCGTCGCCCAGTTGGGAGACGGCGGTGGTGAAGCGCTCGGTGTGCAGCCGGGTGGCCTCGCGCAGCGCACCGTCCTCGTCCACGCGCTGGCGGCGGTAGGCGACGACCAGGGCGACCAGCGCACCGGCTCCGGCGACTACGCCGAAGGCAAGCTTCACCAGTTCGAAGAGCGTGCCGGAGTCGACGCGGTGCTCCGGCTTGAGCTCGCGGACTTCCAGCAGGTGCCAGGCGGTGTAGAACACGCTGCCTGCGACGAGCATGGCGAGGGCGAAGGCCAGGGCCAGGACGGGGCCGACAGGCCACAGATGCAGGCCGCGCCGGTCCGCCTTGCGTCGGGGCACAGGAGAGTTCATCCCCTACAAGACCCCCGGCCCTGCTGCCCGGTTCCCCGTAGAACCACATCGGTGAGGGCGAGCCAGACCCAGCGGTCTGCCCCCTGGAGGGAGCACGGAGCTTGGGGTGGAGGGAGCACGGAGCTTGGGGCGGTCCACTCCCGGCGTCTGCCGGATCATGCGAAAGGTGTATCGCCGAACACGTCTCACCTGCCAGCCCGACGTGAGACGGGGCGCGGCGAGCAGAGCCGGGCCGGCGTCACCGTCACGACGGTAGCGGGCCGGGATGCTGGTCCAGCTGGGCGAGAGCACGGGACAGGCGACGGCGTACCGCCTGGTTGTAGGTGAGGTGTACGCCAAGAATCAGGGCGGGTGTGAGGGCGCGGTAGCGCAGTCACCGCGGGTGCCGCGGGAGTCCGGTGCCCTCGGCAGGGTTGCAGATGCCACACAGCAGGCCTTCTCCGAACTACCGAGGCGTCCCGTGATCCAGTGACGGGACGATCAGTCCCGAGGGGAACGGCTGGTGGGGCCGGAGAACGGCTGGGAACGGCGCGGGTGTTAGTTTCCTGCCCGTGTTAAAACACCAGGATGAGACCAGGGCGGCCTACGACGGGGTCGTCGAGCTCTATGCGTCGATGTTCACTAGTCGGTTGGAGACGCAGCCGTTCGCGCGGAACATGATCGGCACCTTTGCCGAGCTCGTGCGTGGCACGGGGAACCTGCGGGTAGCCGACGTCGGGTGCGGACCCGGTCATCTGACAGCCATGCTGCACGACTTGGGGCTGGACGCCTTCGGGCTCGACCTCTCCCCGGCCATGGTCGACCACGCTCGGCGGGCCCAGCCGTCGCTGCGGTTCGACGAAGCGCGAATGGAGTCCCTGCCGGTCGAGGACGGCGCGCTCGGCGGGGTGCTGGCCCACTACTCGATAATCCATACCCCACCTGGAGAATTGCCCGCACTGCTCGCCGAGCAGGTGCGTGTCCTGGCATCAGGGGGTCTGCTCCTGGTGTCCTTCTTCGGGACCGAGGGGCCGGAGCCGGTCCGCTTCGACCACAAGGTGGCGCCCGCCTATAGCTGGCCGGCGGAGCAGTTTGCCGAGTTGCTGGCCGGTGCCGGCCTTGTCACGATGGCTCGGTTGCTCCACGACCCAGCGTCCGAGCGGGGCTTCCTCGACACCCACCTTCTGGCCCGTCGTCCGTAGAGCGTGGCCCGTCGCTTGGGTCGGGTTGGTGTAGATCATCCGCGTGGATGAAGCTCGTCCGCGCCGCGGCGTTCTGGGCCAGCGTCCACTGAGCAAGATCACCGATGCCGTCTGCCACACCTACACCGCCGCGGGCGTCCAACTCGTCCTCATCGACGAGATCCACCGCCTCAACCCCCGCACCACCACCGACGCCCAAACCGCCGACCTGCTCAAAGACCTCACCGAACGCCTCCCCGCCCGACACGGCAAACGCGAACCCTTCCGCGACGTCATCACCGACATCGAGAACGCCCTCGACCTCCACCAGCACAAACCCGGCGTCCTCCCCCGCCACGCCCCCTACCTCCACCAGCGCACCGCCGACCGCATCGGATCCCTCACTAGACTCATCCGCCAAGCCGCCATCATCGCCATCCACGACGGCACCGAACGCATCACCAAAACCGCCCTCGACGCCGTACGACTCGACCACCTCGCCGAAACCCACCACCACCTTCCACACACCACACATAACCCCAGCCCACACACCCCACCCACCCCGACCCAACTACCCACCCGCATTCTCAGCGAACCCACAACACCCCAGGCCAACATGCACCCGGCACACCAACAAACCCCCTCCGAGCGTTACCACCACCTCCCGGGCCAGTCCCCGGTCCTGCGACCGCGAGACCAGCGGTAGACCCTCCCCCACAACACCAACCAATCACAGGCGGGACGGCGGGCCTTTCGACAACTTTTACAACTTCCAGTCGAATGAATTCCACCCTCCGGGAGGAATTCCCAATACGCAGTATCCTGGGTGAATGTAGGCCACGCCCGCTTCGCTGTCGAGGGAGCCAGTGCAGGCTGCCGGTTCGTAGCAGTTCCGAAATTCAGCGCATTCTGATGCTTGCATACTCCAGCATCCATGTGTTCGTGGGATACGTACTTACGCTTCCCCAAGCAGTAGGGCCGGCAGTCACGGATGCAATCCAGACACCGCTTGGCGCTACAGAGAATTGGATCGACACTAGGGGAGTATTAATAGAGAAGGTTTGGGCCGCCCCTTTAAGATCCGACGGGCTATTTGCATTACTCACAGCGAATCCCACCCCAGCTCCTGCGGCGGCACCAAGAATCCAGACGGGTATACAGAAGTAATCAATGCCCTGTTCTCCGCCGCAGGCTGGCGCGTCAAATGGCGATTCCGGGAAGCTCGCTTTCAAGCATCCGAACCCCATACCCGCGCTTGCGCCGACGTCGACCGCGCCAGCGAAGTGCACCGCACCGTTAGGATCAATGAAGGTCAAGTTCGCCCAGCCTGCCGTCACTCCTGCGCCACCAGCAGCCCACAGTCCGGCTTCCGCCGAAACGCTTACCACTGGACCCGCCGCCCATAAACCGCTAGGGTCCGAAAGGTTGATGGGGTCATTGTGGACGTAAGCATATACGTTCAACCCGCCTTTTAGAGGACCAACCGGATCTTTCGTGAGCCAACGCCCCGTCCGAGGACTATAATCACGCAAGCCAAAGCGCAGCAGACCCAGGGCAGGATCATATAGGCCTCCGGCGAAACCAAAGGGCTGGAAACCTGGACGCGTATCTTCGGTGATCTCACCCCAAGGGGAATATTTCAATTGCTGGACAATATGTCCAGTCTGTGCATCGAATATGATCCTAGGGCTACCGAGCTGGTCGGAAATAATGCAGTAGGTTCGCCCGTTCTTGATTAGGTAGGCGGGGGATCCATTACTCCCCGAGTAAACGAAGCGAGCAATGATTTGATCATTTGTGTCTAGTTCCGCAATGGGGCGCATAAATCCGTCGTATAAGTAGGCGGAGGTACGATTTCCGTCGACGAAGCGGGCAATCCGGCGGCCGGAGGAATCGAGGAGGTATTCGACTGCGGTCCCTTCGGGTAGATTTACCGTGGCGAGGTTTCCGAAGGTGTCGTATCGATAGCGGGTTGCGCCCTTTGTAGCATCTATAATCCGCTCAAGTTCACCCTCTGTCCCGTAGTGCAGTGTTTGGTCTCCAAAGGCCATAAGCTGGTCTTGGTCGTTATAGGTGGCGGTGAACGTAGTGCCGTTGGTGGTGACGGTGGTGCGATTTCCGTGGCTGTCGTAGGTATAGCTGCTGGTTTTCCCGTCGACGGTGGCGGATAGAAGACGTCCGAGGTCGTCATAGCTGTAGCTGGTGTGTTCAGTGGCCTCATCGAGGGTTTCGTTTTTGCCCGTGATACGGCCGAGCAGGTCCCGTTCGTAACTGGCCGTGTAGAGCTCGGTAGTACCGTTGTGCTTCACGTGGTGCTCGATAGGTTCGCCGAACGGATTGTGCTTCCATGTTTCGGTGACGGCGCCGAGGGTCATACCGATGCGCAGTCCCGTTGCGGGATCAGTGTGAATGTGCAGGTCGCCGACGGTTGCGAGCCGACCCTCGGGATCGTGAGTGACGGTGATGGGGTCTTCGGTGCCGACTTGCTGAGAGGCCTGGAGGAACCGGTTGTCGTAGGTGCGTCGGACGGTACCGGTGACCGGGCCTCGCCATGACTCGCTGGTGAGGAGGGGGCCGTCGTAGACGTATGCGAGGGTGACGCCAGCAGGGCTGGTGGCAGTGGCCAGGCGGCGGGTGCCTTCTAGATATGCGCATTCAATGGCGTGGCCGCCGCTGTTGATTTGTTCGAGGCGCCCTGCCTCGTCATAGACCAGGGTTGTGGTCCGGCCGCCCGGACGGTCGATCCTGGAGAGCAAACGGTCCGCGTCATAGGTGAATCGCGTCGGCTCCGGAACCTCAGTGATGGGCGGGGGCTTGTAGGCGGCGAGGTTGCCGGCCCCGTCGTAGTCGAAGGTGTGGGGGGAACGCCCGGGGGGCGTGACAGCAGTGAGGTTGCCGACCTGGTCGTAGCCGATGCGGAGGCTGTTGCCGTCCGGCGTGGTGATGGCCTTGGGGCGGCCGACCATATCGTGGGCAATCGTGGTGGCCCGCCCGAGCGGATCCGTGACCTGATCGAGGTGGCCCTTAGCCGAATAGTGGCACGTCCAGGTGCGGACGGCGTCGTCGGTGCCCCGGGCCAGGGTGGCGAGGCGACCGCGGTCGTCGTAGGTCGCGGTGAGCGGAGCGAGCGATGCGGTCTGGATGCGGACCAGTCGTCCTGCGTCGTCAGTGGTGACGGTTGTGAGGGGGCCGGTGGGTGAGGTGTGGGTCCAAGTACGGGTGCCAGCGTCGTACGTTGCGGTGTAGGTGTGGCCGTCGCTGGTGGTGCGTGCGGCGAGACGAGTCAGGCTGAGGGGATTGCCTGGTTCGGCTAGGTCGGCGGACCGTTCGGTGATGGTGAGCCTGCGCAGTCCGGTGGGTGTGGTGATGGCGCTCTCTGTCGCGAACGGCGCCTGCATGCCCCATCGCGGGTCCGGGTCGGTCTTTTCGACATAGACGCTGCCGTCGGGGGTGGTGGTGGTCCGGCTGCCGTCAGTTGCGATGGAGGTGACGGTTTCGCGTTCGCCGCAGCAGCGGCTGGTACGGCGCACGGCTCCCGTGGGCAGGCGCTCTTCGGTGTACGTGGATTCGCGGCTCTCGGCGCTGAGTGCTGTCACCTTGTGGCTGATGGCGTCGCGTTGGGCGGCGAGGGCGGTGCGACTGCCGCCGGGGGCCGCGTCGGTGGCCAGCCGTCCGTCGCCTTCGTAGGTGTAGGTGTGCTTGTGTCCGAGGGGGTCTGTGAGGGTGGCGAGCAGCCCACCGGGGTGGTAGGTGAACTGGGTGGTGGCGTCGGCTGGGTCGGTGAGTTGGGTGAGGTAGCCGTCAGGGTTGAGGGTGAGTTCGATGTGGTGGCCGTCGGGGCCCGTGATCGCGGTCGGGCGCCCTTCCGTATTGCGGGTGATGGTGACGGTGTTGTGCTCATCAGGATTGCCGTGGACCACGGAGGTGAGGCGGTCGTTGTCGTCGTAGTGGAAGGTGGTCAGTGCGGCACCGGTGTAGGCGTTGAGGGAGCGGGTGTGGCGTCGGCTGATGTCGAAGACATGCAGTTGCTGGCCGTCGGAGGAGGGTACGGCGAATTCACCGGTGGTGAATCCGGGGAACTGGGTGCCGATCTTGCGGATGCGGTTGCTCCAGGGGTACCCGATGTAGAGGGCTCCGTTGGGGTCTGAGGCGAGGCTGTAGGGGTTGTACTGCTGGGCGTGGGTGGCCGGTTCTCCGTCGCCGCCGTCGCCGCTCTGGCCGTTGCCGGCGTAGGTGGTGATGACACCGTCGGGCGCGAGGGCTCGGATGCGTGTGTTGTCGGTGATGTAGAGGGTGCCGTCGGCGCCGAGCGTTACGCCGTACGGTCCGAAAAGTTTGGCCTGGGTGGCGGGTCCGCCATCGCCCTCGTAGCCCTGGGCTCCGCTGCCGGCGATGGTGGTGATAATGCCGTCCGGGCTGATCTTGCGGACGCGGGCCTGGCGTTGGCTTGCCACGTAGACGCTGCCGTCGGGGCCGCAGTCCAGGCTGTAGGGGTCCAGGAGGCTCTCGGTGGCGGGCACGTTGTCGCGGAAGGCGTTCCCGCCGCCGGCGAAGACCGACTGTGATCCGTCTGGAGCGACGCGGTAGATGCATCGGCCTGTTTCGCTGGTGTAGAGGCTGCCGTCGGGACCGAGTGCGAGGCCGCGCATGGGCTGATGTTCTCGTTTGTAGAGGTTGGCGAGAGTGGTGATGATCCCGTTTGGGTCGACTTTGCGGATGCTCATGTCGGACAGGATGTAGAGGGTGTTGTCTGGGCTGATCGCGATGCCCATGGGCTGGTTGAGCTGTGCTTTGGTGGCGGGTCCGCCGTCTCCTCGGTCTGGGGGTGCGGGGAATGGGCCCCCTCCTGCCACGGTGGTGACGATGCCGTCGGCATCGATGCGACGCACGCGGCCGTTATTGGTGTCGCAGAAGTAGAGGGAGCCGTCCGGGGCGACGGCGAGGTCCCATACCCCGCCGAGTTGAGCTTGCCGGGCGGGGCCGCCGTCTCCGCCGAAGCCAAGCCGGCCGGTGCCGGCGATGGTGGTGATGACCGAACTGAAGGCGGCAGCGCTGTGCCGGCTGCCGTCACCGAGGTGCAGGGTGTGCACGGTGCTGTCATAGGAGTGGTGCAGGTCCAAGGACCAGCCTCCCAGACCGTCCTGGACGGGAGCGGTCCAGCCTCCGATGGTGGTGGTGTAGGTCTGGAGCATGGAGATTTCCAGGCGGGCACGGTTGCCCAGCGGTCGGCCCCCGCCACCCCCGCCGCCGGAACGGCCGGAGCTGGCGGTCATGGCGAAGGACTTCGCGAAGTCGGCGGGGGCCACGTAGACAGCCGGATAGACGTAGGTGATCGTTACCTGCGCCGGCCGGGCCCCGGTGACGGGGCGCTTAGCGCAGTCCAGGCCGTCCCAGACAAGCGTATGGGTCAGGTTTGCGGCGGGCGCGTGAGACGACTGGAAGCGACGGCCCTCGATCTCCACTTCGAGCTCGATGCGCTTGAGCGGTTCGGGCGGGCTGGCGTCGGTCAGAGGGATGTGCAGGGTGCGTGCCGCGGTGAAGCCGGCCGTGCAGTCGCTGCTGTAGTGCAGTGACAGGCCTGTGCCTGCCAGCGAGAGGCGCTCGCCCAGGATCTGGTTGTCGACATCGATGACGGACCCGTGCTTCTTGCACGACTTCGGCGTGTAGGGAGCGGCTGAGACCAGGGGCATCTTGGGGTAGGCGGCACCAGGGCCCCAGGTGTAGGGCCAGTTGCAGTCCCAGGGCGTGAAGTGATTGAGAGGGACGCGCCACAGTTGCTGGCCGGCCGGATAGGTTGCGGCCAGGTGAAGGCGTTCGTCGTCGCTGATGCCGAAGGCTTCGAGGTCTGCGGGTGAGGCCGCTTGTCCTTCGCCGGTGAGGTCGAGGTCGGCTTTGCCCGCAGTAATGGCGAGCAGAGTGATGACTCGTCCGTCCGGTTCGGCCTGCCAGTGCCCGTCGTCTCGGCTGTAGGCGCCGAGCGGGATGGTGACGCCGGGCGGGAATCCGAGGAAGTTCTCCGAGTACAGCTGTACCGGCTGGTTGAAGCGGACCTGGGCGTCTGCCCGGACCGCTTCGTCGGCGGTGCACTCGATGGCGTAGGTGTAGGCGGAGGCCGGGGGCAGGTTGGCGGGCATGGCTGCGGCACCCCGGTCTCCCGCGGTGTATTCCGTGATCCGCACATGCGCGGTTTCCAGCGGCTGGCTGGTGCCGTCGGGCAGGTGCATGGTCGCGGTGGTGGCAGCCGGGATGAAGAGACCGGCGCGTCGTGTGCCGTCGTGGTCGGTGACGGCAGTCGCGCGGATCATGCGGGCTGGTGCGGCGGCCGTGAACTCCACTTGTGCCACGGCCGGATCCGCGGGGATCAGCGTCACGTCAGGCAGGAGGCTGTAGCGCTGCCACGAGGTGTCGGTGGTCCGGTGGACCGTGTGATAGCCGTCCCTCGCATAGACGAGGGTGAGTCGGCCGCCGCCGTTCGCGGCGAGGTCGAACCAGCCGTCGGCGCGGGTGAGGGTCTGCCCGTACTCCGGATGATCATGCACGGTCACGGTCGCTCCCGGCAGGGCGCTGCCGGTCGCGGTGGTCACGCGGCCGCGGAGCACGGCGGCCCGGTAAGGAGTGAAGGCGTCAGGATCCGCTCCGGTCTGGATGGGATTGGCACCGGTGTAGAGGTAGGCGGTGGCCTGCGACAGCGGGGTGATGGTGGTCGTGGGCAGCGGCGGGGCAACGCGGGCCGGGTCGGGCGGGAGCTTGCGGGACACGATCAGCTGTACGGGTGTGCTGGTGTTGCCGGCGGTGTCGCGGGCGGTTAGCGACAGCGTGTCGCCCGGCAAGGCGGGGAGGCTGGCGGTGAAGGCGCCCCCGGTGTCGGCCTGAGCCCGGGTCTGCTCTCCGGTGCGGGTGTTGGTGACGTCGAGGAAAGCTGCGGGCTCGAGCGCTTTGGCGGCGCCGCGCAGGTGTGCGGTGGTCGCGTCGTCGTCGAGTTCGGCGGTGATGAGCGTGAGATCCGGTGGTGCGGGGGCGGCGGTGTCCAGGACGACGGCAAGCTCGCGGCGGGCCCGGGCGCCGGTGGTGTGCGCGGTGCCCTGCAGGACCAGCGGATTGCTGCCTTCCCTGAGGGTGACTTCGGCGGTGAACCGGTTGTCACCTGCCAGGTCCAGGGGCCGGTCGTTGAGGGTCAGCTGGCAGGGTTCGCTGGCGCGGCCGGTCAGCGTCAGCTGCGGCTGGTTGGTGATCTTGCCGGGCGACGGGGTGTCGATGGTCAGGGTGAGCGGCGCGGCATCGGTGCGCAGCCGTACGCACAGGCTGGGACCGGCATTGCGGCGCTCCCGCCGGCGTCCCGCGGTGCGCGGTTCGTCCAGCAGGCGGCGGCCGTCGCGTTGGGCGGTGAAGTAGATGTCCGCGCCGCCCGCCTCCTGGCGCACGCCGGGCACGGGGGTGCGGCGGGCCGCGGCAGGGGAATAGTTGATGCGGAACCAGCCCTCAGTGTCCGTGGTGCCGTTCCCCAACGGGTCGTCCTGGACGACGTCGACGTCGAAAGCCGCCACCCGCACCCCGGCCAGCGGGGCCATCCCGTCACGGGCGCTCAGACGGCCCGCGATGACGTACGCGCCCAGCCGCTCGCGGACCCGGGCCCAGTCAGGGGCGGGCAGGGCGTACTGCCAGACGCACTCCCCCACCATGCTGTCGTCTGTCTGCTGCCAGGAGGGGGTGAACGTCAGCAGGGCGCACTCCGCGGCCGTGGGTTTCCTGCCGGCGTCCTCCGGCACGATCGCCCGCAACCCGACCTCAACAGGCCCGCCGTCATAGCCCGCATCACCCTCGGGCAGATCCATGCTGAAGCGTCCGGCGTCGTCGAGGACCGCAGAGGCCAGCAGCCGGGCCTTCCGCTCCCGGACCTGTCCCTTCGACAGCAGCGCGAACCGCACCTGCACACCCTGGGCCGGTGTGAACAGCTGCACAGTGGATCCCGCCAACGCCTCACGGCACTCCACACCCAGCAAACCCTCGACCGTCCCGGTCAGCCGGTAGATCACGGCCAATCCCCCCTCACGGGCAGGGCAGGCGCAGCCCGGCCCGTGCCCGCAGACTCCCGCCCCGCCCCCATGAACACAACGCGCCGAAAAGCGTATTCACCCGCTTTGATGCCGGGCCCCTGCCTTCCGTGGGCAGGGCTGATCAGCTGAAAGGAGCTGGGTTGTCTCGACCGGGTCCACAGCGAGGACCGGCCTCGGCCGGTGATCCTTGGGTTTCTTTGCGTCCGAACGCCACGGCTGGTGCCATGGGAGGGGGTCAGGGAGCGGGAGTGGGGGCGGGGGCGGGACGCAGGGTATTTGGATTATCCCGTCCGCCGGGGATGCGGATGATGACGACGAAGCAGGGTTCTGACTCGCCAGGACGTTGGACGGGTTCGATCCAGATGCTGCTGAAGAGGTTGACGGCGCCTTCGGCAGCGACCGTTTTGTCTAGGGCGAGGAGGATGGCGAAGCCGGCGTTGGTGTTCTGGTATTCGCCGCCGGCTCCTCGGACTCCTTGTACGCGAGGTGCACCAGGGCGGAGTAGGCGGTGCTCAGCCTGCCGTGGAGGGCCCGCCAGGTCCGCCGCTGTGCCGGAGGACTCCGTGAAGCGGTGCAGGACGTCGTCGGGCGGCTCGCCGCTGGGTCCATGCAGTCTGCGAACTTGGCGACCCTGCCGCCCGGAACCGCGACAGGCCGTGGATCATGGCTTCACCATCTGTTGTGCTCCCAGGGGGGAACCTCAATGCATCACCACACCGGCACGCCGCTTCAACATGCCCGAAGATCGGCAACAGCCGTCGCGGCCGCGGCGGTCGCACTCAGTGTTCTGACCGGGTGCGGCTCGGGCGTCGACGGCACGAAGGAGCGCGGCCACGCGGGCAGTTCGAAGCGGCCCGCAGACAGCGCGTCAGCGTCCGCGGCCTCAGGTAGCGGCGGGGCGGGCGGCGCCCGTGCCGCACGGCTCGTCGACAAAGCAATCGACGCGACGCTCAATGAGGACTACCTCCGCTCGACCCGTCGCACGAAGAGCGAGGGAACAACGGTCCTTCACAGTGCGGTGCGCGGTGACAGCACGGAATGTAAGACCCACGCCCGAAAGGGCGCCCGCTCCCTGGACTTCGTGGTGACGTCGAGCGCGCTCTACACGCGCGGCAGCAGGGAAGCTCTCATGATGGCACCCGAAGCCAAGAGCGATCCGGTACGCGTGCGGGTGATGGCTGACCGGTGGGTGAAGCGCAACGCTTCCGTCTACGAAGTCATGCGGGACATGTGTGCGTCCAAGACACGGCGGACGTGGCTGGAGAAGCGGATACCCTCCCTGGAGTCACTCGCCACGGCGAAACCGGCGCGGGAGCGGGGGACCCTGCAGGGGCAGCCCACGATCAAGCTGACGTACGAGCGCGAGGGGGGACCCCTTCGGTTCCACATCGCCGCCGAGGGCACTCCCCTCCTCCTGCGGGTCACCTACCCGGCCAAGGATCTCGACGAGTCCTACAGCGACTTCGGCAGCCCCTTTCCCGTGAACGCCCCGCGAGGATCGGTCACGGACCACGAGATGGCCGAAGAGGTTTTCGCGGCACAGTGATCCCCCTCCCCGCCACCTTCTCCCAGCCAAGGCCCGCCTCCACCCGATCGAGTCAGAAACCAGCGAGAGCGACCTACCCACCGAACTCACCGCATAGCCTCAAAACGAGATCACCGAGTGGCCGTCAATACACCACCCGCGGACGTGGCCGGCACGAGGCCTGGGACCGCTGTCCGGCTACCCCGCGCCGGACCAGAACGGCTATCTCTTACGGGAGCCGCCCTCGGCAACGCCTGGGCTGCAGGGGCTCACCTCCACCGAGCATCGGGATCGAACGTCACTGCGCTGTCCCGTATCTCCACCCCGGGCACACTCGTATCCCCGTGTCCGGGCAGCGCACGCATACTTCTGAAATCAGAAGCCATCAGGAGAGCAGCCGGGACGTTCTCCACCTCTTTCCCTCCGGGATCGAGCGGGGATGCGCGGTAGTAGCGCCTGGCGTACTCGATCAGTGCGTGGGGATCCGTCACCTCGCACTCGAACTCCACCGTGATCATGACGCGCTGCGAGCTTTCATCGCCGTCCATGGCACACCGCTTTCTTGTCATGCAGGCGGGCGCCCCCTGGTGCCGCCGCCGCTTCCGTTCAACGGAATCAGGGTCTCCAGGCGAGCGCCCCTGACCCAGGCTCCCAGTAGGTCGCGATGGAGGGCCACGATGTCCTGGCGCAGCGCCTGGCCGAGGGCGTCCTTGGTGAACGAGCGTCCGGTGGTGACGAACAGGGCGACATCCGCCCGGTGCTCGAGGCGGGCGGTGCCGACGAACTTCTGCATGTCCGGCGAGGACACGCTGCGCTGCGGCGCGTATTTCTTGCACTGGGCAACAAGTTTGCGGCCGTCCGGGAGATAGCCGATGACGTCGGCGCCCAGGTCGCCGCTCTTGCCGCTGACGACGACCTGCGTGCAGCCGTCCCGCCGGCACAGATCGGCGACATAGTGCTCGAACTCCTGCCAGGACAGCGCGTCGACCTCCGTCATCGACAGCTCCCGCGCCTTCGCGTCCTCCTGTGCCCGCCACAGCCGGTCGCGCCCGAGCGCGAGCCGGTGCGCCCGCCACAGGCTCCACCCGGCCCCGCCCGCCACCGCGATGGCGAGCCCCCACACCAGGACGGGCCACACACTCGCCCAGTTGCCCGCCACCCACACCGCAGCGACGATCGCCGCCACCGCGCCCCAGCCCTGCAATTGCCGGCGTGTACGCTTCCTCATCCGCCGACGCCGTCGTCGTGCCGCCATCACTCCCCCACTCCCCGTGCCCCTGGTCCGCAGTGTGGAAGGCCTGTCCGGCCCCGGCAAGAGGACCTGACCTCCCCCACCGGACGCTGCGTCCAAGCTCATTGGTCCTCGAACCGGATCGGGTAGGAAACCGTTGGCCGCGGTGCGGGTTTCGGATCCTCCTGGCCCTCGAAGCGCACCGGGTACGTAGCCGTCGGCGCCGGTCGCGCATCTGGCCCCGACCCCCGCTGCCGGACGCACCGCTCGTCCCGCCGTAACCCGCGATCACGATCCCCAACAGGACCAGAATCGACAGGTCCCGCCGCGCGCCCGGCGCCCAACGGAAGTACCGGCGCACCTTCCTGCCGCCGCGCTCGTGCTCCTCCACCCAGGGCATGCCCCTCCTCCACCTCAACTCCCGGTGCTTGACCGGTCCGTTGAGCCGAGGACACCATCCGGGACTGACAACACGTCACGAACGGGCGGCCCAAAGCGGCGGAATCCAGACGCCGGTGCCCCCCTGCGCCTGCGGCGGAAGGCCATGACCAGGCTGTTCATGCGAGGCGGAGGCCGAGAACAAGCCGAATACGGCTGACCCGGACTGCAGCGTGATCCTGACCACGTCCACTACGCCGGGATAGTCGCCCTGTACTTGCTCGACCGCGGGCTCTGGGCGTCGCCGACGATCAGGCTGCAGCTGGGGCAGGGCGGCCGGGGCCTCCTTCCTTGAGCTCCTCTGCGGTCAGCGGCCACACTTCGCCGGGCAGCCCCGGGGTGTAGGCGATCGACTCCTCACGCACGGGGCGGTGCAGGTACTGGCGGCCGGCGACCCTACACAGCCAGGCGGCGGGATGCGGGATGCGCACCCCACGGAATGCAGGCCGTAGCGAAGGCGTCTACAGCTTTGCCGCCTCATGCGGCGCTACCTCTCTGGCGAGGGCGCTGGGCGAGCGAGCAGGCGTCCGGAGTGACGATCTTGTTCCCCGTGCTCAGGGTGGGCCGGAGCGTGCACTCTCCGCCCGCAGAGGGGCCGTGCAAGGCCCGTCATCCTCGGGTTCGCTATCACCGATGACGGGGCGGAAGCTGAAATTACCGGCCGTGACCCAGGCAGCGATGGACGGGGTAAACGGCGCGAGGGGCCGAACTGGTCACTTTGGACCTTCCACGGGGGCGGTCGGCAGAACCATCACCACTCGGTGTTAGGGCACCAGTTATCTGAACCCCGGCACCCACCGCGCATCAATTCGCGGGTGCGCGGCGGTGCCGACGGTCGGCCGATGCTTCTTACCAGCTGGTGAGTCCCACAACGTAGGAGCAGTGGGGGTCCGTGCTGTCCTCCACCATGCGTTCGTCCTCGACGATCAAGGATGGAAGGGCCGCGAGAAGCGCGGTGACAGCGCCGGACGGTCGAACGTCTGCGGCGATCACACCGGTAGCGTCCTGGACGTCCAGGTACAGCCGTAGCCGATCTTGATCCAGGAAGAGGAACCCGAGCAATCGCGGGTCCGGCTGCTCCTCAGTGAAAGGATCGGCGATGGTGCGCAGGATCGTCAGCGCATTGTCCTGTCCTGTGGGCGTGGCCGCTTCCACGGAGGCGGGGTCCACGTGGACGAGGGTCATGCCCATCACGCTGCTGATGCGATCACTGGGGTAGATGCGAGTGCCAGCGGTCAGCGTCCGCAAAATCCCGGTGATGTCATGTGCCGTGACGATGTCGTCATGCACCCGAAGGGGGATCTCGTAGGCCATCAAGCGGTTCGGAGTGTAGGAGTCCGCTGCGCCTGTGACGACGCGGACGGCTTCGGCCGGGGCCGGGAGGGGCAGGATGCCCCGGATGTGCAGAGTGTCGGCCAGAGGTGCCTGGACATGGTGGAGCAGCAGACGCGTGACGTCCGCCTGCCGCTCCGCGAACTCTTCGTCCATAGTTGTCACGCGTCAGCGGACCTGCTCCAAGAGCACATCGACGCTCTCGACGCCCCGGTACTTCTTGAAGCCGGGAGCGAGTTCCTTCACGAGCGTGACGCAACGCGGAGCGCCGATCCGTGTGGCCAGGGCGAGGGACTGGGTGGCGGCTTCCGCTGCCCGGTCGACTTCACCCGTCTTGAGGTAGCTGCTCGCCTCGGCGGTGAGGAAGACCGCAAGCGTTTTGGCGCGCGCGTCGGGAAGTAGGGCCATGCCCTCTTCGATCAGGTCACGAGCACGCCCGGGCTGTCCCAGGTCGAGCTGGCACTGCCCGGAGTCCACCAGCAGGTCGGCTGGTGACATCCAGGAGCACCAGGCGGGCGGGTCCCCTGCGCTTCGCGCAAGTTCCCGCTCTGCATTGGCCAGGGACTGGCGGCAGTTCCGATCTTCTCCGTGCGCGGCTTGAGCGCGGGCGAGGCGGAGGCTGAGCAGGGAACGGGCGGTGGGGTGCTGAGTGCGACCAACGGCGCTTTCGAGGATCTCGGCCGCCGTCTTCGGATCCTTCAACCAGGTTGCCTGATAGGCAATGTCAGACATCACGCCGGCACCGAGATCGCGGTCGCCGGAGGCATGGGCGCTGTGTAGGGCTCCGTGCCAGAAGCGGGCAGCGGCGGCGTGTTTGCCCTGGTCGAAGCGGTGCCATCCGACGGTCTGGCTCAGTCGCGCGGCGAGTCCGTGCAGGCGCTGGCGGACGGGTTCGGTGCAGGTGCCGCCGTCGATCAGGTCGGTGACAGTCGTCAGGTGAGCGTCCAGCAGCGAGCGCGTGTGCTGACGCTGCTCGGTGACCAGACTGGTGAGTCTCTGCCCGGTGGCCTCCAGCAGATCAACGAGCTCCCCATCAACGGCCCGGCCGTCCAGTGTCTTGGCCAGGGCTTGAGGCTCGGTGACGGCCCATTGGTGGGCGAGGCCGACTAACGCAGCAGAGCTGTAGGTGATGAAATTTCGGCGATCCATAGAGCTTCGCAGGGCCTCTCGGAGGGCGGGCACGGTACTGGTGGGCCCGAGGGGTATCGAACTGTCCCGGCCGGGCAGCCATTGGGGCCACCGAAGGGCAGCGACGACGGCCTGATCGATCCCAAACACGTCAGCAAGCAGCATCTGGGACTCGGCGTCGGGGACGACGCCGCGGGTCTCCCACTTCCAGATCCGCTGACGGTCCACCCCGGAGCGCAGCCCTCGGCGCAGGGCGGCCCGGTGGATCAAGCGCACTAAGTTGGGCTGGGTCCAGCCACGCTCGATGCGGGCATAGGCAAGCGGGTGGCGGATCAGGTTGTCCACGGGGGCCATCCCATCATCCTGCGTCACGGAAAGCGTACTGCGCGTGGCACGGGACTACACCGGGACTACACCCAACTCCTGTATCTGACCGAACACGTGAGCTGTACTTCCAGCAGCTTCCCGCCGCCCCCCATTTGTGATCGCCATTGACCGGCTTTCGATACCCCTTGGAGAAGCCCGATGCGCCACTGGCCGCTTGCCCAGCTCACCCTCACCACCGGCGATCTGGTTCTGCGCATCCCCGACGACAGGCAGCTCGACGAGCTGGCTCAGGTAGCGGCCGACGGCGTCGCTCCGCGGGGAGCTGCCCTCTCCCGGCCCTGGGCTCCCGGCCCTGCCGAGGAGACTGCCCGCCAGGTGGTGCAGACCCACTGGAAGGCCCGCGGCGACTGGCACGAGGACAATTGGAGTCTGCTCTTGGCCGTCTTCCACGACGGAGAAGTGATCGGCGAACAAAGCCTGTCGGCGTGCGACTTCCGTGTCACCCGTGAAGCGCACACGGGCTTCTGGCTCGGTCAGCGCTTCCAGCGTCGAGGCTTCGGCACGCAGATGCGCACCGCCGCTCTGGGCCTCGCCTTTGACTGCCTGGGCGCCGAGCGGGTCATGACCACGGCCTTCGCAGGCGACAGTGCATCGCGTCGTGTGTCCGAGAGGCTCGGCTACGAGCCCAACGGGGTGCGGCGCTTCGCTGCCGGGCACCGCCTGGTCGAGGCCCACGACACCGTTCTCACCGCTGACCGCTGGCATCGACAGCCTCAACAGCCGACCAAAGCGGAGGGTTTTGACTACTGCCGGCAACTCTTCGGGACCCCTGCCCTGCCGCCGCCGGTCGACGTCCTTCTGCACGTGTAGCGCGACTGGCGCGATCGACCTGTCCGCTTTGGCACCACAGGCTGCGCCGGTGAGGGCGAGGACCGAGAGCGCCACTGCTGAGACAGTCGCCGCCATCCGGCCCTCGTGAACGAGGCCGCGGCCCGCACCAGTTCTTCACCAGCCGACTCCACGGGCCGGCCTCCGAGGACGTGCGAGTGCGATGACCTCCACCATCACCACCCTCTATTCCCAGCCCCCGGAAGCGAGAGACACCGATGACGACGTCCGTCGCCCGACCCGCGGCCGCCCCCGGCGCCGCCGAACCTGCGTCCTTAGCAGGCGCTGCCGACCGATATGCCGCTCACGGCTTCCAGACCCGTGGGGAGCTCGGGCAGCACTTCCTGCGGACGCTTGATGCGGCCCACGCCCTGCTCGAGCGGGCGAGTATCCCGGAGGGTGCGCGAGTCCTTGAAGTCGGGGCAGGGCTGGGCACGCTCTCATCCGCGATCGCAACTGCCGGACACCGCATCTGGGCCGTAGAGAAGGACGAGCGGCTGCGGAGCCAGCTGACGGCACGCCTTGCCCTCTTCGGGGAGCGCGCCCGAGTCACCATCGCCGACGTGCGCCATCTGGACTTGGCAGCCGGCCTGGACTGCGGGAGCGCCCTGGTGTCGATCATGCCGTTCGATCCTGAGCTGTCCACTGCTTTGATCCGGCACGTGTTCGCCTGCCCTCGCGTTGAGTACGGGTTCGTGGTCGTGCCCAGCGCCAGTGTGCAACTGCTGTCAACGTGCACGGACTTAGTGGTGGAAGAGGTCGACGGCATCGCTCGCGTCTCCTTTTGGCCGCCTGCGCCCACCCCGCTGCGTGTGCTCGCGATCGGCCGGAGGTCCCCGTGCAGGAGTTGATAGCCACGGGCTGCTTCCACTCCGCCTTGCCCGGCGGCCGCGGTGCCCTGTCCGCGCTGCAAACTGGGCGCCAGGCCGGGTCCCTCGTCATCGACGCCGGAGACTTCGTACTCCGGCAGCGCGTTCTACGCCTACTCAAGCGGTCGCGTGGAGGAACGGCTCCTGGCCGAGCTGTACGACGCGGTCGTTCCCGGCAATCACGACCTGCCCGATCTGATGCGGCTGGAGCGCCCCGACTTCTTCCCGCCGGTCGTGTGCGCCAACCTCCGCCCGCCGCGTACCTTCGGCGGCCGGTGGTCACCCGGACTGCTGCTGCACGGTGCGTCGCTGCGCGTCGGGATCGTCGGCTACCTGGGGGAGCAGGCCTTTCAAGCAATCCCTCCCCAGGAGCGCGCGGGGTTCACCTTTCAGGCACCGACGGCCGATCTGATCGCCGCCGAGGCCGACACGTTGCGTTCGGCGGGAGCCGACGTGGTGGTGGGGGTCAGTCACAGCGGCTTCCTCGTCGATGTTGCCGACCAGGAAGCCGGGTGGCCGCTGACCACGGTGATCGCCTCGCACTGCCACTCGCCCTGGACGCAGTGGACGAAGCACGACCGGCATGTGGCCAAGCCATCCGCCCACGGGACCGGGCTGCTCCGCATCGCTTTGGAGGCCGCTGGGCCCGTCAGCGTGCGCCACGACACCCTCACCGAGGGCGCCCCCGCGCACGCGTTGCCCGACATGGGTATCGATAACGAGTTGAAGGCGTTCGCGGCGTGGGGCGCGCGCCCCCTGGGCCGGCTCCCGGCCGCCCAGCCGCATCGGCGGGACGCGGCCCGCCTCGTGGCGGCCCGCGCGCTGCAGGACACGGGGGCCGACGCGTTCGCCCTCAACACCTACACCTTGCGCGCCGGCCTTCCGGCGCAGGTGACGCGGGCGGCGCTGTGGGCCTGCGCCCCCTTCAACAGCGACCTGATGGTGCTTGAGGGCGCACACCGGGTGAGTGACCTCGTCGCCTCGGCGCGAGAGCTGGGAGAGGACCTCACGGTCGCCCTCGCCAGACCAGCAAGCAGCGTGCCGGGTCGCATCGCCACCACCGCCTACGTCGCCGAGCGCTTGCAGCTTCCCGCGCGGCCCCCTGCCCAGCCATGCACGTTGCACGACGCCTTCCTCGCCGTCCTGGAGCCGACATGCCCAACCTGATGATGCTGCCCAGCCGTGAGTTGACCTACGGCCCGACCGCACCCGCGGCTTTCGCCCGCGCCTTCGACGCCGGCGACGGCCGCGCGGTCGTCACGTTTGAACCCGGCGAGCACCTGCGCAACCTGGACCTCGCGCTCAGCCTGCTGTCCAACCTGGGCACCGTGCTCTCCCTCTACCCGGGCCGGGGCTGCTGGGACGAGCTGACGGTGCGCGACGACGTCGACCCCGGGCGCACGCACGGCGTCGGCGAGAACCGGCTGCATGTCGACCTCGTCGACCGCGATCACACACCGCGCCTGATCGCTCTGTACTGCGTGCGCTCCGATCCGGCGGCGGGAGGTGCCTCAGCGCTCTGTGACCTGCACCAGGCCGTCGGCGACCTCGACGGGGCCGACCGCGAGCTGTTGGAGCGCCCGGTCTTCTCCTACTTCACCGACCACGGCGTCCACGGAGTCGGTGAGGGCCTGGCCCATTTCGCCGTCCTGCCCAGACGCCTCGACGGCAGCGAGCCGATCCGGTTCACCTCCAAAATGCTCCCCCACCTTCAGCGTGGCGAGCTGATCGACAGCGACAGTCAGCGGGTCGCCGCCGCATTCGGCCGTCTCGTAGCCGCCGCGGAGGCGCGGCGGACCACCATACGGCTGCAGCCTGGCCAACTCCTCGTCTTCGACCAATGGCGCTACGCCCATGGACGCATGCCTCTGGGGCCGGGCCAGAGCGGCCTGCCGCCCGACCAGCGCCGCCTCCTCAAGCAGGCGTACGGCCGACGCCCCCTATCGGGAGGAAGCGCACGATGATCCTGACCGGACCCGCGATCCACGAGGCCGTCACCAGCGGGGCGATCACCATCGCCCCCTTCGAGGAGACCGGGCTCAACCCCAACAGCTACGACTACCACCTCGGCAGCCAGCTCGAAGAGATCATCAGCAGGCCTGCCGACCCGACGGTCCCCGCCCGGACCCGCACCATCGACCTGCCCGCGACAGGCCTCGAGCTCCAGCCGAACACCGTCTACCTGGGCACGACCGTCGAGACGATCGGCAGCGACCACTTCGTCACCAACCTGATCGGCTGCTCTTCTCTCGGGCGCCTGGGCTGCTTTCTGGAAATCTCCGCCGACCTGGGCCAACTCGGGGCCATGCACCGTTGGACCCTGGAGATCACCGTCGTGCAGCCTCTGCACGTCTATCCGGGCATGCGCGCGGGCCAGGTCTCCTTCTGGCAGCCGTCCGGCAGCCGCTCCCCCTACCGCGGCCACTACGGAACCCTCAGCATCCCCGCCGCCTGGTCCCCCCACGCAGCAGCCGGCCGCGGCGCGGCGCCCGCCCCGCTCCCCCAGGAGATACCCGCATGATCCTCACCGGCCCCGAGATCACATCACGCGTCAAGGACGGCGACATCCGCATCGAGCCGTTCGACTCCCACCTTGCCCAGCCCAACTCCTATGACTTCCACCTCGGCGACACCATCGGCTACTACACCCATCACGCCCTGGACTGCGCCCGCGACAACCCCTTCGAGCAACACCCCATCCCCGCCGACGGGTTCATGGTCTATCCGCACCGCATCTACCTGGCCTCCACCCGGGAACGTATCGGCAGCGACCACTGCGTGCCCATCATTCGGGCCCGCTCCTCCATCGCCCGCCTGGGCCTGTTCGTCCACGTCACCGCCGACCTCATCGACCTCGGCTCCTTCGGTCAGCTCACCCTGCAACTGCACGCCGTGCAGCCGGTGCGCATCAAGCCGGGCCTCCGGATCGGGCAGGTCACCTTCTGGGAGACGACCGGGGAACGCGTGCTGTACGACGGCAAGTATCAGGGCAGCTGTGGTCCGCAACCCTCCAAGTCCCACCTCGACTTCGAGGCCCGGTGAAGGCGCCTGCGGCCCTGGGCCGCGAGCCGCGCAGTTCTGTGTGCGACCGCACCAGCGAGGTGGTGGTGGCGCTGGTGGCTCATCCCGATGACGCCGAGCTGCTCTGCTACGGGACGCTGCGCCGCGCCGCCCAGGCCGGGGCCGCCGTAGCGGTGGTGGTGGTCACCCACGGCGCGAACGGCGTGTCCGTGGCGGAGGCCGCCTCCGGCCGCCGCCTCGGCACGGACGAGAGGGCAGCGGAGGTCCGCGCGGCCTGGCGGGACACCGGAATCCAGCTCGCCTTCCTCGGCCTGACCGACGGCGCGCTGGTGGCCGACCGGCAGATGATCTCCCTTGTGGAGGCCGAACTGACCCGGCTGGGCTGCACGCTGCTGATCACTCACAGCCTCCACGCTGACACCGATCATCAGGACCACCGGGCGCTGGCCAGTGCTGCCGTCAACGCCGCCACCCGCGTGACGAGCTGCCACACCGTGCTGCACGGAGAGCCCCATGCTCCTCGGTCTGCATTCGCCCCGACCGTCCTCGTCGACATCACCGACGTCCTGGACGACAAGGTCACCGCCCTGGCTGCGCACGGCACCCAGGCCGGCCGCTGGTATCTCGGCAAGGACTACACCCACCACCGAGCCGCCCAGGCCGGATGGAAACTGCGCCCCGCGGCAGCCGAAACGGGGCGCGCCTACGAGGCCTTCGAAACCTCCGTGCTCACCCTCTTTCCGCAGGAGGACCGCTCATGATCTACATCGAGCAGCCACCCTTCGCCCCGTGGCTGGGATTCTGCGAGGCCCTCTTCGCCTGCGACACCGTCGCCCTGTACGACGACGTGCCCTACACCGATGGCGGCTACCAAAACCGCAACCGGATCAAGACGGCCGACGGGCCGCAATGGCTGACCGTCCCGGTCAGCCGCACCCCCGGGCAGCTGATCCGCGACACCCCCATCGCCGTCTCCTTCGACGCCGACAGCATGCTGCGCACGATCCGCCTGGCCTACACCCGCACCCCACATGCCGACGAGATGCTGCACGTCCTGCGGCCGGTCCTCGGCGCCGGTCACGCGTGGCTGGTCGACCTGAACCTCGACCTGCTCACCCAGATCCGGGCCGCCCTCGGCGCCCCCGCGCGCCTGCAGCTCACATCCGAACTGGCCATCGGCGCTGAGGACCGGACCGGGCGCCTGGCCGCCATCTGCACGGCCACCGGCGCCGATGTCCTGTGGGCGGGCTCGGGGACCCGTACCTATCTGGACGCCGCGGCGCTGGCCGAGCACGGCGTGCAGGTGCGGTGGAACGACTACGCCGACCGCCACCCGCATTACCAACAGGCCTGGGGGCGGCAGGGCTTCAAGCCCAACCTGTCCGTGATCGACACCGTCTGCTCGCTCGGCTGGGCGGGCACCGCCGCGCTCCTGCGCACCGGACTTGCCGCCTACCTCCAGCAGCACGCATCCAAGGAGGCGACCGCATGAGGCGCCCGTTGATTCTCACCGGCATCGATCTGCCCCTGGAGCCCTCGTGCGGCTCGACCATCTGGTGCAGCGACGTGTACGCCCGCCTGACCGGCCACGGATACCGCACGGTGTTCGCGCACCTGCCCGGCAGCGGGACCTGGCAGCACGGATTCACCGAGACCGCCGAACTCGCCGCGCTGAAAGCTCCGTACGGGCCCGGCTTCGACGCGTACGCGAACGCGCTCACCGCCGAAGTCCGCGGCCTCGTGCAGGACCACCAGCCGGACCTGATCCATGCCCAGCACCTCGGGTTCGGGCTCGCTCTCGCCTTCGCGCGGGCGGCCGGCAGCACGCCGGTGGTGTCCGTCGCACACGGCACCGACGTCATCGCCGCCACCCAAGACGCGCAGGCGCGCGCCGTCCTGAACGAGATCGTCGACGCCAGCGTGCGTGCCATCATCCCCACCGCGGCGATGGCCGCCGAGGTCGACCGGCTCACCGCGGGCCGCCACACCGACCGCCTGATGATCGTGCCCTGGGGCATCCCGCTGCCCCCGGAGCCAAACGCGCCCCCGCGCGCCGGAAACCGGCTGCGCCTGGTGCACGCAGGCCGTCTGGACGCCAACAAGTCCACCATCACCGCCATCGAGGCACTGGCGAAGACCACGGGGCACCAGCTCACTGTCATCGGCAACGGCAGCGAACTCGAGACCCTCACCCGGCGCACCAGCGAGCTGGCAATGGCCGACCGCGTGACGTTCGAGCCGTTCCTTCCTCGCCAGGACCTGTTCAAGCGGTTCTGCGACTTCGACGCGATGCTGTTCACCACCCGCACGCTGGAGGCCTACGGACTCGTCGCCGTCGAGGCCCAGGCGCACGGACTGCCGGTTCTCTACAGCGACCTTCCCGGGCTGCAGTCCACGCTCGGCACCGGCGGCCTGAGTTTCCCGCCGGGTGACGCCGGCGCCCTGGCCGCACTCATCGACGGCCTGGCCGCCAGCCCGGCCACACGGCAGATCCTGCACCAGGGCGCCGTCGCCAACGCCCGCCGCTACGACGTCGCCCACACCGTCGGCCGGCTGGCCGCGCTGTCGAGCACCGCGATGGACGGCACCCGATGAACGACATCCCCCTGTACGCCAGCCGTCTGTGGCCGCCGGTGCGGCCCCGCACCGGCGACGCCTCAGCCTCGACACTCGATCTGCTGCACACCCTTGGTCTGATCGCCCGCACCGACGCAACCGGCGTACACAGCCTCCTCCCGCTCGGCGTCCGGGTGCACGACCGGCTCAGCGCTATCGCCCGCCGCGCCTTCGAGGAGCGCGGCGCACTGACCTTCGCTCCGCCCACACTGCAAAGCCGCACCCTGTGGGACCAGACCGGCCGCTGGAACGCCTACCGCCGCGAAGGGGCCCTGCTGACGGTGGCCTCCTCCGGCGGTGAGGAGATGTGCCTGGCACCCACCTCCGAGGAGATCGCGGCCTCCACGGTCCGCGAACACCTGCGATCCCACCGGGACCTGCCCGTACGCCTGTCACTGAGCACACGGAAGTTCCGCGACGAGCTCTCCCCGCGCGGCGGGCTGATGCGCGGCCGCGAGTTCACCATGGCCGACGCCTACACCTTCGACACCGGCCCCGACACCATGCGCGCCTCCATCGACTTCCTCAACGACGCCTGCACCGCGGCCCTGACGGGCATGGGCTTGACCGGTGTGTTCACCGCGCCCGCGGACGGCGGCAGCATCTCCGCCGGTCCCAGCACCGAACATCTCGTCCTTGCCGACAGCGGACAGGGCACCCTCGTCGCCTGCCCCCACTGCGGCACCCGAGGCGACGGCGCCGTCCTCGCCGCACTACCCCCGCCTCCCGGACCCCACCCGGTCGTCAACGTCATCGCCTTCACCCTCACCAGGCACGACTGCACCACCCAGACCGCAGCCGTCGCCATCCGCTCCGACCTCCACGTCAGCCCCCGCAAGATCGCCGCCGCCACCGGCGCCGCCCGGGTCGACCTCATCGAGCCTGACCTCCTGCCCGAGATGCTCGGCAAGCAGGCCGGCACCCTCACCCCCTGGGACGCCGCCAGCGCCCCCGACGTCCTTCCCTTGTACGACCAGTCCGCGGCCGAGTTGGCAACCTTTGGCATCTCCGACGGACACGCCGGGGTGCGCACGGGCGTCCGCTGGAGCGGCACCCGCGGCCTGGCCGCCCTGCACCCCAGGGGCCTCGACCTCCACCACGCCGTCGACCGCAGCGGTTGCGGCGCCTGCCAGCAGGGCCACTACAGCGCCCTCCGCGCCGTCGAGGTCGCCCATGTCTTCGAGTTGGGCACCCAGTACGCCACCCCGATGAAACTTCGCTACAGCGACCCCGACGGCCACCCCATCACCCCCTGGATGGCCTGCTCGGGTATCGGCATCACCCGCTGTCTGCAGACCGCCGCCGACCTCCACCGCGACCGGCACGGCCTGCGCTGGAAGCCGGGCACCGGTCCCGCCGACGTCCACCTCGTGGTGCTGCGCGCGGACCAGCCCGTCATGCGTGAACGCGCGGACCGCATCACCCGCGACCTCACCTCCCACGGCGTGAGCGTGTTCGTCGACGACCGGCCCCTGACCGCCGGCGACAAGCTCCGCTACGCCCGCCTCCTGGGCCTCCCCCATACCGCCGTCCTCTCCCCCGGCCACCCCGACACCGAAATCGAAGTCATCACGCGCTCCACAGGACGTACCGCTGGAACCGATCTCAGCCACGTCACCGACCGACACCCGTTCACGCAGATATAGAACCAGCGCAATAGAATATCGAAATCACCAGGACGGCATCGATTCGGTGGCGCCTTTAACGAGCATGCCGAAACGCGCAGTTCGACCAAGGAATTCATCGGGTTCACCGGCGGCGAGATCCCTTCGACCGCCCGCTCGACCCCGTTGACCGGCGCCATCACGAGGGCTACCGTCCTCGTCATCGCAGTACAAAGCGGGTCGTAGCTCAATCGGTGGAGCACGGCAAAAGCGTTGCCGAGGAGCTGGTTCAAATCCAGCCGACCCGACCAATTCATCACCGCTCACGCCACAGGAAGGACCATACGGCCGTCAATCGGATCACAATGCGGCCATTTCAGAAAAGGGACCGATGAAAATCGCCATCACGGGCGGAGCCAGCGCCGGCCACGTCGTTCCGGCCCTCGCTGTCGCCAGCCAACTCCACGACCGCGGCGCCGAACTGGTCCTTCTCGGGCGCAAGAACACCATTGAGCACGACTACGCCCAACGCGTCGGCATCCCCTTTCGCCACGTCCCCTCGGCCGGGCTGCGCCGCCACCGCTCCGCCAGCAACCTGCTGATGCCGTTCACGGTCGCCCGGGGGATCCTCGCCGCCTTCATGGCACTGCGTCGCGAACGGCCCGACGCCCTGTTCTCCAAGGGCTCCTACGTCTCCGTACCCGTCGGCATCGGCGCCGCCCTGGCCCGCATCCCCGTGGTCATCCACGAGAGCGACCATTCCCTGGGACTGGCCAACAAGATCCTGGGGCGCCTGGCCACCAGCATCTGCCTGAGCGTCCCCGCATCCAGCCCCACACCACGCTGGATGCACGACAAGTCCCAGGTGACCGGGCTGCCGCTGCGCGCTGACCTTACCGACGCCGACCCCGAGGCGCTGCGCGACCGACTGGGCGTGCCCGCAGACAAACGGGTTCTGCTGATCTTCTGCGGGAGCAGCGGCTCGCAGCGCATCAACACCGCCGTCCGCACGCAACTCGGCGCCCTGTGCGAGCAGCACAGCGTGCTGCACGTGGTCGGAAACGGCAACCTCGATCCGCAGTTCGCCGACCGGCCCGGGTACTGGCAGTTGGAGTACCTGCACGATGACATGCCTCACGCCCTGGCCCTGGCGGATCTCGTCATCGGCCGGGCGGGGGCCACCACCCTGGCCGAACTCACCGCCCTCGAACTGCCTGCCGTCCTGGTGCCTCTGCCGGCCTCCGTCAGCCGCGGGGACCAGCTCGACAACGCGCGGGCTTACGCCGCTCAGCACCCGGAACGCTGCCGTGTCATCGCCGACGAGGAACTGACCGATACCGGCATTCTCGTTCAGGCATGCGCGGCCCTGTCCGCCGTCCCCTGCGGCGGACAGGGCCGCGGCCCCCGACCGGAGGCCGCGGCCGAGCACGTCGCCGATATCGTCCTGCAGGCGGCGGACCCGCTCCGGTAACGCCGGTCAGTCGTGGTTGCCGTACATATCGCGGATCTCCGCCTCGCTCTCGCCCCGGTAGTACACGTGCCAGTGGAGGTGCTTGGACTCCTGGTACAGACCCAGGTTCGTTCCGACCGAGCACGATCCATGCTCCTTCTCCACTCCGGCGGCCACCTCCCGCACCACGGCTACCACCTCGTTCAGCAAGCCCTCATCGGCGTTGCCGAGGTCGGTGAGCGAGGGGACGTGCTCCTTGGGGATCACCACGATGTGCACCGGATGGGCAGGGTTGGTGTGGTGAAAGGCCAGCACCCGTTCGGTCTCCCGCACCTTCTCGATGGGAACCGCGCCGGTCAGCGCCTGGTGGCAGTAGAAGTCGGAGACGGTCGCGGTCACAGATGCACACCTTCGCTGGGCAGCAATGTCGGAAGGGCGCCTGCCCGACGAAATCGTCGGGCAGGCGCCGATGCCAGCGTAGCGAGCCATCGGCCGACAACCGAATCGCCCAACACCTCATCAATGCAACGGCGTTCGTCAACACTGCGTACTCATGACCGAATGAATCGGCGGCCACCCCTTTCACGGACCGGCCCGCGGTATCGCCCTCCAGCAGCAGGCGGAGTGCCCGACCCGACAGACCCCGTATCGCTTCCACCCACTCGGTCAACGACGGCCGCCGAACAACCCGATGCGCGACGGCACGTACGGGACGGCTCGTGCCCTCACCCACGCAATCCTCCTGCTGCCGCCCGTCGGCCAGCTCAGAGCCCGTCCTTGTGCTGCACCCCTTGGTGAACCACGCCGAGCCGGCGGGCCATCGGTTGCATCGACTTACGCCGCCCGTCCAGGAGCAGGCCCCGCAGGTACGGGCCGCCTTCGCCCGCTGGTCCGACCGCGCCATCGGTGCGAACGCCTCAGCCGCGAAGTCCTCCAGCCGGTCACCGCCCGGCAAGCGGTCAGACCCCGAGCGAACTACCAGAACTGAGCTGTGAACAGCCACCTACCGGTAGTTCGTTAAATCCGGTGGTTGAACCGTTCCGGGTTTGATCGAGACTCTAGGTCGTGACTGTGACCTGGGGCTTCGTGGTTTCGCGGTAGTACGTGGTCTCGTATTCGGCAGGTG
>NZ_JBSGUA010000036.1:0-38442 GCF_053607685.1 Streptomyces sp. NPDC055099 | reverse complement strand
GGGCTGAGATTTCCCCGGCTCGGGGAAATCTCAGCCCGGCCGGCGTTCGAGGACGAACTCGGCGGAGCCGGTGGCTAAAGCCAGCCCGCGAACTCCAGCAACAGCTCCGCGTCCTGCTCCCGCCCCACACGGCGGGCCCGTACGCCCGACTCCACGGCGCGGAACAAGGTCCACCCCCGCAGCCGCTCCTGGTCCACGTCCAGGGACTCGGCCAGTTTCTTCACCCGGCGGCGGGTGATCGAGGAGCCCGAGGGCGAGGCGATCAGGTCCTCGACGCGGTCACGCACCAGCCGCGCCAGGTCGAACGCGGGTTCCCCGACCACCGGGTCAGGGCCCACGGCCAGCCACGGCACACGATCCCCCTGAAGCACCTTGCTCTGCCGGAACGTGCCGTGCAGCAGCCGCACCTCCGCGTCCCCGGCGAGCAGCTCCTCCCGAGCCGCGAGCGCCGCGTCCACCAAGGGCGCGACCTCCCCGTCGGCCGACGCCCGCATCGCCGCGGCCTGCCGCCCCGTCCGCTCGGCGACCGTCTCGAAACGGTGGTCCGTGGGCGGCTGGACCCACAGCCGGCGCAGCGTGCCCGCGGCCTCCAGGAGGGCCTTGGCCTCGGGCAGTGAACGGACCGACACGTCGCGGTGCAGCCGTTCGAGGAGGAGCGCTCCGTCCGCGGCGGAGGGGTCCAGGAGCCGGACGGCTCCGAGCCCGTTCCAGTGCGCGAGCGCGGCCCGCTCGCTCTCGGGGCGCGATCTCGGCGGCACCAGCTTCAGCACCGCGGGCGTCTCGTCGGCCTGGCGCACCATGACGACGAGACTGCTGCGCCCACCGGGCACGTGGACCCGCTCGACGGTCAACTCGCGTAGAGCGACGGCCTGTTCGGCTGCCCCGGGCAGCTTCTCCAGCCAGTCGTCGCCGTCCTGCGCCGTCTCACCGAGCGCGGTGACCAGACGCGGGGGCGGTTCGAGAGCCATACGCGAGGTGTTCCCTTCCTGAGCGGAGCAGGGCCCTGCTGACGGACCCTAGGCCTTGGGCGCCGAGGAGCCGGACGTGGCGGCCCGCTCGGCGAGACCAGGGAAGGTTACGCTCCCGCCGCGCCACCGCGCCGCACGGACCGCCGCCTCCCGCAGCGCTTCGGCCGCGTGCGCACGCCGGGTGCCGGTGGCGGCCCGTACGAGATCCGAGTAGACGCCCGCGACCCGCTCCTCCAGCTCCGTCGCGAGCCGCACGGCGGCCGCGGAGTCCGGCACCGCGAACGGCAGCGCGTAGGCGGCCGCCGAGGGCTCGGGCTCGCCGCCCAGGTCGCGCACGGCGCGCTGCAACTCGTCGCGCCGGGCGCGATGCGCGTCGTACGCCGTGCGCGCCTCGTCCCTGCGGTCCTCGCCGATCCGGCCGCCGACGACCCCGAAGCCGTACACGGCGGCGTGCTCGGCACCGAGTGCGGCCTGCACCGCCCGCAACTCGTCCTTGGAATCGCTCACTTGTCGCCCTCCGTCAGCAGATACGCGTGCGCGGCGCCCGATGCCGCCACCGAAGCCAGCAGCCTGGCCAGTTCCGGCGGCGCGTCGAGCAGGTCGTTCCCGCGCCGCTTCGCCAGCTCCCGCTCGGCCTTGGCCAACTCGCGCACGGCGTCCTTCTCGTCCTTGGGGACGGAGGGCTTGCGGGAGGGCGCAGCGGAGGGGGAGGGGGAGGGGGAGCCGGACGCGGCGGCGGGGCTCGGCGACGCGGACCCCTCGGCGAACACCTTCTCGTGCCGCTTCACCTCCGCCCGCAGCGGGTCGAGGCGGGCGGCCAGCGAAGGATGTGCGGCAAGGACGGCGTCGTACCGTCCCAGCAGCTCACCGCTGTCCTTGGCGCTCCGCGCGCGCAGTCGCGCGGCGGCGGACGGGCGCTCGTCCGCGTCCGTGGACGCGGAGTCCGAGCAGCCCGGGAGCAGCACGGCCCCGGCCGCTGCCGCGGTCCCGGTCAGCAGGCTCCTGCGGCGCGGCCCCGAGCGGGCGTGCGAGGGGGTGGGATACGACGGCACGGCAGACGTCCTCGGCAGGAAGGCCAGAAAGGCAGGCAGTCAGAAGGTGGGCGGGCCGGGCGTGAGCCCGGTGATCACCGTACCTGCGGCCTGCCCTCGTACGCGTGAGCGGCTCGGTGCCGGGCTCGGAGCGGGCGGGCCGGGGGCCGTCGGCGGGCGGCAACACCCCTCGGGACCGGATACCCTTTGACCTGACACGCGACGAACCCACAACAGCACACGCGGCCGAGGAGTCACCCGGATGAGCACCACCCAGAGCGAGAGGCTGCGAGAACTGCTGGAACCGCTCGTCAGCTCGAAGGAACTGGATCTCGAAGAGATCGAAGTGGCCTCGGTCGGACGCAAGCGGGTGCTGCGAGTCGTGATCGATTCCGACGACGGCGTGGACCTGGACCAGATCGCCGAGATCAGCCGCGAACTCTCCGAGAAGCTCGACGAGAGCGACGCGATGGGCGACGGGGAGTACACCCTCGAAGTCGGCTCCCCGGGCGCCGAGCGCCCGCTGACGGAGCACCGCCACTATCTGCGCGCCGTCGGCCGCCTGGTGAAGTTCCAGCTCACGGAGGGCGGCGACGAGCTGATCGCCCGCATCCTCGACGTGGACGACGAAGGCATGGATCTTGAAGTACCGGGCGTGAAGGGGCGCAAGCCCACCGCCCGCAGGCTCACCTTCGACGCGATCGCCAAGGCGCGCGTCGAGGTCGAGTTCAACCGCAAGGACAAGAAGGAAGAGGAGGCGTAGCCGTGGACATCGACATGAGTGCCCTGCGGGGTCTGGTCCGGGAGAAGGAGATCTCCTTCGACCTGCTGGTCGAGGCGATCGAGTCGGCCCTCCTCATCGCTTACCACCGCACCGACGGCAGCTTCCGTCGCGCACGCGTGAAGCTGGACCGCGAGAGCGGCCATGTGACGGTGTGGGCGACGGAGGACCCGGCCGACCTCGAAGAGGGTCAGGAGGCCAAGGAGTTCGACGACACCCCGTCCGACTTCGGCCGCATCGCCGCGACGACCGCCAAGCAGGTCATCCTGCAGCGTCTGCGCGACGCCGAGGACGACGCGACCCTCGGTGAGTACGCGGGCCGTGAGGGCGACATCGTCACGGGCGTCGTCCAGCAGGGCCGCGACCCGAAGAACGTGCTCGTCGACATCGGCAAGCTCGAGGCGATCCTGCCGGTGCAGGAGCAGGTGCCGGGCGAGGAGTACTCCCACGGCCTGCGCCTTCGTTCGTACGTCGTCCGGGTGGCCAAGGGCGTCCGTGGCCCCTCGGTCACGCTGTCCCGCACGCACCCGAACCTCGTCAAGAAGCTCTTCGCGCTCGAGGTCCCGGAGATCGCCGACGGGTCGGTCGAGATCTCGGCCATCGCCCGTGAGGCGGGACACCGGACCAAGATCGCGGTGCGCTCGACCCGTCAGGGCCTCAACGCCAAGGGCGCCTGCATCGGCCCGATGGGCCAGCGCGTGCGCAACGTCATGGCCGAGCTCAACGGCGAGAAGATCGACATCGTCGACTGGTCGGACGATCCGGGCGAGATGGTCGCCCACGCGCTGTCCCCGGCGCGGGTCAGCAAGGTGGAGATCGTCGACCTCGCGGCCCGTTCCGCGCGGGTCACGGTGCCCGACTACCAGCTCTCCCTCGCCATCGGCAAGGAGGGCCAGAACGCCCGCCTCGCCGCGCGGCTCACGGGCTGGCGCATCGACATCCGCCCCGACACCGAGCAGCCGCAGGACTCTCAGGAGTCTTGATCAAGACAACAACCGTTCGATTTTTGCCCCAAAGGGGTGAGGTCGGTACGGGGAGGTAGACTTAATCGTGTCTGGCCGGACGCAAGCCCGCGCATGCCCTGAACGCACCTGTGTGGGGTGCCGGGAGCGAGCGGCCAAGAGCGATCTGCTGCGCATCGTGGCGAAAGAGGGCGCTTGCGCCCCCGATCCAAGCGGTACGCTGCCCGGCCGGGGTGCGTATATCCACCCCGTCCCGGTCTGTCTCGACCTGGCGGTCCGACGCAGGGCGTTCCCGAGGGCCTTCCGGGCCCCGGGCCCGCTCGACACGGCGGACCTGCGCCGAGCCGTCGAGACAGTTGCCCAGCAGGCAACACCGTAAGGAAGGTCGCGCGGAACCCCGCGCGACCCAGGTATTCCGCGAGTTGGAAGTAGGTCGAGATTGCGATGAGCACTCGATGAGCACGCGATGAGTACGCCCATGAAGTAGCGACGGTCCGGCGTAACCCGGACCTAAAAGGAGCGAAGTGGCTAAGGTCCGGGTATACGAGCTCGCCAAGGAGTTCGGCGTAGAGAGCAAGGTCGTCATGGCCAAGCTCCAAGAACTCGGTGAATTCGTACGTTCGGCGTCCTCGACGATCGAGGCGCCCGTTGTACGCAAACTGACTGACGCATTGAACACGGGTGGCGGGAACGGCAAGTCCGCCGCCAAGCCCGGGGCGCCGCGCAAGCAGGCCGCCCCCAAGCCGGCGACGCCGTCGGCACCCTCTCCCGCGCAGGCCGCCCGTCCGGGTCCGGCCGCGCCCAAGCCGCCGGCGGCCAAGCCCGCCGCCGCGGCCGACAAGCCCGCGGCCTCCCCGGCCGCACCCGGCCCGCGCCCGGGTCCGAAGCCGCCGACGCCCAAGCCGGCGCCGGCAGCTCCGGCTGCCCCGGCCGCGCCGGTCACCCCGGCTCCGGCATCGCCGGCACCGGCCGCCCCGGAGTTCACCGCTCCGCCGGCCGCTCCGGCCGCCTCCTCGGCGCCGGCAGGCCCCCGTCCGGGCGCTCGCCCGGGTGCCCCGAAGCCCGCGGGCCGTCCGGCCCCCGGCCAGGGTGGTCAGGGCCAGGGTCAGGGCGGTCGTGGCGACCGCAACGACCGTCAGGGTGGCGCTCCGCGTCCCGGCGGCCAGGGTGGCGCTCCGCGCCCCGGTGGCCGTCCGGCCGGACCGCGTCCGGGCAACAACCCCTTCACCTCTGGTGGCTCCACCGGCATGGCGCGCCCGCAGGCGCCCCGTCCGGGCGGCGCCCCGCGTCCCGGCGGCCAGGGTGGCCCCGGCGGTCCCGGCGGCGCCCCGCGCCCGCAGGGCCAGGGCGGCCAGGGTGCTCCTCGTCCGCAGGGTCAGGGCGGCGCTCGCCCCAGCCCCGGCGGCATGCCTCGCCCGCAGGGTGGTGCCCCGCGTCCCGGCGGCGCTCCCGGTGGCGGCGGTAACCGTCCGAACCCGGGCATGATGCCGCAGCGTCCCGCCGCGGGCCCGCGTCCCGGTGGTGGCCCCGGCGGTGGCCGTGGTCCCGGTGGTGGCGGTCGTCCCGGCGGTGCCGGTGGCGGCGGTCGTCCCGGTGGCGGCGGCTTCGCGGGTCGTCCCGGTGGTGGTGGCGGCGGCTTCGCCGGCCGTCCCGGCGGTCCCGGTGGCGGTGGCGGCGGCTTCGCCGGCCGTCCCGGTGGCGGCGGCGGTCGTCCCGGCTTCGGTGGCCGTCCCGGTGGTCCCGGTGCCCGTGGTGGCACGCAGGGTGCCTTCGGCCGTCCCGGCGGGCCCGCCCGTCGTGGCCGCAAGTCGAAGCGGCAGAGGCGCCAGGAGTACGAGTCGATGCAGGCTCCGTCGGTCGGCGGCGTCATGCTGCCGAGGGGCAACGGCCAGGCGGTCCGCCTGTCCCGTGGTGCCTCGCTGACCGACTTCGCCGAGAAGATCAACGCCAACCCGGCGTCGCTCGTCGGCGTGATGATGAACCTCGGCGAGATGGTCACGGCCACGCAGTCCGTGCCGGACGAGACGCTGAAGCTGCTCGCGGACGAGATGAACTTCGTCCTCGAGATCGTCAGCCCCGAGGAGGAGGACCGCGAGCTGCTCGAGTCCTTCGACATCGAGTTCGGCGAGGACGAGGGTGGCGAGGAAGCGCTCATGGCGCGTCCGCCCGTCGTCACCGTCATGGGTCACGTCGACCACGGAAAGACCCGACTGCTCGACGCCATCCGCAAGACGAACGTCATCGCGGGCGAGGCCGGCGGCATCACGCAGCACATCGGTGCGTACCAGGTCTCCTCCGAGGTCAACGGCGAAGACCGCAAGATCACCTTCATCGACACCCCCGGTCACGAGGCGTTCACCGCCATGCGTGCCCGTGGTGCGAAGTCCACCGACATCGCGATCCTCGTGGTCGCGGCGAACGACGGTGTGATGCCGCAGACGATCGAGGCGCTGAACCACGCCAAGGCGGCCGACGTGCCGATCGTGGTCGCGGTCAACAAGATCGACGTCGAGGGTGCCGACCCGACCAAGGTGCGCGGTCAGCTCACCGAGTTCGGCCTGGTCGCCGAGGAGTACGGCGGCGACACGATGTTCGTCGACATCTCCGCCAAGCAGGGCCAGAACATCGAGTCCCTGCTGGAGGCCGTGGTCCTGACCGCGGACGCCTCGCTCGACCTGCGGGCCAACCCGGAGCAGGACGCGCAGGGTATTGCGATCGAGTCCCACCTGGACAAGGGCCGCGGCGCCGTCGCGACCGTCCTGGTCCAGCGCGGTACCCTCCGCGTCGGCGACACGATGGTGGTCGGCGACGCGTACGGCCGAGTCCGCGCGATGCTCGACGACAAGGGCGAGAACGTGACGGAGGCGGGTCCCTCGACTCCGGTCCTCGTCCTCGGTCTCACCAACGTGCCGGGTGCCGGCGACAACTTCCTGGTTGTCGACGAGGACCGTACGGCCCGTCAGATCGCCGAGAAGCGTGCCGCCCGTGAGCGCAACGTCCGCTTCGCCCGCAAGGGCGTGCGGTTCTCCCTGGAGAACCTGGACGAGGCCCTCAAGGCCGGTCTGGTGCAGGAACTCAACCTCATCATCAAGGGCGACGCGTCCGGTTCGGTGGAGGCTCTCGAGTCCTCGCTGCTCCAGCTCGACGTCGGCGAAGAGGTCGACATCCGCGTCCTGCACCGCGGCGTGGGTGCGGTCACCGAGTCGGACATCGACCTGGCGACCGGCTCCGACGCGATCGTGATCGGCTTCAACGTCCGTGCGGCCGGTCGTGCCGCCCAGATGGCCGATCGCGAAGGCGTGGACGTCCGGTACTACTCGGTCATCTACCAGGCGATCGAAGAGATCGAAGCGGCCCTCAAGGGCATGCTCAAGCCGGAGTACGAAGAGGTCGAGCTCGGCACGGCGGAGATCCGCGAGATCTTCCGCTCGTCCAAGCTGGGCAACATCGCCGGTGTCCTGGTCCGGTCGGGCGAGGTCAAGCGCAACACCAAGGCGCGCCTCATCCGCGACGGCAAGGTCATCGCGGAGAGCCTCAACATCTCCGGTCTGCGCCGCTTCAAGGACGACGTCACCGAGATCCGCGAAGGGTTCGAGGGCGGTATCAACCTCGGCAACTTCAACGACATCAAGATCGACGACGTCATCGCGACGTACGAGATGCGCGAGAAGCCGCGAGGCTGATCACGACAGCTCGAACCGGGGCCGGTCGAGGGGAGGTAAATCCCGTCGATCGGCCCCGGCCGTTCCGTGTACGGTTCTTGTGTCCCTGCCAAGTGGTTGGCGGGGCACGACCCCGAACCGGCGGGACATCCGGACACACATGTATGTGGGGACACTGTCCTTCGATCTGCTCCTCGGCGACGTTCGCTCGCTGAAGGAGAAACGCTCCGTCGTCCGCCCGATCGTCGCCGAACTCATCCGGAAGTACGCGGTGAGTGCGGCGGAGACGGGGAACCAGGACCTCCATCGCAGGGCCGAGATCGGCCTGGCGCTGGTCTCCGGGGAGACGGGGCACCTCACCGACGTACTGGACCGGTGCGAGCGCCTGGTCGCCGCCCGTCCGGAGGTGGAGCTGCTCTCCGTTCGACGCAGGCTCCACGGCGACGAAGACTGATTGCACAGCAAGGCGAAGAAGGAGACGGAGCAGTGGCCGACAACGCGCGGGCGAAAAGGCTGGCGGACCTCATCCGAGAGGTGGTTGCCCAGAAGCTGCAGCGCGGGATCAAGGACCCGCGGCTCGGTACGCATGTGACCATCACGGACACCCGGGTCACGGGTGACCTGCGGGAGGCGACCGTCTTCTACACGGTCTACGGGGACGACGAGGACCGCGCGTCGGCCGCCGCCGGTCTGGAGAGCGCCAAGGGCGTCCTCCGTTCCGCGGTCGGCCAGGCTGCGGGCGTGAAGTTCACCCCGAGCCTCACCTTCGTGGCGGACGCGCTGCCGGACAACGCACGGGCCATCGAGGACCTCCTCGACAGGGCCCGGATGTCGGACGAGAAGGTGCGCGAGGTGTCCGCGGGCGCCGAGTTCGCCGGCGGGGCCGACCCGTACCGCAAGCCGGAGGACGAGTCCGCCGACGACGCAGAAGAAACGGACGGCGACGCCCGCGCATGAGCAGCACCGGCAACAAGACGCCGGACGGACTTGTCATCGTCGACAAGCCGTCCGGCTTCACTTCGCATGACGTGGTCGCCAAGATGCGCGGGATCGCCAAGACCCGCCGCGTCGGCCACGCGGGCACCCTCGACCCCATGGCGACGGGCGTTCTCGTCCTCGGGGTCGAGCGGGCGACCAAGCTCCTCGGCCATCTCGCGCTGACGGAGAAGGAGTACCTCGGCACGATCCGGCTCGGCCAGAACACGGTCACGGACGACGCCGAGGGTGAGTTCACCTCGTCCGCCGACGCCTCGGGCATCAAGCGGGACGCCATCGACGCGGGTATCGCCAAGCTCTCCGGCGACATCATGCAGGTGCCGTCGAAGGTCAGCGCCATCAAGATCGACGGCAAGCGGTCGTACGCGCGGGCACGCGAGGGCGAGGACTTCGAGATTCCCGCCCGGCCGGTGAAGATCTCGGCCTTCACCGTGTACGACGTCAGGGACGCCGTCGCCGATGACGGCACCCCCGTACTCGACCTGGTCGTCTCCGTCGTCTGCTCGTCGGGGACGTACATCCGGGCCCTCGCCCGTGACCTGGGCGCGGACCTCGGGGTCGGCGGCCATCTGACGGCACTGCGGCGCACCCGCGTCGGGCCGTACAAGCTGGACGCGGCCAAGACCATCGACCAGCTCCAGGAGGAGCTGACGGTGATGCCGGTGGCCGACGCCGCCGCTGCCGCGTTCCCGCGCTGGGACGTGGACGAGCGGCGGGCGAAGCTGCTGCTCAACGGCGTACGGATCGAGATGCCGGGGGAGTACGCCGGAGTCGGCGCCGTCGCTGTCTTCGATCCGGAGGGCCGGTTCCTGGTCCTGGTCGAGGAGCTGAAGGGCAAGGCCAAGAGCCTGGCCGTCTTCGCCTGAGCCGGATCTCGTCTCCGTACGGGGAAGCCCCCACGAGAGATTTCCGTCGTGGAGCGGCGGCAGCTGTGCGCGTGGCCGCCTGCCGCTCCACGACGAATCCCCCCCACCTCAAGATGTATCCACCGCGCCCCGCCGATTCACCCCTTTGGGCAGGCGCTCGGAGTGAACCGAGGGAGCGGAAGGGGGCGCGTTCGTGACGCGTTCTGTCCCGCTGATCACCGCCGACCTACCGTCGAGAGGGACGGGGCGTCGCGGGAGGTTCGGGCATGGCGGGACAGGGCGACCCGACGGTGCTCGACGGTGCCCTGGTGCGGATCTGCGATCTGGCCGGGCGCCCGCGGGGGATGGGCTTCGCCGCCGACGACCACGGCACGGTGATCACCAGCCATGAGGCCGTCGACGGCCTCGCACGGCTCGTGCTGCACGCGGCGGGGGAGCGTGTCTGCGTGGTGGCCGCCGACGCCGTGGTGGCCCTTCCCGAGGCAGATCTGGCCCTCGTCCGCACCGAGGGCCTCGGTCTGCGACCGCTCCCCGTCACGGTCCGCGAGACCGTTCCCGTAGGCGCCTATGTACGGATCGTCGCGCGCGGCCCGCGCGAGGCGCGGGTCCTGGGGCCGGCTTCCGTGACCTACACGGCGACCGACCGCTTCCACCTCCTCGACGCCGCGATGGAGCTGGCGATCGGCACGGACGGCGCGGACGCGCTGCGGCTCGGCGGCGGGGCGGCCGGTGGCCCGGTCGTCGACGCCTCCTCGGGCGCCGTGCTCGCCGTCCTCGGCACCGCGCTGCACGGCGAGCACAGCGCGGCCGGGTTCGCCGTGCCGCTGCGGGAGGCCGCCGCCGCCGACCCGGGCGGTCCGCTCGCCGAGCTCCTCGCGCGCAACGCGGCGACCGTTCCCGCGTACGGCTGCGACCTCAACCTGGCGGGCGCGCTGCACCTGGCGGCGACATCGGTGGGCTCCGACGGCCCGCGCCCCGCCCTCCTCGAACCGGTGGAGCGCCCGGACACCACAGAGGAGTTGGCCCGTTTCACCTCGGGGCCCGCGCAGGTGCTGGGCCTGGTCGGCGACCCCGGTACGGGCCGGACGACGGAACTCGCCGCCCTCGCCGCGAGCCGTGCGCGAGGCGCCGAACCGGCGCCCACGCTGTGGCTGCGCGGCGCCGATCTGCAGGGCACGGACACCGGCGTGGGCGACGCGGTGGAGCGGGCGCTCGAACGGGCGGGCCGCATTCTGCAAGCCTCGAACGCGGCGGAGGACTCGCCCGCCGACGCCGCCGACGCCGCCAACGGGCTCGGGGACATCTCGGCGGGGCGGGTCGCGCGGCTCGTCCGGGACGAGGGCCGGGCGCTGCTGCTGTTGCTCGACGGCCCCGAGGAGATGCCGCCGGCCCTCGCGCACCGCCTCGCGCAGTGGAGCGAGGGGACGGCTGCATGGCTGCGCGAGACGGGCGCGCGGCTCGTGGTCGGCTGCCGGGCGGAGTATTGGGAGCAGGCCGGGGAGCACTTTCCCGAGGAGCTCCAGCCGGGGCGTGTGCACCTGGGGGACCTGCCGGAGCGGCAGGCGCGGATCGCCCGTGCGCGGTACGGCATCCCGGACGGCGCGCTCGCCCCCGTCGACGAACGCCACCCCCTGGCCCTGCGGCTCCTCGCCGAGGTGCGGGCGGCCCTGCCGGAGGAGCCGCCGCCGGGCCGCCCCGACCGGGACGCGATCTTCGAGGCCTATCTGGACGTGCTGTGCCTGCGCGTGGCGGTGCGGCTCGCTGCGGCGAACGGACTGCGGGGCACGGCTGTACGGCGCCTCGCGGCGAAGGTGTCCGGCCAGGTGCATGAGGCCGCGCGGCGGTGCCTGGGCCCCGGGCAGGGGGAGCTGGACCGGGCGTCCTTCGAGGAGGTGTTCCCGTGGGGCACGGGCTGGGCATCCGCGGTCCTCACGGAGGGCCTGCTCGTCCCGGCCGGCGACGGCTACCGCTTCGCGCACGAGGAGCTGGCGGACTGGATCCAGGGGATGCACCTGGACGTGGACGGAGCACTGTGGTCCCTGGTCCACAGGCACGGCCCGACGCCCCCGTCACTGCCGGTACCGCGCCATCGGATCGGCCCGGTGGTACAGGCGCTGCTGCTGCTGGGGCGGCAGCGGGGGGCGGGGGAACTGGGGGCACGATTGGGGGAGTTGGGGGAGTTGCGGGAGGTGGCAGAGCCGCGGGGGGTGGCGCCCGCGGGTGGGATGCGGGGCAATCACGTGGGTGGGCGGGAAACACGCCGCGAAGCGGCGAAGGGCCGACCGCCGGGCGAGGGCGCAGCCACGTCCGAGGCGAAGGGCTGGCCGCCGGGTGCCGGTGAGGACGGGGCTGAGGCCAGGGGCCAGGAGGGAGCTGAGGCCAGGGGCCAGGAACACCAGTGGTGGGCCAGGCGCCTCCTGGAGGAAACCCTCTCCCGCGTGGCCGACGCGAAGCCCTACCTCACGCTCCTCAAGGACCTCGCCCGGCAAGGCACGTACCCCGCGGAGTTCTGGCTCGGCCTGCCCCTCACCGAAGACGACCGCTTCGACCTGCTGCGGGACGCGGTGATCCACGACCCCGCGCCCGGCGCCCCGCAAACCCGCAGCCTCGACGCGGTGGCCGAACTCCTGGCCACCGCGCCCGCGAAGGTGCAGCCACAACTGACCCGCTGGTTCACCGACGAGCGCCCCCTGGAAGCCACCCCGCACGCGACGGTCGCATCCGCCGCCCAGGCCCTGCTCCACACCCACCGCCACCGCGCCATCGACGACCTCACGGAGACCCTGGTCGACTGCGCCCACCCCCGCGCCGACGAACTGCTCGCCGCGCTCGCGGAGGAGGAGCCCTCGGCCATCTGCCGGGCCGTCGACCGCTGGGTTAACGACACGCGCCCCGCCCGCCAGGTGGCCGCCGTCGCCTACGGCCTGCGCGCCGCCCCGCACGCGCGCACGGACGCCGACCGCAGGCTCCTGCGCTACACGGCCTTCGCCCTGCTCGCCCGCACCGCCGACGACTCCCTGCACGGCGCCGCCCTCGCCCTCCTCGTACGCGACCCCCAGACCCGCGCCCGCCACCTGCGGCCCGCCCTGAAGCGCTTCACCGGCGGCGACCCGCAACTGCCCGCGAGCGCGCTCGTCACCGCCCTCGACACCCACCCGGAGCAGGTGCTCGCCGCTTTCCGGACCCGGCTGTACGGCCCCGGGCCCACCCCGGGTGACGTACTGCGCGCCCTGGCCGACGTGACGGCGCCCGACCTCGCCCAGCGCGTCACCGATCTCGTACGCGACGTGCTGGAGCTGCGCCCCGACCTCGCGGGCCACGTGGCCGCCTACCTCGACCTGCGGTTCGAGCAGGGGACCAGCGTCCGTGCCGTCCTGCTCCCACTGGTGACCGAACTCCTGCGCAACCGCCCGCCGGCCGTACGCGCCGCGCTCGCCACAGCCGTCGCCGCCCCCGGGACCGACGCCTCGCACGCCCTGCGCAGCGAACTCCTCGAAGTGCTGCTCATCCAGGAGCGGGAGCCCGAGGTCCTGGACGCGGTGCTCTGCGCGGTGGCGGTCGGCGAGGACAAGGGGCGGGTCCGCGAGCTGGTGCACCGCACCGGCGTCCTGCTGGTCCGCACGCCGGAAGGCGCGACCTGCTTCGACCGGCGCCTGGTCGAGCTGGCCCGCTCCGTGCCGGGCTTCTCCACACTGGTCGCCCGGTGGATCTGCGAGGCCCCTCAGGACTGGTCCGCCCTCGTCGGCCCCAGCTCCCGCCGCATGATCGAGAACCTCGCCGGAGTACGTGTCCCGGCGTGACCCCCGCCACCCCCTCCGATGCGATCCCGATGGCACGGGCATGGCAGTCTTAGACCTGCGCAATCGGCAATGGGACGTACACCCACATACACAGGTTCGGCGAGGAGCAAAGACAGTGCAGCGCTGGCGTGGCTTGGAGGACATCCCCCAGGACTGGGGGCGCAGCGTCGTCACCATCGGTTCCTACGACGGCGTACACCGCGGGCACCAGCTGATCATCGGCCGCGCGGTGGAGCGCGCCCGTGATCTCGGCGTGCCCGCCGTGGTCGTCACCTTCGACCCGCACCCCTCCGAGGTCGTGCGCCCCGGCAGCCACCCGCCGCTGCTGGCCCCGCACCACCGGCGCGCCGAACTCATGGCGGAGCTCGGCGTGGACGCGCTCCTGATCCTGCCGTTCACCTCGGAGTTCTCGAAGCTGTCGCCCGCCGACTTCGTCGTGAAGGTCCTGGTCGACAAGCTGCACGCGCGCCTGGTCGTCGAGGGCCCCAACTTCCGCTTCGGCCACAAGGCCGCGGGCAATGTCGCCTTCCTGACCGAGCTCGGCGCCACGTACGACTACGAGGTCGATGTCATCGACCTGTTCGTGAGCGGTGAGGCCGGGGGCGGCGAGCCCTTCTCCTCCACCCTCACCCGGCGCCTGGTCGCCGAGGGCGACGTGTGCGGCGCCGCGGAGATCCTCGGCCGCCCGCACCGCGTCGAGGGCGTCGTCGTCCGGGGCGCGCAGCGCGGGCGTGAACTGGGCTTCCCCACCGCCAACGTGGAGACCCTGCCGCACACCGCCATCCCCGCCGACGGCGTCTACGCAGGGTGGCTGCACGCCCAGGGCGAGGCGATGCCCGCGGCGATCTCCGTCGGGACGAACCCGCAGTTCGACGGCACGGAGCGGACCGTCGAGGCATACGCGATCGACCGCGTCGGCCTCGACCTCTACGGGCTGCACGTGGCCGTGGACTTCCTTGCCTTCGTGCGCGGGCAGGCGAAGTTCGACTCGATCGACTCGCTGCTCGTCGCCATCGCGGACGACGTGAAGAAGTCGCGCGAGCTGATCGAGGCCGCGGAGTAGGACCGGGTACGGCCGAGTAAGGCCGAGTAAGACCTGCCCTTCGCGCCTACAGGAGGTGCGGGAGGGCCACGCCGTTGATCAGCGGCCCCTCCACGGTGACCCCTTCGCTGACCAGCGACTCGATGGGCGGCAGCGGTGGGGGATTCACCGGTGCGTGCTCCGCCGCCGAGACCGGGGCGGCGGTCACGGTGACGGACACGGCCAGGGCGGCGAGCAGGGTGACGGTCCAGACGCGGCGACGACGCATGCGATCTCTGCCTTCTTTCAGGTTTGTTCCGGGGCCGGTTTTCCGGGCGCCGGAGCGCGGCCGCCGGAGTCGGGTTAGCCCACACAGGTGACGGACGGGCCGAGACGTCCGACGACCCTTTCGTATGATCGTCGGTGACTTCTCGGCCGCGCCGCGGTTACGCACGGCGAGCGGTACGCGATCGGCGGCCCGCACTCGCACGGTCCAAGGAGGCTGCAGTGAACGGCAGTTGGGTCCACACCACTTCCCGCTGGGCGTTGATCGCGGCGGTGGCGGCGGTGCCGTCCGTCCTGAGCTCCGGCGCGGCGCACGCCGACGAGACGAACCACCATTCCCACAACGGGCACACCGTTGCGCTGATCAGCACCGGCCAGGTCGACGACCCGATGGAGGACGTGCTGGAGCACACCCTCAACTTCGGCGACGGGTACAGGTGGGGCTGACTCCAGCTGGGGCTGACACGCCAAGTCGCTCGTCACGCACTTGCGCGGCCCTGGGCGGCCGCACAAGTACGGGACGGCGTGGGTGTGTTCAGGTCATGGCTGGGTTCAGGTCACGGGGCGAGGCACGCCGCGCCCGGCACCTCGGAGGGGAGGCCGGGGCTGGCCGGATCGACCAGCGAGGTGACGTCACCGGCCGCATGTGTCACGCAGTCGAGGGTCCCCACGGGGTCCGGGATGGCGCTGGCGGGCATGGCGAAGGCTCCCAGCAGAGCGACGGCCCCGAGGATGACGGCGGCGGAACGGCGCATGAATGCTCCTTGTTGGCTGTGAGGTTGACTACGGTCCGTGTCTGATCCGGGCCTCTCTGTAACTCCCCAGCACTCACACCGATAGGCCCCGCATCACCCGAACGTGGAAGAGGTAACGATCCGTCACCCCGGGCCTCGCTCCTCACGCCCGTTCCACCGCAGCCTCCTCAGACCCCGGACGCACCCACGTTGACCGCCGCCCAGTGACACGCCACCTGCGTCTCACCCGCGCCCGCGAGCACCGGCAGATCCTCCGTGCGGCAGCGGTCCGCCACGCCCGCCCTCTCCGCCTCACCGGAGGCGAGCACCTGGCAGCGCGCGTGGAAGCGGCAGCCGCCCGGGATGCGCGAGGGGTCCGGCGGCTCACCGGTGAGGACCACCGGGTCACCCGGAGCCTCTGGAAGGACCGACAACAGCGCCTGCGTGTACGGATGCTGAGGCGAAGTCAGGACCTCCTCCACCGTCCCCGTCTCGACGATCCGCCCCAGGTACATCACCGCGACACGGTCGGCGATGTTCCACGCCAGACCCAGGTCGTGCGTCACCACCAGGGCGGAGAGCCCCAGCTCCTCACGCAGACGCAGCAGCAGGGCGAGGATCTCGCCCCGTACGGACGCGTCGAGCGAGGCGACGGGCTCGTCCGCGACGATCAGCTCGGGCTCGAGGACCAGCGCGCCCGCGATGACGACACGCTGACGCTGGCCGCCCGACAGCTCGTGCGGGTAGCGCAGGAAGAACCGCTCGGGCGGCCGGAGCCCGGCCCGGGAGAGGGCGTCGGCGACCGTCGCCTGCTCGTCGCCGCCGTACCCGTGGATGCGCAGGCCCTCCGCCACGGCCTCGTACACCGTGTGGCGCGGGTTCAGGGAGCCGCTCGGGTCCTGGAGCACGAGTTGGACGCGCTTGCGGTACGCCTTCAGCGCGCGGCCCGAGTAGTCGAGCGGCTTGCCGCCGAAGGTGACCTTGCCGGACGTGGGCGCCACCAGGCCGAGCAGCGACCGGGCCAGTGTCGTCTTGCCGCAGCCCGACTCGCCGACCAGGGCCACGATCTCGCCCGGCTTGATGTCGAGGTCGACGCCGTCCACCGCCCGCGCGGGCGGCGCGCCGCGGCGGCCGGGGAACGTGATGTGCAGGTCGCCCGCCGACAGCAGCGGATCAGCGGACAGCAGGGCGTCTTCGGTGGTCATGCGTCGCTGCTCCTCGGTGCGTGATCTGTCGGTGCTCACGGCGTACGCTCCGCCGTCGCCGGCGGGGATGTCGGCTGCGCCGGAAGCTGCGCGCCCGCGTGCACGCACGCCGCACGGTGCCGGGGGCCCGCGTCCCGCAACGCCTGGTCCTCCGTCACGCAGGTGTCGAGGGCGACGGGGCAGCGCGGGTGGAACGTACAGCCCGTGGGGAGCAGGGACGGGTCCGGCGGGTCGCCGGGCAGGCCGCGCGGCGCGAAGCGGGACGCCGTGTCGCCGATGCGCGGGAAGGCCGCCGAGAGGGCCTTGCCGTACGGGTGCTGCGCGTTCTCGTAGACCTCGGAGGCCGGGCCCTCCTCGACGACGCGGCCCGCGTACATCACCGCGAGCCGGTCGCAGGTGTCGGAGAGCACCGCGAGGTCATGGCTGATCATGATCAGGCCGAGATCCTGCTCGGCCACCAACTGTTCGATCAGCCGCAGGATCTGGGCCTGGATCATCACGTCCAGGGCCGTCGTCGGCTCATCGGCGATGATCAGGCGCGGATCGCAGGCCAGCGCCATCGCGATCATCACGCGCTGTCGCTGCCCGCCCGAGAGTTCATGCGGGTACGCCTCCGCGCGGGCGGCCGGCAGACCCACCTGTTCGAGCAACTCGCCGACCTTCTTCCGCGCCCCGGCCTGCGTCGCCTTCTTGTGCAGCAGGATCGGCTCGGCGATCTGGTCGCCGGTGCGGTGCACCGCGTTGAGCGAGTGCATCGCGCCCTGGAAGACGATCGACGCGCCCGCCCAGCGGACCGCGCGGACCTGGCCCCACTTCATGGTGAGGACGTCCTCGCCGTCGAGCAGGACCTCACCGGTGACCTTCGTGCCCGCGGGCAGCAGCCGAAGCAGCGCCAGCGCCAGCGTGGACTTGCCGCAGCCGGACTCGCCCGCGACGCCGAGCTTCTGGCCCGCGTCGACCGCTAGGTTCACGCCGCGCACCGCGGCCGCCCCGGACGCGTACGTCACTTCGAGGTTTCTCACGTCGAGCAGGCGCTGTTCCGCCGTCACCTTGGTCTCCGTCACCTTGTCCGAGCCGATCAACGGGAGACCCCCAGCCTGGGGTTGAGCACGGACTCCACGGCGCGTCCGCAGAGCGTGAACGCGAGTGCCACGACGGCGATGGCGAGTCCGGGCGGAGCCAGGTACCACCAGTCGCCCGCGCTGACCGCGCCCGCCTCGCGCGCGTCCTGGAGCAGCCCGCCCCAGGAGACGACGGTCGGATCGCCGAGGCCCAGGAAGGCGAGCGTGGCCTCGGTCAGGATGGCGTTGGAGATGACGAGGGTGGTCTGCGCGAGCACCAGCGGCATGACGTTGGGGAGGACATGCCGGCCCATGACGTGACCGTGGCCGCCGCCGAGCGCCTGCGCGCGTTCGATGTACGGGCGTGACTCCACGGCCAGGGTCTGGGCGCGGACGAGCCGCGCGGTCGTCGGCCAGGTGGTCACGCCGATCGCCAGGATGATCGTCCAGATGGACTTGGACATCACCGAGGCCAGCGCGATGGCGAGCACCAGCGTCGGCATCACCAGGAACCAGTCGGTGACCCGCATGATGACGGTGGAGTACCACCCCTTGAAGTGCCCCGCGGTGATCCCCACGACCGTGCCGATGGCCACCGAGAGCACGGCGGCCAGCAGCCCGACGGTGAGCGAGATCCGCGCGCCCCAGACGAGGAGCCCGAGCAGGTCACGCCCGAACTGGTCCGTACCGAGCGGGAATTCGCCGCTCGGCGACTCCATCGGCTTGCCCGGCGCGTCGGTCACGCTCTGTGCGTCCGAGCCGACCAGAAGCGGCGCGAAGACGGCGACCAGCGCGATCACGACGAGTGCGGCGAGGCCGAAGAGCCCGGCCCGGTGGGTGCGGTACTCGCGCCAGAAGCGGGCGACGGAGTGCCGCCTGCGGGTCCAGGCGAGCGCCCGGGGGCTCTTCGCGACCGGGGCCTCGGGGACTTCGGGGGCCTCGGGCTCTGTTGCTTCGGTCGTCATCGGCCCACCCTCGGGTCGAGCAGCGGATAGAGGACGTCGGCCAGGGTGTTCATCAGGATCACCGCGGCGGCGAACACGAAGAACAGACCCTGCACGAGGGGCAGGTCGGGCACGCTGAGCGCGGCGTAGAAGAGGCCGCCGAGCCCCGGCCAGGAGAAGACGGTCTCCACGAGGATCGCGCCCGCCACCACCGTGCCGAGGTTCACGAACATCAGCGTGACGGTGGGCAGCATCGCGTTCGGGACGGCATGACGACGGCGTACGAGATCGTCCCGCAGTCCCTTGGCGCGCGCGGTGGTCAGATAGTCGCTGCCCATCTCGTCGAGCAGGGACGACCGCATCACGAGGAGCGTCTGCGCGTACCCGACGGCCACCAGGGTGATGACGGGGAGCACCATGTGGTGCGCGACGTCCACGACGTAGGCGATGCCCGTCTCGCCGCCGGATTCGAGCCCGCCGGTCGGAAAGAGCCCGGGGATCGGACCGGCGCCGACGGAGAACGTGATGATCAGCAGCAGTCCGAGCCAGAAGGACGGCACGGAGTAGAGGGTCAGCGCCAGACCGGTGTGGACCCGGTCCCCGAGCCCGCCGTTGCGCCAGGCCGTCCGGGTGCCGAGCCAGATGCCGATGAGGGTGTAGAGCACGAACGCGGTGCCGGTGAGCAGGAGCGTCGCGGGCAGCGCTTCGGTGATCTTGTCCATCACCGGGGTGTGGAACTGGTAGGAGGTGCCGAAGTCGCCGGTCAACGCGTTGCCGCAGTAGTCGAAGAACTGCGTCATGACCGGCTGGTCGAGGCCGAACTCCTTGCGCATCGCGTCCAGCTGTTCGGACGACACGCGCTTGCCGCCCGTCATCTGCTTCACCGGGTCACCCGGGATGAGCCGGAAGAGGAAGAAGCTGGTGACGAGGACGGCGAACAGCGAGACGGCGGCGCCGCCCAGCTTGCCCGCCACGTACTGGAGATAGGCACGGGTGTTGCGGGCCCGGGGCCCGCGGGCCGACGGCCCGGCGAAAGCCGGATCGTCGGTCACCGCGGTGCCCTCGGTGTCGAGCAGTGCGGGATTGCTGTCAGCGGTCATGCGTTACTCGCGGTCCTCTGCGGTCGAACGGCGGCGCAGGGCGAACAGGACTCCGCCGCCGACGAGCACCACCGCGGCGGCGGCGATACCGATGATGACACCGGTCGAGCTTCCATCCTTGGAGGAACTCTTCCCATCCGCGGGCACCGCTGACCACCAGGACCAGTAACCGTCCTGACCGTAGATGTTGCCCGCGGCCGTCGGCATGGTGGTGATGGACTTGATCTGGTCGGTGCGGTAGGCCTCGACGGCGTTCGGGTACGCCAGGATGTTCATGTACCCGGAGTCGTAGAGCCAGGACTGCATCTCCTTGACGGTCTCCGCGCGCTTGGCCGGGTCGTACTCGGCAAGCTGCTTGTTGTAGAGCTCGTCGTACTTCTTGTCGCAGATGAAGTTGTCGGTCGCGGCGCTCTCCTTGGCCTTCACCGGGAGCGCGGCGCAGGAGTGGATGCCGAGGACGAAGTCCGGGTCGGGGTTGACCGACCAGCCGTCGAACGCGAGATCGTACTCACCCGCGTACCAGGGCACGGACACGTCATCAAGACAATTGACCTTGAGCCCGATCCCCAGATCGCCCCACCACTCCTTCAGATACTTCCCGACCGCCTTGTCGTTCGGGTCGGTGGCGTGACACAGGATGCGGAAGTCGAGCGGCTTCCCGTCCTTGCCGACACGCTTGCCGTCACCGTTCTTCTTGTAGCCCGCGTCGTCGAGGAGTCGGGCCGCCTTCTTGGGGTCGTACGACAGCTTCTGTTCGGCGGAGGGCTCCCAGGCGTACTCGGAGAAGCGAGGCGGAATGTACCCCTCGCCCTCGACGGCCTGCCCCTGGAAGACCTTGTCGACCAGCGCCTCACGGTCCACGGAGAGGAAGAGCGCCTGGCGCACCTTCTTGTCCAGGAGCGCCGGATGGCCGTCACCGAACTTCTTGCCGTCGCGGGTCTTGGCCCCGGGGTTGGTGGCGATGGCGAAGAAGCGCCGCCCGGGGCCTTCGTTCACCTTCACGTTCTCCGTGCCCTTGAGCTCGGCGGCCTGAGCGGGCGTCAGCGCGGGCTGCCCGGCCACGAAGGAGACCTCGCCCTTCTTCAGCGCCGCCACAGCGGCATCCTGATCCTTGTACGTCTTGAAGACCAGCTCGTCGAACTTGGGCGCGCCACGCCAGAAGTCCTTGTTGGCCTTCAGCTTCACGTACTGGTCGGTCTTGTAGTCGGTGAGCTCGAAGGGCCCGTTGCCGACGATGGGAAAGTCTTTGTCGTTGTTGAACTTGCTGACGTCGTCGACCTTCTCCCACACGTGCTTCGGGACGATCGGCACGTCGAGGGCCGCCATGGTGGCCTGCGGCTTCTTGAGCTCGATGACGAGCTGGGTGGGGCTGGGGGCGGTCACCTTCTTGAAGTTGGCGACGAAGCCGGAGTTGGCGGTGGCGGTGCCTTCCTTCGACATCAGCTTGTTGAACGTCCAGGCCGCGTCCTCGGCGGTGGCCTTCTTGCCGTCCGACCACTTGGAGTCGCTCCGGATGGTGTACGTCCAGGTCAGCTTGTCCGCGGAGGGTTCCCACTTGGTGGCGAAGCCCGGAATCGCGTGGTTGTCCTTGGCGTCGTAGTTCGTCAGGTACTCGTACGTCAGACGGTGGATGCTGGTGCTCAGCAGCCGCTGGGCGAGGAAGGGACTGAGCGAGTCGACGCTCTGGGCCACCGCGACGGTGAGGGTCTCCTTGCCGTCCGCCTTGGCCTCGGCCTGTTGGGGCGCCGGGTTGAGCGGAGAGGCGAGCCCCGCGGTCAGGGCGAGGGCTCCGGCTCCGGCCGCCAGGAGGAGACGGAGGCGTGCGGGTGCCTTCGGGGGCGCCTGCGGGGGCGCTTTTGGGCGTGCCTTGGTGGTGGGGTGGGACCGGTGAGACCGTGTTCTGCCGTGCTGATCTTGTGTGTCCATGGGTCGGTGACCTCGCGTCATCGCTCGCGCAGAGATGGCTAGTTGATCAAGGAACGCCAGCTGGTTGATGTGTGTGTCTACCAGCGCCAGTCTGCGTCAGTCAACGGCAGGTGAACCCCATGTGGCCTGCGGAAATAACGAGTTGACCCGGATTTCATCCGCATTGGTCAAGACCTGTGAAGCGTGGCTGGTCGGGGGGTGATGGTGGGGGGAGGGGCAGGTGGGGGAGTCGCTGTCCCCGTGTCCCTGTGCCCGCCCTGGTCCCTTCGGTGGTGGGGCGGGGCTGCGGGGTAATCGGGTGGGTGGGCGGGAAAGTCTGTTCGTCAGCCGAACTGCGGGGCGCCGGAAAACGGACTGGGCCCGCACCAGGGTTAGGTGCGGGCCCAGTTGAGGTCGACGGAGGCGAAGGCTACTGCTGCGGCGCTTCCGGCGCAGGAGGCTGCGGGGGCTGATAAGGAGCCCCCGGCTGGAACGGCTGCCCAGGCTGAACGGGCGGAGGCACCTGCCCCGGCTGAGGCTGCTGCCCCTGAGGCGCGGGCGCCTGGTGCGGCTGCCCCGGCGCCGGTGCCGACGCCGCAGGCCCCTGCGGAGGCGCCGCGTTCTGCCACGCCTGCGGAGCCCCCGGCTGCTGCGGATAGGGCTGCCCACCGGGCTGCTGCGGCTGCTGCGGGTGGGGCTGAGGAGCGTACGGCTGCTGGGGCGCCTGCCCAGGCTGAGGCGTCGGCCCAGGCTGAGCCGCCTGCCCGGGCTGGGGCGCCTGCCCGGGCTGGGGCGCCTGCCCGGGCTGAGGTGCCTGCCCCGGATACGGCGCCTGCCCCCCGTACGGCTGCTGCTGCCCGGGATAGATTCCCTGCCCCTGCCCCGGCAGGGGCGGAGCGACGACCGGCGGCGGGTTGCCGTCCGAGGTCCAGAGCCCCTGCTGCTGCTGAGCCCGTACGAAGTCCTCCGCGACCATCGCGGAGAGGTTGAAGTACGCCTCCCGCACCTTCGGCCGCATCATGTCGAGATCAACCTCTGCACCGGCGGCGAGATGCTCGTCGAAGGGAATGACGACAACCCCGCGGCACCGCGTCTCGAAGTGCGACACGATGTCGTCAACCTTGATCATCTTCCCGGTCTCACGCACCCCGGAGATGACGGTGATCGACCGCGAGACAAGGTCGGCGTACCCATGGGCGGACAGCCAGTCCAGCGTCGTCGAGGCGCTGCTCGCCCCGTCCACGGACGGCGTGGAGATGATGATCAGCTGATCGGCAAGATCGAGAACGCCGCGCATGGCGCTGTACAGCAGCCCCGTACCCGAGTCGGTGAGAATGATCGGATACTGCTTCCCGAGCACATCGATGGCGCGTCGGTAGTCCTCGTCATTGAAGGTGGTGGACACGGCCGGGTCGACGTCATTGGCGATGATCTCGAGCCCGGACGCGGCCTGCGAGGTGAAGCGCCGGATGTCCATGTACGAGTTGAGGTACGGGATGGCCTGCACGAGGTCACGGATGGTGGCCCCGGTCTCGCGGCGCACGCGGCGCCCGAGCGTACCGGCGTCGGGGTTGGCGTCGATGGCAAGGATCTTGTCCTGCCGCTCGGTGGCAAGCGTCGAGCCGAGCGCGGTAGTGGTGGTGGTCTTACCCACCCCACCCTTGAGACTGATGACAGCAATCCGATAGCAGGACAGAACCGGAGTCCGGATCAGCTCCAACTTCCGCTGCCGCTCGGCCTCTTCCTTCTTGCCGCCGAGCTTGAACCGGGAACCACCGGCAGCGGGCCGGCTGCTCTTGGCCTTCGGCTTGGTGTTGCGCAGCAGCCGGTCGGAGGACAACTCGACGGCAGCGGTGTAACCGAGGGGCGCGCCGGGGTTGGTCCGCTCACGCTGATCATGCTGCACGGCCTGCGGCCAGGCGGCACCGGTACGGGGGTCGACGGGGGCCTGCGGCTGCGGCTGAACCGGGGGCTGGGCCTGCGGTTGCGGCTGCGGTTGCGGCTGAGCCTGGGGCTGCTGCTGCTGCTGCGGCTGCGCCTGCTGAGGCTGCGGCTGTACGGGGGCGGGCGCCTGAGGCTGCGGCTGCGGCGCCGGCTGCTGCTGAGCCTGAGGCGCAGGCGGCTGAGGGAACCCATAACTGCCTTGCGGGGCGGGGGAGTTGGGCTGCACCGGCGCGGGCGCCCCCTGCTGGGGGAACCCATAACCACTCGGCGGCACAGGAGCACCCCCCTGCTGCGGGAATCCGTGACTGCCCTGCTGCGGGGGCGCAACGGGAGCAGGAGCAGGCGCCGGAGCCCCGGCTTGCGGGAACCCATACCCGGCAGGCGGAGCAGCCACTTCGGGAGCCGGAGCCGGAGCGGGGGCGGGGGTAGGAGCAGGCGCACCGGCCTGCGGGAACCCGTACCCACTCGGCGGCGGAGCCGGCGCATCAGCGACCGGCGAGGGAGCCACGGGCCCGGTGGGCGAGGGCCACGCCGGGGGCGAAGGCTGCGGAACCTGCGGCTGCACAGGAGCGGGCGCGGGAGCGGGCGCAACCTGCTGAGGCACCTGTGCCTGCGGCTGCGGCTGGGGCTGCACAGGCTCGGCGCCCGGCGTCGGCGTCGGCTCGGGCCACTGCGGCGCAGAAGTAGGCGCGGCGGGCTGGAAGGCGGGCGGCAGCGGCGGAAGCCCACCGTTCGGCGCGGGCGGCGGAGTCCAGGAGGGCGGCACGGAGTCCTGCACCTCATCAACGGGCGCGACAGGCACGGAGTCCTGCGGAGCGGCGTCACGGACCTCGTCCTCGGCAACTCCGGCATCGTCGGAGGCACTCAACTCCGCAGCGACGGAATCGCTGTCGCCCGCCCCTTCGACTTCACCGGCACCGGCACCGACGCTGACACCGACATCGCCAGGCTCACCAGAGCCAACCTCGTCGTCATCAACCTCCCCGGCCCCGTTCCTGGCCACGTCCACGGGCTCATCGTCGGAGTCATCCTGCGAAGCCTCCGCGGCGGCCCGCTCCTCGATCTCCCGCATCTCCCGCTTCAGGGCGGCAGAGGAGAACCGCATGGTGGCGCCACTCTCAAGATCGCCACTGCTGTCGGCAAGAGGCTCAACCACAGGGGAAGCCGCAACAACAGGCTCCTCCTGAAGCTCCGCACCAGCATCGCCAGCGCCACCGACCTCGGCCTCAGGCTCCGCCACCTCAGGCTCCGCCGCCTCGGGAGCAACCTCAGGCTTCGGCACAACACCAGTCACATGCACGGAGGAGACAACGCCGGCAACGGCCCCACTCCAGTCAGCGGCACCCCCCGAGGGCGAACCACTCTCAGGCACAGCAGAGTCCGAAGGCTCGGCCGGAGCCGGAGCCGGAGCAACCGGCGCAGACCAGTCAGCCCGCGGCTGGAACCCACCCCCCACAGGCAGCTTCGGCACAACGGAGGGCGGCCCAACAGGAGGAGACAGCGGAGCCGGAGGCTCAGGAACAACGGCCTCCTCCGAAACCGCAGACGCAGACTCCGACGACGACACAGGAGACACAGCAGGCTCATCCGACTCAGCCGAAGCAGGAGTCGAGTCCGAGGTCGAGGTCGAGGCCGAAGCCGAAGCCGAAGGAGTCTCCCCCGCACTGCCGGACGCATTCTGCGTATACCAGGCAGGAGGGGCGTAGTCGATGGTGAACTCGCCCGTCGTCTCGGCAGCGGACTCCGCGTCGGACTGATCATCGACGGGTGAATCCCAGCCCCCGCGGATCTCGTCCCGATCGCTGTTCACAATGCCTCCTGATGTGGTCGAGCACCCTCGTGCCGTGGTGGGAGGGCGACCGTTTCTGTCGTCCGATCCGCCATGGCTCTCCCCGTGGTGGACACGCACCACCCACTCCCGGGTTCTGGCGACGCGTCCAGTACCAGCCTAATCACCAAAAGCACCAGCACGGCAGGGCAGCCCACCCCACGAATCCTGTCCTTTCCCTCACGCTCCCCATGGGGGTGACCCCCATATCCGAAACCGTGACGGACAAATGCCCCAACAGGCGACAAGAGGCCGCCAATTCACGAGGCCCGGCCTAACTCCCGCTTCGCAGCGCGGCGTTGGGCGCCGCGACGGCCTCTCGGGTGGATCAACGGCCTACGCGTAGACGTACGATCTTCGCTCCACCCCGTGCAGGCGCCCCAAGCGCACCCCCACCCCTCCCGCACCTCCTCATCCCTCTCGCACACACCCGTAGCCCCCCCACAAACGCAGACAAGGACCTCACGACGTGAGCTTCGGCCCGCCGCCTTCCTCCTTCACCCAATCCGCACTGGCAGCGGACGGAGCTCGCAGGAACCGTCGGAGGCGGGTGGCCGGCGTTGTCGTCGCGGCCCTCGTCGCGGCGCTGTGCGCCGGTGGCGGGTATCTGTGGCTCGGGGCCGGCGGCGCGACACCTGATGGCGACAAGCCCGGCGGCACCCCTCCGCATCGGCTCGACATCAGGGAGACGGTCGAGGAACGGCCCGGGACCAGGAGGGGCCAGATGGCCTTCCGGTTCTCCGTGGACGACATGAGCCCGGGAGAGGAGTACGAGATGCCGGGCACGTGGGCGACCGACAAGATTCTCGCCAAGGGCATCAACAAAACACTGGTCGGCTTCAAGATGGGCGATGACGCGACCACGGGTGACGAAGCCTGGCGTACGGCACTCAGCGGCCCCATCTGTGGAACCACCCGGCACGTGACCGTGGAAGCCCGTACGGCGGTGCTCCACAGGTCCAAGGATGACCCCGAGGCTCCGTGCGACCGGGTGACCTTCTTCGACATCGACACGGGGGAGAAGGTCTGGGGCAAGACGTTTCCGACGTCGGAAACGCTGCTTGGGCAGGATCCGACGAGTGTCTCGATGACGCGGGGCACCGTCGCCGTGGCGTGGGGCAACGGCTCGATGGCCTACGACATGGACACAGGGGACCGCTTGTGGAAGAAGGCTAGTGTTTCGGGCTGCGAGCACCGGGGCCTGGCGGGTGGGCGTGGTCTGCTCATGCTGCTGGCGTGCGCCCATACCAAGGACGTGACGTTCCAGGTGCACAAGTTGGATCCCCGTACCGGCGACGCGAAGTGGACGTACCTGGCCGCCCGTGGAATCAAGGGGATCAACCTGCTGTCCGCCGAGCCCGCTGTCATCGCTCCTGCCGCGGGTGACAGCGCGGTGACGCACCTGATCTCGATCGACGACCACGGAAAGCGGCGCGCGACCATCGGGCTCGGCAGCGGGCGCTATGTCGTCAATTGCGATACCGCGACAGGCTTCGACGCGGCCGACGACTGCCCCTCCACGGTGGTCAGTGACGACCAGGTCTTCGTCATGAGTCGCGAGGACCCCCACGGCGACATGATCAACAACTCGAATCACATCGTGTCGTTCGACCTCGCGACGGGCAAGACCGTCAAGAAGTTCGAATCAGGGAGCGGCCAACTGCTCTACCCGATGCGGATGAGCGGAGACCAGCTCCTCGCCTACCGGGAAAGCAGCGACCACATCACGCCCATGGGGCTGACGAGTCTCGACCCACGGACCGGCAAGGAGACCCCGTACTTCTACTTCGACCTGCCCGTTGAGGGCTGGACGCTGGCCAGCGTCGAACTGAGTGACGTCGTGATCCAGGACGGACGGCTCTTCTTCGGCAGCAGGCAGGCGAGCGGCCCCAGCGCCGAGAAGAAGAAGGAGTGGTCGTGGCTGGTCATCGGCATCGAGGGCGCGAAGCGGTAGACGCACTCGGCCCTGGCATGGGGGGGCCGGCCCGGGGGCGGGTTCAGCCCTCGCCCCCATCGGGTTCAGCCCTCGCCCCCGCCGCCGTCGCGCGGCGCCGCCGGCTCCAGGTCGAACTCCCCGTCCCGCGCCCCGAGCACGAAGGCCCGCCACTCCGCCTCGGTGTATCGCAGCACCGTCTCGGGCTCGAGCGACGACCGCATGGCCACGGCGCCGTCCGGCAGGTACGCGATCTCGACCCGTTCCTCGTGGGCCTCGGTGCCCGGCGCGCTGTGCCACTCCACGCCGGAGATGTCGAGAGCGTAGAGCTCGTTCTTCTCCCGCTCCTTGCGCGCAGCGACGTCCTCGTCCTGCCCCTGGACGCTCTTGCCCTCTGTACCGGCCATGATGCGGCGGCCCCTTCCCCACGTGCGAGCGATGCGACTGACATGCCCGCTCAGCGTACGTGCGGCTCGGATGCGTGGAGCGGGTTCCGATCACGCTCACACCGGGGAGGGAGAATCACGCACGCCAGGGTGGAGAATGAGGTAGAGAACGCCTGCTGGGGCGGCATGGGGGCCCTTACTGCCCCGGTAAAGCCCACCACAGGTCGACTGGTACCCTATGTAGCGGCCGTATGTGTACGCGCCCCCAGCCCCCCAAGGCCGAGACTCATCGAGGCTCGGACCGAGGATCTGGAGGCAGCGCCCAGCGGACCTCGCCTCCCGAGTCATGGAAGCTCCCCTGCGATGTAGACCAGGGGCACTCGGTGGCCACGAAAAGACTACGAGGAGTAAGCGTGTCGCTCGACGCCGCTACGAAGAAGCAGATCATGACCGAGTTCGGCCAGAAGGAGGGCGACACCGGCTCCCCCGAGGTCCAGGTCGCCATGCTCTCGCGCCGTATCTCGGACCTGACCGAGCACCTCAAGACCCACAAGCACGACCACCACTCCCGTCGTGGTCTGCTGATCCTGGTCGGTCAGCGCCGCCGTCTGCTGCAGTACCTGGCCAAGAAGGACATCAAGCGCTTCCGTGCGCTGGTGGACCGTCTGGGCATCCGTCGCGGTGCGGCGGGCGCGAAGTAAGACATCGTGAAGGGAGCGGTTCCCACGCAAGAGGGGGCCGCTCCCTTTGCTGTACGTGCGCGTTGTCACCCACGCTTTGTAGTCTGGTGACATAAGCACGTCCCCGCGGGTAGGGATCACCATGGTCCAGCGCCCCGGGGACACCCAGTAGGACCTCACGAAGGAGAGGCGCACCAGCCGCCGCCGATCTTCGGTAGTGGCCCCCGGGCGAAATCCCCGGGAGCTTCGATCGAAGACCGGCCCGCACACACGGCGCGTTTCTCCGCACAGTCCCTGTCCACGAAGGACGCATGGGGCGCCGCTCCCGGGCCACACGGGCCCAGGGGCGAGAAGACGAAACGTAGACACGTAGGAGAACAGTGGAGAACGAGACCCACTACGCCGAGGCTGTCATCGACAACGGCACCTTCGGCACCCGCACCATCCGCTTCGAGACGGGCCGCCTGGCCAAGCAGGCCGCAGGCTCCGCCGTCGCGTACCTGGACGACGACACCATGGTGCTGTCGGCCACCACCGCTTCCAAGCGGCCCAAGGACCAGCTCGACTTCTTCCCCCTCACGGTGGACGTCGAGGAGCGGCAGTACGCCGCCGGCAAGATCCCCGGTTCGTTCTTCCGTCGTGAGGGCCGTCCCTCCGAGGACGCGATCCTGACCTGCCGCCTGATCGACCGCCCGCTGCGTCCTTCCTTCAAGAAGGGCCTGCGCAACGAGATCCAGATCGTCGAGACGATCATGGCGCTCAACCCCGACCACCTGTACGACGTGGTCGCGATCAACGCCGCCTCCTGCTCCACGCAGCTGGCCGGCCTGCCCTTCTCGGGCCCGATCGGCGGCACGCGCGTGGCGCTCATCAAGGGCCAGTGGGTCGCCTTCCCGACGCACACCGAGCTCGAGGACGCCGTCTTCGACATGGTCGTCGCCGGTCGCGTCCTGGAGGACGGCGACGTCGCGATCATGATGGTCGAGGCCGAGGCCACCGAGAAGACCATCCAGCTCGTCAAGGACGGCGCCGAGGCCCCGACCGAAGAGGTCGTCGCCGCCGGTCTGGAAGCCGCGAAGCCCTTCATCAAGGCGCTCTGCAAGGCCCAGTCGGACCTCGCCGCCAAGGCCGCCAAGCCCACCGGCGAGTTCCCGGTCTTCCTGGACTACCAGGAAGACGTCCTGGAGGCCCTCACGGCCGCCGTGAAGTCGGAGCTCTCCCAGGCGCTGACCATCGCGGGCAAGCAGGAGCGCGAGGCCGAGCTGGACCGCGTCAAGGAGATCGCCTCCGAGAAGCTGCTCCCGCAGTTCGAGGGCCGCGAGAAGGAGATCTCCGGCGCCTACCGCGCGCTGACCAAGAAGCTGGTCCGCGAGCGCGTCATCAAGGACAAGGTCCGCATCGACGGCCGTGGCGTCACGGACATCCGTACGCTCGCCGCCGAGGTCGAGGCCATCCCGCGCGTGCACGGTTCGGCGCTGTTCGAGCGTGGCGAGACCCAGATCCTGGGCGTCACCACCCTCAACATGCTCCGTATGGAGCAGCAGCTCGACACCCTTTCGCCGGTGACGCGCAAGCGCTACATGCACAACTACAACTTCCCGCCGTACTCGGTCGGCGAGACCGGCCGCGTCGGTTCGCCGAAGCGCCGCGAGATCGGCCACGGCGCGCTCGCCGAGCGCGCGATCGTGCCGGTGCTCCCGACGCGCGAGGAGTTCCCGTACGCGATCCGTCAGGTCTCCGAGGCCCTCGGTTCCAACGGCTCGACGTCCATGGGCTCGGTCTGCGCCTCGACGATGTCGCTGCTGAACGCCGGTGTGCCGCTGAAGGCCGCCGTCGCCGGTATCGCCATGGGTCTGATCTCCCAGGAGATCGACGGCCAGACGCACTACGTCGCCCTCACCGACATCCTCGGTGCGGAGGACGCGTTCGGTGACATGGACTTCAAGGTCGCCGGCACGAAGCAGTTCGTGACCGCGCTCCAGCTCGACACCAAGCTCGACGGCATCCCCGCCTCGGTCCTGGCCGCCGCGCTGAAGCAGGCCCGTGACGCGCGTCTGCACATCCTCGACGTGATGAACGAGGCGATCGACGTTCCGGACGAGATGTCCCCGAACGCGCCGCGCATCATCACCGTCAAGATCCCGGTGGACAAGATCGGTGAGGTCATCGGCCCGAAGGGCAAGATGATCAACCAGATCCAGGAGGACACCGGCGCCGACATCACGATCGAGGACGACGGCACCATCTACATCGGTGCCGCTCAGGGCTCGCAGGCCGAGGCCGCCCGCGCCACGATCAACGGCATCGCCAACCCGACCATGCCGGAGGTCGGCGAGCGCTACCTGGGCACCGTCGTGAAGACGACGACCTTCGGCGCGTTCGTCTCGCTCATGCCGGGCAAGGACGGTCTGCTGCACATCTCGCAGATCCGCAAGCTCGCCGGCGGCAAGCGCGTGGAGAACGTCGAGGACGTCGTCGGCGTGGGCCAGAAGGTCCAGGTCGAGATCGCCGAGATCGACTCCCGCGGCAAGCTCTCCCTCATCCCCGTCATCGAGGGCGAAGAGGGCACGGCATCCGACAGCGGCTCCGCCGCGGGCACGAAGGACGACACCGACAAGTGACGTCGCGTAGCACCACGACGACGGCCCGCCCCTCTTCGGAGGGGCGGGCCGTCGCCCGTACCCAAACCCTCCTCAAGGGCAAGGACGGCATCGGCACGGTCCGCCGTACGACGCTGCCGGGCGGCCTCCGCGTCGTCACCGAGACCCTGCCCTCCGTACGCTCCGCGACCTTCGGGATCTGGGCGAACGTCGGATCCCGTGACGAGACGCCGTCCCTGAACGGCGCCACGCACTACTTGGAGCACCTGCTCTTCAAGGGCACCAAGAAGCGCAGCGCCCTCGACATCTCGGCCGCGCTCGACGCGGTCGGCGGCGAGATGAACGCGTTCACGGCCAAGGAGTACACGTGCTACTACGCACGCGTGCTCGACACCGACCTGCCGCTGGCCATCGACGTCGTCTGCGACATGCTGACGGGCTCCCTGATCCTCCAGGAGGACGTTGACGCCGAGCGCGGCGTCATCCTCGAAGAGATCGCGATGACCGAGGACGACCCGGGCGACTGCGTGCACGACCTGTTCGCGCACACGATGCTCGGCGACACCCCCCTCGGCCGCCCCGTCCTCGGCACCGAGGAGACGGTCAACGCCCTCACCGCCGAGCGGATCCGCCGCTTCTACAAGAAGCACTACGACCCGACCCACCTCGTGGTCGCGGCCGCGGGCAACGTCGACCACAACAAGGTCGTACGCCAGGTCCGCGCCGCCTTCGAGAAGGCGGGCGCCCTGAGCCGCACCGACGCCACCCCGGTGCTCCCGCGCCAGGGCTCACGCAGCCTGCGCACGGCAGGCCGCGTCGAGGTCGTCAACCGCAAGACCGAGCAGGCCCACGTCATCCTCGGCATGCCGGGCCTGGCCCGCACCGACGAGCGCCGCTGGGCCATGGGCGTCCTGAACACCGCGCTCGGCGGCGGCATGTCGTCCCGCCTCTTCCAGGAGGTCCGGGAGAAGCGCGGCCTGGCCTACAGCGTGTACTCGTACACGTCGGGCTTCGCCGACACCGGCCTCTTCGGCGTGTACGCGGGCTGCCGCCCGAGCCAGGTGCACGACGTGCTGAAGATCTGCCGCGACGAGCTCGACCAGGTCGCGGAGCACGGCCTGAGCGACGACGAGATCAGTCGCGCGATCGGCCAGCTCGCGGGCTCCACCGTCCTCGGCCTCGAGGACACCGGCGCGCTGATGAACCGTATCGGCAAGAGCGAGCTGTGCTGGGGCGAGCAGATGTCGGTCGACGACATGCTGGCCAAGATCGCGGCGGTCACCCCGGACGACGTCCGCGAGGTCGCCCGTGAGGTCCTCGGCCACCGTCCCTCGCTGTCGGCCATCGGCCCGCTGAAGGACAAGCAGGCCGCCCGCCTGCACGAAGCGGTCTCCTAAGCCCTCTGCGGTCTCTTCACTCCCTTAAGGAATCAGGCACATGAGCAAGCTGCGCGTGGCGGTCGTCGGAGCCAAGGGCCGGATCGGCTCCGAGGCCGTCCGAGCCGTCGAAGCCGCCGACGACCTGGAACTGGTCGCCGCGCTTGGCCGGGGCGACTCGCTGGACACGCTGGTGGAGACCGGCGCCCAGGTCGCGGTCGAACTGACCAACCCCGACTCGGTGATGGGCAACCTGGACTTCTGCGTACGGCACGGAATCCACGCCGTGGTCGGTACGACGGGCTGGACCGACGACCGCGTCGCGCAACTGGAGTCCGCGCTCGCCGCATCGCCGGAGACGGGCGTCCTGATCGCCCCGAACTTCTCCATCGGCGCGGTCCTCACCATGAAGTTCGCGCAGATCGCGGCGCCGTACTTCGAGTCCGTAGAGGTCGTCGAGCTGCATCACCCGAACAAGGCCGACGCCCCCAGCGGCACCGCCACGCGCACCGCCCAGCTCATCGCCGAGGCGCGCCGCGAAGCGGGCAGCGCCCCGCAGCCGGACGCCACGACGACCGCGCTGGACGGCGCCCGCGGCGCGGACGTCGACGGCGTGCCGGTGCACTCCGTGCGCCTGCGCGGCCTCCTGGCCCACCAGGAGGTGCTGCTCGGCGGCGAGGGCGAGACGCTCACCGTCCGGCACGACTCGCTGCACCACAGCAGCTTCATGCCGGGCATCCTGCTCGGCGTACGCCGTGTGGTGAGCACTCCGGGCCTGACGTTCGGCCTGGAACACTTCCTGGACCTGAACTGACACGGGCCGAAGCGAACCGAGCCGAACCGAGCTGAACTGACCCTCATGCGAGCAAAGATCACTTACGCCGTCACGGCTGCCGTCCTGGTCGTCTACTTCGTCCTGGTCGGCAGCCGCGGCGTGCTCCTGATACAGCACGGCACCGCGCTCACCGTCACCTTCGGTGTCGCGGTGCTCATCCTGCCGTTCATCGGCGTCTGGTTCCTCTGGAAGAACACCCAGTTCGTCCGGCGCGCCAACCGCCTCGCCGCCGAACTGGAGGCCGAAGGCGGCCTGCCGGTGGACGAGTTGAAGCGCACGCCCGGCGGCCGCATCGACCGCGACTCGGCCGACGAGGTCTTCGCCCGGCGCAAGGCCGAGACCGAGGACTCGCCGGACGACTGGCGCTGCTGGTTCCGCCTCGCCGTCGCCTATCACGACGCCCGGGACACCCCGCGCGCGCGGCAGGCGATGCAGCGCGCGATCGCGCTGCACGCGGGCCGGCCGGTGAACGTCTGACGGCTGGGATCAGGCCGTACGGCGGTACTCGTCGGCCCACACCTCGATGGAGTCGGCCGCCCGGTTGAACGCCTCGTGGCGCGCCAGGAAGTCGGCGTTGCGGTCGGTGAGCAACGGCTGCTGCCCCTCGGCCGGCTGATCCTGGCGTACGAGCACGAGTGCCTGGCCCTGCACGGTGCGGGGCAGCCCGAGCCACCGCACGGGCTGCTGTGTCGTACGCACCGTAACGACCTGCGCCCACGGCACGGTCTGCGTCGTCAGGAAGGCCACACGACGCAGCCCGTGCGCACTCACCCAGGTGCCCATCCGCAGCAGCCGCAGCGCGCTCACGATGATGGTCACGGCGAGCCCCGCGCAGATCGCGGCGCCCCCCAGTGAGTCCGCGAACGCGATGATGACGGCGGCGACGAGGACGTACGAGGCGAGCAGCAGGAGCAGCGCGGCGGCCCCCACCCGCCACGGGCCCGGCCGGTAGGGCCGGCGCCAGTGGTCGCGGTCGTCGAACGGCAGCGCGGCGTCGTCCGCTGACTCGTCAAAGGCGCGGTCCGCCGTCAGGAAGGGCAGGGGCACGACTGAATCCTCACTCGATCCACGCACGGGCTGTGCCCGGTGAGGCTACCGAGCCCCGCTCCCGCCTACCACCTCTGGGGGGCCATGGGGGTACCTCCCACGCTTTCAGGGCAGTGGGGGGGGCAGAGTCAGGGCGTCATCGACCGTCCGAGGCCTCTGACTGCTGGTTCTGCACGGGTGACTGATCGGGCGACAGGGCGGGCATGCCGAACAGCAGGGAACCCGCGAGGCCGGCGACCACGACCAGGCCGACCAGGGTGCGGCCCACGACCTGAGCGGCCGAGGCACGCTCCCGGGGTGGGGGAGTGACGTTGCTGCGGAACTTGTCGGCTTCGGCGATGAAGGCGAACGGGACGGGCTCGCGCCGACGGAACATGGGGTGCGTTTCTCCTCACGCGACTCGAACTTAACTCTGTTGTCCAGATAGACGCTCGAAACGGCCAATTGGTGCCCGGTTTCACCAAATTCGCCGAAGATTGTCGCGGCGGGCCACCGAACGGCCGATTGTCGGTGCCGGGCCATAGAGTGGGCGCCGCCCGAGTGATGCACATGGAAGGACCCCGCCAGTGAGCGACACCCCCACCGAAGACCTCAAGCCCAGCTTCCGCAGCGAGGTCACCGTCGAGTTGGTGAAGCATGCCGCGACCGACTCCGACGTCCTGTGGGCCGCCCGTGTCTCCACTGCCGGCGAGCAGTCCCTGGAGGAGCTCCAGAAGGACCCCGAGCGCTCCAAGGGCCTGATCAACTACCTGATGCGGGACCGCCACGGCAGCCCCTTCGAGCACAACTCGATGACGTTCTTCATCAGCGCCCCGATCTTCGTCTTCCGCGAGTTCATGCGGCACCGCGTGGGCTGGTCGTACAACGAGGAATCGGGCCGCTACAGGGAGCTCCAGCCGACGTTCTACGTCCCTGACGAGTCCCGCAAGCTGGTCCAGGAGGGCCGCCCCGGGAAGTACGTCTTCGTGGAGGGCACCCAGGCCCAGCAGGAGCTCACCGGCCGCGTCATGGAGGACTCCTACCGCCAGGCGTACGAGGCGTATCAGGAGATGCTCGCCGCCGGCGTGGCCCGCGAGGTCGCCCGCGTGGTCCTGCCAGTCGGCCTCTTCTCGTCGATGTACGCGACGTGCAACGCCCGTTCGCTGATGCACTTCCTCGGCCTGCGCACGCAGCATGAGCTCGCCAAGGTCCCGTCCTTCCCGCAGCGGGAGATCGAGATGGTCGGCGAGAAGATGGAGGAGGAGTGGGCCAAGCTCATGCCCCTCACGCACGCGGCGTTCAACGCCAATGGACGCGTGGCTCCGTAAGGCACTGATGTACGGGTGGGCTGAGTGAGGTGTCCGTATTGCGGCATTTCGAGAAGTTCATCTAGCCTGATCAAACGGACCCGGCACTGCTTGAACCCCCGAGCAGGCAGTGCCGGGCTCCTCACTTGTCAGGTCCGCACACATCCCCCGAGGGGGGACCACGCGCTGAGCAGCGAGTAGCGTGTTACCCATGGCTCCGACCTCCACTCCGCAGACCCCCTTCGGCAGGGTCCTCACCGCTATGGTCACGCCCTTCACGGCGGACGGCGCACTCGACCTCGACGGCGCGCAGCAGCTCGCCGCCCACTTGGTGGACGCAGGCAACGACGGCCTCGTCATCAACGGCACCACGGGCGAGTCCCCGACCACCAGCAACGCGGAGAAAGCCGATCTCGTACGAGCCGTGGTGGAAGCAGTCGGAGACCGCGCCCACGTCGTGGCCGGCGTCGGCACGAACGACACCCGCCACAGCATCGAGCTCGCCCGCGACGCCGAGCGTGTCGGCGCCACCGGCCTCCTGACGGTCACGCCGTACTACAACAAGCCCCCTCAGGAGGGCCTCCTGCGGCACTTCACCGCGATCGCCGACAGCACCGAGCTGCCGGTCATGCTCTACGACATCCCCGGCCGCAGTGGCGTACCGATCAACACCGAGACGATCGTCCGCCTCGCCCACCACCCCCGGATCGTCGCCAACAAGGACGCCAAGGGCGACCTCGGCCGCGCCAGCTGGGCCATCGCCCGCTCCGGCCTCGCCTGGTACTCCGGCGACGACATGCTGAACCTCCCGCTGCTCTCCGTGGGCGCCTGCGGCTTCGTCTCCGTCGTCAGCCACGTGGTCACGCCGGAGCTGCGCGCGATGCTCGACGCGTACGCCACGGGTGACGTACAGAAGGCCACCGAGATCCACCAGAAGCTGCTCCCGGTCTTCACGGGCATGTTCCGTACGCAGGGTGTGATCACCACCAAGGCGGCGCTGACCCTTCAGGGCCGCCCCGCGGGCCCGCTGCGCCTGCCCCTGGTCGAGCTGTCGCCCGACGAGACGGCCCAGCTCAAGATCGATCTCGCCGCCGGCGGGGTACAGCTCTAACCACAGACTTCACAACTGAATACGCGAAACACCGCAGGACACCGACTGACGTCGTCCTGCACCCACACCAAACAACTGCTACTGCACGAACGTCACGCGCGCCACGTGCCCCGGAGGTACGTGGCGCGTGTGGTGAGGAGAGTCTTTTGAGTCATCCGCATCCTGAACTCGGCGCCCCGCCGAAGCTCCCCAAGGGCGGCCTGCGGGTCACCCCGCTGGGCGGCCTCGGTGAGATCGGCCGCAACATGACCGTATTCGAGTACAACGGTCGCCTGCTGATCGTCGACTGCGGAGTGCTCTTCCCCGAGGAGGAGCAGCCCGGAATCGACCTGATCCTGCCGGACTTCACGTCCATCAGGGACCGCCTCGACGACATCGACGGCATCGTGCTCACGCACGGCCACGAGGACCACATCGGCGGTGTCCCCTACCTCCTGCGCGAGAAGCCGGACATCCCGCTGATCGGCTCCAAGCTGACCCTCGCGCTCATCGAGGCGAAGCTCCAGGAACACCGCATCCGTCCGTACACGCTGGAGGTCGTCGAGGGCGACCGCGAGCGCCTCGGCCCGTTCGACTGCGAGTTCGTCGCGGTCAACCACTCCATCCCGGACGCCCTGGCCGTCGCCGTCCGCACCCCCGCGGGCATGGTGGTCGCCACCGGCGACTTCAAGATGGACCAGCTGCCGATGGACGGCCGCCTCACCGACCTGCACGCGTTCGCGCGGCTGAGCGAGGAGGGCATCGACCTCCTTCTCTCCGACTCGACGAACGCCGAGGTCCCGGGCTTCGTCCCGCCGGAGCGCGACATCTCGAACGTGATCCGGGGCGTCTTCGCCGGCGCCCAGAAGCGGATCATCGTCGCCAGCTTCGCCAGCCACGTCCACCGCATCCAGCAGATCCTGGACGCCGCCCACGAGTACGGCCGCAGGGTCGCCTTCGTCGGCCGCTCCATGGTCCGCAACATGGGCATCGCGCGGGACCTCGGCTACCTCAAGGTCCCGCCGGGCCTGGTGGTCGACGTCAAGACGCTCGACGACCTGCCGGACCACGAGGTCGTGCTCGTCTGCACGGGCTCGCAGGGTGAACCGATGGCCGCCCTCTCCCGGATGGCCAACCGCGACCACCAGATCCGCATCGTCCAGGGCGACACGGTCATCCTGGCGTCGTCGCTCATCCCCGGCAACGAGAACGCGGTCTACCGCGTGATCAACGGCCTGACCCGCTGGGGAGCGAACGTCGTCCACAAGGGCAACGCGAAGGTGCACGTCTCGGGCCACGCCTCGGCCGGCGAGCTCCTGTACTTCTACAACATCTGCAAGCCCAAGAACCTGATGCCGGTACACGGCGAATGGCGCCACCTGCGCGCCAACGCCGAGCTGGGCGCCCTCACCGGCATCCCGCACGACCGCATCGTGATCGCCGAGGACGGCGTGGTCGTCGACCTCGTCGAGGGCAAGGCGAAGATCGTCGGCAAGGTCCAGGCCGGTTACGTGTACGTCGACGGCCTCTCCGTGGGCGATGTCGGCGAGCCCGCGCTGAAGGACCGCAGGATCCTCGGGGACGAGGGCATCATCTCGGTCTTCGTGGTGGTGGACTCCAGCACCGGCAAGATCACCGGGGGCCCGCACATCCAGGCCCGTGGCTCCGGCATCGAGGACTCGGCCTTCTCGGCAGTCATGCCGAGGGTCCAGGAGGTCCTCGAGAAGTCGGCCCAGGACGGTGTCGTCGAGCCCCACCAGCTGCAGCAACTCATCCGCCGCACGCTGGGCAAGTGGGTCTCGGACAACTACCGCCGACGCCCGATGATCCTCCCCGTCGTCGTCGAGGTCTGACCCCGACGCTGCGTGAACTAGGAGCGGGGCGCCTCGATTTGCATCGGGGCGCCCCGCTCCAGTACGTTTACGTCTCCGCCTGAGAGGGAAGCACCCGGCACTCACGTGTCCGGACCAACCCGAAGTGGGCGGGGAATTTCGACTCAGAATCTCTGATAAAGTCGGAGCCGCCGGAAAGGGAAACGCGAAAGCCGAAAGGCCGGAGCGGGAACCGGAAAGGCACCGAGGAAATCGGACACGAAAGAGTCTGATAGAGTCGGAAA
>NZ_JBSGUA010000035.1:0-38496 GCF_053607685.1 Streptomyces sp. NPDC055099 | reverse complement strand
TCTGGCGTTGACTTTTGGCACGCTGTTGAGTTCTCAAGGAACGGACGCTTCCTTTGTACTCACCCTCTCGGGCTTTCCTCCGGGCGCTTCCCTTCAGTGTTTCATTTTGTCCTGCTGTCTTGCGTTTCCAACTCTACCAGATCCGTTTTCCGTTCCGTTTCCGGTTCGGATTTCATTTCCGGTGGCCGTTGGGGGCCTTTGCCTTTCGGCGTGTTCACTACGTTAGCGGATTCCCTCTGCAACTCATAATCGAGTTCCGCGAGTTCGAATTCCGGCATGCGAGCATGCGAAATGCGCCCCCGCTGAGGGGAAGTCGTAGGTAGTGGTTGGCCGCTCTCGGCTGCTGGCAGATTGCCGTAACCGGGTCAAGCGGCTCGGGCCACATTACGGTCCGCCCAGGGCCGCGTCAAGTTCGGCGGCGTCGCGGCGTATGGGCCCGATAGGGGCTCACCGTCGGGTCGTTGGACGCCCAGAAGCGCCAGGGGTGGACGGCGCCTTCGCCGCCGACTCCCGTACGCGGGCCGCTGCTGACCTGGTCGGGGTCGACGGGGGTGCCCGCGAGGAGAGTGAGGGGGGCGTCCCCGCCCGCGCAGAGGTCGGTGCCGTTCAGGCTGCGGTCCACGTCGAGGGCTGTGGCCAGGCGTGCCGGGCCTTTGGCCAGTTCCCTGTCGTTGCGGGCCGAGAGTCGACGCTTGCGGGCGGTCTCGGCTCCGGCCGTGATCTCCCCCGCCCGGAGCAGGACTCCGCTCGCCTGGCCTTCCGGGCCGCACACCACGTTGAGGCAGTGCCACATGCCGTAGGTGAAGTAGACGTACGCGTATCCGGGCGGACCGAACATCACGCTGTTGCGGGCGGTGGGGCCGCGATAGGCGTGTGACCCCGGGTCGGCCTCGCCCGCGTAGGCCTCCACCTCTGTCAGGCGCAGCTCGATCGGCCCGTCCGGTGAGCTGCGTACGAGGACGCGGCCCAGCAGATCAGGGGCCACGTCGAGGACAGGGCGTGCGAAGAAGTCATGGGTGAGGGGCGTACGGTCAGGGGCCTCGATCATGGCGTCCGAGCGTACTGGAGACGGTCCGAACGGGCAGGGCGCGGAACCGGACGTGGGTTCACCGCGTTTGTATGGATCAAGGATTCAAGTCGAGTCGAACCACAGGCGGGGCCTGGGGAGGAGAGTCATGGGGTTCAAGAAGCTGCTTGCGAGCCTGGGTGCCGGCGGTGCGTCGGTGGAGACGGTGCTGACGGAGGTCAACGTCGTACCGGGTGGTGTCGTCCAGGGTGAGGTGCGGATCCAGGGCGGTTCCGTGGACCAGGAGATCGAGGGTCTGTCGGTCGGTCTGCAGGCGCGGGTGGAGGTCGAGGGCCAGGACCAGGAGACGAAGCAGGACATCGAGTTCACCAAGCTGCGCCTCGGTGGGGCCTTCACGCTCCAGGCGGGTCAGGTGCACGCGGTGCCGTTCGGGCTGGAGATCCCCTGGGAGACGCCGATCACCTCCATCGACGGGCAGCAGCTGCGCGGGATGAACATCGGTGTGACCACCGAGCTCGAGATCGCGCGGGCCGTGGACTCCGGTGACCTGGACCCGGTCAACGTGCACCCGCTGCCGGCGCAGCAGGCCATCCTGGACGCGTTCATCCAGCTGGGCTTCCGCTTCAAGAGTGCGGACATGGAGCGCGGGCACATCCGTGGCACGCGGCAGAAGCTGCCGTTCTACCAGGAGATCGAGTTCTTCCCGCCGCAGCAGTACCGCGGCCTCAACCAGGTCGAGTTGAGCTTCGTGGCCGACGACCGCGAGATGGACGTCGTCCTGGAGATGGACAAGAAGCCGGGTCTCTTCAGTGAGGGCAGCGACTCGTTCCGGTCCTTCAAGGTCGGTCTGAACGACTTCCAGGGCACGGACTGGGCGGCGTACCTCAACGAGTGGCTGTCCCAGGTCGGCAGCAAGCGCAACTGGTTCTAGGCTCGGGACGGAAGAGCTGTAGAGCTACCGCCGATCAGGAACCAACCAGGAGGTGCTGACGTGACCGAGCTCAAGAGGCCGCCGCTTCCGCATGACTTCCATCCGCCCGTGCCGTCCTTCACGGTCGTGAGCGAGGACTTCGAACCGGGTGCGGTCCTTAAGGACGCTCAGGTCCAGGCGGCCGGGAACACCTCGCCGCACCTGCGGTGGGAGGGCTTCCCGCCGGAGACCAAGAGCTTTGCCGTGACGTGCTTCGACCCGGACGCGCCCACGGGCAGCGGATTCTGGCACTGGTCGGTCATCGACATCCCGGTGTCGGTGACCGAGCTGCCCACCGGCGCGGGCAGCGGCAAGTTCGAGGGGCTGCCCGAGGGCGCGATCCAGGTGCGCAACGACTACGGGACGAAGGAGTTCGGGGGCGCCGCGCCGCCTCCCGGTGACCCGGCGCACCGTTATGTGTTCACCGTGTACGCGGTGGACCAGGAGAAGCTCGGTCCGGACTCCGACGCCTCGCCCGCCGTCGTCGGGTTCAACCTCCGGTTCCACACGGTCGGGCGTGCGCAGGTGCTCGCCGAGTACGCGGCTCCCGCCGGTAGCTGAGCGTTCACTGAACGTTTGCCCGCCCCTGGTCATGGAAGTGATCAGGGGCGGGCATTTTTTATTGCGTTGTCCATCTCGGCGCGCCCGGCCAGAGTTGATCCCAGCCCGCCAGGGGTGGGTCGGTGTGCATACGGGAGGTGGGCGAAATGCGGGACACGCTGGTGCTGAACGCGAGCTTCGAGCCGCTGTCGACGGTGACGCTGAACCGTGCCGTCGTGCTGGTCCTCAGCGACAAGGCCGTCGTCGAACACGCCCACCCCGGACTCCGTGTGCGCGCGGCAGCGGTCGAGATACCGGTGCCTCGGGTGATCAGGCTCTGCAGGTATGTACGGGTGCCTTTCCGAAGACGGGCTCCATGGTCGCGGCGGGGTGTCCTCGTGCGGGACCAGCACCGGTGCGCGTACTGCGGGAGGCGGGCGACGACCGTGGACCACGTGGTGCCGCGGGCGCAGGGCGGTACGGACACCTGGCTGAACACGGTCGCCTCGTGCGCGATGGACAATCACCGCAAGGCGGACCGTACGCCTGAGGAGGCCGGGATGCCGTTGTTGCGGCAGCCCTTCGAGCCGACTCCGGCCGACGCGATGCTGCTCGCGCTCGGCCGGGACGAACTGGCTTCGCTGCCCGACTGGCTGGCTCAGCCCGCGGCTTAGCTCCGCGCCCCGCGCCCCCCTGTCGAGGCCTCAGTCGATACGTGGCTGTTCGCGGCGCTCGGTGGCGGGGGCGGGGACGCTGCCGGTGGCGCCGGAGCTGCCGGAGCCGCCGCCCAGGGGGCCGAAGTTGCCGAGTGCGCCGCCGAGGCCCTTGAGGGCGTCGCCGATTTCGCTGGGGACGATCCAGAGCTTGTTCGCGTCGCCCTCGGCGATCTTCGGGAGCATCTGGAGGTACTGGTACGAGAGGAGCTTCTGGTCCGGGTCGCCGGCGTGGATGGACTCGAAGACCGTACGGATCGCCTGGGCCTCGCCCTCGGCGCGCAGGGCCGCGGCCTTGGCCTCACCTTCGGCGCGCAGGATGGCGGACTGCTTCTCACCTTCGGCGCGCAGGATCTCCGACTGGCGTACACCTTCGGCCTGGAGGATCGCGGCGCGCTTGTCTCGGTCGGCGCGCATCTGCTTCTCCATCGAGTCCTGGATGGAGGTCGGCGGCTCGATGGCCTTGAGCTCGACGCGGTTGACGCGGATGCCCCACTTGCCGGTGGCCTCGTCCAGGACGCCGCGCAGCGCCGCGTTGATCTCCTCGCGGGAGGTCAGGGTCCGCTCCAGGTCCATGCCACCGATGATGTTGCGCAGCGTGGTGACGGTGAGCTGCTCGATCGCCTGGATGTAGCTGGCGACCTCGTACGTCGCGGCGCGGGCGTCGGTCACCTGGTAGTAGATGACGGTGTCGATGTTCACCACGAGGTTGTCCTGGGTGATCACCGGCTGGGGCGGGAAGGGGACGACCTGTTCACGGAGGTCGATGCGGTTGCGGATCGAGTCGATGAACGGGACGACGATGTTCAGGCCCGCGTTCAGCGTCCGTGTGTAGCGGCCGAAGCGCTCGACGATCGCCGCACTGGCCTGCGGGATGACCTGGATCGTCTTGATCAGGGCGATGAAGACCAGCACCACCAGAATGATCAGGACGATGATGATTGGTTGCATCGTTGTTCCCCGTACCCCTCTTGCCTCGGTGTTCCCGGAAGATCCGCAGAGCCAGCACGTGGGTCGGCGAAGATCTTGCTGGTCGAGTCTGACAGACCGCCGCACACCCCGTGGTGGATTCACATGACGACGGCCGTCGCTCCGTCGATCTCGACGACATCCACCTCGCGTCCCGCCTCGTAGCTCTGGGCGGTGTCGAGCGCGCGGGCCGACCAGACCTCGCCGGCGAGTTTGATCCGGCCGCCGGAGGCGTCGACGCGTTCCAGGACGACGGCTGTCCTGCCCTTCAACGCCTCGACTCCGGTGGCCAGTTCGGGCCGTTGGGAACGGTGCCGCGCCGCCACCGGGCGTACGACCGCGATGAGCGCGACCGACACCGCGGCGAACACGACGACTTGGAGCACGGTGCCGCCGCCGAGGCCCGCGGTCACGGCGCCCGCGACGGCGCCCACGGAGAGCATGCCGAACTCCGGCATCGCGGTCAGTACGAGCGGGATTCCGAGCGCGGCGGCGCCGATCAGCCACCACACCCATGCGTCGATGTCCACGTGGTCATGGTAGGACCGCGGGACCTTCTCGCACAGGGCACGTGATCTACCGGCCGGAGCGGGCCCGGCCGTTCGCGCCGTTTCAGCCGAGCGGGAGACCCTGCGCGCTCCAGCGCTCGCCGCGCTCCTCGACCACCAGGGGCAGTCCGAAGCACAGGGAGAGGTTGCGGGAGGTCAGTTCGAGCTCCAGCGGGCCCGCGGCCATGATCTTGCCCTGGCGGATCATGAGGACGTGGGTGAAGCCGGGGGCGATCTCCTCGACGTGGTGCGTGACCATGATCATCGAGGGGGCGATCGGGTCGCGGGCCAGACGGCCGAGACGGCGTACGAGGTCCTCGCGGCCGCCGAGGTCGAGGCCCGCGGCGGGCTCGTCCAGGAGGAGCAGCTCGGGGTCGGTCATCAGGGCGCGCGCGATCAGCGTGCGCTTGCGCTCGCCCTCGGAGAGGGTGCCGAACTTGCGGTCCAGGTAGTCCGTCATGCCGAGGCGGTCGAGGAAGGCGCGGGCGCGCTGCTCGTCGACGTCCTCGTAGTCCTCGTGCCAGCCGGCGGTCATGCCGTACGCGGCGGTGAGCACCGTCTGGAGCACGGTCTGGTTCTTGGGCAGCTTCTCGGCCATCGCGATGCCGGCCACGCCGATGCGCGGGCGGAGCTCGAAGACGTCGGTGCCGGGCTTGCCCAGGGTCTCGCCGAGGATGGTGGCGGTTCCGGTGCTCGGGTAGAGGTAGCTGGACGCGACGTTCAGGAGGGTGGTCTTCCCCGCCCCGTTCGGTCCGAGGATGACCCAGCGCTCACCCTCCTTGACCGACCAGGAGACCTGGTCCACCAGAGCCCGGCCCTCGCGGACCACGGATACGTCCTCCAGCTCCAGTACATCGCTCATGAGCGCGTTGTCTCCCATTGCAGTCTCGGCTGTCGCTTGCGTCTGTGGACGCAGTCCCCTGGGAGAAAACCTACGCCACCGGTCGAGCGCTCCCGCCCTTAGCCCGGTCCTTAGGCTGTACGCATGCTCTCGGAACCACGCTCAGGACGCCTGGCGGCATGGGGAAATGCCCTTCTTGCCGGACTTGTCTCGCCGGATGACGCGGTGCACGCGATGGTCGGTGACGACGCCGTGCACCGAGTCGAAGGTCTCCCCGGCGAGTCGGGGCCCGTCGGTCTCACGCTCGCCGTCGGGCGATTGCGCACGCTCGGGGTGACCGGGCTCCGGGTCGCGCTGCCCGCGCCGGGCCATCCGCTCGGCCTGAGCGGTCCGCCCGCGTTCAACGCCCGCGCCCTGGACGCGCAGGAGGCGGTCGTCGCCTTCGGGGCGCCGTACGGCCTGGTGCCCGAGGTGTCCGAGGCGGGGCCCGAGGGTGACGTACACGTGGAGGTCCTCTGGCACTGCCTGCCCGTACGGGAGGCTCCGCCCGCCGATGTGCCCTCGCTTGGCGAGGCGGAGCGTGAGCTGGCCGAAGCGCTGCGGGACGCGACGGAGGTGCTCTCGCGCCTTGACGTCGCGGGCTCGGGACCGGTCGCCGAGGCCGCGGTGGACGCCTACCGGGCGCGGGCCGAGCGCGGGCGCGAGGCTCTGGCCCCCGGTTATCCGCCGCGTGCCGTACGGGTGTTGGAGCTGGCCCAGCGCGTTGGCCTGCTGATCTCGGTGGCGTACGAGAACGGCCATGGCGGGGCCGTGAGCGCCTCGGAGATGGCCGCGCGGGGTGAGGCGCTGCGTCCGGTCGAACGGACGGCTCGGCGGGCGCAGGTGGCCGCGTACAACGCATTTGTGGAGGAGCGGGAGCGGGGCTGAGCCCCGCTGCCTGGGGCGGCCGTAGCTCCGGGGGCCGTTTGTTCCGGAGGGACTGTCGGCCGCGGCACCGTCGTGGCTTGTCGCGCAGTTCCCCGCGCCCCTTACGGGGCACAGCAGCTCAGTTCCCCGCACCCCTACGGGGCACGGCAGACCGGCCCCCCGGGAATTACCCGGGAGGCCGGTAGTCACTGCTGCGCCTGGGGCGTGCGTCAGGCGTTGAGGCCGTCGTTCGCGAAGGCCGGGTTGAGGGCGCCGATGACCGACACGGTGTTGCCCACGGCGTTCACGGGGATGTGCACCGGCGCCTGGACGAGGTTGCCCGAGCCGACGCCCGGCGACTTCACGGCCTTGCCGCCCGCGTGCGCACCGTCCGTGGCGGAGGCGAGACCGGCACCGGCGACGACGAGGCCACCCGCCACCATCGTGACAGCAGCGGCCTTCTTCAGGTTCTTCACTTCTAGACCCTCCTAGCGATCGCCGCGGCCAGCCGCCGCGGCACGCACTGAAAACGGCCGGGCGGCGCGCAGGTTGCGCCAATCGAGGGACATTGACACGACGGTATGAATCTCAGACCGGAACGCATCCATCCGCTCCGACGGTCGGCGGGGTACGCAGAAACGTTAATCAGCCGGTCACACCGTGTCGGACGGCCCACAGGGCGGCCTGGGTGCGGTCGGCGAGGTCCAGCTTCATCAGGATGTTCGAGACGTGGGTCTTGACGGTCTTCTCGGAGAGCACGAGGGCGCGCGCGATCTCGCGGTTCGAGCGGCCGTCGGCGATGAGGCCGAGGACCTCGCGTTCCCGCTCCGTGAGCGAACCGCCCCTCCCCTGGCCGGTGTTGGCCTCCTCCTGGGACAGGAGCGCGCCCGCCACCTCGGGCTGGAGCAGCACATGACCCGCGTGCACGGACCGGATGGCGCCCGCCAGGGCGTCCGGGTCGACGTCCTTGTAGACATACCCGGCGGCGCCCGCGCGCAGGGCCGGGACGACCGTGCGCTGCTCGGTGAAGCTGGTGACGATGAGCACGCGCGCGGGGTTGGCCAGTTCGCGGAGCTTGCGCAGGGCCTCGACCCCGTCCATGCCCGGCATCTTGACGTCCATGAGGACGACGTCCGGCTTCAACTTCTCGGCCTGCTCGACCCCTTCGGCGCCGTCCGACGCCTCCCCCACGACCTCGATGTCGTCCTGCACCTCGAGGAACGTACGCAGACCGCGGCGGACCACCTGGTGGTCGTCGACCAGCAGCACCCGGATCCCCGTCTTCGTCTCGAACACAGCGTCAGCCACCGGGAACCTCCATCTCGATCGTCGTGCCCTTGCCGGGCTCCGATTCCACGGTCAGCCGTCCGCCGACCCCGCCGGCCCTGTCCCGCATCGAGACCAGGCCCAAGTGCCGCCCCGCGCGCCGGATCGCGCGCGGGTCGAAGCCGCTGCCGTCGTCCGTGACGCGCAGCACGGCTCCGGCGCCGCGTCGCACCAGGGTCACGCAGACGTGTTCCGCGCCGGAGTGCCGCAAGGCATTGTGCAGCGCCTCCTGGGCGACGCGCAGCATCGCTTCCTCCTGGGCCGCGGGCAGGGCGCGGATCGCGCGGCTCTCGAAGGTGACGGCGGCGGAGTGCGCGCGGTCCAGGACCTGCGTGTGGGTGCGCAGGGTGGCCACCAGGCCGTCCTCGTCCAGGGCGGCGGGGCGCAACTCCACGACGGCGGCGCGCAGTTCGTCCGCGGCCTCGGCCGCGAGCACGGCCACCTGCTGGAGTTCGCCCTTGGCGCGCGAGGGGTCGCGGTCCACCAGGGCGGCCGCGGCCTGCGCGGTCAGGCGCAGCGAGAACAGCTTCTGGCTGACGGCGTCGTGCAGTTCGTGGGCCAGGCGCGAGCGCTCCTCGGCGATGGTCAGCTCGCGACTGCGCTCGTAGAGACGGGCGTTGGTGAGGGCGATGGCGGCGTGCTGGGCGAGGATCGACAGGAGCTCCTCGTCGTCGGCGGTGAACCCGCAACCGCCGTCCGGCTTGGGGCAGTTCTTGTTCGCGAGGAAGAGGGCGCCCAGCGTCTCGTCCCCGTACCGGATCGGCAGGCCGAGGAAGTCGGACATGTCCGGGTGGGCGGACGGCCAGCCCTCGAAGCGCGGGTCCTTGCGCACGTCGGCGAGGCGCTCGGGCTCAGCCTTGTGCAGCATCGCGGCGAGGATGCCGTGCTGGCGGGGCAGCGGGCCGATGGCACGCCACTGCTCGTCGCTGACGCCGTCGACGACGAACTGGGCGAACCCTCCGTGGTCGTCCGGAACGCCGAGCGCCGCGTACTCCGCGTCGAGCAGTTCGCGGGCCGAGGCGACGATCGTCTTCAGGACGTCGCGCACCTCCAGTTGCCTGCTCATGGCGAGAAGCGCGGAGCTCACCGCGTTCAGGCCGGACCGGGGACCTTGACTCATGGCCTCACCGTACCGGCGGGGTGTGACAGTCCGTATCGGACCAGTGGTGGCCGCCGCCTAGGGCTGTCGGCGTAGGCCCAAGGGCCCTGAGTGGTTGCGGCCGACGCACGAGGCGCCGGGAGCGGTCCCCTTCCTACCGTGAGGTCATCCGCTGGAGAAGCGGCCGCAGGGTGACCCGAGGGGACGGATGTCATGCCGGTAGCGATCATCACGGGGGCTTCGAAGGGGCTGGGGCGGGCGCTGGCGGCGGCGCTCGCCGAGCGGGGCTGGGGCTTGGTGCTCGACGCGAGAACGGCCGCCGTGCTCGATGAGGCCGCCCGCGATCTGGCGGGGCGCGGCGCGCGCGTGGAGGCCGTCGCCGGGGATGTCACGGATGCCGGGCACCGGGCTGATCTGGTGGCGGCGGCGCGCGGCCTCGGCGGTCTCGATCTGCTGGTGAACAACGCGAGCGCGCTGGGCGCGGAGCCCCTCGTACGGCTCGATGAGCTCTCGCCCGATGGGCTGCGGCTGGCTCTGGAGACCAATGTGGTGGCGGCGCTGGGGCTGATCCGCGAGGCGCTGCCCCTGTTGCGGGCCTCCGGGACGGGGGCGGTGGTCGATGTCAGCTCCGACGCGGCCGTGGAGGCGTACGAGACGTGGGGTGGGTACGGGGCGTCCAAGGCCGCTCTCGACCAGCTGTCGGCGGTCCTCGCCGTGGAGGAGCCGGGGATCAGGGTGTGGGCGGTCGATCCCGGTGACATGCGGACCAATCTCTACCAGGCGGCCGTCCCGGTGGACGACGCCTCGGGACGGCCGTCGCCCGAGACGGTGGTGCCCGCCTTCCTGAGGCTGCTCGACGAGCGACCGGCCAGCGGGCGGTACGCCGCCCCTTCTTTGCTGGACGCCCGATGACGCTGGCCGTGCGGGTGCCCGACGAGCTGTCGGCGCGCGTCCCCGCCGAGCAGCGTGGTCCGGGGCTCGGCAGGGACGCGGTGCGGCTGCTCCTGTCGCGCGGGACGGAGGTCTCGCACCACGCGTTCACCGACCTGCCCGCGCTGCTGCGGGCCGGGGACCTGCTGATCGTGAACACCTCACAGACGCTGCCCGCGGCGGTCGACGGAACCATCGGGCACGCGCGCGTGGTGGTGCATTTCTCGACCCGGGGCGACGACGGGCGGTGGGCCGTCGAGTTGCGGGACCCGGACGGCAGGGGCACCACGCGCGCACGGGCGGGCGGGCCCGCGCATGCAGTCGTGCGGCTCCCCGGTGACGTACGTCTGGTCGTCGAGGAGCCGCTGGCCCCGGGGAGCGGGCGGTTGTGGTGGGCCCGGGTGCCGGCCGACGTGCCGTCGCTGCTGCGGCGGCACGGGCGCCCCATCCGATACTCCTACACGGAGAGGGACCAGCCGCTCTCCGCGCACCAGACCGTGTTCGCGCTGCCGTCGGCCGGCGGGGCGGGCAGTGCGGAGATGCCGAGCGCGGCCCGACCCTTCACCGCGGACCTGGTGGCACGCCTGGTGAGCAGGGGTGTGCAGTTCGCCCCGGTCACGCTGCATACGGGGGTGGCGTCCCCCGAGGCGCACGAACCGCCGTATCCCGAGCTCTTCGAGGTGCCCGAGGCGTCGGCGCGGCTGATCAACGCCGCCGCGGCGGGCGGCGGGCGCGTCATCGCGGTCGGTACGACGGCCGTGCGCGCCGTCGAGTCGGCCGCGGGCCCCGACGGGGTGGTCCGGGCGGCAGCGGGCCGTACGGAGCTCGTGGTGACGCCCGAGCGGGGCGTGCGCGTGGTGGACGGGCTGCTCACGGGGCTGCACGAGCCGCAGGCCTCACATCTGCTGATGCTGGAGGCGATCGCCGGCCGGGCCGCCGTGGACCGGGGCTATACGGAGGCCGTACGCCGTCTCTACCTGTGGCACGAGTTCGGCGACGTGCATCTCCTACTTCCGGAGGAGTTTCCTCACACAGAGAGTTGCGACGGCAACTGTTGGTGAGGTTGTTACGGGTCCGATGTGAGCCCGCACATAGGACGCGCATCACGTACGAAGGCCCCTAGTGGAGCGGAAAGTCCTTTATGCGCATGGGGTGCAATGCCATAAATGCGTACACCGCGCCCCCTGATCCACTACCCGGCTTCGTACGTCACTGCTTTGCCACAGAATTTTGCGGCCGCTAAGAATTGCATCCGTCGCTCGGCGCCGCGGTCTCGCACCGCGGCGTTTGTGCCGGATCAGTACATGTCCCCGCCGGCCAGAGCGACCTCCGCGATTCGAAGAGGTCCATCAGCCATGTCCAAGCTCAGCACCCCTGGTCATAGTCGCCCCGCGCCGACCAAGACCCAGAAGTTCGCCATCGCCGGTGTCGCCACGCTCGGCGCCGCCGCCCTCGCGTTCTCCCTCGTGCCGGGCAGCGCCGATGCCGGAACCGAAACCCAGAGCGTCGAGGCCGCCCCGGTGGCCTTCAAGCAGAACGCCGAGGCCCAGCAGGCGGTCGAGGCCGGCGTCATCAAGCAGCACACCGCCGTCGACAAGAAGGCCAAGGACGCCGCCGCCGCGAAGGCGAAGGCCGAGGCCGACGCCGCCGCGAAGAAGCGGGCCGACGAGGAGGCCGCGGCCAAGAAGAAGGCCGAGGACGCGCGCAAGGCCAAGGAAGCCGCGAGCCGTGCCGCCGCGCGCAAGCCGGTCTACGCCAACAACCTCGACGGCTGGATCCGCCAGTCCCTGGACATCATGAAGGCCAAGGGCATCCCCGGCTCCTACGAGGGCCTGCACCGCAACATCATCCGTGAGTCTGCGGGCGACCCGAACGCCAAGAACGGCTGGGACATCAACGCCATCAACGGCACCCCGTCCGTCGGCCTGCTCCAGGTCATCCAGCCGACGTTCGACGCCTACCACGTCGAGGGCACGTCCACGAACATCTACGACCCGGTCGCCAACATCACGGCCGCGGCCAACTACGCCGCCGACCGCTACGGCTCGATGGACAACGTGAACAGCGCCTACTGAGCCTGATCTCCCGATCAACGGACCTCTTCACCGAGGCTCTGCAGACGCCGAAGGGCGGCACCCCCCAGGGGGTGCCGCCCTCTCGTCGTTCCCGCGGGCCCGCTACTTGCGCATGACCTCCGGCTCGTGGCGGCGAAGGAGCCGTGCGACCGCGAAGCCGCAGGCGATGCCGATCAGGAGCAGGATCGTGATGTTCATGCCCCACTGGCCGGCCGTGTGCTCCCACAGCGGGTCGAGGTCGCCCGGCTTCTTCGGGTCCCACGGCGGCATGAGGTGGGCGAGGTCCAGCGTGGCGCCCGCACCGGCGATGGCCCAGCGCGACGGCATCAGCCAGGCGAACTGCTCCAGGCCGGGCGAGCCGTAGACCTGGAAGAGCACACCGGTGAAGACGACCTGGACGATCGCGAACATCACCAGGAGCGGCATGGTCTTCTCGGCGGTCTTCACCAGCGAGGAGATGACCAGGCCGAACATCATCGAGGTGAAGCCGAGGGCGATGATGACCAGGCAGATCTCGACGGCCGGGGGCAGGATCAGGCCCTCTTCCGGCAGATCGCGCGTCGCGAAGCCGATGCCGCAGATGATGACGCCCTGGAGGGCCGTGATCACGCCGAGGACGATGACCTTGGACATCAGGTACGCCGAGCGGGAAAGGCCGGTGGCCCGCTCCCGTTCGTAGATGACCCGTTCCTTGATCAGTTCTCGTACGGAGTTGGCCGCACCGGAGAAGCACATGCCGACCGCGAGGATCAGCATGATCGTTCCGGCGTCGCCGTTGAACTTGGACGGCGGCTTCGGCGGGGCGAGCCCGAACTCGGCGGGGATGACGACGCTGACGATGCCGAGGACCGCAGGCAGGATCACCATCAGGCCCAGGAAGCCCTTGTCGGAGGCGATCACCGAGGTGTAGCGGCGGATCAGGGTCCACAGCTGTGAGCCCCAGCCCTGCGGCTTGGGCGGCCTGATCGCCTGCGGCGGCGGCATGTGGACCGACTGGGCGGCCACAGCGTCGATGTCGGCGGCGTACATCTGGTAGTGCTGCGAGCCCTTCCAGCGGCCCGCCCAGTCGTAGTCGCGGTAGTTCTCGAACGCCGAGAAGACGTCCGCCCACGTCTGGTAGCCGAAGAAGTTGAGCGCTTCCTCCGGCGGACCGAAGTACGCGACCGAGCCGCCCGGCGCCATCACCAGGAGCTTGTCGCAGATCGCCAGCTCGGCGACCGAGTGCGTGACGACGAGGACCGTGCGGCCGTCGTCGGCGAGGCCGCGCAGGAGTTGCATGACGTCGCGGTCCATGCCCGGGTCGAGGCCGGAGGTGGGCTCGTCCAGGAAGATCAGCGACGGCTTGGTGAGGAGCTCGAGAGCCACCGACACGCGCTTGCGCTGGCCACCGGAGAGGGAGGTGACCTTCTTCTCCTTGTGGATGTCCAGCTTGAGCTCGCGCAGGACCTCGTCGATCCGCTGCTCGCGCTCCTGCTCGCTGGTGTCCGAGGGGAAGCGCAGCTTGGCGGCGTACTTGAGGGCCTTCTTGACGGTCAGTTCCTTGTGCAGGATGTCGTCCTGCGGGACCAGACCGATGCGCTGGCGCAGCTCGGCGAACTGCTTGTAGAGGTTCCGGTTGTCGTAGAGGACGTCGCCCTTGTTGGCGGGCCGGTAACCGGTGAGCGCCTTGAGCAGGGTGGACTTTCCGGAACCCGAGGGGCCGATGACCGCGATGAGCGACTTCTCCGGGACGCCGAAGGAGACGTCCTTGAGGATGTCCTTGCCGCCGTCGACCGTCACCGTCAGGTGGCGGGCGGAGAAGGAGATCTCACCGGTGTCGACGAACTCCTCGAGCCGGTCGCCGACGAGCCGGAACGTCGAGTGACCGACGCTGACGATGTCGTTCGGGCCGATGAGGGCCGTGCCCGACTTCGCGACCGGCTGACCGTTGATGTACGTGCCGTTGTGCGAGCCGAGGTCATGGATCTCGAAGCGGCCGTCCGGAGTGGCCGTGAACTCGGCGTGGTGCCGGGAGACCTGGAGGTCGGAGACGACCAGTTCGTTCTCCAGGGCGCGGCCGATGCGCATCTTGCGGCCGAGCGAGAGCTGGTGGAACGTCGTCGGGCTGCGGTCCCCGTAGACCGGCGGGGCCCCCGCGACACCGCCGGAACCCGCGCCGGGACCCTGCTGCTGCGGGACCTGCGGCTGCTGGGGCTGCTGGTGCTGAGCCGCCTGCTGCGGCTGCGGCCAGCCCTGCTGCTGGGGCATCTGCTGCTGCGCCTGGTACTGCGGCGCCTGCGGCTCAGGAGTCTTGGCGGCCCAGCCGGGCCCGCCCTGCTGCTGCGCGTGGTGCTGCGGTGCCTGGTGTTGCGGCGCCTGATGGGCCGGTGCCTGCTGGGCCGCCTGCTGCGGTGCGGACACGGCGGCGGCACCCGAGGCGCTGCCGGACACGTTCAGCCGCGGACCGTCGGTCGCGTTGCCGAGGTTCACGGCCGAGCCGGGGCCGATTTCCATCTGGTGGATCCGCTGGCCCTGCACAAAGGTGCCATTGGTGCTGCCGTGGTCCTCGATGACCCAACTGCGGCCGCTCCAGCTGATCGTGGCGTGACGCCAGGACACCCTGGCGTCGTCAAGCGCGAGATCCCCCTGCGGATCACGTCCGAGGGTGTACGACCTGGACGGATCGAGCGTCCAGGTCCTTCCATTCAATTCCAGTACGAGTTCCGGCACTCCAGCCCCACTGAGTTGTCCCCCGAGCTAGCCCCCGTCATGGGGAGTCTAGGGATGTCGAACATCGGGAGGAACTATTTCAGGCGGAGGCCTCTGACCGAAAGTCGGGCCTTGTGAAGACTGCGTACGGGCCTCCACGACCGCCCCGTTGACGGGGAAGAAACCGCCCCGGAGAGTAGTAACCGCCCATGAGTGCATACGGATCATGAGCATTGCGCACATCCCGCACCAATCGGGCGGCGCGGTGCGAGGCGGGGGGTCCAGATGGAGACCGGCGGGAAGCGGGCCGAAGGCCGGGGCGTGCGGTGGGGCGATGTGCTGCTCTCCGCGATTGCCGCCGTGAGCTGGGCTCTTGTCGGGATGGCCGGTACGGCGGCGCTCGGTCTGCATCTCCTCGGCGCGGACTCGGTGGGGTCCCTGGGGCCGATGACGGCTGCCGTGGTGGCGCTCGGCGCGGGTGGCTCGGTCACCCCCTCCGGTGACGTGTCGGCGTTCGGGCTGGACGGCGCCGAGGCGACCACCGCGATCGACGTCGCGCCGCTGGGCGTCGGGCTCGCGGGAGCGCTTCTCCTTGCGTATTTTTTCCTACGTTCCTTGCGCGGGGCGGGAGTTGTGATCACTCCGGCGGAACTGGCAGCGCGCGCGGGTGCGGTGATCGCCCTCTTTCTCGCGATGCTCGGGGGGCTCGCGTGGGCGGGTCACGACATCATCACGATCGACGGCGAGCAGCTGGGGATCGACAAGGGCATCGAGGAGGGCGTCGACCAGCTCCCCGATGACATCACGGACAAACTTCCCGACGGGCTCGGTGACATCGGCGGTCTGCTGCCCGACCGGCTCGGCGATCTCGCCCAGGCGAAGGCAGCCGTCGGATTCACCGTGGACATGGGTCCGACGCTGCTCGGGGGCGCGGTGTGGGTGATCGGTGTCCTGCTGATCGCGCTGCTCGCCTCGCGTCGTACGCCGCTGCCTGCCGGGTGGGGCGCCCTGCACCGCGTGGTGCGGCCCGCCGCGTCCGCGCTGGTCACGGTGGCGCTGGTGGCGGTGCTCGCCGGGCTCGCGGCGGCGCTGTACGCGATGATCGGCGACGCCAACCCCAAGCGGATCGCGGGCGCCGCGCTGCTCGGGGCGCCGAACGGGGTGTGGCTCGGGGTGCCGGTCGGGCTCTTCGTGCCGTGGGACGGGGAGGCGACAGGCGAGCTGGCCAAGCTCCTGCCGGACCCGATGGACGACCTCCTCACGGGTTCGGGCGCCGGGGGGGACGAGGCGGTGACGCTGGGGCGGCTCGCGGAGCTCGACAGCAGGGTCTGGCTCCTCGGGGTCGCGGCGGCACTGATGATCCTGTTCGCCGGGGTGCTCACCGCTGTCCGTACTCCTTATGTACGGGGTGAGACGGGCGCCCTGCGGTTCGCGGGGCAGTGCGCGGTGCGGCTCGGCGTCCTTACGGCGCTCGCGCTGCCGTTGATGGTGTGGCTGACGGGGGTGTCCGCGGACGCCTCGCTGTCGGTGCTCGGCTTCGACGCGTTCGGGGCGGGGATCGAGCTGCACGGACAGCTGGGGATGGCGTTCCTGCTGGGTGCGGCGTGGGGTGCCGGTGCGGGGGCGGTGGGAGCGTTGCTCGCGGTGGCGAGTGGGGCCGCGGGGGGCAGGGTTTCGCCGCTTGCGCTTGCGGGGGATGCGGCTGGGGTGGCGCCGTCGGCTGGGGCGGGTGCTCCTGGGGCCGGGGTCTCTGGGGCTGGTGTACCTGGCGCTGGCGTCCATGGGTCTGGAGCGCCTGGGGCTGCCGGGCCGTACAGTCCCGGTGCGCCCTTCCGGCCCTCGAACCCCGACACCAACCCCTACCTCCGGCCGCCGCGCGATGTGTCGGGGTCGCCGACGGTCATCGGGCCGGTCGCTCCGCCTCCGCAGCCGAAGCCACGGCCCCGCTCCTCGGGCAACGGCGACTGGCCGCCGCCTCCGCCACCGCCACCTCCGCCGCCGGGGCCTCGGGGTGGTCGGGATAGCCGGGGCGGTCGGGACGGTCGGAGTGGTCGGGACGGTGGGGGGCGGTAGTGCGGCGGTAGTACGGTAAGCCTCATCCGGGAGGAACAGGTGTCCGCCAAGCGGACCGGCGGCACGCGCCCGCGGAGCGCCGGATACCGTGGGCCTCACCATGAGCGCTTCGCAGCCCCCGCAGCCCGCCGATGTCCCCACGCTCCTCGTCAAGATCTTCGGCAAGGACCGTCCCGGAATCACCGCGGGCCTCTTCGACACCCTCGCCGCCTACTCCGTCGACGTCGTCGACATCGAGCAGGTCGTCACCCGTGGCCGCATAGTGCTGTGCGCGCTCGTGACCGAGCCGCCGGCCGGCCTGGAGGGCGACCTGCGGTCCACCGTACACAGCTGGGCCGACTCCCTGAAGATGCAGGCCGAGATCATCTCGGGCATCGGTGACAACCGCCCGCGCGGCCTCGGCCGCTCCCATGTCACCGTGCTCGGTCACCCCCTGACCGCCGAGTCGACGGCCGCCATCGCCGCCAGCATCACCTCGACCGGCGGCAACATCGACCGCATCTTCCGGCTCGCCAAGTACCCCGTCACGGCGGTGGAGTTCGCCGTCTCCGGCACGGAGACCGAGCCGCTGCGCACCGCCCTCGCCCTGGAGGCCGCGAAGCTCGGCGTGGACGTGGCCGTCGTCGCCGCGGGCCTGCACCGCCGCGCCCAGCGGCTCATCGTGATGGACGTGGACTCGACCCTCATCCAGGACGAGGTGATCGAGCTCTTCGCGGCGCACGCGGGCTGCGAGGACAAGGTCGCCGAGGTGACCGAGGCCGCGATGCGCGGCGAACTGGACTTCGAGCAGTCCCTGCACGCCCGCGTGGAGCTCCTCGCCGGGCTCGACGCCTCGGTCGTCGACAAGGTCCGCACCGAGGTCCGCCTCACCCCCGGCGCCCGCACCCTCATCCGCACGCTCAAGCGCCTCGGCTACCAAGTGGGCGTCGTCTCGGGCGGGTTCACCCAGGTGACCGACGATCTGAAGGAACGTCTCGGCCTCGACTTCGCCCAGGCCAACACCCTGGAGATCGTCGACGGCAAGCTCACCGGCAAGGTGACCGGGGAGATCGTGGACCGCGCGGGCAAGGCCCGGCTGCTTCGCCGCTTCGCCGACGAGGCCGGGGTCCCGCTGGAGCAGACCGTCGCGATCGGCGACGGCGCCAACGACCTCGACATGCTGAACGCGGCCGGGCTCGGGGTCGCCTTCAACGCCAAGCCCGTCGTCCGGGAGGCCGCACACACCGCGGTGAACGTTCCCTTCCTCGACACCGTCCTCTACCTCCTCGGTGTCACCCGTGAAGAGGTCGAGGCGGCGGACACGCACACCGACTGACGTCAGAGCGACGACGGCACGGCTTCTTCGTCGCGCCCTACACCGATGGCCCCCGTACCGCAGCGGTACCGGGGCCATCGGTGTATGTGCGTCAGAGGTCAGTCGGAGGGCGCCCAGTAGTCGGTGAGGGTGCCGACGCCCGGCTCCAGGGCCTTCCATGAGCCGGTGTACGTCAGGACGGCGAAGGCCGCGGTCGGGAAGCCGCGCCGGTCCATTCGCGTACGCGAGTCGCCCTCGGCCTTGCCCGCGAGGATGTCGGCGAGCCCCTGCACTCCGGGGTTGTGGCCGATCAGCACGACGTTCTGTACGTCGTCCGGGGTTTCGTTGAGCACGGCGATCAGCTCGCCCGGAGAGGCTTCGTACAGCCGCTCCTCGTAGACGGTCTTGGGCCTGTGCGGCAGCTCATGGACGGCGAGCTTCCATGTCTCGCGGGTCCTGGCGGCGGTCGAGCAGAGGGCCAGGTCGAAAGGGATGCCGCTGTCGGCGAGCTTGCGCCCGGCCACGGGGGCATCCTTGCGGCCGCGCTCCGCAAGGGGCCGTTCGTGGTCGGTCACCTGCGGCCAGTCGGCCTTCGCATGCCGGAAAAGGACAATCCTGCGGGGTTCTGCGACGCTCATGCGTCCCAGCTTCGCATGAAACCCGCCAGCGGGCGCAGGGAGTTGGTGTGCTGCCCCGCGACGGGTGACGGCGTCCGGCCGGGGCAGGTTACGAGGTCGTACGGAACACGGTCTCCTGGATGCGTTCGAGCACGTGCGTGACCACAGGATCGCCGCTCGCCGCGTGTGCGTCGGCGGGGTTCAGTATCAGCAGGAGCAGGGCCGCGAAGGCGACGGCGGGGAGGGCGATGGCCCACCACGGAAGCTGGATCTCGACGCTCGCGGAATCCTTCGGGGCTCCGGGGTGGCGCCGAGTGTGCGAACGGGCCGACATGCCGCCTCCGTGGTCTTCGAGTCCTGCGTGCCGCGTCCTCGCGGGCACATCTCGAAGGTACGGATTCGGCGACCCTCAGCACATCCGGTGATCCACCCACTTGACCCTGACACTGGCCCCCTAGGGGATGGTGGTGCTAACCCCACCATCGGCCCCGCCGGGGTCAGTTCACGGCGAGGCGATGGAGGCGATGATGCCGATGATCACGGTGATGGCCAGCATCGCTCCGAGCACGAGGAGCAGCTTCTTCTGGCCGTTCTGGGGGTTCGGGTCGAGCACTGGCATGGGGAGAGTCTCGCACCCTTTGTCCGCGGGGTCGCCGCCGGGGGTCCGAGGCTGCACCGTCGGGGCAGGTGGCCGCCGGGGTCAGGCGGCCGCCGCGACCTCGTCCTCGACCGTGCGGTTGCGGCCCGCCAGGATGCCCACCACGATCTGCGGCACCATCAGGCCCGCCATGAGCGCGATCGGCAGCCCCCAGCCGCCGCTGTGCTGGTAGAGCACGCCCACCAGGAGCGGCCCCGGGATCGAGATCAGATAGCCCGTGCTCTGCGCGAACGCCGAGAGCTTGGCGACGCCCACGCTGCTCTTGGCCCGCATGCCGACCATGGTCAGGGCCAGCGGGAAGGCGCAGTTGGAGACGCCGAGCAGCAGGGCCCAGGCCCAGGCGCCGCTCTCGGGGGCGAGGTAGAGGCCCGCGTATCCGGCGAGACCGCAGGCGCCGAGCACGACCACCACGGGGCCCTGGTTCGGCAGCCGGGTGGCCACCCGCGGGATGACGAAGGCCAGCGGGACGCCCATCGCCATGGTGACGGCGAGGAGCACGCCGGCCTCCCCCGCCGGGACCCCGGCGTCGCGGAAGATCTGCGGCATCCAGCCCATCGTGATGTACGCGGCGGTGGCCTGGAGCCCGAAGAAGCAGGCCAGCGCCCATGCCGTACGGCTGCGTGTGATGCGCAGTCCCGCGTCCTCCTGGCGCACCTCGGAGCTGACGTGCTCCGGGGCGGCCGACGCGGCGCTCTTGTCCCGGACGAGGGGCACCCACGGCACGACGGCGACGACGGCGAGCGCCGCCCACACCACGAGTCCGTTCTGCCAACTGCCGCCCAGCGCATCGGTCATGGGCACGGTGATGGCCGCGGCCAGCGAGGTGCCGAGGGCGAGCGCCATCGAGTAGAGCCCGGTCATCGAGCCGACCCGGTCGGGGAACCAGCGCTTGACGATCACCGGCATCAGGACGTTGCTGACCGCGATGCCCATGAGGGCGAGCGCGCTCGCGGCGAGGAAGCCGACGGTGCCGCCGAGGAAGGGGCGGATCGCCAGCCCCGTGGCGATGGCGACCATGCCCGCGCAGACGACCGCGCTGGGGCCGAACCGGCGGGCGAGCCGCGGTGCCATCACCCCGAAGATCGCGAAGCAGAGCGGCGGGACGGAGGTGAGCAGCCCGGCGAGCGTGCCGCTCATGCCGAGCCCGTCACGCACCTCTTCGAGGAGGGAGCCGAGGCTGGTGATGGCCGGACGGAGGTTGAGGGCGGCCAGGACGATGCCGACCATGACGAGACGCGTCGCCCACGCGCGCGTGGGGGGCTGTTTCTCAGCCGCCCCGGTGGCCGCGCCGGTGCGTGTCGGTGTCGTCTGTGTCGGTGTCATCGTCGTGGATTCCTCACTAGCCATGGAGCCATCATAGAATCATGGGATGATTGGCTGTCCAATCCGATCGCGTCACATCACCCGTAACCTCGTCCCGCACGGCCCCGCCCGTCATCTCGCGCCCCGCCCGCCATCTCGCGCACGAAGGAACGTCATGCCACTGACCACCCCTCACCGATCGGCGCTCTCCGAGCAGGTCATCGCCGAGCTGCGCAACCAGATCTCCACGGGCGAGTGGCCGGTCGGCTCCCGCATCCCCACCGAGCCCGAGCTGGTCGAGCAGCTGGGCGTGGCGCGCAACACCGTCCGGGAGGCGGTCCGCGCCCTCGCGCACAACGGCCTGCTCGACATCCGCCAGGGCTCGGGCACCTATGTGGTCGCGACCAGCGAACTGGCCGGCGTCATGCAGCGCAGGTTCGCCGAGACGGACCCGCGGCACATCGCGGAGCTGCGCAGCACGCTGGAGTCGAGCGCGGCGAAGCTGGCCGCGCAGCGCCGCACGGAGCGTGACCTCAAGCAGCTGGACACCCTCCTGCAGCGCCGCGAGGAGGCCTGGGCCTCGGGTGACGCCGAAGCCTTCGTGGCAGCCGACGCCACCTTCCACCTGGCCGTCGTGGCCGCGTCGCACAACGACGCGATGACGGCGATGTACGCCGACCTCGGCGAGGTGATGGTGGACTGGCTGCGCGAGGACATCGGCGAGGAGCTGACCCCCGAGAGCCACATGGACCACGCCCGGCTCGTCGACGCGATCCGCGAGAACGACGCGGAGGCGGCGGCCAAGGAGGCCGCGGGATATCCCTTCATGTGCCGCAGGGAACTCTTCGAGGACCCCACCCACCCCTGAATCCCCCAGCCCTCAAATCCCTCTCCCCCGGCCCTCACTTCTCGTGGCTGACCCAGACGGCCCGGATCTCCTTCCAGCACCGCCCCGTGAGCCGCACGGTCTGCGCGGGCCCCGCCTCGACGGCCACGCCGTCGCTGTCGATGTCCCACCACTGCTCGCACTCCACGTGCAGCCGCACCCGGTCGGTCTCCGGATACGGGTTGTGGCAGTGCACGACCGCGTCCGAGCCCTCGACGCTGGTGCGGCACTCCGCGCCGAAGGGCCGCGGTTCGGCGGCCTCCACGCGCGCGCGTGGAGGCTTCGCTCCTCCGACGGCGTGCGAGGCGGCGCCGTACGACAGGGCGATCAGCAGGGTGAGAGCGGCGAGCACCGCAGGAGATGACGGGCGCACACTTCAGGGTGCGCGGCCCTGCCCCGACCGCGCCTGGTCAGTGGGCCGAACGGGCGACGCCCCGCCTCCCGCGCGATGCGGGGGACGGGGCGTCAGGAACGTACAAACTGCCTGGTCGGACGTCAGGCACCCATCATGTGCACGCCGCCGTCGACGTGGATGATCTCGCCGGTCGTCTTCGGGAAGAAGTCCGAGAGCAGCGCGACGATGCCGCGGCCCGCGGGCTCCGGGTCGGCCATGTCCCAGTCCAGCGGGGAACGGGTGTTCCACACGTCGGCGAGGTCGGCGAAGCCCGGGATGGACTTGGCGGCCATGGAGCCGATCGGACCCGCCGAGATCATGTTGCAGCGGATGTTCTCCTTGCCCAGGTCGCGGGCGAGGTAGCGGCTCGTGGCCTCCAGGGCGGCCTTGGCCGGGCCCATCCAGTCGTACTTCGGCCAGGCGAACTGCGCGTCGAAGGTCAGCCCCACGACGGAGCCGCCGTTCGGCATCAGCGGACGGCACGCCATGGTGAGCGACTTCAGGGAGAACGCCGAGACGTGCATCGCCGTCGCGACGTCCTCGAAGGTCGCCTCGAGGAAGTTGAAGGCGCCCTGCGGGGCGAAACCGATGGAGTGCACGATGCCGTCGAGGCCGCCGAGCTCGTCCTTGACCAGGCCCGCGAGCCGGTCGAGGTGCTCCTGGTTGGTCACGTCGAGCTCGATGACCTTGGCGGGCTTGGGCAGCTTCTTGGCGATGCGCTCGGTGAGCGTGGGGCGCGGGAAGGCGGTGAGGATGATCTCGGCGCCCTGCTCCTGCGCGACCTTGGCCGCGTGGAACGCGATGGAGGACTCCATCAGCACGCCGGTGATCAAAATCTTCTTGCCGTCGAGAATTCCGCTCATGGTGATCAGTGACCCATGCCCAATCCGCCGTCAACGGGGATGACGGCTCCAGTGATGTACGACGCGTCGTCCGAGGCGAGGAACTTCACCGCGGCGGCGATCTCCTCGGGCTGCGCGTAACGGCCGAGCGGCACCTGCGCCATGATGTTCGACCGCTGTTCAACGGTCAGCGCCTTGGTCATGTCGGTGTCGACGAAACCGGGCGCCACGACGTTGAAAGTGAGGTTGCGCGACCCGAGCTCACGGGCCAGCGAGCGCGCGAAGCCGACCAGGCCCGCCTTGGAGGCGGCGTAGTTCGCCTGCCCCGGGCCGCCCATCAGGCCGACGACCGAGGAGATCAGCACGACGCGGCCCTTCTTGGCGCGCAGCATGCCGCGGTTGGCGCGCTTCACGACACGGAAGGTGCCGGTGAGGTTGGTGTCGAGGACGGACGTGAAGTCCTCCTCGGACATCCGCATGAGGAGCTGGTCCTTGGTGATCCCGGCGTTGGCCACCAGGATCTCCACCGGACCGTGCTTCTCCTCGATCTCCTTGTAGGCCTGCTCCACCTGCTCGGCGTCAGTGATGTCGCACTTGACGGCGAGGACTCCGAGCTCCGTGAGGGCCTGGGGCGGTTCACCCGAGCGGTAGGTGATCGCGACCTTGTCGCCGGCGTCGGCGAAGACGCGGGCGATGGCGAGGCCGATGCCCCGGTTTCCTCCGGTGACGAGAACCGAGCGGCTCAACGGATCACCCTTTCGATAGCGGTCTGGTACCTCGAAAACCTATCGGTACGGTGCTCCATACGGAGAATCGACGACCGACAGTGGCGTACCGGACTCCCTGTCGGGTCCCTACAGAAAACGCTGGCCGCCGGACCCTCACGCGCGACATGATCTGACCGACCGGTGCCGACAGCAGGGAGACACCCGTGCCTCATTCCATCGACGAAGCCTTCACGGCGCTGCCGCTCAGGGCTCTGGCCGACGCCGCGCTGGCCCGCGCGCGGGCCCTGGGGGCGGACCACGCGGACTTCCGTCTCGAGCGGGTACGCAGCGCGTCCTGGCGGCTTCGGGACGCCAGGCCGTCCGGCACGTCGGACACCACGGACCTGGGCTACGCGGTCCGTGTCGTGCACGGCGGCACCTGGGGATTCGCCTCCGGCGTCGATCTGACGATGGACGCGGCGGCCAAGGTCGCGTCCCGGGCCGTGGAGATGGCCAAGCTCTCGGCGAAGGTCATCAGGGCCGCGGGGTCGGACGAGCGCGTGGAGCTCGCCAGTGAGCCCGTGCACGCCGACAAGACGTGGGTGTCGGCCTACGAGATCGACCCCTTCTCCGTGCCGGACGAGGAGAAGAGCGGGCTGCTCGCCGAGTGGAGCTCGCGGCTGCTCGCCGCCGACGGCGTCTCGCACGTCGACGCCTCGCTGCTCACCGTGCACGAGAACAAGTTCTACGCGGACACGGCGGGGACGGTGACCACGCAACAGCGGGTCAGGCTGCACCCGCAGCTCACCGCGGTCGCGGTCGACTCGACGACCGGTGAGTTCGACTCGATGCGGACCGTCGCGCCGCCGGTCGGGCGCGGCTGGGAGTACCTCACCGGGACCGGCTGGGACTGGGACGCCGAGCTCGCGCGCATCCCGGAGCACCTCGCCGAGAAGATGCGGGCGCCGAGCGTGGAGGCCGGCTCGTACGACCTCGTGGTCGACCCCTCGAACCTCTGGCTGACCATCCACGAGTCCATCGGCCACGCCACGGAACTGGACCGCGCGCTCGGCTACGAAGCCGCGTACGCGGGGACGTCGTTCGCCACCTTCGACCAGCTCGGCAAGCTCGCCTACGGCTCGTCGATCATGAACGTGACGGGTGACAGGACGGCCGAGCACGGCCTCGCGACCATCGGGTACGACGACGAGGGCGTGGCCGGGCAGTCCTGGGACCTGGTGAAGGACGGCACCCTGGTCGGCTACCAACTGGACCGGCGCATCGCGAGGCTCACCGGTTTCGAGCGGTCCAACGGCTGCGCGTACGCGGACTCCCCCGGCCATGTGCCGGTGCAGCGCATGGCGAACGTGTCGCTCCAGCCGGATCCGGCCGGGCTCGGCACCGAGGATCTGATCGCGGGCGTGGACCGGGGCATCTACGTCGTGGGCGACCGTTCCTGGTCGATCGACATGCAGAGGTACAACTTCCAGTTCACGGGACAGCGCTTCTACCGCATCGAGAACGGCCGCGTCACCGGCCAGCTGCGCGATGTCGCGTACCAGGCGACGACCACCGACTTCTGGGGGTCGATGGCGGCGGTCGGCGGCCCGCAGACGTATGTGCTCGGCGGCGCCTTCAACTGCGGCAAGGCCCAGCCCGGCCAGGTCGCGGCGGTCTCGCACGGGTGCCCGTCGGCCCTGTTCCGAGGCGTGAACATCCTCAACACGACGCAGGAGGCGGGTCGATGAGCTCTCGTACGAACAAGCCGCACGAGATCGTCGAGCGTGCCCTCGAACTGTCCACCGCCGACGGCTGCGTCGTCATCGCCGACGAGCACTCGACCGCGAATCTGCGCTGGGCGGGCAACGCCCTCACGACGAACGGCGTCACCCGCGGCCGCACCCTCACCGTCGTCGCGACCGTCGACGGCAAGGAAGGCACCGCGTCCGGCGTCGTCTCGCGCTCGGCGGTGACCGCCGCCGATCTCGAACCCCTGGTCCGCGCCGCCGAGCACGCCGCGCGCGGCGCCGGTCCCGCCGAGGACGCGCAGCCGCTGGTGGCCGGGAGCAAGGAGTCGTCGAACTTCAGGGACGCACCCCTGGAGACGTCCTCCACGGTCTTCGACGACTTCGCCCCCGCGCTCGGCGAGGCGTTCGCCACCGCCCGCGCGGGCGGACGCGAGCTGTACGGCTTCGCGAACCACGAGCTCGTGTCGAGCTACCTGGGGACGTCGACGGGCCTGCGCCTGCGGCACGACCAGCCCAACGGCACCCTGGAGCTCAACGCGAAGTCCCCCGACCGCACGAAGTCGGCGTGGGCGGGGCGTGCGACCCGGGATTTCAAGGACGTCGACCCGGCGGCGCTCGACGCGGAGCTCGCCAAGCGCCTGGGGTGGGCCCAGCGGCGCGTCGACCTGCCCGCGGGGCGGTACGAGACGCTGCTTCCGCCGACCGCCGTCGCCGACCTGCTGATCTACCAGCTGTGGTCGGCGTCGGCCAGGGACGCGGCCGAGGGCCGGACGGTGTTCTCCAAGCCGGGCGGCGGCACCCGCGTCGGCGACCGCCTTGCCGAGCTGCCCCTGACGCTGCGCAGCGACCCGAACGAGCCGGGCCTGGAGTCCGCGCCGTTCGTGCTCGCGCACGCCTCGGGCGGTGACTCCTCCGTCTTCGACAACGGGCTGCCGCTGGCCGCCACCGAGTGGGTGCGCGCGGGCGAGCTGGCGAACCTGACCAGCACCCGGCACAGCGCGAGCCTCACCGGTCTGCCGGTGGCCCCGGCCATCGACAACCTCATCCTGGACGGCGGCTCCGACCGCACCCTGGAGGAGATGGTCGCGGGCACGGAGCGCGGTCTTCTCCTGACCTGCCTCTGGTACATCCGCGAGGTCGACCCGGCGACCCTGCTGCTCACCGGCCTCACCCGGGACGGCGTCTATCTCGTCGAGAACGGCGAGGTGGTGGGCGAGGTGAACAACTTCCGCTTCAACGAGTCGCCGGTGGACCTGCTCGGCCGCGCCTCGGAGGCCGGGCGTACGGAGAAGACACTGCCCAGGGAGTGGGGCGACTGGTTCACCAGGGCCGCGATGCCCGCGCTGCGCGTACCCGACTTCAACATGAGCTCGGTCAGCCAAGGCGTGTGACGCCCATAGACTGGCCGGTGCCAGCCGGTACCGGCCAGCAGCCTCAAGCCTTTCGACCGGCCAGAAACCTTTCAAGGAGACACAAGACCGTGACGGACATCGTCGACGAGCTGAAGTGGCGGGGCCTTTTCTCCCTGTCCACGGACGAAGATGCACTGCGCAAGGCGCTCGCGGACGGCCCCGTCACGTTCTATTGCGGCTTCGACCCGACCGCGGCCAGCCTGCACGTCGGGCACCTGGTGCAGGTCCTCACCGTCCGCAGGCTCCAGCAGGCGGGCCACCGCCCGCTGGCGCTGGTCGGCGGCGCCACGGGCCAGATCGGTGACCCGCGGCCGACCGCCGAGCGCACCCTGAACGACCCGGAGACGGTCGCGAACTGGGTGGCCCGGCTGCGCTCGCAGATCGAGCCGTTCCTGTCCTTCGAGGGCGAGAACGCCGCGGTGATGGTCAACAACCTGGACTGGACCGCGGGCATGTCCGCGATCGAGTTCCTGCGGGACATCGGCAAGCACTTCCGCGTGAACAAGATGCTGACCAAGGACTCGGTGGCCCGCCGCCTGGAGTCCCAGGAGGGCATCTCGTACACGGAGTTCAGCTACCAGCTCCTCCAGGGCATGGACTTCCTGGAGCTCTACCGGCGCCACGGCTGCACGCTGCAGACCGGTGGCAGCGACCAGTGGGGCAACCTCACCGCGGGCATCGACCTGATCCACCGCCTGGAGCCGGACGCGGCGGTGCACGCCGTCGGCACGCCGCTGATGGTCAAGGCGGACGGCACCAAGTTCGGCAAGTCCGAGAGCGGCGCCGTCTGGCTCGACCCCGAGATGACCACGCCGTACGCGTTCTACCAGTTCTGGCTGAACGTGGACGACCGGGACGTCTCGACGTACATGCGCATCCTGAGCTTCAAGTCCCGCGAGGAGCTCGAGGAGATCGAGAAGCTCACCGAGGAGCGCCCGCAGGCCCGCGCCGCCCAGCGCGCGCTCGCCGAGGAGCTGACGACGCTGGTGCACGGCGCCGACCAGTGCGCCGCGGTCATCGCCGCCTCCAAGGCCCTGTTCGGTCAGGGTGAGCTGGGCGACCTCGACGAGGCGACGCTGAGCGCGGCCCTCTCGGAGCTACCGCGTGTCCAGGTCGCCGAGCTCGGCCCGGTGGTGGACCTCCTCGCGGAGGTCGGCCTGGTGGCGAGCAAGTCGGCGGCCCGGCGCACGGTCAAGGAGGGCGGTGCCTACGTGAACAACACGAAGGTCGCCTCCGAGGACGCCGTCCCGTCCCGCGACGAGCTGCTGCACGGGCGCTGGCTCGTGCTGCGCCGCGGCAAGAAGAACCTGGCGGCCGTCGAGGTCACGGCAGGCTGACCCGCGTTCCCGTTTGCGCACGAGAGGGGCCGGCCCGAAGGGACCGGCCCCTCTCGCATGCCGTGTTCACGCAGGTCAGGCGCGTTGCCTGTTGCCCTTGATCATCTTGTACGCCATGTCTCCGACGCCCACGACGACGAGTGCCGCCACGAGCTGCAGGGCGTGTCGACCCCAGTCGATGCCCTTGGTGTCATCGATGCCGAACGCCGAGGCAAGCGAGTTGCCGATGATCGCGCCGATGATGCCGAAGATCGTGGTCAGCCAGAGCGGACTGTGCTGCTTCCCGGGCAGGATCGCCTTGGCGATCAGCCCCAGCACGAATCCCACGATGATGGCCCACAACCAGCTCATAGCTGCCTCCTCATTCGGCTCAACATGAGCATTACGGCAAGTCTCGACCGATCCTCCATACGGCGCATGTCGGGCACCCCCATACGTGGCATGACGCAGACAGGACACCGAGAAGAGGCCTGCCCCGGTCTCGAAGGCTGCGCAGCCCCGGCGTAACGTGGAGCGCGTCCGGGCCGGGGAGCGCCCGGCTTCTTGTGAGCAGGCGGTGGAATGTGATGCGGAAGCAGAGCGGCGCCCAGGTCTTCCGGATCACAGGGGCCCGGCAGTCACTCGCGGACGACGTGCGGGGCAGGCAGCGGCGGTACGTGATCTCGATGTCGATCCGTACGCTTTCGGTCATTGCCGCGGCGGTCCTGTGGAACGTCGAGCGGCATGTCGCCCTCGTCGCACTGGTGCTCGGCATCCTCCTGCCGTACATCTCCGTCGTGATCGCCAACGCCGGGCGGGAGAACATCCCCTCCCTGCCGTCGACCTTCGTACCGGCGCCGTCCCGGCCGATGCTCGCGCCGCCGCCCCCGCGCGAGGAGTCCGCGGAACCCGTCCCGGAAGCCGGCGCGGGCCCCGTGCCGGGTGAGCCCAACGCTCCGTCAGGCCATCAGAACTGACCGTCGACGATGCGCCAAGCTCAAGAAAAGCTCAGATCAATCATGTGGTTCCGGTGCCAGGCACCGGGTCCCCCGTGACATACTTCGTACGCGCTCCGCATCCCCCGTCGGAGCGACAGACCGACGCCGGGCAGCTCCCCCCGTGGCTGCTCGGCGTCGCCTTGTTTTGAACGCACTTGGACGTCATTCGTGAGCGACGAAACACCGATCTGTTCCGCCAAGGGCTGCCGCGCCGCCGCCGTGTGGGTGCTGGCGTGGAACAACCCGAAGATCCACACGCCGGAGCGCCGCAAGACGTGGCTCGCGTGTGAGGAACACCGCGAGCACCTCTCTCAATTCCTGGGCGTACGCAGCATGTTGAAGGACGTCGTGCCGCTCGCCGAGTGGGAAGCCCCGGAGAGCTAGCGCGCGCCAGGGCGAGCCCTAGCCGCCGATCGCCGACATCGGGCGGTCGGGCTGCAGGAACGTCGGGTCGTCGAGGCCCGAGCCCGCCTTCTTGCCCCACATCGCGAGCTTCCAGATGCGGGCGATCGCCTCGTCCGAGCCGTCCTCGCTGTCCTCGCCGTCGGCCCGCAGGGCCGCCCTCAGGTCGGTCTCCTCGGTGGCGAACAGGCAGGTGCGGACCTGGCCGTCCGCCGTCAGCCGGGTGCGGTCGCAGGCCGAGCAGAACGGGCGCGTGACGGAGGCGATGACGCCGACGCGATGCGGTCCGCCGTCCACGAGCCAACGCTCGGCCGGTGCGGAGCCGCGCTCGCCGGAGCCCTCTTCGGTGAGCTCGAAGCGCGTACGCAGCGACTGCAGGATGTCACCCGCGGTGATCATGCCGTCGCGCTTCCAGCCGTGCTGGGCGTCCAGGGGCATCTGCTCGATGAAACGCAGTTCGTAGTCGTTCTCGACGGCCCAGGCGAGGAGGTCCGGGGCCTCGTCGTCGTTCAGGCCCGGCATCAGGACCGTGTTGACCTTGACCGGGGTCAGGCCGGCGTCACGGGCCGCCTCAAGGCCCTCCAGGACGTCCTTGTGGCGGTCGCGGCGGGTGAGGGTCTTGAAGACGTCGGGGCGCAGGGTGTCCAGGGAGACGTTCACCCGGTCGAGGCCCGCGGCCTTGAGGGCGGCGGCGGTGCGCTTGAGCCCGATGCCGTTCGTCGTCAGGGACATCTTGGGGCGCGGCTCCAGCTGGGCGCAGCGCTCGATGATGCCGACCAGGCCGGGGCGCAGGAGCGGCTCACCGCCGGTGAAGCGGATCTCGGTGATGCCGAGCCGCGTCACGGCGATCCGGATGAGGCGGACGATCTCGTCGTCGCTGAGGAGCTCGGACTTGGACAGCCATTGCAGGCCCTCTTCGGGCATGCAGTACGTGCACCGCAGATTGCACTTGTCGGTCAGCGAAACCCGCAGATCGGTGGCCACTCGGCCGTAGGTGTCGATGAGCACGTGGGCCCCCTCCCTGATCCTGTTCAGCCGTTCGGTTCAGATGACACGAGCCTACGTGACGGGACTGACAGCGAGGGGGGCCCGATCCCACGAGGAGCGGTGCGGCCGCGTCGTAGAGATCTACCAACGATCTACGACGCGGCCGCTGACGTGCGTGTTTCAGGTGGAACGCAGGCGGATCAGTGGGCTCCGGTTCCCGTCAGGGACCGTACCTCCAGCTCCGCGTACTTGCCCTTGTCGGCCTTCTCCTTCGACAGGACCGTGCCGAGCCAGCCGAGCAGGAAGCCCAGCGGGATGGAGATCAGGCCCGGGTTCTCCAGCGGGAAGAAGTCGAAGTTGGCGTCGGGGAACATCGAGGTGGGCTTGCCGGAGACGACCGGCGAGAACAGCACCAGGCCGACGGCCGCGATCAGTCCGCCGTAGATGGACCAGAGCGCGCCCTGCGTGGTGAACCGCTTCCAGAACAGGCTGTAGAGGATCGTCGGCAGGTTCGCGGAGGCCGCTACGGCGAAGGCGAGGGCCACCAGGCCCGCCACGTTGAGGTCACGGGCCAGGGCGCCGAGCGCGATGGAGACGATGCCGATGAAGACGGTCGACCAGCGAGCGGCCTTCATCTCCTCCTTCTCGGTGGCCTTGCCCTTGCGGATCACGTTGGCGTAGATGTCGTGCGCGAACGAGGACGACGAGGCCAGGGTGAGACCCGCGACGACCGCGAGGATCGTGGCGAAGGCGACCGCGGAGATCACGGCGAGCAGGATCGCGCCGCCGGCGGAGTCGCCACCGCCGCCGATCTCCAGGGCGGCGAGCGGTGCCGCGGTGTTGCCCGCCTTGTTCGAGGCGATGATGTCGCCGGGCTTGAGCAGCGCGGCGGCGCCGAAGCCGAGGACGATCGTCATCAGGTAGAAGGAGCCGATGATGCCGATCGCCCAGTTCACGGACTTACGCGCGGCCTTGGCGGTCGGCACCGTGTAGAAGCGGATCAGGATGTGCGGCAGGCCCGCCGTGCCGAGCACCAGGGCGATGCCGAGCGAGAGGAAGTCCAGCTTCGAGGTGCCGCTCGCGCCGTACTTGAGGCCGGGCTCCAGGAAGGCCGAGCCCTTGCCGCTGTTGGAGGCGGCGGTGCCGAGCAGGTCGGAGACGTTGAAGTTGAACTTCAGCAGGATCAGGAAGGTGATCAGGACGGTGCCCGCGATGAGCAGCACGGCCTTGACCATCTGCACCCAGGTGGTGCCCTTCATGCCGCCGATGGTGACGTAGACGATCATCAGGACGCCGACGAGGGCGACGATCAGGATCTTGCCCGCGTCGCTGGTGATGCCGAGCAGCAGCGAGACCAGGACACCGGCGCCCGCCATCTGCGCGAGCAGGTAGAAGATCGAGACGACGATCGTGGAGGTGCCCGCCGCGGTGCGCACCGGGCGCTGGCGCATGCGATAGGCGAGCACGTCGCCCATCGTGTACCGGCCGGAGTTGCGCAGCGGCTCGGCGACCAGGAGGAGCGCCACCAGCCAGGCGACCAGGAAGCCGATGGAGTAGAGGAAGCCGTCGTACCCGAAGAGGGCGATGGCGCCCGCGATGCCGAGGAAGGACGCGGCGGACATGTAGTCGCCGGAGATCGCCAGACCGTTCTGGAAACCGGTGAACTGGCGGCCGCCCGCGTAGAAGTCGGCGGCGCTCTTGGTCTGGCGCCCCGCCCAGACGGTGATGAAGAGGGTCGCGACGACGAAGGCCGCGAAGAGGCTGATGATCAGCGCCCGGTGCTCGGAGGCGTCGGACGCCGCCGCCAGGACAGTGGTGTTCAGCGCGGGGCTCATGCGCCGGCCTCCATACGGGACTTGATCGCCTCGGACTTGGGGTCGAGCTTCGCGGCGGCGTGGCGCGAGTAGAACCAGGCGATGAGGAACGTGGTCAGGAACTGCGCGAGGCCGAGGACCAGGGCGACGTTGATGTTGCCGAACAGCTTGGTGCCCATGAAGTCGCCCGCGTAGTTCGAGAGCAGGACGTACGCGAGGTACCAGAGGATGAAGGCGACGGTCAGCGGGAAGGCGAACGAGCGGTGTGCCTTGCGGAGTTCACCGAACTCGGGACTCGCTTGCTCCTGGAGGAATTCTTCCGTGGACGGCGCGTGCGGGGCGGGGGCTACTCCGTCCTTGGACGGTGGGGATGCTTCGGGGGCCACGGAGTCTTCTCCTCGTGGTGCGGGTGCGGTGGGGACGGACAGCTGATCCATTGGCTCTCTTCGATCCAGCAGTGACGCGGATCACGTGAGCCACGGATGGCGATGCTAAGGCCACGGGACGTGATCCGACAGGGGTCGATGTTGCTTCCGTTACCTGTTCAACGTCTCGACGGCGCGCCCGGCGCGGTGTGTTGGATCGTTTTCTTCCGGAATCCATTGCTGGCCTGGGAGTTCGGGGGATAGCTTCACCCTGCACAGCCCGTCATGTACCTGCCCGATCACTTGGTGTGTTCGGGCAGTTCACGTATCCGGATGATGTGGAGATCCCATGGCTCATCTGCGTTCCAGACGTCGCATCGCGCTCACCGTGCCCCTCGGCATCGCGCTCGCGGCGTCGGTCGGCTTCGCTCCCGGTGTCGCGACCGCGGCCCCCGACGCCCCCGCCACCGCGTCCGCGAAGGCCGAGGCCCCGAAGCTGGCCTACGTCGTCAACACCCGCACGGACTCCAAGACGATCGCGTACGTCAAGCGGGCGATCGCCAAGGCGGACGGCACCGTCGTCGTCGCCTACCCGAAGATCGGCGTGATCGTCGCCCACTCCGCGAACCCCGACTTCGGCAAGCAGCTGCGCAAGGTCAAGGGCGTGCAGTCCGCGGGCGCGACACGCACCTCGCCCCTGACGGCGGCGGGCACCACGGAGGAGGGCGCCCCGACCCTCCTGTCGAAGTCCGAGGCCAAGGCGCTCAAGGCGCAGGCCCCTTCGGCCGCCGAGCCCCTCGAAGCCGACCAGTGGGACCTGCGCGCGATAGGCGCCGACAAGGCAGCCAAGATCAACCCGGGCAGCAAGAAGGTCACCGTCGGCGTCATCGACACCGGAGTCGACGACACCCACCCGGACCTCGCGCCCAACTTCTCGGCCTCGCAGTCGGCGAGCTGTGTCGGCGGCAAGGCGGACACCTCGGCCGGCGCCTGGCGTCCGGAGAAGCCCGACCACTACCACGGCACGCACGTGGCCGGCGAGATAGCCGCCGCCCGCAACAACGTGGGCGTCGCGGGTGTCGCCCCCGGCGTGAAGGTCGCCGGCATCAAGGTGGCCGACCCGGTCAGCGAGCTGTTCTACCCGGAGAGCGTCGTCTGCGCGTTCGTGTTCGCCGCCGACAAGGGCATCGAGATCACGAACAACAGCTACTACGTGGACCCGTGGCTCTACAACTGCATGGACGACCCGGACCAGCGGGCCATCGTCGACGCGGTCAACCGTGCCCAGCTGTACGCCCAGAAGAAGGGCACCCTGAACCTCGCGTCGGCGGGCAACTCCAACCACGACCTCGCCGCCGACGAGATCCTGGACGACTCCAGCCCGGACGACTCGACGCCGGTGCCGCGCACCATCGACCCGTCCGAGTGCTTCGACCTCCCGACGCAGCTCCCGGGTGTGGTCACGGTCAGCGCGACGGGCGTGCAGGACCTCAAGTCGTACTACTCCACGTACGGCAAGGGCGTCATCGACGTCGCGGCCCCCGGCGGCGACAAGTACCAGATCCCGGCCGACACCCCGTCGAAGAACGGCCGCATCCTCTCCACGATGCCGGGCAACGAGTACGGCTGGCTGCAGGGCACCTCGATGGCCTCGCCGCACGCCTCGGGCGTGGCCGCGCTCCTGAAGTCGACGCACCCCAAGGCGAGCCCCGCCGAGTTGCAGCGCCTTCTCAAGAAGCAGGCCGACAACCCGGGCTGCCCGACGACGCCGTACGACCCGGACGGTGACGGCAAGGTCGACGCGGTCTGCGAGGGCGGCAAGAACAAGAACGGCTTCTACGGCAGTGGGATCGTCGACGCGCTCGACGCCGTGAAGAAGAAGTGAGGGGCGCGCGCACCATGACCGCACCCTTCACGCGCTCCCGCCGCGTGCTCGCACTCCCGCTCGGCATGGCGGTGGCCTCGGCCGTCGCCTTCCTGCCGGGCACGGCGTCGGCACAGCCCGACGCCGCGGCCCGTCCCGGCGCCCCGGTGTCGTCGGCCGTGTCCGCCCTGGGCTCGCTCACGGACGGCACGTCGATGAGTTACGTCGTCAACGTCCGCGCCGGACACGGTGGTTCACCGTCCGCCAAGACGACGGCGTACGTGAAGAGGGCCATCGCCAAGGCGGGCGGCAAGGTCGTGATCGCGTACGACAGGATCGGCGTGATCGTCGTCCACTCGTCGGACGCGGACTTCGCCAGGAAGATCCGCGGGGCGAAGGGCGTCGCGTCGGCGGGAGCCACTCGTACGGCTCCGCTGTCCGCGCAGTCCGACGACGCCCTCGAGGCCGACCGGCCCCTGACCGCCGCCGAGGCGGAGCAGGCGGCCGGGGAGGCGGGCGCGGGCCAGGACGAGCTCGAGCCGCTCCAGTGGGACCTGCCCGCCATCAAGGCGGACAAGGCCCACAAGGAGTCGCTCGGCAGCTCCAGGGTCACCGTCGGCGTCCTGGACTCCGGCGTGGACGACACGCACCCGGACATCGCGCCGAACTTCGACGCGAAGGCGTCCGCGAGCTGTCTGGGCGGCGTGCCCGTGCAGAAGGACAGCGCGTGGCGTCCGGTGAGCGGGGAGAGCGACCACGGCATGCACGTGGCGGGCACCATCGCCGCCGCGAAGAACGGCACCGGCGTCACCGGTGTCGCTCCGGGCGTGAAGGTGGCGAGCCTGAAGGTGGCCGAGCCGGCGACCGGCATGTACTACACGGAGGCCGTCGTCTGCGGCTTCATGTGGGCGGCCGATCACGGCGTCGACGTCACCAACTCCAGCTACTACACCGACCCGTGGCTGTTCAACTGCAAGACGGACGACGACCAGAAGGCCCTGGTCGACGCCGTCGGGCGGGCCACCCGGTACGCGGAGCGCAAGGGCGCGGTGAACGTCGCGGCGGCAGGCAACGCCAAGACGGACCTCGCGCAGGACGAGATCGTCGACGACTCCAGCCCCGACGACACGACGCCCACGGAGCGGGTCATCAAGACCGCGGACTGCCTCGACCTTCCGTCGCAGCTTCCGGGTGTGGTGACCGTCTCGGCCACGGGTGCGAAGGGCATCAAGTCCTCGTACTCGAACTACGGCAAGGGCGTCATCGACATCGCCGCGCCGGGCGGTGACTCGACGCGGTTCCAGACGCCGGACGCACCGGCCACGGACGGCCGCATCCTGTCGACGCTGCCGGGCGGCAAGTTCGGCTACAAGGCGGGTACGTCGATGGCGTCACCGCACGCCGCGGGCGTCGCCGCGCTCATCAAGTCGGCCCACCCGTACGCGTCTTCGTCGACGGTGAAGGCGCTGCTCTACGGCGGGGCCGACGCCATGAAGTGCACCGACCCGTACGACATCGACGCCGACGGCAAGGTCGACGCGGTGTGCGAGGGCGGCAAGAACAGGAACGGCTTCTACGGCGTGGGCATGATCGACGCGCTTGACGCCGTGCGGAAGTAGCCCTCCTGCGCGAGGAGTCGGGCCGGGCGGTCGCTGACCGCCCGGCCCTTCGCGAGAGGATCTCGTTCCATGTATGAGTACAAGGACTCCCGGTTCGTCCAGACCGGCACGGAGCACTGGGTGGCGGCGCCCGTCCGCCCCCGGTGGCGGCTGGTGCTCGGATTCGTCGGCATGATCGCGTACATACCGGTGTGGTGCGTCCTCGCGGTGGTGGTGATCGCCGGGGTCATCGTGGTCCTGTTGCTCGCGGAGATCGCCGAGGCGGCGAGCAGCTCGGGCGGGAGGAAGCTCAACGCCCTGTCGGACCGCATGCTGGCGCGCCTCCGGCTGCCGGGCTGGTGCGTGACCTGGCCGGAGATGCGCCATGAAGGGGACACGGCGTACCACCGCGCGCGGGTCGACGAGGTCATCGGCGGCTGGACGGCCCGGGCGTCGGCGCCCCGTGGGCCGGACAAGCCGCTCTGGCCCGTCGAGTGTGAGATCCCGTGGAGCGTCTACCGCGGTGTGGGCGGCCACTACGTGGTCGAGACCGCGACCGCCCAGGGGTGGGAGCTGCGGCCGTCGGACCCGCAGACATCGGTCAGGCTGTGGTGGTCCGCGGCCACGCGGGGGGAAACCGGCACGGACACGGTGGGGTAGGCGGCCTGTCGGGCGGAATGGGGAGCCGCCAGTTGTTTGCCAGGACTTGCCCGGTTAGGGGGTGCCTGGTGAAGATCATGTGGTGAGTTCCATACAACCGTCCGCCGATCCCGGTGGCGAAGCCCCGGGTGGCGCTGCGGCCGCCTCGCATCGCGCACCGCGCCGCCCCTCGACGGGGCATGCCGTCGCCGTGCTGATCCTGGTGGCCGTCGCCGCCGCCGTCCCGCTGCTCGGCCCCTCGGCGGCGCTGAACGGCACCGGGGAGGCGAAGGCGCCCGGCACGGCCGGGATCACCTTCTTGCGGACGGTCATGTTCGCCGCGCTCTGCGTGCAGTTGGGCGAGGTGTACGCGATCCGGCTCGCGCGCCGCGTTCCGGGGGCGCCGCTGGACCGTGAGCCGCGCAGCTGGGCGGCGTACGCGGCGGGCGCGGGCCTGGTCGCGGCGCTCGGCCTGGCTTCGGTGGTGGCCACCGGCAATCTGGTCCCGCACCAGCCCTCCGACATGGACATCGGCGGCCTCTACGCGACGCGGGACGGCAGGCTGGCGCTCCTGGAGGTCAACGCCTTCATCGTGGCGCTGCTCTGCTCGCGCTCGCGCCGCCCCTCCACCGCCGCGCTCCCGCTGGGCGCGGTGATCGTGGCGGAGGCGCTGCGGGCCCACCCCCCGGTGGAGGACACCCCGCTCATCGGCACCGGCCTGACTCTGGTGCATCTGACCTGCGGGGTGCTGTGGGCGGGCGGCCTGCTGCAGGTCCTTCGGATGCTGCGGCTGTGGCGGACGTTCGCCCCGGAGGCGGGCGCGGCGGTACTGGGGCTCTACGCGCGCGTGGCGGCCGTGTTCCTCGCCGCGATCACGGTGACGGGCGTCTTCAGCACGCTGCGGCGGATGCCGCCGGGCACGGTCGTCGACCAGCTGACGGAGACGGCCTACGGACGCACGCTGCTCGCCAAGGTGCTCCTCGTGGCGGCCGTGGCCGTCCTGGCGCTGCTCGCGCGCCGACGGCTGCGCAGGGCCCCCGATCCGGTCTCGGCGTACTCCCCCGCGCGCTGGGAGGTCATCATGCTCGGGTTCGTGGTGGCGGTGTCGGCTCTGCTGACGGCGTTGCCGCTGCCGATTCGTTGGTGAGCCGCTGAGCTGTTCGGGGGTGCTGGGGCTGCTGGTGCTGCGCCGCCAATACGCCGCGGACCAGCAGGAACTGGGCGGCGATGTAGGTGAGCATGATCCAGAAGTCGGGGCGCGGGGCCTGCGGCCACTCGGCGACGCCGGTCGCGATGAGCGTGTCCGACAGGAGGAACAGCGCGCCGCCGGCCGCCGCGGTGAGGCCCAGCCTCGTGGCGCCGAACGCCATCGCCGTGAGCAGGAGGCTGTAGCCCGCCACCGGTCCGCGCATGTCCGGCGGGAGGTCCGGCCACAGGAGGGCGACCGTGACGACGAGGGCGGTGGCGTACGCGGCCACCAGGCAGGCTCCACGCGCGCGTGACGTGCCGCGGCGGGTGAAGCCGTGACGCGCGAAGCCGTGACGCTTGAAGAGGATCAGGTAGCAGACGTGGCCCGCCGCGAAGGAGCCCATTCCCGCCAGGAACGCGGCGTCCGCGTCGAAGAGCAGGAGCGTGTCGCCTCCCCAGCCGAAGAGCAGGGCCACGGTCAGCAGGCGCGGGCCCTTGACCGTGACCACGTACGCCGCCAGGAGCGGCATCAGCAGCGGCTTGAAGACCGCGTGCGCCGCGTCCGAGTTCGCCAGCAGTGCCACCAGGTCACCCGCCGCCGCCAGGGCGAACGCGGCCAGGAGCAGCTTGGCGGCCGCCGAGCGCCTGCCCGCCCCGAGGCCAGGGCTCATGCCGCCCTACCTTCTTTCGCACGGCCCAATCGTTCGCGACGATGGGGTCGCGCGAGCGGGGTGGGGATGGATTTCATGCTGGCTGCCGT
>NZ_JBSGUA010000034.1:0-38575 GCF_053607685.1 Streptomyces sp. NPDC055099 | reverse complement strand
AAACGCCCGGTTACATTCCGAACCCGGAAGCTAAGCCTCATAGCGCCGATGGTACTGCAGGGGGGACCCTGTGGGAGAGTAGGACGCCGCCGAACAATTTTTGGAGGACCCTTGGTCCCAGCGTCCACGCTGGGACCAAGGGTCCTTTTTGTTTTTGTCGAAGCGCGCCGGCTACCCGGCTGCGCGAGAATGACTGCGGTACCGAAGACTAGGAGTCACCGATGTCCACCAACTCTCCCGACGAGCGACCGGAGCGCGGGCAGCGCAGCCGGGACGGTGGCGACCGGGGCGGATACCGTGGCGGCGCTCCGCGTCGCGACAACGACCGCAGTGGTGGCGGGCGTCCTCCGTTCCGCCGCGACGACCGCCCCACCTCCGGTGGCCCCCGCCGTGACGACCGTGACCGGGGCGCTCCGCGTCGCGACGACCGTGGTGGCGAGCGCGGTGGATTCCGCCGTGACGACAACCGCGGTGGCGGCGGTGACCGTGGTGGTTTCCGCCGCGACGACAACCGTGGCGGTGGCGGAGACCGTGGTGGCTTCCGCCGTGACGATCGTCGGGATGACCGGCGTGACGATCGCGGTGGGGACCGTGGTGGCTTCCGTAGGGACGACAACCGTGGCGGCGGCTACCGCGGGCGTGATGACCGTGATGGTGGCGGGCGTCCTCCGTTCCGTCGCGATGACCGTTCGACCTCCGGCGCCCCGCGTCGTGACGACCGCCGTGACGGCGACCGTCCCGCGTTCCGCCGTGACGACCGCTCGACCTCCGGCGCCCCGCGCCGTGACGACCGTCGGGATGACCGGCGTGACGATCGCGGTGGCGACCGTGGCGGGTTCCGTCGTGACGACAACCGTGGCGGCGGCGATCGCGGTGGGTTCCGCCGTGACGGGGACCGTCCCGCGTTCCGGCGCGACGACCGTCGTGACGACAACCGCGGTGGCGGCGACCGTGGCGGCTTCCGGCGCGATGATCGTCGGGATGACCGGCGTGACGATCGCGGTGGGGACCGTGGCGGCTTCCGGCGCGACGATCGCCGTGATGACCGGCCCCGCGGTGGCGACCGTCCCGCTTTCCAGCGCGATGACCGTCGTGACGACAACCGCGGCGGTGGCGACCGTGGCGGCTTCCGTGGGCGCGACGACCGCCGTGATGACCGCGGCGGCGATCGCGGTGGCTTCCGGCGTGACGACCGCGGCAGTGACCGTGGTGGTGACCGCGGCGGTTTCCGGCGCGATGACAACCGTGGTGGTGGCGACCGTGGTGGCTTCCGTGGGCGCGATGACCGTGGTCCGCGGCGCGACGACCGTGGTGGGCGGCCCGGTGGGTTCCGTGGGCGCGACGACCGGCGTGACGGCGACCGTGGTGGATACCGCGGCCGTGACGACCGGGACCGTGACCGCGAGCCGATCAAGCGGCTGCCGATCCCCGAGGACGTCACGGGTCACGAGATCGACAAGGATGTGCAGCAGGAGCTGCAGAGCCTTCCCAAGGGCCTCGCCGAGGACGTCGCCAGGAACCTGGTGATGGTCGCGAACCTCATCGACGAAGACCCCGAGCAGGCGTACGAGTACTCGCGCGTCGCACTGCGGCTCGCCTCGCGCGTCGCCGCCGTACGCGAGGCGGCGGGTTTCGCGGCGTACGCGACCCAGAAGTACAGCGAGGCGCTCGGTGAGTTCCGTGCCGCCAAGCGGATGACCGGCAGTGTCGAGCTCTGGCCCGTCATGGCGGACTGCGAGCGTGGCATGGGCAGGCCCGAGAAGGCCCTGGACATGGCCGGGGCGCCCGAGGTGCAGAAGCTGGACAAGCCGGGGCAGGTCGAGATGCGTCTCGTCGCCGCCGGTGCGCGGCGTGACCTGGGGCAGATCGATGCCGCCATCGTCACCCTGCAGGGTCCCGAGCTTGCGTCGAACTCCGTCCAGCCGTGGACCGCGCGACTGCGGTACGCGTACGCCGACGCGCTGCTCGCCGCCGGGCGTGAGGACGAGTCGCGCGAGTGGTTCGCGAAGGTCATCGAGTCCGACAAGGACGGCAGCACCGACGCGTCGGACCGCCTCGCCGAGCTGGACGGCGTCGAGTTCGTCGACGCGCTCCAGGGCGACGCGGAGGCGCCGGCCGCAGAGGCTGCGCCGGTCTCGGAGCCCGGTGCCGTCTTCGTCGCCCCCGTCCAGGAAGACGAGGACGAGGGCGTGGAGGAGTACTACGACGAGGACGACTTCGAGCTGGACGACGACGGTGACGAGGGCGACAAGGGCGGAAAGGCCTGAGTGTTGACCTCGTAGTACGACAAAGGGCGGGATCCCATTCGGGGTCCCGCCCTTTGTCCTATGTGCGGTGTCGTATGCGCGTGTGTTGTGTGCGCGTGCTTCAGAAGTCGAGGCTGCGCAGGACCAGGCCCGATGCCGGCTTGGGGCCGAAGGACGTGGACTTGCGGGGCATCGTGACCCCCTGGCGGGCCAGGTCGCGTACGACTTCTTCGCGGACCGGGTGCATCAGGACCGCCGTGCCGCCGTCGCGTTCCGCCTTCTCCACGGTCGCCGCGGTGTCGTGGATGTACGCGATGTGCTCCGGGGCGTCCGGGATCTGCCAGATGTGGTCGAGGAGCGTGGAGTGCAGGACCGTCGCGTCCAGGGTGCGCCAGGCCTCCGGTGGGTCCGCCGGGATCGTACGGGCGAGGAGGTCGGGGGAGGGGCGGTCCACGAGATGGAAGGCGCCGTCACCCACGAGGAGGAAGGCGTTGCCCTTGGCTGCCGCCTCGCCCAGGGCTTCGAGGGCACGGGGCAGGGGGCCCTCGACGGTGCGTGTGCGGAAGGAGCCGCCGAGGGCGGCGAGGGCGTCGGAGACCGGGAGCCCGTGCAGGTAGCGGTGGATGGAGCGGACCCGGAGCGGGTAGCGCGCGGTGTCCACCAGGAGCACCAGGCCGTAGTCCCAGGCGCTGTCGGAGGGGTGCTCGGAGCGCAGCCGGAGATTGGTCGCCCAGCGGTGGTGTCCGTCCGCGATCAGGGCCTGGTGGTGGGAGAGATCTGACTGGATCTCGGCGAGGTCGGCGGGGTCGGTGACCGCCCACAGGCGGTGGCTGAAGCCGTCCTCCGTGGTCGTCGACAGGAGAGGTGCGGTTTCGACGGTGCGCTCGATGACGGCTGTCGCGCCCTTGGCCTCGCCGTTCGAGCGGTAGGTCAGGAGCAGCGGTTCCAGGTTGGCGCTCGTCGCGCGCATCAGGGCCGCGCGGTCCTCCACGACGTGCGGCATGACGCCTTCGTGGGGCAGGACGATGCCGTCCGCTGCCTCGGAGAGGCGCAGTGCGCCGATGACGCCGCGTTGCAGGATGCCGGCGTCGCGCTGCTCGTAGATGTAGAGGCTCGGCTCCGGGTCTGGGGCGAGGATGCCCTCGGAGAGCCAGGCGTGCAGGGTCTGTGCGGCCTGTTGGTTGCGGGCCGCCGGGGTGGTCGCCTGCGGGAGGATCAGCCGGACGATGTTGTGCGGGTCGGCGGACTCCAGGTGGAGCAGGCCGTCGGGCCGTACGACCACGTCGTACGGCGGGGACGTGACGGCGGCGAGGCTGCCGACCCGGTCGGGGTCGTAGCGCACGCCTCGGAACGGGATCAGGTCGAGGCCTTGGTCGTCGGTATGACCCGCTGTGTTCATTGCTGCATCGTATGTGTGTCCGTGGCATGAGCGATGATCGGGGGAGTGGGATCGATCGAGGAGCGATGCGTAATGAGCCAGACCGTCAGGACGCGGCCCGAAGGCAGCCGAAGTGTGCTGAGCGAGGCGTATGACACGGCGCTGCTCGACCTGGACGGGGTGGTGTACGCGGGCGGGCATGCGATCGACCATGCCGTCGAGTCGCTCGGGACGGCTCGGTCCGGCGGCATGCATCTCGCGTACGTGACGAACAACGCGCTGCGTACGCCGGACGCGGTGGCCGAGCATCTGTCGGAGCTCGGCATCGCGACGGGGGCCGCGGACGTCATCACGTCCGCGCAGGCGGCGGCGCGGCTGGTGAGCGAGCAAGTCCCCGAAGGGGCGCGTGTGTTGGTGATCGGCGGGGAGGGGCTGCGGGTCGCGTTGCGCGAGCGTGGTCTCGAGCCGGTGGAGTCGGCGGACGACGGGCCCGTGGCGGTGGTGCAGGGGTACGGCGGTCCCGACATGGCGTGGGGGCGGTTCGCCGAGGCCTGTTACGCGATCGCGCGGGGTGTGCCGTGGTTCGCGTCCAACACGGATCTGACGATTCCCAGTGCGCGGGGGATCGCGCCGGGCAATGGCGCTGCGGTGGAGGTCGTGCGCATCGCGACGGGTGCGGAGCCGCAGGTGGCGGGCAAGCCGCTGCCTCCGATGCACCGCGAGACGATCCTGCGGACGGGCGCGGAGCGGCCGTTGGTCGTGGGGGACCGGCTCGACACGGACATCGAGGGCGCGTTCAACGGCGAGGTGGACTCGCTGCTCGTCCTGACCGGGGTCACGGACGGCGCCCAGTTGCTCGCCGCGCCGCCCGAGCACCGGCCCACGTACGTGGACGCGGACCTGCGCGGCATGCTGACCGGCCAGCCGGAAGTGACCCCGGTGGAGGGCGGCTTCGGCTGCGGCGGGTGGACGGCTTCGGCGCGGGGGCACGAGCTGGTGCTCGACGGCGAGGGCGAGGTCATGGACGGGCTGCGGGCGCTGTGCGCGGCGGCGTGGACGGAGGCGGGGGACGGGAAGTGCACGCTGGACGCGGGGAAGGCGTTGTCGCGGCTGGGGGTGTAGCCGGCCCCCTGAGTGCCCCTTCGGCGAGGCCCCAGCCTGCGGCGAAGCCCCGACCGGCGATGGGCGGTCGGGGCCTCGGGTGGCTTCGGCACAGGGCGGGCCGGGGAGAGTCAGGCCGTCTCGTTGCGGTCGATCAGCTCGTCCGTCGTGGTGCCCTTGCGCCAGTAGCCGGAGAACGAGATCCGCTTGCGGTCGAAGCCGCGGTCGCCGACCAAGTGGCGGCGGACCGTCTTGACCGTCGCGGACTCGCCCGTGACCCAGGCGTACGGAGTGCCCGAAGGCAGCTCGGCGGCGCGGATCGCGGAGGGCGTCGAGCCCTCCTCCGTGAGCCAGGTGATCTCGGCGTCGGCCTTCGTGGTCAGCTCCTGCTTGTCCGCCAGGTCATGGACCTCGATCCAGACGCGGGTCGGCATCTGGGGCGGGAGCGTCTCCAGGATGGCCGCGACCGCCGGGAGCGCCGACTCGTCGGCGGTGAGCAGGACCCAGTCGGTGTCCTGCGGCGGCCTGAAGTCGTAGGCGCCGTTCTCCTCCTCGATCGGGGCGAGCACGCCGATCCGCGCGCCGGGACGGGCGGACCGTGCCCAACTGGTGGCCGGGCCGTCGGAGGGCGAGGGGGCCGGGCCGTGAACCGCGAAGTCGACGATCAACTCGTCCGGGTCGCGGCGCAGTTCGCGCGTGGTGTAGGTGCGCATGATGCCCCGTACGTCGGGGTCGAGGGCGCACCAGTCGGCGTACCAGTTGGCCGCGTCGCCGTCCGTCGTGTCCGGCATGACGGGGGCGTCCTGGCCCGGGTGCGGCAGGAACACCTTGATGCGCTGGTCGCGGCCCGCCGATGCCATCCGCGCCAGGTCGTCGCCGCCGAGGGCCACGCGGATCATGGAGGGGGTGAGGTATTCGGTGCGCAGTACGTGGGTGTCGAAGAAGTGGTACGGGGATTCGGACATCAGGTGAGCCTCTTCGACTTCTCGATGGCGGCGGCGAGTTGTTCGAGCACGGGGGCGAAACCGGCGTAGCTGTAGCGCTCCTCCATCGACCAGGGCACGGTCTGTCCGGCCTTGACGGCGGGGAGCAGCTCCCAGGTGGGTTTCTTCGCGAGTTCCTTGGGCGGCAGCGCGCTCGACCGGTTGTCCATCATGATGAGATCCGCGTGGTATTTGTCGGCGTTCTCCCAGCTCAGGAACTCCCAGAAGCCCCATTCGTCGCTCTTCTTGCCCTCGACGAACTCGACGCCGAGGTCCTTGAAGTAGTTCAGGTCGCAGTAGGAGTCCGGCACGGCGACATAGAACTGGTCGGCGTCGCCGGTCATCGCGAGGACCTTCAGGCCGCGGTTCGCCTTCGCCGCCTTGCGCAGTCGGCGCTCGGCCTTGTCGAAGCGGGCCTTGGCGGCGCGTACCTTCTCCGACTCGAGGTCCCCGCCGAGCGCCTCGGCGAGCTCGGTGTAGCGCTTGAGCGGTTCCAGGAGCGAGGCGCGGGCGCCGTTGATGCCGACCGTGGGCGCGAGCGCCTCGATCTTCTTGGTGCTTTCCTCGGGCACGAACCACAGGGCGGGCGGCGGGAACATGTTGCTGACCAGGAGGTCGGGCTTGAGTGCCGCGTACTTCTCGATGCTGAACTGGTTGAAGGACTCGCCCAGACTCGTCAGTTTGTCGACATCGAGATCGCCGGCCTGGGGGTTGGGCTTGCCGTCCACGGGCTTGGAGGGGCCGAAGACTCCGGTGCAGGTGACGCCGTAGTCGTGCAGGGCCGCCGCCGTGCTGATGTAGGCGACGATGTTCTTCGGGGTGTGGTCGGCCTTGGCGGTCTTGCCGCGGTCGTCCTTGAAGCTCCACGACTTCGCGTCCGCGCTCTTCCCGGACTTCTTCTCGTCGCTCCCGCAGGCGCTGAGCAGCGTGCCGAGGCCGAGGGCGCCGCCCGAGGCAAGGAGGCCGCGTCGGGACATGCCTCTCGACGCGAGGGGGCGGTGGGTGGTGGGCATCAGGCTGCCGCCTTCTTCGACTTGTCGACGGCTGCCGCGAGCTGCTCGATGAGCGGGGCGTAGCCGGCGTGACTGAACTGGGCCTCGTTCGACCAGGAGACGACCTGATCCGCCTTGACCGCGGGGAGTTTCGCCCACGTGGGCTTCGACTTCTTGAGCTCGTCGGGCTGGAGGTTGCCGGTCCGTTTGTCGACAAGGATCAGATCGGCGTCGTACGTGTCGGCGTTCTCCCAGCCGAGCTCCTGGAAGAAGCCGGCCTTGGCCGTTTTCCCCGGGGTGACGAACTCGATGCCGAGGTCGGCGTAGTAGCGCAGGTCGGTGAAGTCGGCCGGGTTGCCCACGTAGAGCAGGTCGGCCTGCGCCGCCACCGCCATGACCTTCAGGCCGCCGCGGGCCTTCGCCGCCTTCGCGGATTTGCGCAGCGTCTCCGAGGCGGCCTCGAAGCGCTTCTTCGCGGCGGTGACCTGCTGCGCCTTGAGATCGGCGCCGAGCGATTCGGCGAGCTCCGCGAAGCGGCCGATCACCTTCGTCAGGGAGGACTTGCCGGTGAGGATGCCGACGGTGGGCGCGAGCGAGGTGATCTTCTTGGCGGATTCCTCGGGGACGTACCAAAGCGTCGGTGAGACGTTCATGGTGGTGACGAGGAGGTCGGGGCGGAGCTTGGCGTACTTCTCGACGCTGAACTCGCCCCAGGCGTTGCCGATGATGGTCACCTTGTCGACATCGACATCCGCAGCCTGTACGTCGGGTTCGCCGTTCTTCAGCTTCGTCGGGCCGAAGACGCCGGTGCATTCGACGCCGAAGTCGTGCAGTGCGGCGGCCGCTCCGATGTAGGCGACGATCCTGCGCGGGCGGTCGGCGGCCTTCGCCGTCGTGCCGCGGTCGTCCTTGAAGCTCCAGCCCTTGCCGCCGCCTGGCGATTTCGCGTCGTCCTCGTCGCCGCCGCATGCTGTCAGAAGTGCGCCGAGGCCGAGGGCGCCGCCGGCGCCGAGCACACCACGTCGGGTCGGACCAGGGGGTATCGGGCGGCGGGCACGCATAGGGGGTGCCTCTCTCGTCGAAGTCAAGTGCGAGGGTAGGCTAACCTAACCTGGTGTTGGTCGACAGTCCCCCCGAAGCCAGCGCGGAGACCGCCCCCGCGCCACCCAATCGCCGCGCGATACGCAGCGCCGGGCTCCTCGTCTCGGTCTGCGTGCTGCTGCTCGTCGTCGTGGCGAGCATCGCGGTCGGTGCCAAACAGATGTCCCTGGACCAGGTCTGGCACGGCCTCTTCCAGGACACCGGTACGTACGGCGACGTCGTCGTCGGAGAGCGGCTCTCGCGGACGCTGCTCGGCGTGCTCGTCGGCGTGGCCCTCGGCCTCGCGGGCGCCGTACTGCAGGCGCTGACGCGCAACCCGCTGGCCGACCCGGGACTGCTCGGCATCAACCTCGGGGCATCGGCCGCCGTCGTGACCGCCATCAGCTTCTTCGGCGTCACCTCGCTGAGCGGCTATGTGTGGTTCGCCTTCGCCGGAGCGGCCGTGGTCGGCGCCGCCGTGTACGCGCTCGGCGGGACCCGCAACGCGACGCCCGTACGGCTCGCGCTCGCCGGTACCGCGCTGAGCGCCGCCCTCTACGGCTATCTGCAGGCCGTGATGATCACGGACAACGCCGCGCTCAACAAGATGCGCTTCTGGACGGTCGGCTCCCTGGCCTCCGCCAAGACCGAGACCATCCTCCAGGTCCTGCCCTTCCTCGTGATCGGCATCGTGCTCGCCCTGGGCCTCGCCCGGCCGCTCAACGCCATGGCCATGGGCGACGACACCGCCCGCGCGCTCGGCGCCCATCTGAACCGCACCCGCGCCCTGTCCATGGCCGCCGCGACGCTGCTCTGCGGGGCGGCGACCGCGGCCTGCGGGCCGATCATGTTCGTCGGCCTGATGGTGCCGCACGTCGTGCGCTCCTTCACCGGCCCCGACATGCGCTGGATCCTGCCGTACGCGGCGATCCTCTCGCCGGTCCTCCTGCTCGGCGCCGACGTCATCGGGCGCATCGTCGCGCGCCCCGCCGAACTGCAGGTCGGCATCATCACCGCGTTGATCGGCGCCCCGGTCTTCATCTTTCTCGTACGACGGCGGAGGCTGGCTCAGCTGTGAAGGCGATACGCACCCGGGGCGGGCTCAGCTTCCGCCTCGACGTCCGCACGGCCGTGGTCGTCGCCGTGCTCATCCTGGCCGCGCTCACCGCGAGCGTCGTCCTGATCGGCACCGGAGACTTCCCCATCCCCGCGGCCGACGTCATCCGCACCCTGCTCGGCAACGGAGACGCCGGGCAGGAGTTCATCATCAACGACCTGCGCCTGCCGCGGGTCCTCGTCGGCCTCCTCGTGGGGGCGGCGCTCGGGCTCGGCGGCGCGATCTTCCAGTCCATCTCCCGCAATCCGCTGGGCAGTCCGGACATCCTGGGCCTCGGGCAGGGGTCCACCGCGGGCGCGCTCATCATGATCGTCCTCTTCCAGGGCACCGCGGTGCAGGTCGCCGGGGGCGCCCTCGTGGGCGGTCTGGTGACCGGGTTCGCGATCTACGTGCTCGCCTGGAAGCGGGGCGTGCACGGCTTCCGTCTGGTCCTGGTCGGCATTGGCGTCTCCGCCTTCGTCACGGCGATCAACGGCTATCTGCTCACCAAGGCGGACCTCGTCGACGCCGCGCGCGCCGTCGTCTGGATGACCGGCTCGCTCAACGGCCGTGACTGGGAGCAGGTCTGGCCGCTGCTCGTCCTGTGCGCGATCCTCGTACCGCTCGTCATGACGTACGCACGTCCGCTGCGGATGCTGGAGATGGGCGACGACGTCGGCTACGCGCTCGGCGTGCCCGTCGAGCGCACCCGCATCGTCCTGATGGCCTCCGCCGTGCTGCTCACCGCCGCCGCCACCGCCGCCGCGGGCCCCGTCAGCTTCGTCGCGCTCACCGCGCCGCAGCTGGCCAGGCGGCTCACCCGCTCGCCGGGACCGAACCTGCTGCCCGCGATGTTCATGGGCGCCACCCTCCTGATCGTCGCGGACTGGGCCTCGCAGCGGGCCTTCGGCGCCGACCAACTGCCCGTCGGCGTGGTCACGGGCGTGCTCGGCGGCATCTACCTGCTCTGGCTCCTGGTCATCGAGCGCAAGGCGGGGCGGATATGAAGACGCGTACGGGCACCGATACGAATACCTCTGAGAGCACCGACAGGCAGGAGCGTGCCGCAGTGAACCGGCTCGTCGCGGACGACGTGACCCTTGGCTACGACCAGCGCGTCATCGCGGAGAAGTTGTCCGTCGAGATACCCGACAACTCCTTCACGGTGATCGTCGGCCCGAACGCCTGCGGCAAGTCCACCTTGCTGCGCGCCCTGTCGCGGATGCTCAAGCCCTCGGCGGGCCGTGTGCTGCTCGACGGCAACGTCATCCAGTCGATGCCCGCCAAGAAGGTGGCACGCACGCTCGGCCTGCTCCCGCAGTCGTCCATCGCGCCCGACGGGATCACCGTGGGCGACCTGGTGGCGCGCGGCCGCTACCCCCACCAGGGGCTCCTTCGCCAGTGGTCGGCGCAGGACGAGCGGATCGTGAACGAGTCGATGGCCTCGACCGGTGTCGCCGAACTGGCGGATCGCTATGTCGACGAGCTCTCGGGCGGCCAGCGCCAGCGCGTCTGGATCGCGATGGCGCTCGCCCAGCAGACCCCGCTCCTCCTCCTGGACGAGCCGACGACGTTCCTCGACATCCAGCACCAGATCGACGTCCTGGACCTGTGCGCCGACCTTCACGAGGAGCAGGGCCGCACGCTCGTCGCCGTCCTGCACGACCTCAACCACGCGGCTCGTTACGCCACCCACCTCATCGCCTTGCGTGACGGTGAGGTCATCGCCGAGGGCGCGCCGTCCGACGTCGTCACGACGGAACTGGTGCGGGACACCTTCGGGATGGACTGCCAGATCATCGACGACCCGGAGACCGGGACGCCGCTCGTGGTGCCCGCGGCTCGGCGGCGGCGGACGAAGACGGCCGACAAGGCGAGCGCGGCGGGCGCGGGGGCTAAAGCAGCGACCTGAGGCGGAGCATGTCGCGCAGGCCCGCCTCCAGCCTGACCCGGCCGGAGGCCCAGGCCTTCGCGAAGTTCAGCTCGCCGTCGACCATCGCCACCAGATCGTCGCCCGCCATGGCGAGGCGGATCTCGGCCTTCTCGCGCGGGGCTCCGGGGTAGGTGTCGAGCACCGTGATCCGGCCGTTCTCGAGACGGCCGGTGAAGGTCACGTCGAGATCGGTGATGCGGCAGCTCAGCGAGCGGTCGAGCGCGGCGGCGCCGCGCACGCCGCCTTCGGCGCCCGCCAGGTTGTCCGAGAGTTTGTCGAGCGCCGTGCGGCACTCTTCGATCGTCGCCATCGTGATCGACGGTACCGCAGCGCTTCGCGGTAGCGTCGTGGCATGAGCGACTCGTTGCCGGGCCCCGAGCCTGAGCCGGAGACCTACGACCCCGTCGGCCCCGCGCCCCTCGGGGTGGAGCGTGTCCCGACCGGTGACGCGGAGGTGGACGGCCTGCTCCGGCGTCTCGGCGACGCCGACCACCTCGCCACGGACGGCCACATCGAGGTGTACGAGGATGTACACCGGGGACTGCGTGACGCGCTGACCGCGCTCGACGCACGCCCCGGGCCGCCGGCGCCCTCACCCATGGGGACGCCCGCGGCTTCGTCCCAGGGCTCACCCCCGTACTCACCCTCGTACCACAGGAGCTGAACAGAACGTGGCAGGAGTGGCACGCCGCCGCCTCGACGCCGAGCTCGTCCGGCGCAAGCTGGCGCGCTCGCGCGAGCACGCCAGCCAGCTGATCGCCGCCGGCCGTGTGACCGTCGGCAAGAACACCGCGACGAAGCCCGCGACGCAGGTGGAGACCGCCGCGGCCATCGTGGTCGCGAACGACGAGGACGACCCCGACTACGTCTCGCGCGGCGGCCACAAGCTGGCGGGCGCGTTCGCCGCGTTCGTCCCGCAGGGGCTGGTCGTCGAGGGGCGGCGCGCGCTCGACGCCGGCGCGTCCACCGGCGGTTTCACCGATGTGCTGCTGCGCGCGGGCGCCTCCGGCGTCGTCGCCGTGGACGTCGGCTACGGCCAGCTCGCCTGGTCGCTGCAGAGCGATGACCGGGTCACCGTCAAGGACCGCACGAACGTACGCGAGTTGACGCTGGAGGCCATCGACGGCACCCCCGTCGACCTGGTCGTCGGCGACCTGTCGTTCATCCCGCTCGGTCTGGTGCTTCCCGCGCTCAAGCGCTGCGCCGCCCCGGACGCCGACCTGGTCCTGATGGTCAAGCCGCAGTTCGAGGTCGGCAAGGAGCGCCTGGGCAGCGGGGGCGTGGTGCGCAGCACGGCGCTGCGGGCCGACGCCGTACGCGGTGTGGCGCGCCAGGCGTGGGGGCTCGGGCTCGGTGTGCGTGGCGTGACCGCGAGCCCGCTGCCCGGACCTTCCGGGAATGTCGAGTACTTTCTGTGGCTGCGTGCCGGGGCGCCCGAACTCGACCCGGCGGACGTTGACCGTGCCGTGGCGGAGGGGCCCCGTTGACTCAGACCCGAGCTCGTACTGTTTTTCTGCTCGCGCACACCGGGCGGCCGGCTGCCATCCGCAGCGCCGAACTCGTCGTCCAGGGGCTGCTGCGCAGCGGCATCGGCGTACGCGTCCTGGAGGCGGAGGCGGCCGATCTGCCGCTGCCGCCCGAGGTGGGCACGGTGAAGGAGGCCACGCCGCAGTGCCTCGACGGCTGTGAACTGCTCGTCGTGCTCGGCGGTGACGGCACGCTGCTGCGCGGCGCCGAGTTCGCCCGGGCCTCCGGGGTGCCGATGCTCGGCGTGAACCTCGGCCGGGTCGGCTTCCTCGCCGAGGCCGAGCGCGACGACCTGGACAAGGTCGTCGACCGGGTGGTGACGAAGGCGTACGAGGTCGAGGAGCGGATGACCATCGACGTCGTCGTGCGCAGCAACGGCGGTGTCGTGCACCGTGACTGGGCGCTGAACGAAGCCGCTGTGCAGAAGATGTCGGCCGAGCTGATGCTCGAGGTCGTCCTGGAGATCGACGGGCGTCCGGTCACCGGCTTCGGCTGCGACGGCATCGTGTGCGCGACGCCCACCGGGTCCACCGCGTACGCCTTCTCCGCGGGCGGGCCCGTGGTGTGGCCGGAGGTGGAGGCGCTCCTGATGGTGCCGATCAGCGCCCACGCCCTGTTCGCCAAGCCTCTGGTGACCTCGCCGGACTCGGTGCTCGCCGTCGAGGTCCAGCAGCACACGTCGCACGGGGTGCTGTGGTGCGACGGCCGGCGGACCGTGGAGCTGCCGCCGGGCGCGCGGGTCGAGGTGCGCAGGGGAGAGGTGCCGGTGCGGCTCGCCCGGCTGCACCACGCCTCGTTCACCGACCGGCTCGTGGCCAAGTTCGCCCTGCCGGTGTCGGGGTGGCGGGGGGCGCCGCACTAGCGTGGTGCGTGGAGCGGATTCGGCTGCGGGTTTGCCGTGGCTGGGCGCGCCCACGCGGCGGAGCCGCATATGTCACAGCCCGCGCCCCTTCGGGGCGCTCATGCCCTGCGGGCCGGTGGGGGTTGCTCGCGCAGTTCCCCGCGCCCCTTCGAGCGCTCACGCCGCCTGCACCACTGTGATCGGTTGGCGCCGCATCACACTCGCCACCGGGAGGCCTGTCGCGAGCAGGGTGAGAAGTAAGGTGCCCGCCGCGATCCCCGTCGGCACCGCCCACGGCAGGTACGGGAGTGATGAGCCGAAAGCCGTGCTGAGGATGGGGGCCAGGGTGCCGAGCGCTATCGCGGTGCCGAGCAGCAGTGCCGTCCCGGCGACGACCACGGCCTCCCAGGCGGCCATGGCCCGCACCTGGGAGCGTTGGCTGCCCACCACCCGCAGCAGGGCGACATCGCGGCGGCGCTCGAAGGAGATCATGGCGAGGGTGTTCGCCGCGGCGATCGCGGCGAAGCCCGCGTACAGCCCCGTGCCCACGTAGTCGAGCCAGACCTCGCCCCTGCTGCCCGCCGAGCCCGTGTGGTGCCGCGCCGTCGTGTGCATGCCGATCTTGGTCAGACCGAAGCCCACGACCAGGACGAGCGGCACGACCGCGGCGGAGAAGCGGCGGGGCTGCGAGCGGATTTTGAGCATGGCGAGGCGCGCGCTGCCGCCGAACCGGCCCACCAGCGCGGAGACCAGCCAGGCCGCGGGCCCGATGATCCGCGGACCGAGCAGCCCCGCCCCGACGCAGAAGAGGATCAGGACGAGGAAGGCACCCTCACCGGCCTCGTCGGCCGGCTGCTTCGACAGGAGCACGGCCAGGGCGCAGGCCCCCACGACCGCGATCACGCCGAGCGGCGCCCGCAGTATGCCCAGACCCCGCCGCCCGGTCGCCGCCTCGCTCAGGGCGCGGGCCGGGCGAAGGAGCGAGAACCGCAGGGCCGAGAGGAACGCGGCGAGCGTCGTCGTCACCACGGCCACGCCGAGGCACACCGGCAGCGCGACCCAGCCGAACCGGAAGCCGGCCTCGGCGGGGAGCAGCCCGTGCGTCACCATGCCCGCGTGCCACCAGCGTGCGACGAAGCCGCCGACGACGAAGCCGACGAGCGCCGCCGGGACCGACGCGGCGAGCGCCTGACCCGCCACCGCCCGGCGGATCTGCCGGGGTCTGGCGCCGATGGACCGCACCAGGGCGAGCTCGCGGTGCTGCTGGGTGACGGCCGTGCCCATGGTCGACGCGACCACGAATATCGACATGTAGACCGATCCGATGAGGAGGACCAGGGTCATGTCCCCGACGCCGTTCTCCGTGATCTGCCCGCGGGCCCGCGCGGAGAGACCGTCCGTGCCCGTCGCGCCGAGCATCATCGTCGACGCGCTGACCACCGTCGCCGCGAAGAGCGCGGCCACCGCCGTACCCACGAAGGCCGGGCGGTGCGCCCGCAGCGCCGCCAGAGCCAGTCCTGTTCCCATACGGATCATGGTGGGGCCCTGGGTCCCCCACGCACCAGGAGGCTGTCAGGAAGATCGTGGTGGGGTAATCCCGTACGTCCCCACCCCGGAAAACCCCACCCCCTGCGAGTGACAGCGTCCGTTCGGTCCGCCTTTGCCACCTGCGTCTTCGTGGAAGGAGGGGGGAAGGAGACCAGGGGCCGTCGCACACCAGGCCCATGACCTCGTAAGGTCGTGTCCGTGTTGGAGGAGATGCGGATACGGTCGCTCGGAGTCATCGACGACGCGGTGGTCGAGCTGTCGCCGGGGTTCACCGCGGTGACCGGCGAGACCGGTGCGGGCAAGACGATGGTGGTCACCAGCCTTGGCCTGCTGCTCGGCGGACGTGCCGATGCCGCCCTGGTGCGGATCGGCGCCAAGGCGGCGGTGGTGGAAGGGCGGATCACTGTGCCCGCGGATGCCACGGCTGCCGTGCGCGCCGAGGAAGCGGGGGCCGAACTCGACGACGGGGCGCTGCTCATCAGCCGTACGGTCTCGGCGGAGGGGCGCTCGCGTGCGCACCTCGGCGGCCGTTCGGTCCCGGTGGGTCTGCTGTCCGAGCTCGCCGACGATCTCGTGGCGGTGCACGGTCAGACGGATCAGCAGGGGCTGCTGAAACCGGCCAGGCAGCGGGGGGCCCTCGACCGGTACGCGGGTGACGCGGTCACCGTGCCGCTGGCCAAGTACACGGCGGCGTACCGCAGGCTGCGGGCCGTGACGGCCGAGGTCGACGAGATCACCACGCGTGCGCGTGAGCGGGCCCAGGAGGCCGACCTGCTGCGCTTCGGCCTCGAAGAGGTCGCGGGCGTCGAGCCGCGTGCGGGCGAGGACGTCGAACTGGCCGCCGAGGCCGAGCGGCTCGGTCACGCGGAGGCCCTCGCCTCCGCGGCCACGGCCGCGCACGCCGCGCTCGCGGGTGTCCCCGAGGACCCGGAGGGTGTCGACGCCACGACGCTCGTCGCGGGCGCGCACCGGGCACTCGAAGCGGTGCGGTCCCATGACCCCGCGCTGGCCGCGCTCGCCGAGCGGATCGGTGAGATCGGGATTCTGCTGGGCGATGTGGCGGGAGAGCTCGCGGGCTACGCCGACGACCTCGACGCCGATCCCCTGCGCCTCGCGGCGGTGGAGGAGCGGCGGGCCGCGCTCACCCAGCTCACCAGGAAGTACGGCTCCGACATCGATTCCGTGCTCGCCTGGGCCGAGGAGGGGGCCGCGCGGCTCACCGAACTCGAGGGCGACGACGACCGCCTGGAGGAGCTCACCGCCGAGCGGGACGCGCTCCGCGGCGAACTCGCGGGGCTTGCGCAGGCGTTGACCGACGCCCGCCAGGAGGCCGCTTCGCGGTTCGCGGCGGCCGTCACCGCGGAACTGGCCTCGCTCGCGATGCCGCACGCGCGCGTGACGATCGACATCACCGCCACGGAGGTGCCGGAGGGCGCGGACGGTGTGCCGGTCGACGGGCGCTTCGTCGCATACGGCCCCGCGGGCGTGGACGAGGTGGAACTCCTCCTCGCCCCGCACCCGGGGGCCCCGCCGCGGCCGATCGCCAAGGGGGCGTCGGGCGGTGAGCTCTCGCGCGTGATGCTCGCCGTCGAGGTGGTCTTCGCGGGTACGGACCCCGTGCCGACGTATCTCTTCGACGAGGTCGACGCGGGCGTCGGCGGGAAGGCCGCGGTCGAGATCGGCCGCAGGCTCGCCCGCCTCGCCAAGTCCGCGCAGGTCGTGGTCGTGACGCATCTGCCGCAGGTGGCGGCGTTCGCGGACCGGCAGCTGCTGGTCGAGAAGACCAACGACGGGTCCGTGACGCGGTCCGGGGTACTCGTGCTCGAAGGCGAGGACCGGGTGCGGGAGCTGTCCCGGATGCTGGCGGGCCAGGAGGACTCGGAGACCGCGCGGGCGCATGCGGAGGAGTTGCTGGCGACGGCTCGGGGGGACGGGTAGGGGGCGGGGGCTTTTCGCGGGCGGGGCGCCTTTAGCTGGGGCGCCTTGTGCACCGCCGGTCACCGGCTTCGCCGAGTTCGTCCTCGGATGCCGGACGGGCTGGGGCTCCCCGTAGCCTGGCCCGCATGATCGACCGCAAGCCCGCCCGGCGCCTCACCGCCCTCCTCGCCTCGGCCGCCGTCACCCGCGCCGCCACCACCGCGTTGCGCTCCCGCGCCCCCGGCGGCCCCGGCCGCTGGCAGCGGAAGAACTACGCGGGGCGGGCGGTGGAGTTGTACACCGGGCCGGCTGCCGCCCTCGGTGCGGCGGCCGGAGCCGCGGCGCTGCCCGCCAGGACCCGCGCCGCCGCCGCGCTCGCCGTGCTCGCGGCGGCGGCCTGCGGGGCGTACGACGACGTGGCGGGGGAGGGTGATCCGCGCCGGGGTTTCCGTGCGCACCTGGGCGCGCTGCGGGACGGCGAAGTCTCCAGCGGGGCCGTGAAGTTGTTCGGGGTCTCGGCGGCGGGGCTCGCGGCGGGCGCACTGCTCAAGGAGCGGCCGGTGGACAAGGTCCTCGCGGGCGTCGTGATCGCGGGCGCCGCCCATTTCGTCAACCTCGTGGACGTACGCCCGGGAAGGGCCGCCGCGACGGTGGTCGCGCTGGGGGCGCCGGGGCTGCTGCGCCGAGGCACCGCCGGGGTCCTCTCCGCCGCCTCCGTGGGAGCCGCGGCGGCCGTCCTGCCGCAGGACATCGGCGAGCACACCATGATCGGCGACACGGGAGCACACGCCTTGGGCGCGGCACTGGGCCTCGCCATCACCACGGGCAACGGCCGCGCGGGGCTCGCGCTGCACGCGGCGGGGGTCGTGGCGGCGGCTTTGTGCGGCGAGAAGGTGAGCGCGGGTGCGCGGGGCTGGGCCTAGGGGGTTCGGGAGAAGTCCGGGGCCACGCGGCCCCGCAGGCCGCCGTCTTCCAGCAGACGGTGTGCCCGGGCGGCTTCGGCGGCTGGCAGCACCGCCGCGACGCGCGGCGTCAATACGCCGGTCTCGGCCTGACGGCAGGGGATGTCCAGGCTGACCGTGTCGCCGACGCGATCGGGCACCATCACCGGACACACCCTGATGCCCCGCTCGGCCGGCCCTGGCCACCCCCGAAGCTCGACGAGCGTGCCACCGCCTCTGATCGCGGGCACCCACTCGGCGGTCCGGGCCGACCCATCCATCACACCGACCATGCCTTCGGGCACGAGCGTGCGGATACGTCCGGCGCTCCCGGCACCGCGCTCGGCGCCTTGTACCGCCACATCACCGAACGGTGGGCCCACGGCACCGGGAGCGGCGTCAGCAACGCCTGACTGGCGATCTCGGTTATCTCCGCGTCACGGGTGGCAACCGCGGCCCGGCCCTCGCACGCGGTACGGACCGGGCGGCCTTCGGCGTTGTCGTAGCCACCTGGCACCATGATCGGCATGAGTGAGACAACTGAGCCTGAAGACAATGAAGTTGCCGCCGTTCTGACCACGCCACAGGCGTGGCGTGACTTTCTGGAGCGATACAGCGAGCTGTATGTGAAGGTCCGTGCCGACGAGGAAGAGCTCGACGACCTCCTGGACGAGGATCAGCACGAGGCGCTGGACCAAGGCGGACACGTCGAACTGTGGCTGGGCGAAGCTCCTGCCCGGGAGGAAGCTCTGGCGGCAGCCGAGGAGCGGCTCGGCGTGCGGTTCCCGCCAAGCCTGCGGGGATTCTTCCTGGCGACCGACGGGTGGAAGCGCCTCGATGACCATGTGGACGGCGTCCATCCGTGCGGCCGCGTCATATGGATGCGGGACAGCGAGGCAGGCAGCCGCGTGATCGAGACCTACGCCTCCATACCCGGCAACGAGGACGACGTTCAGCTGTTCCGCCGGTCCATCGAGATCTCCCGGGGAGAGGACTTCTGGCTGCTCGATCCGACCGACGCAGGGCCGGACGGCGAGTGGGCCGCCTACGAGTTCGCACCGAAGTACGGCGACACCACCAAGCACCCCGGCTTCTCCGCACTCTTCCGCTCCGGGTACGAGAACATGGAGGAAGACGCGGACGAGGACATGGACTGAGTTGGTTCGTCAGCCTCCACGCCCACGCCAGGAGTGAGGCCAGGGCGACGGCTGCTTCGTAGGACCGAGCGGTTTCGTCGTACCGGGTGGCGATCCCTCGTGTGCGGAATGCCCCGACGGCGGGCCACGCGCGGAGCGCCTTCGAGTAGCCCCTGCCACCCGGACGTGATCGTGCCGGGCACGGGGGCACCCCGGTGGGGTGGGGTCGTCTCTTCGGGGGAGAGGCGGGGACCTGCTGAGGGAAGTTCTGGCGTGACGGAGTTTCGGAAGTCTTTCGTCGGGAGTGTGGTCGCTGCGAAGATGCGAGGGCCGTAAGTCGTTCGCGGTACTGAATCCTCGTAGTCCTCACCCGTGTGGGTGATCCGCGTCAGGGAGTTGCCCGCCCCGACACGGAAGAGACCTTTCAGCGGTGCCGGAACGTCCGTACGGACTGGCATCCTTGGCGCAGTCCCCGACGCCTACCCAGGAGCCCCGGCTACGTGAGCCACGTGAGCAGCCACTCACCGCACGGTCAGACCCCGATGCACACCGTGCAGGTCCTGGGCGGTGGCAGCGCGGGCAGCAGTGCCCACGTCAGGTCGCTGGCCGCGGGCCTCGCGGCGCGGGGTGTGCGGGTCACGGTGTGCGCCCCCACCGAGGCGGCCCACGCCTACGACCTCACGGGCACCGGCGCCCGGCACGTACACGTACCCCGCAGCAGCGACCCCGCGTCCGTCGCCTCCCTCCGCCTGGCCTGCGCCGACGCCGACCTGGTGCACGCGCACGGCCTGCACGCCGCGCTCCGCGCCACCCTCGCGCTCACCGGCCGCCGTACCCCCCTCGTCGTCACCTGGCACACGCGCGCGCACGCGGAAGGTGCGCGCGCCCGCCTCCTGCACCTCCTGGAGCGACGCGTCGCCAAGGCCGCGGCCGTGGTCCTCGGCACCTCGTCCGACCTCGTCGACCGGGCCCGCAGCAGGGGAGCGCGGGACGCCCGGCTCGCCCCCGTCACCTTCCCCGCGCCGCGGCCGGTCACCGGGGCAAGCGGTGATGCCGAGGACGCCGAGGGGCTGCGTCACAAGGCGCTCGCCGAACTGGGCGCCGTCGGACGGCCGTTGATCGTCACGCTCGGCACGCTCGAACGGCAGCGTGGTTACGACGTCCTCCTGGAGGCCACGCGCGCGTGGCGCCATCTCGACCCCCTGCCGCTCCTGGTCATCGCGGGCGAGGGGCCGGAACGCGGCGCGCTGCAACGCCGCATCGAGGGCGAGGGCCTGCCGGTGAGGCTCGTCGGGCGGCGCGACGACGTAGCGGAGATGCTCGCGGCGGCCGACCTCGTGGTGCTGCCCAGCAGCTGGGAATCCCGCTCGGTGCTCGCGCAGGAGGCCCTGCACGCGCGCGTGCCGCTCGTCGCGACCGCCGTCGGCGGCATCCCCGAACTGGTCGGCGACGCCGCCGTGCTCGTCCCGTACGGCGACGCCGAGGCCCTGGCCACCGCCGTCGCGCGCCTCCTCGCCGACCCCGCGCTCCGGGAGCGCCTCAAGGACAAGGGCACGGCGCAGGCGGCGACATGGCCGACCGAGGACGAGACGGTCACCCAGGTCCTCAGCGTCTATGACGAGTTGACGAGGCCGTTCGGGGTGTAGGGCGGGGCGGGGAGGCGTCGTTATGCCACATGCCTGCGTGCCCGCAGCGCCAGGCTCAGCGCGAGCACCGTCTGTGGGTCGTCCAGGTCCGTGCCGAGGAGCTCACTGATCCGGGCGAGACGGTTGTAGAGCGTCTGACGGTTCAGGTGCAGTTCGCGCGCCGTCTCCGCCTTGCGTCCCGCATGCGCCAGATACGTCTGCAGGGTGGGCAGCAGCGGCGGCTTCGAGCGCAGGTCGTGGGCGCGCAGCGGGCCGATCGCACGGTCCACGAACGCCGCGAGCGCAGAGTCGTCGTAGTTGTGCAGGCGCCACAGCAGCAGGTCGATGTCCAGGCGCCGCGCGTCGTACCAGGGGCGGTCGATGAGGCCCTGCGCGGCCGTCGCCGTTTCCGCCGCGTGCCGGAGCCCCGCCGAAGCCGCCGCCCAGCCGCCCGCGACGCCGACCACCACGACCGGCGGCAGCGCCCCGGCCCGCTGCATCCCGGCCCGCTCCACGCCCGCCCGCAGCGCGGCGGCGACCCGGTCGGCCACCGCGGTCCGCTCGGACTCCGAGCGCAGCCCCAGGAGCAGCGGGACACGCCCCTCGACCGGACGTACGCCGAGCAGCACCGGCACCCCCACCGCGGCGAGCTCCTCCGCCACCGCCCGCGCGAGCACCGCCCAGCCCCCGCCGGGCGGCAACCCGTCCGCCAGGCGCATCACGACCGGCAGCAGGGGGCTCTCGCCGGGCTTGAAGCCGAGCACCCGCGCCTGGGCGGGCGCGTCCTCGGCCAGAATGCGCCCCTCCGCGAGATCGGTCAGGAAGTCACCCCGTCCCCGCGCCGCGAGCTCCTCCTCCTGGCGCGCCTGCATCAGGACCACCGCGAGCGAGCCCGCGGCCCGCTCCGCCGCGATCCGGTGCACCGGAAGCAGCGCGGACTCCACGGCGAGCAGCACGAGGCGGGCGCGCACCGAACCCGACCCGGGGCCACCGCCCGGCACGTCGACGAGCAGCGCGCCCGCGGGCGGCCCGTCCTTGTCCACGCTCCGGCCCCGCAGCCCCTCCCACACCTGGAGCGGATCGGCACACTCCGTGCCCGCCCCGGCGGCGTACAGAAGCTGCCCGTCCGGCGACTCCAGGAACACCGGATTGCCGCTGAAATCCGCGAGGACGCGCAGCACCTGGGGCACGCCGCCCCCGCCGAGCAGCGCCTCCGTACAGCGCCGGTGGACCTCCTCGGCCCGCTGGAGCAGCGCGTAGTGGCCGTTGACGATCTCGGTGTGGATCTCTTCGGTGACCGTCACGAAGGGCACCTCGCGGTGCAGCTGCACCAGCGGAAGCCCCGCGGCACGCGCCGTCTCCACGATCGCTGCGGGCAGCCGCGTGAAGCGCGGGCCCAGCTCGACGACGAGGGCCGCGATGCCGCGCTCGGCGAGCCTGCGCACGAAGACACGCTGCTCGGTGGGGCGCGCGCCGAGCCCGAGGCCCGTGGTCAGGAGCAGCTCGCCGCCCTTGAGGAGCGAGGCGATGTTCGGCACCTCGCCCGCGTGCACCCACCGCACCGTGCGCTGCAGCCGCTCGGCGCCCGCGACCACCTCGGGCAGCCCGCCGCGAAGACCCGGAAGTTCCAGGGCACGCTGCACGGTGATGCCGCCCTGAGTCCCCTGCGTGCCCTGACTTTCCATGGGGCGGACGGTACCTGCGCTTACGTTCCGGGAACATCTCCGGCCCGTTACGGGAATGATCTGATCCGCTCATAACCCGACAACTCGTCGCCCCGGGACGTCAATTGCGCGACCTCCTGTCGGTTGTGGCGTACGTCACGCCACGGAAGGGTGCCCGCCATGCCAGAGCAACCCACCACACCCGAGGTCCACCGTCTCAAGGCGAACTCCGTCGGCCTCGTCGGCGTCGTCTTCATGGCGGTCGCCACCGCCGCGCCCATCACGGCGATGACCGGCAACCTCCCCATCGCCGTCGGCGCGGGCAACGGCACCGGAGCCCCCGCGGGCTATCTCTTCGCGACGCTCGTCCTGACCGTGTTCTCGGTCGGATACGTCGCCATGGCCAAACGGATCACCGCCGCCGGCGCCTTCTACGGCTACATCTCACACGGCCTCGGCCGTATGGCGGGCATGGCGTCCGGGATGCTCGCCGTCCTCGCGTACGTCGTCTTCGAGGCGTCGATCGTCGGTGTCTTCGCGTACTTCGCCAAGACCACCGTCCATGATCAGCTCGGTGCCGACCTGCCGTGGATCCTCTACGCGGCCGCGATGCTCGCCGTCACCGTCGTCCTGTCGTACTTCGACATCAACCTCACCGCGAAGGCGCTCGGCGTCATGCTGGTCGCCGAGATCGCGGTCCTCTTCGCCGTCGCCACCGCCGTACTGATCAACGGTGGCGGTCCCGACGGCATCCCCGTCGAACCGATCAACCCGAAGAACGCCTTCACCGGCACATCGGCAGGACTCGGCCTCTTCTTCGCCTTCTGGTCCTGGGTCGGCTTCGAGTCCACCGCCATGTACGGCGAGGAGTCCCGCAACCCCAAGAAGGTCATCCCGCGCGCGACCCTCGTCTCGGTCGTCGGCGTCGGCCTCTTCTACATCTACGTCTCCTGGATGACCATCGCGGGCAACGGCCTGACCGGTTCGGTGAAGGTCTCGCAGTCCACGAGCCCGCTCGACCTGTTCTTCGACCCGGCCCACTCCTTCATCGGGGCCTGGGCGGTCGACACCTTCCAATGGCTCCTGATCACCGGCTCGTTCGCCTGCGGCATGGCCTTCCACCAGTGCGCCTCGCGCTATCTGTACGCGATCGGGCGCGAGGGATTCCTGCACCGCGGCCTCGGCCGCACGCACCCCAGGCACGGCTCCCCGTACATCGCCTCCTCCGTCCAGTCCGCGATCGCCGTCGCGCTGGTCGCCGCCTTCTGGCTCACCGGACAGGACCCGTACATCCACCTCTACACACTGCTCGCGATCCTCGGCACGATGGCGATCCTCATCGTGCAGACCCTCTGCTCGTTCGCCGTCATCGGCTACTTCCGCAAGAACCACCCCGAGGACCGGCACTGGTTCAAGACCTTCCTCGCCCCGCTGCTCGGCGGCATCGGCATGATCGCTGTCGTCGTCCTGCTCGTGATCAACATGGACACCGCGGCGGGCAGCGCCGCCGACTCCCTCTTCTTCAAGGCCATCCCCTGGATCGTGGGCCTCGTCTTCTTCGGAGGCCTCGGCCTCGGCCTGTATCTGCGGGCGAAGCAGCCCGCCCGCTACGAGATCATCGGCCGGATCGTCCTGGAGGACGCGGCCGAGCGCGTGAACGACACCGAGCCCACCACGTCCGCCACCGTCTGAGGAGATCTCCCGTGTCCCGTACGAACCCGATGCACGCCTTGAAGCAACTGGCCGCGCAGCACGGCGAGGCCCGGCGCCTCGGCGTCCCCGTGGCCGAACTGCGGGGCGCCGCAAGACCATTCAGTCGCAGAACGGCCCTCAAGGGGGCAGCCGCAGCGGGGCTCGCGGCCGGCGCGGGCCTCGCGGCAGCTCCCCGCGCGAGAGCCTCGGCCACGAAAGGCGCACCCCGCATAGCCGTCGTAGGAGCCGGGATATCGGGCCTGACCGCCGCTCTCACCCTCCATGACGCGGGCCTGAACTGCACGCTCTACGAAGCCAATCCCGACCGGGTCGGCGGCCGCATGCGCACCCAGCGCGCCCACTGGGCGTACGGCCAGACCTCCGAGATCGGCGGCGAGCTGATCGACACGAGCCACAAGAAGATCCTGGAGCTGTGCCGCCGCTTCGACCTCCCCGTCGAGGACTTCCTCGGCGGCGGACCGCGCGGCGCGCAGGAGATCCTCTGGTTCGACGGCGCCTACTACCCGCGCGCCCAGGCCGACGACGACTTCAAGGAGGTCTACCAACTCCTGCGCCGCGACCTGTCGGAGGCCGGCGAGGTCTTCTGGAGCCAGACCACCCCGGCAGGCACCGCCCTCGACAACATGTCGATTCATGAGTGGATCGACTCCCGCGTCCCCGGAGGGCACGGCTCCCCGCTCGGCCGCTGGTTCGACGTCGCCTACAACGTCGAGTACGGCGCCGACACCACCGACCAGTCCGCGCTCGCCCTCGTCCTGCTGATGGGCTACCAGACCAATCCGGGGCACTTCAACATCTGGGGCCTGTCCGACGAGCGCTACCACATCACCGGCGGCAACGACCGACTCCCGCACGCCATCGCCGACTTCCTGCCCGACGGCACCCTGCGCCCCGGCTGTGCGCTGACCGCCGTACGCGCCGACTCGGACGGCACCCAGACCCTCACCTACACCGAGGCGGGCGCCACGCGCACCGCCACCGCCGACCACACGATCCTGTGCGTACCGCTGCCGGTGCTCAAGCAGCTCGACCTCACCAAGGCCGGGTTGGACGCCCGCATGACGAACCTGCTGCGTGATGCCCGCATGGGCCACTGCACCAAGCTCAACATGCAGTTCGGCAGCCGACCCTGGCGCGGCACCGGCGCCTGGCCGGGAGTGAGCGCGGGCGACTGCTTCACCGACGCCGACTTCCAGCAGACCTGGGACACCACCAAGCTCCAGCCGGGCACCGGCGGCATCCTCATCCAGTACGGCGGCGGCACCCTCGCCCGATCGCTGTCACCGTCCGGCCCGTTCAACACCGAGTCCGACCCCTACGTACGCGACCTCTCCACCCGGTATCTGGGCCAGATCGACCAGGTCTTCCCCGGCACCAAGGCGGCCTGGACCGGCAGGGCCCAGCTCTCGGCCTGGCACAAGGACCCCTATGCCCTCGGCGCCTACTCGTACTGGCCCGTCGGCTATCTGCACCGCTACGCCGGCTACGAAGGCACGCCGCAGGGCCCGCGGGGCACCCTCCACATCGGCGGCGAGCACTGCTCCTACGACTTCCAGGGCTTCATGGAGGGCGGCGCGACCGAAGGAGAGCGCGCCGCCCGGGAGGTCATCGGGAAGCTGGTGTGACTAGCCGCCGTACGCCCCGCTGGCCGTCAGCCGCAGTGCCGTGTCGATCAGCGGCACGTGGCTGAACGCCTGCGGGAAGTTGCCGACCTGGCGCTGCAGCCGCGGGTCCCACTCCTCGGCGAGCAGCCCCAGGTCGTTGCGGAGCGCGAGCAGCTTCTCGAAGAGCTTGCGGGCCTCGTCGACCCGGCCGATCATCGCCAGGTCGTCCGCCATCCAGAACGAACAGGCAAGGAAGGCGCCTTCGTCACCCTCCAGGCCGTCCAGGTTCTCCCCGTCGCCGGACGTCGGATAGCGCAGGATGAAGCCGTCCGACGTCGAGAGCTCCCGCTGGATCGCCTCGATCGTGCCGATCACACGCTTGTCGTCGGGCGGCAGGAAGCCCATCTGCGGGATGAGGAGCAGCGAGGCGTCCAGCTCCTTCGAGCCGTACGACTGCGTGAACGTGTTGCGCTCCTTGTCGTAGCCCTTCTCGCAGACGTCCCGGTGGATGTCGTCACGCAGGTCGCGCCACTTGTCCAGGGGGCCGTCCGCGTCACCGGACTCGATGAGCTTGATCGTGCGGTCGACGGCGACCCACACCATCACCTTGGAGTGCACGAAGTGGCGGCGCGGGCCGCGGACCTCCCAGATGCCCTCGTCCGGCTGGTCCCAGTGCGTCTCCAGATACCGGATCAGCTTGAGCTGGAGCAGCGAGGCGTAGTCGCTGCGGGCCAGGCCCGTCATGTGCGCCAGGTGCAGGGCCTCGGTGACCTCGCCGTACACATCGAGCTGGAGCTGGTGCGCGGCGCCGTTGCCGGCCCGGACCGGGGTCGAGCCCTCGTACCCCGGCAGCCAGTCGAGCTCGGCCTCGCCGAGCTCGCGCTCGCCCGCGATGCCGTACATGATCTGCAGGTTCTCGGGGTCGCCCGCCACCGCGCGGAGCAGCCACTCGCGCCAGGCGCGGGCCTCCTCGCGGTAGCCGGTGCGCAGGAGCGAGGAGAGCGTGATGGCGGCGTCGCGCAGCCAGGTGTAGCGGTAGTCCCAGTTGCGGGAGCCGCCGACGTCCTCCGGCAGCGACGTCGTGGGCGCCGCCACGATGCCGCCCGTGGGGGCGTACGTCAGGGCCTTCAGGGTGATCAGCGAGCGGACCACGGCCTCGCGGTACGGGCCGTGGTACGTGCAGTGGTCCACCCACTCGCGCCAGAAGTCCTGCGTCGCCTCGAGGGCGTTCTCGGGCTCGGCGGGCGGCGGCGGCTCCTTGTGCGAGGGCTGCCACGAGATGGTGAACGCGACCCGGTCACCGGGCGAGACCGTGAAGTCCGAGTACGTCGTGAGGTCCTTGCCGAAGGTCTCGGCCGTCGTGTCGAGCCACACGGAGTCGGGCCCCGCGACGGCCACCGTGCGCTCGTCGACCTTGTGCACCCAGGGCACGACCCGGCCGTACGAGAAACGCATCCGCAGGGCGGAGCGCATCGGCACCCGGCCGCTGACGCCCTCGACGATCCGCACGAGCTGCGGGGCGTCCGTGTCGCGCGGCGGCATGAAATCGGTCACGCGGACCGTGCCGCGCGGGGTGTCCCACTCGGATTCAAGGATCAGCGAGTCGCCGCGGTACGTGCGCCGCGCGGCGGTCGGCGGTGGCGCGTCGGGGCTGTGAGCGGGCCCGAGCCGCCAGAATCCGTGCTCCTCCGTGCCGAGCAATCCGGCGAAGATGGCGTGAGAGTCGAAGCGGGGCAGGCACAGCCAGTCGACTGTGCCGTCCCGGCAGACCAGGGCGGCGGTCTGCATGTCTCCGATGAGTGCGTAATCCTCGATGCGCCCGGCCACGTGCATCTCCAGTCAAACGGCCACGTCGCCCTCTCGGGGCGCTCGCTACTACGGTCAAGGGGTTCGCTGTGAAACGTACTGCGCGAGCCTCTTGTTCCAAGAACGGTAGGGGGTGATTGCCGTTGGTCGGTCCGGCTCGGCAGCCAGTGTCCGAGCAGGATACGACGCACCCCGGTGATCTGCGCGCCGCTCCCGGCAACCAGCCTGCGCCGAACGGGTGAGCGCCTGGTGAGGGAGGTGTGACGGGGGTGTCCGAGCGTGGCCGGAAGCAGCCTCGTCCGGTCGCTGATACCCTGGTAGCCCGTGAGCCGGTGGTCATAGAACCCCCGAACCGCAGCGACGGCACCTCCTCCAAAACCTGGGACGAGGCCGGTACGCACCCTTCAGACCGCGACCACGGGAGCCCCCTCTTGGCCATGCAGACTCGATCCTCTGCGTCATCGACGACCAAGCACATCTTCGTCACCGGGGGTGTCGCCTCTTCCCTCGGCAAGGGTCTGACTGCCTCGAGCCTGGGTGCGCTCCTCAAGGCGCGCGGCCTGCGCGTCACCATGCAGAAGCTCGACCCGTACCTCAATGTCGACCCCGGCACGATGAACCCCTTCCAGCACGGTGAGGTGTTCGTCACGAACGACGGCGCCGAGACCGACCTGGACATCGGGCACTACGAGCGCTTCCTGGACGTCGACCTCGACGGCACGGCCAATGTCACCACCGGCCAGGTCTACTCGCAGGTCATCGCCAAGGAGCGGCGCGGCGAGTACCTCGGCGACACGGTGCAGGTCATCCCGCACATCACGAACGAGATCAAGCACCGCATCCGCCGCATGGCCACCGACGACGTCGACGTCGTCATCACGGAGGTCGGCGGCACGGTGGGCGACATCGAGTCGCTGCCGTTCCTGGAGACCGTCCGCCAGGTCCGCCACGAGGTCGGCCGCGACAACGTCTTCGTCGTGCACATCTCGCTGCTTCCCTACATCGGCCCCTCCGGCGAGCTGAAGACCAAGCCGACCCAGCACTCGGTCGCGGCCCTGCGCAACATCGGTATCCAGCCGGACGCCATCGTGCTGCGCGCCGACCGTGACGTGCCGACGGCCATCAAGCGCAAGATCTCGCTGATGTGCGACGTCGACGAGGCCGCGGTCGTGGCCTGCAAGGACGCCCCGTCGATCTACGACATCCCGAAGGTCCTGCACACCGAGGGCCTGGACGCCTACGTGGTCCGCAAGCTGGACCTCCCGTTCCGCGACGTGAACTGGACCCAGTGGGAGGACCTCCTGGACCGGGTGCACAACCCGAACCACGAGGTCACCATCGCGCTGGTCGGCAAGTACATCGACCTGCCCGACGCCTACCTCTCGGTGACCGAGGCCCTGCGCGCCGGCGGCTTCGCCAACCGCGCCCGCGTCAAGGTCAAGTGGGTCACCTCCGACGACTGCAAGACCCCGGCGGGCGCCGCCAAGCAGCTCGGTGACGTCGACGCCATCCTGATCCCCGGCGGCTTCGGCGAGCGCGGCGTCAACGGCAAGGTCAGCGCCATCCAGTACGCCCGCGAGAACAAGGTGCCGCTGCTCGGCATCTGCCTCGGCCTGCAGTGCATCGTCGTCGAGGCCGCCCGCAACCTCGCGGACATCCCCGACGCCAACTCCACGGAGTTCGACGCCGCGACCGCCCACCCGGTCATCTCGACCATGGCGGAGCAGCTGGACATCGTCGCCGGTGAGGGCGACATGGGCGGCACGATGCGCCTGGGCATGTACCCCGCGAAGCTCGCCGAGGGCTCCATCGCCCGTGAGGTGTACGACGGCAAGGAGTACGTCGAGGAGCGCCACCGTCACCGCTACGAGGTGAACAACTCCTACCGCGCCGAGCTCGAGAAGAAGGCCGGCATCCTCTTCTCCGGCACGTCCCCGGACGGCAAGCTCGTCGAGTACGTCGAGTACCCCCGCGAGGTCCACCCCTACCTGGTCGCCACCCAGGCGCACCCGGAGCTGCGCTCGCGCCCGACGCGCCCGCACCCGCTCTTCGCGGGCCTGGTGAAGGCGGCAGTGGCACGGCAGGAAGAAGCGCGCCAGACGGGCAAGTAACACAAGAGCGATACGGTTGCCGGGGTACGGGTCTCATGAGGCGCGTGCCCCGGTTTCTGTTTGCACGTGTGGGAGGACAGGGCGACATGACGATCAAGGACACCGCCGAGGAGTGGCAGGTCACGGCGACGAAGACGCCCTTCGTGGGGAACAAGACCTCGGTGCGCACCGACGACGTGGTCATGCCCGACGGGTCCGTCGTCCACCGTGACTACCAGGTGCACCCCGGCTCGGTCGCGGTGCTCGCCCTGGACGACGAGGGCCGCGTCCTGGTCCTGAGTCAGTACCGCCACCCCGTCCGCCACAAGCTGTGGGAGATCCCGGCGGGCCTGCTCGACATCCCCGGCGAGAACCCCCTGCACGCCGCCCAGCGCGAGCTCTACGAAGAGGCGCACGTCAAGGCCGAGGACTGGCGTGTCCTGACCGACGTCTTCACCACGCCCGGCGGCTGCGACGAGGCCGTGCGGATCTTCCTGGCCCGCGACCTGTCCGAGGCCGAGGGCGAGCGCTTCGAGGTCTCCGAGGAGGAGGCCGACATGGAGCTGGCGCGCGTACCGCTTCAAGAGCTCGTACGCGGTGTGCTCGCCGGTGAGCTGCACAACAACTGCCTGGTCGTGGGCGCCCTTTCGCTGACCGCCGCGCTGAGCGGCGACGGCCTGGACGCGCTGCGTCCCGCCGAGGCGCCCTGGCCCGCGCGCCCCTTCGAGGCCTGAGAAGTCCTCCGGTGTGACGATCTGCTGATCCGATCGGGGGACTTGTGCGTGCCGCTCGCCAGGGGAGACGCCAGGGCCTGAACTAGGCTCTGGAAGCGTCCCGACCGGAGTCCCGGCGGGTTCGCGCGCAGGCGGACGGAGCATGACCCGTGACGGATCAGGCGGTCGACACGGACGGTTCGGCGGCGGGCGGCGCGGTGCCGCGGCCCGCTCCGGCCCGGGCCTCCGAGGACAGTCAATTCGTCGGCCGGCGCAGGGAGTTGAAAGAGCTCCGCGCCGACATCGACCGCGCAGGACTCGACACCATCGCGGGCCGCAAGGCGCCCCGCGCGCGCGTGCTCCTCATCGCCGGCCGCCCCGGCTCGGGCCGCTCCGCGCTCGCCGAGGAACTCGCCCGGCAGGTCGCCGACGACTACCCCGACGGGCTGCTGCGCGCCCATCTCACCGAACCCGACGGCACGCGCGTGCCCACCGAGCGCACCGCCCGGGAACTCCTCGACGCCCTCGAAGTCCCCGCACCGGCCGGCGCAGACGAGGACGAGCTCACCGAAGTGCTCCGCGAAGCCCTCTCCGGCCGCCGGGCCCTGCTGCTTCTCGACGGCGCCGCGGACGCCGAGCAGGTCGACCCGCTGCTCCCGGACACGCCCGAGTGCCTGGTCGTCGCCGTGTCGGAGGGCCCGCTCACCGGCATCCCGGATGTGCGGCCCTGCACGCTGGGCGGCCTGGACACCGCCGCGGGGGTCGAACTGCTCTCCCGCGCGGCGGGCCCGGTGCGCATCACCGTGGACCCGCGGTCGGCCGAGAGCCTGGTCGAGGCCTGCGCCGCGCACCCCGCCGCGCTCGTCCTGGCCGGCGGCTGGCTCTCCGGGCGGCCCAAGGCGGCCGTCGCCGACCTGGCCAAGCAGGTGCACGACCGGCCCGAGGACGAGTCCCCCTCCGGCGCCCTCGCCCGCATCTTCGAGCTCTCGTACACCTCGCTGCCGGGCGCCGCCGCGCGGATACTGCGCTATCTCTCCCTCGCCCCGGCCGGCTACCTCGACCCGCACACCGCGTCCGCGCTCGCGGGCTGCTCGGTCTCCGCGGCCCGCACGACCCTGGACGACTTCGTGAAGCTCGGCCTGGTCAGGGCCGTGGATTCGGCCCTCCCGCAGTACGAGCTGCCGGCCTGCCTGCTGCCGCTGCTCCGGGCGCGCACCGAGAGCCAGGACCGGCCCGCCGAGGTGCAGCTCGCGCGGGCCAGGATGCTGGAGCGGACCGTACGTCTCCTCCAGTCCTGCCGGGCGGTCACGGAGCCGGACGACTCGGGCGCCCGCAAGAAGCTCGCCGGTCTGCCACGCGCGCTGCGCTTCCCCAATCCGGCGGCCGCCGCCGAGTGGTTGCGCGTGCGGCAGCCCGCCCTGCTCGCCGCGGCCCGCCTCGCGGTCGCCGACGGGGAGCTCGACACCCTCGCGCGGCGCCTGATGGCGGCCCTGACCAGGGCGCTGGTCGCCCACCGGGGCACGGAGGACGCGGCTCCCGAGCTGTACGGCGTACACCGGCTCGTCCTCGATGTCGCCGAGCGGCGGAACCTGCCCCGCGAGAAGGCGGCGGCCCTGCTGAATCTCGCGGATCTGGACGCGCGGACGGGACGGACGCACGAGGCACTGGTGCGGTATCGGCTCGCGCTGGACGCCGGACGGGAAGCAAATGATCCGTATGCGACCGGCCGCGCGATGGAATCCGTAGGCGGTGCCTATCAGGAGCTGGGGGACTGGTCGCGGGCCTCCGACTGGTTCGGGCGCGCGCTCGCCCATCGCCTCACGCGGGATGAGCGCGCCGATGCCGCCCGCCTGTACGGCCGCGTCGCGACGGCGCACACGTACGCGGGCCGTTACGGCGAGGCGCTGCGCAACTGGAGCTCGGCGGTCACCGGCTACCGCAAGGCCGGTGATGTGGCGGGCCAGGCAAGGGCGTTGAGCGAGCTGGCGCGGGTGCAGGAGTACGCGGGGCGGCCCGAGGAGTCGCTGCGCACCTGCCAGGAGGCCGTCGACTGGGCGCGGCAGGCCGGTGACGTACGTCTTCAGGCAGCGCTGCAGCTCAGGCTGGCCGACACCCTGGACCGGCTCGGCGACCCGGCGGCCGCCCGGCTGCACCGCAGTGCCGCCGAGCGCATGCTGGGAACAGGGACGCAGGAGGTCACCGGGCTTGCATCGCAAGCTGGAGTGAAACCTTCCGCCTACGAAATCCGTAGCACTTCCGCAGAAGATTGATGCATTGAAAGGCTAGACAGCGAGAAGTCCTTCATTAGACTGGCTCCGCCGCGTACTTCCGTGGTGTCTCCGATGCGCCCTCTTGTGTATCGGTATGTAGTGCATTGCCCGAAAAACCCCTGAGCCAAGAGGACCGTGATCGACGTGAAGGTCGGCATCCCCCGCGAGGTCAAGAACAACGAGTTCCGGGTGGCCATCACCCCCGCCGGCGTGCATGAGCTGGTGCGCCATGGCCACCAGGTCGTCATCGAGCGGAACGCCGGTGTCGGCTCCTCGATCACGGACGCGGAGTACGTCTCCGCGGGCGCCGTCATCCTGGACACCGCGGACGAGGTCTGGGCCACGGCCGACCTCCTCCTGAAGGTCAAGGAGCCCATCGCCGAGGAGTACCACCGCCTCCGCAAGGACCAGACCCTCTTCACCTACCTGCACCTGGCCGCCTCCAAGGAGTGCACGGACGCGCTCCTGGAGTCCGGCACGACCGCCATCGCGTACGAGACCGTCGAGACCGCGAACCGCGCGCTCCCGCTGCTCGCCCCGATGTCCGAGGTCGCGGGCCGCCTGGCCCCGCAGGTCGGCGCCTACCACCTGATGGCCGCCCAGGGCGGCCGCGGTGTGCTGCCCGGCGGTGTCCCGGGTGTCGCGGCCGGCAAGGCCGTCGTCATCGGCGGCGGCGTCTCCGGCTGGAACGCCGCGCAGATCGCCATCGGCATGGGCTTCCACGTGACCCTGCTCGACAAGGACATCAACAAGCTCAAGGAGGCGGACAAGATCTTCGGCACGAAGATCCAGACCGTCATCTCCAACGCCTTCGAGCTCGAGAAGGCCTGCCTCGACGCCGACCTCGTCATCGGCGCCGTCCTCATCCCGGGCGCCAAGGCGCCGAAGCTCGTCACCAACGAGCTCGTCTCGCGCATGAAGCCGGGAAGTGTCCTTGTCGACATCGCGATCGACCAGGGCGGCTGCTTCGAGGACTCGCACCCGACCACGCACGCCGAGCCGACCTTCCCGGTCCACAACTCGGTGTTCTACTGCGTCGCCAACATGCCCGGCGCGGTGCCCAACACCTCGACGTACGCGCTGACCAACGCGACGATGCCGTACATCGTCGAGCTGGCGAACCGCGGCTGGGTCGAGGCGCTGCGCCGTGACCACGCGCTCGCCCTGGGTCTCAACACCCATGACGGCAAGGTCGTTTACAAGGAGGTCGCCGAGTCGCACGGCCTCGAGCACGTCGAGCTGGAGACGCTCCTCGGCTGAACCCGAAGCTGAACCCGACCGCTTTCGTCAACGAAAGTCGTCAATCTCACGCCCGCGGCCGGACCTTGAGAGGGGTCCGGCCGTATGCGTATGTCCGTGGACATGGTCAACTCGCCTTGAACGTAACCCTTTAACCGATTCGCACACCCCGGAATCGTGCCGAAGACACGCCGCACACCCTTGACATGGGGGCGTTCGATTGCCGACACATCGGGCCGGGTCCGGCGGATTGTGTTGCTGCGGACCGGTGACACGCCATAGAGTCGCCAACCGTCGGCATGGTGCCACGCTGACCTATCGAGAAATTTCCTGGTCACCAAGGAGGTAAGACGACTTGTGAATGAGTCGACATTTGCTCCCGGGGGTGGTCAACCAGGAATGTCTGAGCGCGGCCAAGGACCCGTGGGGCTCGAGGCTGTCGGCTCCGTCGCTGTCCGCACCTTCGCAGCCCGCCAGAACCCCCAGCAGGCACAGCCGACGGGGGCGACCCCGTCGACATCGTCTGCACCCCAGAGCATGGATGGCCATCACGTGAACGCCATGGCCGGCGACCGGAGTGGCGAGAACACCACCCACACCCAACTCGCCGACTACGAGGAACTGCCCCAGGGGCACTTCTACGACCCTGACGCCGAGTACGAGCCCGATCCCGAGTACGCGGCCACGCTGGCCCCGGACGCGGCCCGTCAGCGCCGTGAGCGCATCGGTCCCACGGGACGCCCGCTGCCGTACTTCCCGATCCCGGGTCCGCTGACCGATCACGGTCCCGCGAAGATCATCGCGATGTGCAACCAGAAGGGCGGCGTGGGCAAGACGACGTCGACCATCAACCTGGGTGCCGCACTCGCGGAGTACGGACGCCGGGTCCTGCTGGTCGACTTCGACCCGCAGGGCGCCCTGTCGGTGGGCCTCGGGGTGAACCCGATGGAGCTGGACCTGACGGTCTACAACCTGCTCATGGAGCGGGGCATGTCGGCCGACGAGGTGCTGCTGAAGACGGCGGTCCCGAACATGGACCTGCTGCCCAGCAACATCGACCTGTCCGCCGCCGAGGTGCAGTTGGTGAGCGAGGTCGCGCGCGAGTCCACGCTGCAGCGGGCGTTGAAGCCGCTGATGCAGGACTACGACTACATCGTGATCGACTGTCAGCCCTCGCTCGGCCTGCTCACCGTGAACGCCCTGACGGCGGCTCACAAGGTGATCGTGCCGCTCGAGTGCGAGTTCTTCGCGCTGCGCGGTGTGGCCCTGCTGACGGAGACCATCGAGAAGGTCCAGGAGCGGCTCAACCCCGACCTGGAGCTCGACGGCATCCTGGCCACCATGTACGACTCCCGCACGGTGCACAGCCGTGAGGTGCTCGCGCGGGTGGTCGAGGCCTTCGACGATCACGTGTACCACACGGTGATCGGGCGCACGGTCCGCTTCCCGGAGACCACGGTCGCCGGTGAGCCGATCACGACGTACGCATCGAACTCGGTCGGCGCGGCCGCTTATCGCCAGCTCGCCAGGGAGGTGCTCGCCCGGTGTCACGCCGAGTGAGTCTGCCGGGGGCCGACGAACTGTTCCGTACGACCGGGGGGATGGCGCTGCAGTCGTCCTCCCCGCGACGCCAGGCGAACGGCGAGGCACGGGTGCCGTCGCCGGCGGGCGAGAGCGACGAGACCGCTGCCGGTGACGCGCACGGCGGCGGCGCGGAGGCAGAGGGCGGCGACGCAGCCGAACACGGCGCCGCCGACGCGGAGTCGGGTGAAGCCCGCGGCCGGTCGGCCACGGCCGAGGGCCGCGCCGCCCAGGGTCAGCCCCAGGGGCAGGGTCAGGGCCAGGAAGGCGCCGCCGCACAGGGCGGCGGCCGGTCCGCGAACGCCTCCTCCACGGCACAGGCGCGACGGCGCGCACGGGCGGCCAACCGGCGGCCCAGCGGGCGCGAGCGGCACGACGAGAAGATCACCGTGTACGTGTCCGCCGAGGAGCTGATGGACCTGGAGCACGCGCGTCTCGTGCTGCGGGGCGAGCACGGGCTCGCGGTCGACCGCGGGCGCATCGTCCGCGAGGCGGTGGCCGTGGTGCTCGCGGATCTGGAGTCCCGCGGGGACGCGAGCATTCTCGTACGACGGTTGCGCGGGCGGTAGCGGTAGCGTTCCCGCCGATGCCCCTGAACGACGATTCCGCACCGGCCGCCCGTCGGCGTGCGCTGGGGCGCGGCCCGGGTGCGGCTCCCGCGGAGCCCGCGCCGGAACCGGATCTGATTCCCGAGCCGGAGGCGGCCCCCGAAGCGGAGCCCGAGCCGGAGCCGGAGTCCGAGCCCGACGACGGGCGGTTCAAGGTCCGTCTCGCCAACTTCGAGGGCCCCTTCGATCTGCTGCTCCAGCTCATCTCGAAGCACAAGATGGACGTCACCGAAGTCGCGCTTTCGACGGTGACCGACGAGTTCATGGCGCACATCCGCGCCATGGGGCCCGACTGGGACCTGGATCAGACCACCGAGTTCCTCGTGGTCGCCGCCACCCTGCTCGACCTCAAGGCGGCCCGCCTTCTGCCCTCCGCCGAGGTCGAGGACGAGGGGGACCTCGCGCTGCTCGAAGCGCGGGACCTGCTCTTCGCGCGGCTGCTCCAGTACCGCGCGTACAAGCGGATCGCCGACATCTTCAGCGAGCGGCTCGAACAGGAGGCGCGGCGTTATCCGCGCACCGTCGGTCTCGAGGCCCACCACGCGGAGCTGCTGCCCGAGGTCGTCATCAGCATCGGCGCCGAGGGGTTCGCCCGGCTCGCGGTGAAGGCGATGCAGCCCCGCGCGAAGCCCCAGGTGTACGTCGACCACATCCATGCCCCGCTGGTGTCCGTGCAGGAGCAGGCCGGGGTGGTCGTGGCCCGGCTCCGGGAGCGGGGCGAGCTCAGCTTCCAGGTGCTCGTGGAGGACGCGGGGGACACCCTGACCGTCGTCGCGCGTTTCCTCGCGCTCCTGGAGCTGTACCGCGAGAAGGCCGTGGAGCTGGACCAGGAGGCCGCCCTGGGCGAGCTGATGGTGCGGTGGACCGGCGGGGACGGCGACGGGGAGCCGACGGTGACCGACGAGTTCGACCGCCCGCCCGAGACACCGGGTGACACGAAGGGTGAGACGAGTGAGGAGACGGCCACATGAGTACGGAGCGTCCTGCCGGTGATCTGCTGAGTGCCGTCGCCGATCTCGAGCTGCGGCCCGCCCTGGAGGCCGTCCTCATGGTCGTCGACGAACCGGCCACCGAGGAGCACCTCGCCAAGATCCTCGACCGGCCACGGCGGCAGGTCGCCGACGCGCTGCGGGAGCTCGCCGACGAGTACACCGTGCAGCGGCGCGGCTTCGAGCTGCGGCTCGTGGCGGGCGGCTGGCGGTTCTACACCCGGCCCGAGTACGCCGCCGCCGTGGAGCGCTTCGTGCTCGACGGGCAGCAGGCGCGGCTCACCCAGGCGGCCCTGGAGACCCTCGCGGTCGTCGCGTACCGCCAGCCGGTGAGCCGTTCCAGGGTCTCCGCGGTGCGCGGAGTGAACTGTGACGGCGTGATGCGGACGCTTCTCCAGAGGGGTCTGGTGGAGGAGGCGGGCGCGGAACCCGAAACAGGTGCGATCCTGTACAGGACGACGAACTACTTTTTGGAGCGGATGGGCCTGCGCGGCCTGGACGAGCTCCCGGAGCTCGCGCCTTTCCTCCCCGAGGCGGAGGCGATCGAGGCCGAGACGCTGGAAGGCGTTCCGTCGTTCGATCCGGACGCACCCGATGCGCCGGGTGACGAGTACACCGAGAGCACAGACGACTAACGGAAATTTGATGCGAAGCAGCAACGGCAGGAACAGCAGCGGAAACAACGGCGGGAGCCGTGGTGGCAACAGCGGCAGCCGTGGCAGCAGCGGTGGGCGCGGAAGCGGCGGCGGTCGCGGAAGCGGCGGCGGGCGCGATTACCGGGGTTCCGGCAACAGCCCGGACCGCCAGGGTCGCGGCGCCGGTGGCGCCCGCGACGACAAGGCGCCGAAGCGCGAGAGCAAGCCCCGCCCCGAGGAGCGCCGCTACGACGTGGGCGGCGACGCCGGCCGGAAGGGCCGCGGCGCGGCCGCGCGCGGTGGCGCCAAGGGCGGCCCCAGGGCGCCTCAGGGCTCGGACCGGGGTACGCGTCGTGGCGCGGGAGCTCCCGCGACGTCCCGTGAGTACGACGCGCGGCAGGAAGAGCGCAACCGCGAGCGGTACGCGGGCAAGCCGAAGGTGAGCCCGCCCAAGACCTTCCCCGGCGCCGAGCAGGAGGGCGAGCGGCTGCAGAAGGTCCTCGCCCGCGCTGGCTACGGCTCGCGCCGTGCCTGCGAGGAGCTGGTCGAGCAGGCCCGCGTCGAGGTCAACGGCGAGATCGTGATGGAGCAGGGCCTGCGGGTCCAGCCCGAGCGGGACGAGATCAAGGTCGACGGCCTGACGGTGGCCACGCAGTCGTACCAGTTCTTCGCGCTGAACAAGCCCGCCGGTGTCGTCTCCACCATGGAGGACACCGAGGGGCGGCAGTGCCTGGGGGACTACACGAACAACCGCGAGGCGCGGCTGTTCCACGTCGGGCGGCTCGACACCGAGACCGAGGGCGTCATCCTGCTCACCAACCACGGTGAGCTGGCGCACCGCCTCACGCACCCGAAGTACGGCGTGAAGAAGGTCTACCTCGCGCACATCGTCGGCCCGATCCCGCGTGACCTGGGCAAGCGGCTCAAGGACGGCATCGAGCTCGAGGACGGGTACGCCCGCGCGGACCACTTCCGCGTCGTCGAGCAGACCGGCAAGAACTACCTGGTCGAGGTGACGCTGCACGAGGGCCGCAAGCACATCGTGCGCCGCATGCTCGCGGAGGCCGGCTTCCCGGTCGACAAGCTGGTGCGGACGTCCTTCGGGCCGATCGCGCTCGGCGACCAGAAGTCCGGGTGGCTGCGCAGGCTCTCGAACACCGAGGTCGGCATGCTGATGCAGGAAGTCGACCTCTAGGCGAGTCCGAGGTCAGTGAAGGCGGCCGGCCCCCGGGGCGGGGGGGGGGGGGCGCCCGGTTGGGCCGGGGAGGATAAACAAAAACGAAACCCACAGAAAAAAAAAAAAAGTAGTGTGGGGGAGG
>NZ_JBSGUA010000033.1:0-39987 GCF_053607685.1 Streptomyces sp. NPDC055099 | reverse complement strand
ATTCTCTTCTCGCGCCGGGACCGAACGTCCCCGGCGCATGCGTGGCTGCTGCTGCGCTGCATGGCCATGCTGCAGTTCTTCATCGCGGTCGACGTGACCGTCGTCAACGTAGCCCTGCCCTCGATCGGCGCCGATTTCGGCGTCGACGGTCACGCACTGACCTGGGTCGTGGTCGGGTACACGATCACTGGTGGTGGGCTGCTGATGCTCGGCGGCCGACTGGGCGACGTACTCGGAAGGCGTCGCATTCTGCTGCTCGGCACGACGCTTTTCGGGGGCGCTTCGCTGTTGGCGGGGCTCGCGCCCTCCCTCCCTCTGCTCGTGACGGCACGGCTGCTGCAGGGAGTCGGCGAGGCGCTGGCGCTTCCGGCAGCGATGTCACTGATCGTCCTGCTGTTCCCCGAGGGACCGCGCAGGACCCGGGCGTTGAGCGTGTGGGCGGCCGTCGCCAGCTGTGGCCTCGTCCTTGGGTTCGCGCTTTCCGGCATCATCATCGAGCTGCTGGGCTGGCGATGGATCTTCCTGGTGTCCGTGCCTTTCGTCGCGGTCGTGGTCGCCGCGGTGCTCCTGCTCGTGCCAAGTGAACGACCTGCTGAGCCGTCACCAGTGGACCTTCTCGGTTCGCTCCTGCTGGTCGCAGCCCCGCTGCTCTTCACCCTTGGGGTGGTCGAGGCAGGAGAGGCGGACAGTACGCTGCCATGGCTGCCGCCGACGGCGCTGGTCGGTGCGGTGGCGGCCGGGGCCCTGTTCATCAGGACCGAGCGGCGGTCACGTAACCCGGTCGTTCCCCTGCGGGTCTTTCACAACCCGCCGCGCATCCGGGCCAACCTCGCCACCGCGCTGCTGAGCGCGGCCCTGTCCACCTCCTTCCTGCTGTTCACCTACTACCTGCAAGACCGCAGAGAAGCCGGCCCGCTCCAGGCAGGCCTGACCATGGTGCCGTTGGCGGTGTTCCTGATCGCGGCCTCGGTGCTGGTGCCTCGCCTGGTCCAACGGTGGGGCGCCCGGACCTGCGTCCTGGCGGGGATCGGCTTCACCGCGCTGGCGATGGCGGCCATCGCTCTGGTCTCCTGCCTCGGCACCGGCAGCCTGGCCCTGATCCCGGCGATGCTGCTCATCGCCGCCGGGATGGGCTTCGGGCTCGTGGGCCTGCAGTCCATCGCGGTGACCGGAGTCACCGAAGACGACGCGGGCATCGCCTCCGGTGTCCAACGAGCCGCCGATCAACTGGGCGGTGCCACCGGAATCGCCCTCTACGTAGGCGTCGGGTTCGCTCCCGCCCTGGACGGCACCGATCCGTTCCTCGCCAGCAGCTGCCTGGCCGTCGCCGGGCTCACCGCGGCCGGGGTCGTTGCGTGGAGGATTCCCGTGCCCGCCAAGTAGGCCCTGCCTCTTCCTCGGCGTCCCACTCTCCGTGCCATTTCACTTCTGCGCGCCACTGCCAGCCGTCGGCAGGTAGCGCGGTGCTCGCCAGGCCCTCAGACGGTCCTCCACCGCGGCCCCCAGCGACAGCAGCTTGGCGTCCTGGTGGTCGCCGGCCATCAGCAGCAGGCCGATCGGCAGTTCGTTCACGGACCCGGCGGGCACCGAGAGGGACGGGTATCCGGCGACGGCTGCCGGGGTGGAGGAGGGGATGACGTCGTTGTCGCCGCGCGCGCAGTCGGTGGTCCAGGCGGGCGGGTTCGTGGGCGCGGCGATGGCGTCCAGGCGGTGGGCGGACATGGTCTCGTCGATGGAGCGCCGGGAGAGGTCCTTCAGTTCGGCGCGCATCGCCCGGTACTTGGGATCGGTGGTGGGCGGCGAGGCGAGGGCCTGCTCGAACAGCTCCTGTCCGGCGAAGCAGGTCTGTTCCTCGGGGTGGGTGCGGTTGAACTCGATCAGCTCAGCGAGGTCACGTGGCCCCTTGGGCGTGCCGAGGTAGGCGTCGATGTCCCGGTGGAACTCGCTGAGCAGCGCCGGGAACTCGAGTTCGGCCAACCGAGCCTGGTACGGAGGTGTCACCTCGACCACCACGGCTCCGGCCTTGCGCAGCTTCTTCGCCGTACGGGTCATCACGGCGTCCACGTCCGGTCCCAGCGAGGGCAGGCGCCACAGGCCGATCCGCTTGCCGCGGAGGCTGGTCTCCCTCTGGTCCACTGTCGCGGTGCCGTCACCACGCGAGCCCTCACGCTCGCTGAGCACCGATAGCGTGAGCGCGGTGTCGATCACGTTGCGCGCCATGGGCCCTGCCGTGTCCTGCTCGGCGGAGATCGGCACCACGCCCGACTGGCTGACCAGGCCGAGACTGGGCTTGTGGCCGACGACACCGTTCATCCCGGCCGGGCACACGATGGAGCCGTCCGTCTCGGTGCCGATCGCCACCTGCGACAACGACGCGGCCAGCGCGGCGGCGGAGCCGGAGGACGATCCGCACGGATTGCGGTCGAGCACGTACGGGTTCTTGGTCTGGCCGCCCACCGCCGACCACCCCGATGTCGGCTTCGCGGCACGGAAGTTGGCCCATTCGGACAGGTTGGTCTTGCCGAGAATCACCGCCCCGGCCTTCCTCAACCGGGTCACCAGCGCGGCGTCGGTGGCGGGCGGGCTCCCGGCGAGCGCGAGCGACCCGGCCGTCGTCGGCATGTCACGGGTATTCACGTTGTCCTTGAGGAGGACGGGGATACCGTCCAACGGCCCCAGGGACTTTCCACGTCGGTGGCGTACGTCGCTGGCGGCCGCTTCACGCAGGGCCGTCGGGCTCGTGCGCAGCACCGAGTCGATCTTGGGATCGACGCGCGCGATGCGCCGCAGGTAGGCCTTGGTCAGTGTCGAGGAGGTCAGCGACCCCTCCCCCATGCGCGCCTGTAACTCCGGGATCGTGACGGTGTCCAGGTCGACCCCCGGAACGTGAGGCGACCCGGTCGGCGGTGATGAGCTCTCGGTGGAACGCGCGGCAGCCTGCGCACCCGCATGCGGTACGCCCGTCAGAAGGGACCCCGCGACAAGGGCGGCGGTCATTGCGGCAATGCTCCTCTTCCCCATGCGGGCCAGCGGACTACAGCAGCCGCGTCCGGCGCAAGAGTGCCGGGAGCTCAGGGGATACGTCGCGAGCTGAGAATGCGTAGCCGAACGAGTCCCCCAGCTCACCACGTGGCGCGCAGCACCCCATCGCTGTCGGGCAGGGCCGCGCAGAGCAGCGGATGATGCTCGTCGAGGTCCATGGGCAAGGCGCAGGCGGCACGCATGCCTGCGGTCAGGGCGGCGAGCTCCTCGTACTCACTCTCACTGTCATCGACGATCACGTGCCTGATCGTGCCGTCCTGCGCCTCCCAGACGAACACCACCGTTCCCTCCTCGGGCAGCGCCGCGAGAACCGCGCCGACATCGGGGTCCAGGTCGGGCCAGACGGTCAGCAGGGCGCGCGGGCCGAAACCGGCGCGCACCTCGTCGAGGTTGTCCGCCGTGAGGCGGTGCCAGCGTACGGCGTTGCGGACGAAGGCCTCCTCGAGGAGCAACGTCTGCCGTGCGGCCAACTCCGTACGCACACGCGCCCAGAAGCCCTCGTCGGCGGCCTCCGTCACCTCTTGTTCCTCGGGCTGTGCCGCGTAGGGCGAGGCCGTCATCGGCTCGGCGAAGAGACCGAGTTCCCGGGTACGGGCCACTGCGTCCGCGCAGGGCCGGTCGATGCCCACGTACACGTACTGATCCCACCCCACATGCACGGTGAACACGTCCCCCACCTCCAGCCGACACCATGCGCCCTGGTCGCGGAGCATGGCCCGGACCAGCTCCAGAGCGACCGGAAGGGAGACCTCGGCACCATCGTGATAGCCGGTGAGGTCGGGCGGAAAGAGCCCGGCGAGGCCGTGTCCCTCAACCGGCGGCTCCAGGCCGAAGTGAACGAAGCCGGTGACTGCGGGCTCGCGAATCTCCATCCGGTCGATGCCCGAGGCCTCCGCGAAGGCGCCGATCGCCGCCAGATACGCCGCCTCGACCGGCCCGTGGTCGCTGACCGTGTCCTGCGCACCGGTGTAATGACCGCACTCGTCACGGTCGGCGGGATCGTACTTGGTGATGCGGTGGACGAAGGCCGGCGGCACGCTGCTCCTTGGACGATGGGGGCATCCAGCCTAATGACGAACAGGGCCGTACGAACCGAACCGACCCAATCAGCTGCACTGCCAGGTGAACATCGCCCGGTCGAAGCGGCGCTCGGTCAGGTCCGTGGGACGGATGAGCCAATACAGTGTGCCTGCGTCGCCCCACATCATGGCGGCGTCGTCATCGCTGTCGAACTGGGCCAGCAGTACCCAGTCGCTGATCTCCTGATCGAGGACCCGGGCATCGCAGGTCGTTGCTGCCTCACCGAGGACCGCTTCCGCCACCTCGATCTCCACCGGGTTCTGCACCGCATGGGCATGACCGCCGACCTGGTGCCCCGCCGCTACGTCGAACTCCCACATCGCCTCGAGGAATTCCTGCGCGCACACAGGATGGTCGTAGCGGTTCCCCAGCGGGGCTCCGGGCGCGAAGGCGTCTCGGAGCCGAGGATGCCAGGGCTCGGCCGCGGTCAGGCCGGGGCGGGCGGCGAGCAGGACCTGCGGATACGGCCGCAAGCCCTGGGGCGCGGCACGCTCGACCGGCGTCTCGTCCGGTGATGTGTAGAGGACCCGCGCGCCCGCCCAGCTCTCGCGATCCTCCACGAAGACCATCGCGTCGCCGTCATCCACCTGTCCGTCAAAGTAGAAGAACGACAGGGTCCCTTCGGGCGGGAGATCTATGTCCAGCGCGGCGACGGGCAGCGCGCCGCAGTCCAGCGAGGCCACGAAGGAAAGGGGCCCATGTCCCTGCCAGGACGGCCATTCCACGTCGGGCGGGAGATGCGGCAGGCCGCCGAGTCGGCCCACAACGGTGTTGGCTTCCCCCGTCGCCGCATCCCCGGCCGTCGCTCCCCCAGCCGTCGCTCCCCCAGCCGTCGCTTCCTCTGCCGCTTCGAGCCGGACAGCCGGACGGAGCAGACCCACCCATCGCTCGGCGACGTCGGAGGACAGGTGCCCATGGGCGAGCGCACTCAGAGCCTCGAGCGAACCAAATGTCATACGCCCGATCATGCACCGCCCCACTGACACACCCACCCCTTCGGCAGCTTCGTACTTCGGGCGGCCTCACGGCGGCAGCGCAGATGGACCAGGCGACCGATTTGATCCGCTTACGCGCGGGTAGCAGGGCGACATGGTCACCGAAAGCTCTGCCTCCCCAAGCTCCGCCTCCCCCAGCGGTTACGCGCAGCCCACCATCGACATCCAGGCTCTCACCGAGCTGCTCGACGGTGAATACGCCGAGGTCCGCGATCTGGTGCGCACCAATCTGGCGACGTACGCGGGCGTACTCGACGACGCGGAGGAGCTCGGCTTCGACGAGTTCCGCGAGCGCGTGCGTGAGCTCGTCGTGGAGATGGCGGCGACGGGCCAGACGGGCATGGGCTTTCCGAAGGAGTACGGCGGGGGCGGCGACATCGGTGCGTCGATCGCCGCGTTCGAGACGCTCGCTTTCGGCGATCTGTCGGTGCTGGTGAAGGTCGGCGTGCAGTTCGGGCTCTTCGGCGGCGCGATCCTGCACCTGGGCACCAGGCGTCACCACGAGGCCTATCTGCCGCGTCTGATCACCGGGGAGCTGATGGGTTGCTTCGCGATGACCGAGACCGGGCACGGCTCCAACGTCCAGGCGCTTGGCACGGTGGCTCGGTACGACGCCGACAGCCAGGAGTTCGTCATCACCACCGGCGGGGACGAGGCCCGGAAGGACTACATCGGCAACGCGGCCCGGCACGCCGAGCTGGCGGTCGTCTTCGCCCAGCTGGAGGTGGACGGAAAGCGCGAGGGCGTGCACGCGTTCGTCGTGCCGGTCCGCGTCGACGGTGAGGTGGCGCCCGGCGTCCGGATCGAGGACGACGGCCGCAAGATGGGTCTCAACGGCGTGGACAATGGCCGCATCTGGTTCGACGGCGTCCGCGTGCCGCGCGAGGCGCTGCTCAACCAGTTCGCCGACGTCACTCCTGAGGGCGTCTACCAGAGCCCCATCGACAATCCCGACCGCCGCTTCTTCACCATGCTCGGCACGCTGGTTCAGGGGCGGGTCAGCGTCGGCGGCGGCGCCATCAACGCCGCCAAGGTCGCGTTGGCGATCGCCACCAAGTACGCCGTGCGCCGACGGCAGTTCCAGGCCGCCTCGGACACCGAGGAGCAGGTGCTCCTCGACTACGGCATGCACCAACGCCGGCTGCTCCCGCTCATCGCACGCACCTACGCGCTGCACTTCGCCCAGGACGTCGTGCGCACACAACTGCACGAAGTCTTCTCCGGGGGCAATGACGACGAACTCGCACGACGCGAACTGGAGGCACGGGCCGCGGGCACCAAGGCACTGGGCACCTGGCACGCCACCCGTACGATCCAGGAGTGCCGCGAGGCGTGCGGGGGCGCCGGCTACCTGGCCGTCAACCGCTTCGCCGCCCTGAAGGCCGACAGCGATGTCTTCGCGACGTTCGAGGGCGATAATCATGTGCTGCTCCAGCTGGTGGCGAAGGGCTTGCTCACCCACTACGCCAGCGAGTTCGAGAACCTGGACCAGCTCGGCATGGTCCGCTACGTCACCAACCTGGCCGTGGAAACGGTCATCGAGAAGACCTCGGCCCACAAACTGCTTGAGCGGGTACGCGACTTGCTGCCCGGCGGCGACGAGTGGGACCAGGAGGCGGGCCTGCTCGACTCGGAGTACCAACTGGCCATGCTGCGCTTCCGCGAGGAGCACATGCTCGCCGGCGTCGCACGCCGGCTCAAGCGCGGAATGGACCAGAAAACCCACCCCGGCGTCGTCTTCTCACAGGTGCAGGACCATGTGATCGCGGTGGCCCACGCCCACATGGAGCGGCTGGTGCTCGAAGCCTTCGTGGACAAGATGCGCCAACTGCCCGACGGCGACAACAAGGTCGCGCTGGGGCTGCTGTGCGACCTCTTCGCCCTCTCCACGATCGAGGCGGACCGCGCCTGGTTCATGGAACACGGCCGCCTGACGACACAGCGCTCCAAGGCGATCCGCCGCGAGGTGAACGACCTGTGCCGCAAGATCCGCCCCCTCGCAACCGACCTCGTCGACGCCTGGGGCATCCCGCCACAGCTGCTGCGGTCGCCTGATCTGGTGGGGTGAACCGGGCGCAGCCTCGGCAAACCCTTGCCGCTGTGTCGCCTCACGCGCTTTGATGGGGGAGATCGATCCGTCGGTGGGGTCGGTCAACTGCCGCACGGGGCAACGAAGTACGGGGGCGACGCAGTACATGAATCACGTCAGGGTGGAGACGGTGGCGCTCGATGCCGTCGGCAACAGGCAGATCGCCAGCCGGACCCGGACGACGTCGCCGCTCGCCGAGCGCTCGGCCGAGGTGGAGGAGGCGATCGTGCAGGCGTCGACGATCGCGCAGACAGCCCTGGCGCAGGCTCCCGCCCGGGACGGCTGGCAGGTCTCCTCCATGGAGGTCACCTTCGGCCTGACTCTCGCCGCCGAAGCCGGGGTCATCCTCTCCAAAGCGTCGGCGGAGGCGTCGTTCGAGGTCACCCTGACCGTGGAGCGGACCTCTGGTACCACATGACCGGCGCGACGGGGGCGGACTGCTGGGTCGATTTGTTTCAGGGACAACAACGCCTCGGCGGGGGCTTTCTGTTGACGCCCCGGTATGTCCTGACCGCGCTCCACTGTCTGCGAGGGCTGAGCACGCCCGATCGCAGCGTGCGCATCGTCCTGTCCGACGGCAGCCTGATCGAGGGGCAGGTGTGCCGGCAGGACGAGAGCGCCGACCTGGCGCTGATCGAGATCGGGGCACATCACTACGTACCTCTGACGATGATCAGGAAGGCCGGACGCGCCCTCATCGGCGGCCGCTGGGAAGGGCCCTACCGGCCCGCCCTGGACGAGGCGAAGTTGCGTGGCAACATTGACGCCCAGTCCCCCGACTACGCGTGCCAGGGCGGGGCAGCCATCGAGGCATTGCAATTGACGGTGGATCAGGTGCTGGGTGACTACTCGGGCTACTCCGGCGGGCCGGTGGAGAGCGCCTCCCAAGAACATGAGCCGATCGTCGTGGGCATCCTTCTGGAGCAGAGCCTCGACCGGGCGGACGGTCAGCGCGCAGCGAACGTCCTGTTTGCCGCGACCATCGCGGAAGCCGTCTCCCGCTTCGACCATCTGCAGCTGTCCCACCTCATCGACGTGCTCCGCCCGCCCGGCCCGCCGGGCGGGGAGCGGGTCGAGGCAGTAAGAGACGTCGCCGTCACCAACGGCGTCAAGGTTGAGGAGTGGTTTCACCGCCTCCAGCAGTGGGCCGAAGCGGGAGAGATGGACGCGTCCCAAATAGCCGAATTGAAGTTCATCGCGGCGCGACGCGCCATCGAGAACGACTTCGGAGGGGGCGGCGGATGAACTCATCCTGGCAGTCGGCCATTTCACGGGCAGAAAGCGCCCTGTCGGGAGGGACCGCGACCCTCACCGAGATCATCGGCGCGGTGACCGACCTGCGGAACGATCCTCGTGCGCTGTTCGCCCCGGGGGCGGGCAAGCACTTCGCGTACCTCTGCGTACTGCTTGACGCGCTGGGCCTTTGGGACCAGTCCTCGGCGCTGGTGGACCAGGTGTCGAACAGCGCCCTGCGGAATCCCGAGCTGCGGCGCCTGGACAGCGCCGTGCGCAACCAGCTCGCCGTCACCCTGGCGAACCGGGGAAAGCTGTCGGCGGCCTCGGTGTTGCTGGCCTTCGACCACGACCCGGGCTCGCGCGCGACCACCGGGATCGCAGCCGCTCGTACGCTCGCGAACCTGGCAGCGGTCAAAATACGCAAGGGTGATCACGAAGAGGCCATCGCCGCCGCCCGGCACGCGCTCGACACGGCAACCGCGGACGAGGGCCCCGAGGCCCAGCTCAACGTGCAGGTCCTGGCGCTCACCATCCTCATCGAGGGCGTACGACAGCAGGGAGCGATCGCCGATGCGGACGAACTACTCGCTGAACTGGAGTACGCGGTACGCCAGTTGGTGGGAGCCCTCGGCGAGAGCCATCCCCGATCACTGTCCGCCGTGGTGGCCCTGGCCTCGGCCGAATTCGAGTCGGCCCGCTCAGCCGGCGCACGGCAGCGCATGGAGCGGGCTGCAGACGTCCTTGCCGTCATGGCCCAGAAGACCTCGGCGACGCTCGGCACCCACCATCCGCAGTCACTGTCCTCCCTTCGCACCCTGACCGGCACAGAGTTCGAGGCGGCACAGGTTCTGGGCCCCGCGCAAAGGGCCGAGGACGCCAGGGCCATGGTCCGGGCCACCGACACGCTGACCGAACGCACTCAGACGACCCACGCCGTCGAACCGCGACAGGGCCTGCGCACCCCGCTCGCGCGCATCGTTGAACCGCGGGCCACCCCGCCGCCTGCGCCCGTCGTGCAGAAGCGTCCCATCCAGGTCGAACCGCCACAGGGGCACGAGCGCGGCCACCCCGCCGACACCGTGCGCTTCTCCGTGCTCGGCCCCGTACGGGCCTGGCGCGGCACGGAACAGCTGCCGACCGGCTCTCCACAGCAACGGGCTCTCTTGGCCGCGTTGTTGCTGCGCGACGGGCGAGTGGCGACCGCTTACGAACTCATCGACGCGATCTGGGGCGATTTTCCCCCTTCTCCGGCCCTGGCAGCAGTGCGCACGTATGCCTCACGCCTGCGCAAGGCCTTTCCTCCAGGGCTGCTCGCGAGCATCTCGGGAGGCTACTCGATCAGGCTTCCCGTTCCCGCCGACGCATTGGACCTCGCGGCGGCCGAGCAACTGTGGTCCGAAACCCAGAAGGCGCGCACGGCGGGTGAGCGCAGCAAGGCCCGATCGTTGCTGGACACCGCCTTGTCGCTGTGGGACGGCGAGCCGCTGGCCAATGTTCCTGGCCCCTACGCCGAGACACAGCGCACGCGCCTCGAGGAGTGGCGACTGCAGCTCCTCGAGACGCGCATGGACCTCGACCTCGAGCTCGGACACCACGGCGCAGTGGTCTCCGAGCTCACCGCCCTGACAGCGCAGCACCCCCTGCGGGAGCGGCTGCGGGAACTACTGATGCTGGCGCTCTACCGCGCCGGACGTCAGGCCGAAGCCCTCGCCGTGTACGCCGACACGCGGCGCCTGCTCACCAACGAACTGGGCATCGACCCGCGCCCCGAACTGAGCGAGCTGCAGATGCGCATCCTGCGGGCCGACACGGACCTGGCCCGACCTGCGGCGCCCGCGCGCGAGTACGCGGCGGTGAGGGTACGCCTGGAGCAACTCCCGGCTACTGTGCCTGACTTCACCGGAAAGGCCACCTTGGTTGCCGAGCTGAGCGAGGCGTTGTCCTCCACCGAACACCGCGGCATGACGGTGTCGGCCCTGGCCGGTATCGGCGGAGCAGGAAAGACGACGCTCGCGGTCCACGTGGCGCACGGACTCAGAGCCTCCTTCCCCGACGGCCAGCTCTTCGTGGACCTGCAGGGCAACGGAGCACGAGCGGCCGACCCCGAAGCGGTCCTGGGCACGTTTCTGCGCGCCCTTGGCACCCCCGACTCGGCGATCCCGGACACGCTGGAGGAACGCCAAGCCCTGTACCGCTCCACCCTCGCCGACCGCCGGATCCTGGTACTCCTGGACAACGCGCGGGACGTGGCCCAGGTCAGGCCACTACTGCCGGGCTTCGGCAAGTGTGCGGCGCTGATCACCTCACGCGTGCGCATGGTGGACCTGCCCGCGGCCCACCTGGTCGACCTGGATGTGATGTCCCCCGAGGAAGCGCTGCTGCTCTTCAAGAGGATCGTGGGCGCGGAGCGTGTGGCCCCCGAACGGCACGCGGCGCTCGATGTGGTCGCGGCGTGCGGGTTCCTGCCCCTGGCGATCAGGATCGCGGCCTCCCGCCTGGCCGCCCGCAGGACCTGGACCGTCTCCGTGCTCGCGGCGAAACTGGCGGACAAGCGGCGGCGGCTCGATGAGCTCCAGACCGGCGACCTCGCGGTCAAGGCGACCTTCGAACTGGACTACGGGGCGCTCGAGCCCGCGCAAGCGCGGGCCTTTCGGCTGTTGGGCCTGGCCGACGGCCCGGACATATCGCTGACCTCTGCGGCAGCAATGCTCGACCTGCCCCTGGAACCGACGGAAGACCTCCTGGAGTCGCTCGTCGACACGTCTCTGCTGGAATCGGCGGCACCCGGCCGCTACCGCTACCACGACCTCGTGCGGTTGTACGCCCGAGCGTGCGCGGAGCGCGACGAGCAGCCACCCAGCCAGCGGGCCGCGTCGCTCTCCCGGCTGCTCGAGTTCCACCTCGCGTCGGCGTCGCAGGCGTACGAACTGGCACACCCGGGTGACACCATGGTCGGATACTTCGCACCCACGCAGAACGCGGGCCTGAGCTTCGGTGACGATGCCGCCGCCCGTGCCTGGCTGCATGCCGAGTCCGACTGCGTCCTCGCCTGCGTCCAGCAGTCCCTGACGCCCGATTCCCTGGGCCGCAGCGTGGACCTGCTCCTCGCGGCCAAAGAGCTTGCCGAGCCGGGCGCCAACCCCGGGCTGTACGAATCCGTGGCTGCCGCCGCGTTTGCCGCTGCCCGCGACGCCGGGGACGCCCGGGCCGAAGGCAGAGCCAGAACGGCGCTGGCCGGTGTGCTGCTGCTGTCCGGGCGCCTGGAGGAGGCGGACGAGGAGGCACGGTGCGCCTTGCGGCTCGCCGAGGAGAGCGGCGACCCGCTGCCCCGATGCTGGGCCACCCACGACCTCGGGCTCATCGCGATGCACGCGGGTCGGCACGCCGATGCGGAGCGCTACCTGCGGCAGGCCATCGACACCTTCCGCGCGCTCGGAAACCGGGCCGGTGATGCCGAGGCCCTGGGCGATCTGGCCCGCGTTCACCTGGCCATGGGACGCTCCGCCGGCGCCGTCGAACTCGCTCGGCAAGCTCTCGCCATCCACGACGACATGGGGCTCAGAGTGCGGGCCGCCCACGTCCGTTACGTACTCGGCCTGGCCTACACCAGGACCGGACGGTATGACGACGCCACGTTCGAACTCCGGCTGGCCCTGGAGGTGTTCAGGGCCCAGCACGAGCAGACCTGGGAGGGGCAGACCCTCTTCCGGCTCGCCGAGGTGCACATCGCGAGGGGCCGCTTCGCGGACGCCGCGGCCGATGCGGAGCTGGCGCTCTCCCTCCTGACGGGACCCGGACGAGCCCGGCACCGCGCCGGCGTGCTCACGCTCCTGGGCCGCGCACTCAGCGGCATCGGGCACACAGACCGGGCCCGCGCCTGCTGGGAGGAGGCACTGACCCTGTTCGACCAGCTGGGCTCCGCGACGGCCGACGAGACGGTGGCATGGCGTCGGCAGGCGGCAAATCACCTGCACGGCGCGGGCACGACCAGATGGTCTGGCGGGCCCGAACAGCCATGACGGACTGCCCCGCCGCGTCCTGCCCCAGGGTTGCTCGAGCCGCCGCTCAGAGGATGTCGTCGTTGGATTCGAACTGGTGCTGCTGCGGGGGGAATTCGTCGAAGTAGACCGTGTCGGCTCCGCCGGTGAGCGCAAGGAGGAGGAACTGCGTGCAGGAGTGAGGGTGGTACTCCCATTCCGGGCCCCGGCCCTCGTTGAACAGGGTGGTCCACTCCTCCGGCTTCTGCCCCGGTCGGCACAGCCAGTACAGCATGGCGCCGCTGCCCTCGATGTAGGCCCAGGGCAGCACGTACGCCCCGTCGCCTGCCGTCAGTTGCTCGGGCTTGGGCTCGACCTCCCACAAGGTGGCGAGGATCTCCGCGCGCTCCTCGGCCTCCTCAAGGAGGTTGTAGCCCTTGTCGGGGCATTCGGGGTCCAGGAGCCAGATCTCCTCGTCGAAGATCCCGCCCCCGTATGCCTCGACGAGTTCCTTGTAGTCCGGTGGCAGGGCGGTACCGAGCTGCTGCTCCACGGCGGCCCAGTCCCGTGAGCGGCGAGGGCTCGGGGGCGGAACGAGTGCGGTGAGGCGTTCGACGGCGGGGTGCATCCGGGCTCCTGCGTGGGTGGGTTGAGGGTGGGTGCGGGCGAGCGGCGGGTGACGGTCGGTTGTGCGGGCGCGGGGTGCTCCTACTTGGCTTCGCTGCCCCGCGCCGTCGTCAGAAGCGCGCTCACCACCACCTCGAAGAGGTGCTCGGCGCTCGCCGCGAGCGAAGGCTGATCGCCGGTCCAGGCGAGCATGGCCACCAGCGCGAACAGGTCGTCGCCGTCGATGTCCTTCCGCGCCAGGCCCGCCGTCTGCGCACGGGTGAGGAGCCGCGCACCGGCCGCGCGCAGGGTCACGCACGAAGCGTGGAGTGCGGATTCGGGCTCCTCGATGGCAGCTGCCATCAGCACGGTCACGCCCCGGTACTCGGTCGTCCACGCGACGCAGTCGCGTAGCCAGGAGACGAGTGCCTCCTCGGGCGGACTCGACGTCTCGAGCGCGGACGCCTTCGCCGTCAGTTCGTCGAAGCTCGTACGGAGCAGGGCATCGAGCAGCGCCTCGCGCGTCGGGAAGTGCCGCAGCAGTGTCGCGAGCCCGACATCGGCCCGGCGCGCGATGTCACGCAGGGACACGTCGACGCCTTGCTCGGCGATTGCGGTGCCCGCTACGGCGAGCAGGTGGTCGCGGTTCTTCCTGGCGTCGGCCCGCATGGTTCCCCTTGACTATCCGGATCACTGGTCCATATATTCGGATCAGTGGTTCACTTATGTGGATCGCTGATCCGAATAAGCGTAACTCGCGGCGCGGGCAGGAGAAGAACGATGCCGACACACACGATGAGGGCAATCCGCCTACATGAACACGGCGGCCCTGAAGTTCTGCGCTACGAGGAGGTGCCGCTTCCCGTACCGGGGCCGGGCGAGGTGCTCGTCCGCGTCCATGCAGCAGGCATCAACCCTCCCGACTGGTATCTGCGCGACGGGATGTCCAACCTGCCTCCCGAAACGAGGCCGAAGTTCGCGCTGCCCGTGATCCCGGGGACGGACCTGTCGGGCGTCGTCGAGGCCGTGGCTGCGGATGTGGACGGCTTCTCCGTCGGCGACGAAGTCTTCGGTCTCCTGCGCTTCCCCAGCTTCGACGGCAGCACCTACGCCGAGTACGTCGCCGCGCCCGCCGCGGACCTGGCACTCAAGCCGGTCGCCATCGATCACGTGCACGCCGCAGGAGCGCCCATGGCCGGGCTCACCGCGTGGCAGTTCCTGATCGACCTCGGACACGATCACCCGTCGCCCTTCCAGGCGGCGCGACACCGCCCGATTGCGCTCGGCGCCGACACGACGGTGCTCGTCAACGGCGCCGCCGGCGGCGTCGGGCACTTCGCGCTACAACTGGCGAAATGGAAGGGCGCACAAGTCATCGCGGTGGCATCGGGCGCACATGAAGCGTTCCTGCGCGAGCTCGGCGCCGATCAGTTCATCGACTACACCAAGAGTCGTCCCGAGGATGCCGTGCGTGACGTCGACCTCGTCCTCGACACCGTCGGCGGTCCCGACAGCAAGCGTTTCCTGCGTACGCTCAAGCGCGGCGGCTCCCAGTTCCCCGTTTTCTTCGGAGAGTTCGACGAGGAAGAGACCGCCAAGCTGGGCGTCACGGTCACCGGCACCCAGGTCCGCTCGAACGGCGCGCAGCTCGCCGAACTGGGGCGTCTGCTCGACGCGGGCACGGTCCGCGTGGCAATCGACAGCACGTTCCCGCTCGCGGACGCCCGAGCCGCGCACGAACGCGCCGCCCGAGGCCACATCCGCGGAAAGATCGTGCTCGAGACCGCTTAGCGCGATGAGCGGTTCTCACCGACCCGGGTCAGGTCCGGCGGAGAGCGTCGGACACCGCCTTGGCGCCGCCGTGCGAGGTGTAGCCGCCGTCCACGGGGATGTCGGCCCCGGTGATGAACGACGCGTCGTCGCTGAGCAGGAACCTGACCAACGGAGTGATGTCGTCGACCGTGCCGGTGCGGCCGAGCGGGGTGTCGCGCAGGGTCGTGTCACGGAAGGCGGCCGGCGCGGTCGCCGTCATCTCCGTCTCGATGAAGCCCGGGTGGAGGGTGTTCACGCGGATGCCGCGCGGGCCGAGTTCCATGGCCGCGGTCCTCGACAGGCCGCGCAGGGCCCACTTGCTGGTGGTGTACGCGACCGGGTAGTGGGCGGTCAGAGCCGCCGAGGAACCGACGTTGACGATGGAGGCCCCCGGCCGCATCAATGGGGCGAGGTGCTGGATGCCGAGGAGCGGTCCGGTGACGTTGACCGCGTGGACGCGGGCCATGTCATCGGCGCGTACGTCATCGATCCGTGCGCGCCAGGTGATTCCGGCGTTGTTGACCAGGCCGTGCACCTGCTCGTACGACTGCCTCAGTTCGGCGGCCAGTTGGGCCCAGTCCGTGTCGCTGGTGACGTCGAGGCGGCGGACGCCGGGTGCCTCGGCGACGTCGGTGGCGATCACGCGGGCGCCTTCTCGGGTGATCGCCTCGGCTTCGGCGGCGCCCTGGCCACGGGCCGCGCCGGTGACGACCACGACCTTGCCGCGGAGGCGCTGGGGACGTGGGCCAGAAGGTGGGCCAGTCGCGGCCTGTGGGTCGATCACGGCTTGCGGGTCCGTCACCTGCGGGTCACTCACGGTCGCTCCCTGGGGCGGCGCCGGGCGGCGGGGATCGGGCGAGGTTCGGGGCCGGGCACCACGGTGTTGGAGACGGTGCCGATGCCTTCGACGGTGAGGGTGACGGTGTCGCCGGGCTTGAGGGGCGGCGGGTCCTGTCGGCCGCGCAGACCCCAGAGTTCGGCGAGGCAGCCTCCGTTGCCACAGGTTCCGGAGCCGAGGACATCGCCGGGGACCACGCGGGTGCCACGTGAGGCGTAAGCGACCATCTCTTCAAAGGTCCAGCTCATGTTGGACAGCAGGTCCGTGCCGACCACCTCACCGTTGATCTCGGCGATCAGGGTGAGCCGGAGGAAACCGTCACTGTCGCGGTAGGGCTCCAGTTCGTCGGCGGTGACCAGGTAGGGGCCGAGGGTGGTGGCGGTGTCCTTGCCCTTGCAGGGGCCGAGGCCCACCCTCATCTCGGCCGACTGGAGGTCCCGCGCGGACCAGTCGTTGAAGATCGTGTAGCCGACGATGTGCTCGCGGGCCTGCTCGGGGCTGAGATCGCTGCCCTCGCGTCCGATCACGGCCGCCACTTCGAGTTCGAAGTCCAGGACCCTGGCTCCGGGCGCCGCCGGGATGTCGTCGTGCGGGCCGTGGACGGCGTGGGGGTTGCCGAAGTAGAAGGTCGGGGCCTCGTACCACTGCTCGGGGACGCCGGCGGTGCCCTCCACGGAACGGCGTACGCCCTCCACGTGCTCCTCGAACGTGACGAAATCCCGTACGGAGGCGGGCTGCAAGGGCGCCAGCAGCCGCACCTGGGAGACGTGCGGGCCGGCCGGCACGTCAAGTGCATCGGCGCCGCGGTCGAGGAGGCCGCGCAGTCCGTCGCCGGGGGCGAGCAGTTCGGTCAGGGAAGTGACCCCGGGCAGGGGGTAGAGGGTTCCGTCGTCCTCGACGACGCCGACGCGACGTTGGTGTTGGTGTTGGTGCTGGTGCTGGTGCTGGTGTTCGTAGGCTGCGAGACGCATAGAGATCTTCTCCTGGCACAGGAAAGTGACCGGGGGCGCGGGATGTGGCGTCAGGGCGTTGACTGGGTCACCGCGCCCCCGGAGTTCGGGATGGGGTCAGACCGGCGGGGCGACGAAGCAGCCGCGGTCGACGTCGTTGAACGACTCCTTGGCGACGAACTCGTTCATCGCGTTCGCGGTGCCCCACTGGTCGGTGACCTCGGGGTCGGAGAAGTCGTACACGTGGGGGTGCCAGGTGTCCTCGTCGAGCATCTCCAGCTCGGTGGTGTACTCGACGGTGTTGCCGTTCGGGTCGAGGAAGTAGGTGAAGGTGTTGTCTCCCGCGACGTGGCGGCCGGGGCCCCAGATCTTGTGGTGTCCGGCACGGATGACGCGGCCCGATCCGCGCATGTACTCGTCGATGCCGCGCAGCTCGAACGAGATGTGGTGCAGGGCCGCGTGCGGGCCCTGGGCGATGGCCATGGAGTGGTGCTGGTTGGAGATGCGCATGAAGTGCATCGCCTCGCCCATGTTCGGGTGCATGAGCGTGTCCGAGAGCTTGAAGCCGAGGTGGCGTTCGTACCAGGCGCGGGTCGTGTTCAGGTCGGGGGCGTTGAGGACGACGTGGGAGAGCTTGACCGGGATGGCCTCCTTCGCCTCGATCTTCCGGTGCCGGCGCACCTCCACGTCGGTGGAGACCTCGATGGTGCGGCCGTCGACATCGAAGAAGCGGAAGCCGTAACCGCCGCCCGGGGTGTCGATGGCGCCAGGCTGCGTGATCAACTGCACGCCATCGGCGAGGAGTTGTTCGGCGAGGGTCTCCACGTCGGCAGGGGTCGAGGCCCCGTACGAGATGAGGTCGAGGCGCTTCTCGGCGGCCTTGCGCAGCCGGACCACGTACTGCTCCGGCGAGCCTTCGGCCGCGAGGAAGGAGATGCCGGAGTCCTCGGTGACCTTCGTGAGGCCCCAGACGCCGGAGTAGAAGTCCAGCTGCCGGTCGTAGTCGGGCACGGCGAGGTCGACGTGGCGCAGGTGAGTGAGCAGGCGGGTCATGATGTCAGTCCTTCCGGAAGAGTGCGGCCGCGTTGGCGCCCCGTACGGCGTGGAAGTCGGCGTCGGGCAGGTGCGCGGCGCGCAGGGCACCGACGGGGTCCTGGGTGCCCATGTCGAAGGGGAAGTCGGAGCCGAGCAGGACCCGGTCCGCTCCGGCGGCGCGGATCAACTCCCTGAGCACGTGCGGGTCGTGGACGAGGGAGTCGAAGTGGAGGCGCTTGAGATAGCTGCTGGGCGGGTGTGCGCAGGCGATGCTCGCGTCCGACCGTGCCGACCAGGCGTGGTCGGATCGGCCGATGTGCGTGGGAAGGTAGCCGCCGCCGTGCGCGGCAAGCACCTTCAGGGCCGGATGCCGGTCAAGGACTCCGGAGAAGATCAGGTGGGAGAGTGCGACGGCGTTCTCGGTGGGCTGGCCGACGGTGTTGGACAGGTACCACTGGTCGAGGCGCTCGTCGAGCGTGCAGCCGAAGGGGTGCAGGAAGAGGATGGCTCCCGTCTCCTCTGCCCGCGCCCACAGCGGCTCGTAGGCGGGATCCGACAGCTCGCGGAACAGCCCGCGGTCGGGGGTACGACTGGGAGCCAGACTGGAAGTGTGGCCGGGAGTGTGACTGGGAGCGTGGCTGGATATCTCCACGCCCAAAAGGCCTTGTTCCAGGGCGTGTTCGAGGGCGCGGACCGCGAGGTCCGAATGCTGGAGCGGCGCCAGGCCCAGGCCGCGCAGCCGTTCGGGGTCGGCCGAGCAGTGGGTCGCGGTGGCCTCGTTGGCCAGACGGTAGACCTTCTCGGCCGTCTGCTCGTCGGCCCAGTAGTGGTAGTGCGAGGGCGACGGGCTGACCAACTGCACATCGACGCCTTGGGCGTCCATCGCGGCCAGCCGGGCCGAGGGGTCGGTGAGACGCGAGATGCGTTCGCCGATCATCGGTCCGTTGACGGCCAGGGCGGCAGGACCGTTGCGCCGGGCGTCCAGGGCACGGGCTTCAAGGTGACCCGGCAGCCCGCTCACCAGAGCGTCCACCTCGGGCAGCAGCACGTGCGCGTGCACGTCCACGGTGGGCGCGGTCACGGCGGAGGGCGCCGCCGCTCCCTCGGTGCGCGCGGTCAGGGCGGCTCCCCCGGCAGGCGCGGTCACGGCCGCTCCGTCAGCATGGCCATGATGCGGCCCATGAGGCCGGGGACATCCGCGTCGCGTACGCCGTCCAACTGCCACTGCCCGATCTGCACGGATGCCTCGACCACGGCCCGCACACGCGGTATCCGCCGCTCGTGGTACGCCCGCAGCAAGGCGTCGTCCCAGGTGTCGGAGCCCGTGAGGAGTTCGGCGAGGACGAGTGCGTCCTCCAGGGACAGGGCGGCGCCCTGCGCGAGGGTGGGCGGGCAGCAGTGCGCGGCGTCCCCGACGAGGACCACGCGGCCGCGGTGCCAGGAGCCCTCCACCAGCAGCTGGTCGAACCAGGTGTAGTTGACCTGGGCCGGGTCGGTGATGTGTGCGGTGATCTCCGGCCAGTGGCCGCCGTATGCCTTGGCGATGCGGGTCATCTCGTCCGCGTACGACTGTGGCGGGATGGAGGCGCGATCGCGGGCGGCCTCGACCACGAACGCGTAGAGCGTGGTGGCGCTTGTGGGGCAGTAGCCGGCGATGTAGGCGGGACCGCCGTAGGCGAGGTCAGCCCGGGTCACGCCCTCGGGGCGCGGGGCGGCGACGCGCCAGATGGCCATGCCGGTCGGCTTCGGCTTTGTGGCGATGCCGATCGCGGACCGCGTGCCGGAGCCGAGCCCGTCGGCGGCGACCACCAGGTCGTAGCGGCCTTGGGCACCGTCGCTGAACCGGACGTCGACGCCGTGCGCGTCCTGCTCGAGTGAGGTGGCCGTGACACCGAGGCGCACCGTCGCGCCGCTCTCGCGGACGGCTCGCATCAGAATGCGCTGCAGTTGGGGGCGCTGCATGCCGACGGTGGCGGGCAGGTTGTCGCCGCCGCTGCGGAGGTCTTCGGAGACGTGCAGAACGGTGCCGTCGGGGGCCGTGATGCCGACGGCGTCGAACCCGAAGCCGGATGCCTCGACCTCCTTCCACACGCCGAGTTCGCGCAGCACGCGCAGGGCGTTGCCCTGGAGGGTGATACCGGATCCGGCACTGGCGTTCCAGCCGGGCTGGGCCTCGATCAGGTCGACGGGCACCCCGGCGCGACGCAGCAGGATCGTCACGGCGTTTCCGGCCGCGCCGCCGCCGATCACGAGGACCTTGCGGGTCTGATTCATGAGGGAACTCCTCTGTTTCACGGTCTACTTGACTCCCCGGGCTACTTGACGGCGATCGGGTTCACCGGGGAGCCGACGGCGCCGGTGACGGGCAGCGGCGCGGCGGTGAGCCAGAACTCGTACACGCCGTCGGCGGCGCAGTCCTCGGCCAGCGCGTCCAGGTCCCACATCTCGCCGATGAGCAGGCCCATGTTGGGGATGGCGACCTGATGCAGGGGCTGGAAGGCGTGCTCGAACTCGTTCGGCCGGACCTCGAAGCCCCAGGTGTCCGTGGCGATGGCGGCGATCTCGGTGCGGTGCAGCCAGCCAGCGGTCGTGAAGGACAGACCGGGCGCGTCACCCCCCGCGTAATCACCCCACCCCTCGCGCCGCGCCCGGGTGAGCCGTCCGGTACGCACCACGACGATGTCGCCTCGACCCACCCGCACACCGTGGGCCTCGGCGGTCGCGCTCAGGTGCTCCTCGGTGATGGCGAAGCCGTTGGACAACTCGCCGTCGTCACCGACCACATGGCCCACGTCGAGGAGGACACCGCGCCCGGCGACGTGCGCGGCCATGTGCTCGATGCCGGTGACCAAATCACCCTCGGAGGTCACCACTTCCTCGGCCGGGCGGCCGTTCCACGCCTTGCCGTGGTCGAAGATGTGGCCGAGGCCGTCCCACTGGGTGGAGCACTGCAACGGCATGGCGATCACGTCGTCGGCGCCGCCGAGACCGTGCGGGAAGCCCTGGTTGCCGAGGGCCGCGTCGGTCCCGGTGTCCAGCATGGTGTGCACCGGGTTCGTACGGCGGCGCCAGCCCTTCTGCGGACCATCCATGCCGAACCGTTGCGACAGGGAGAAGCTGGCACCCCGGCGGGCGAGCGCGGCGCCTTCGCGCCGCTTGGCCTCGTCGAGGAAGTTCAGCGTGCCCAGTACGTCATCCGCGCCCCAACGCCCCCAATTCGAGAACGACTTGGCGGCCTCGGCTATCTCGCGCTCAGGGTCGGTGCGATCCAGGCTCACGAAGCGCCCTCCGCCACACATCGGGTGCGCTGCGCGCCGAGCCCGGTGATCGAGCCGTCCATGACGTCGCCGTCACGCAGCAGGCGTCCCCAGTGCATGCCGTTGCCGGCGGGAGATCCCGTCAGCACCAGGTCACCGGGCAGGAGCCGGGCGGTGTGGGAGGCGTACGACACCATGCGGGCGACGTTGAAGATCATGTCCTTGGTGGACTCGTCCTGCATCGTCCGGTCGTTCAGCTTCAGCGTCAGCCGCAGGTCGTCGGGGTTCGCGATCGAGTCGGCGGGCACGATCCACGGGCCGAGCGGGGTGAATCCGGGCGCGTTCTTGCTGCGCAGCCAGTCGGTGCCGATCTGCGGCATGTCCCGGCGGAAGACGGTCGCGCGGTCGGTGAGGTCGTTGGCGATGGTGTATCCGGCGACGTGCTCCAGCGCCTCCCCCACGGTCAGCCGGTGGGCGGGGCGGCCGATGACTGCCGCCAACTCCAGCTCCCAGTCGGGCTTTTCGGCCCAGAGGGGCAGCTCCACATCGTCGTACGGGCCGGTGATGGCGCTCGGCAGGCCGATGAACACATACGGCAGGTCCTCGACCGCCCGCCGGTCCATGATCTCCGCGGCCTCGGCGCGGGCCTCCTCCACGGAGCGTCCGTCGGACGGGTCGCGGTGGGCTACGTGCAGATCGATCACGTGCTGCCGGTAGTTGGCCCCGGACTGGAACACCTGACGCGGCTCGACCGGGGCGTGCACGTGGAAGTCCGCCAGCGGCCGGCGTACGGCCTCTGCCGCCGCGTCAGTGACGGTGGCGGTGTCGGCATCCGTGACGGTGGCCAACTGGTGCAGGAGGGGCAGCAGTTCGGGCCACCGATCCAGCACGGTGCGGATCGTCTGCGTCGGGTCGCCCAGTGCCGCCCTGAGGTCGAGCACCTGCTGATCGGGCGTGACGAGGGCGGGAAAGGCGACCTCGTCGGAGCCGGAGAGCGTGGCCAGGGCGAAGGGCCCGGCGAAGGGGGCGAAGGCGGGAGCGGATTCAGGTGCGGGAGTGGATGCGGGGGCGTGAGCAGGTGCGGGCGTGGGAGCAGGTGCGGGCGTGGGAGCAGGTGCGGGCGTGGGAGCAGATGTGGGCGTGGGAGCAGATGTGGGCGTGGGAGCAGATGTGGGCGCGGGTGCGGGTTTCACGGATGTGTCCTCCTGACGGCGATGCGACCAATCTGACGCCGCCCCCCACGATCATGGAAATCGATTCTGTGGATACTGATCATCCGCCGTGTTTATAGTCGGTGGTCAGAGCCACGACCCGCCCACATCGCAGGGAGAACGAACCGGTGAACCTTGCCCGCCTCGACCTCAACCTCGTCGTGGCCCTGCACGCCCTCCTGGAGGAACGCAACGTCACCCACGCCGGGCAGCGCGTGGGCCTCAGCCAGCCCGCGATGAGCGCCGCGCTCTCCAGGCTGCGCAAACACTTCGGCGACGAGCTGCTGGTCCGCACGGGCGGCCAGTACGAGCTCACGGCCTTGGGGCAGGTACTCCTCGACCGTACGGGCACGGCCTATGACCTGCTGGAGCGCCTGTTCAGCAGTCAGGCCGTCTTCGAACCGGCCGAGGAGGAACGGGAGTTCACCCTGCTGGCGTCCGACTACGCGGTGGCCGTCTTCGGGTCCGCGCTCGCGCGGGTCGTCCACCGCGAGGCACCCGGCATCCGGCTCAGGTTCACGCGAACGCCGCCCACCGTGATCGACGAGACGGGAACGCTGCTGAGCGCGCACGACGGGCTGCTGATGCCGCACGGCGTCGTCAGCGACCTGCCGTACACCGATCTCTACGAGGACAGTTGGGTCTTCATCGTCGCCGACGACAACGACGAGGTAGGCGAGCAGCTGACGCAGCAGGACCTGGCCCGGCTGCCGTGGGTGACCTACCAGCGGACCTACGACGCCCCGGCCGTACGCCAGTTGGCGATGCTGGGGGTCGAGCCGCGGGTGCAGGTGTCGGTCGACACCTTCCAGTCGCTCCCCCTCCTGGTCGCGGGCACCCACCGGATCGCGCTCATGCAGGAACGCCTGGCCCGCCTCTTCGCCGGCATCGCGCCCGTACGCATCATGCGGCCGCCCTACGACGCGGTGCCGCTGCGGGAAGCCCTGTGGTGGCACCCCGTACACACACGCGACGCCGCCCACATGTGGCTGCGCTCCACCGCGGCGCGAGTCGGGGAGGGGCTGGCGCGGGGCGCCTGACCGGTCGACCGACCAACCCATTTCCCGCCCGGCCGCACAACAGAAGACACGTCAGCTCTTGGCCGCCGCAGTCAGAACGTCCGCCAGTTCCCTGGGGCGGCTGAGCGCGACGCAATGGCTCGCCGCGATCTCGTCGGGGGCCACGCCGAGGCGTTCCCACGCGAGCCGGCGCTGGAACTCCGGCGGAAGGAAACGGTCCTCGGCGCACACCACGAACCGGGTCGGCACCGTCGGCCAGGCATCGAGCGGCCACGGTTGGGCTGACGCGGCCGAGGACGGGTGTGCCCGTTCCTTGCTCAGCGTTTCCTCGGCGAGCGCGTGCGGGACATCGTGGTAGAAGGAGACGTACGGATCATCGTTGCCGGTGAGGCCGCCGTCCCGGTCGGCCTGGCGCCGCGCGGCCTCGGCGTAGCCGGTGTTGCTCCACCACTCGTCCGGTGTCTCACCGGGCTCGGGGACCATCCCGGCAACCAGGATCAGCGCGTCGACCTGACGGCGGGCGGCGATCAGGGGCGCGGTGAACGCACCGTACGAATGGCCCACGACCACGAGATCACGACGGTCGCCGACTGCCTCGACCACGGCGTCCGCGTAGTCGTCGAGCGTCAGCGAGTCGTCGTCGCCCGGAAGATCCGGCGCCACCACGTCGTGCCCGCGCGCCCGCAGCTCCGCCTCGACCAGATGCCAGGACCAGCCGACATCACCGGCACCGTGGATCAACACGAACGCACTCACAGCAGGGCTCCCGTCCTAGGGGTGGCGACGACCGTGCACCACATCCCTGCCCCGGGACGGCACTGAGTACCGCTACTCATGTGGTCGATGACGGCTCATTCGTACTGTCGTCTCATGAGGAACGCCGTCATCTCCCTGACTCTGCTGCTTGCCGCCCTGTCGACCACCGCGGGGTGCTCCGCGTTGGAGCGGGAGTACCCTACCGCCGAGCCGACGGCGCTCGCGCAGCGTCTGACGGACCGCGCGCAGTGGGCGTACGAGGGCATGGCACTGCCGCGCCACGAGGCCGTGGCGCCGGTCCGGGTGATTCCCGGTCACAGCTGCTATGCGGGAGGCTTCAGCATCGAGAAGACGCTGCCGGACGTCGTCACCTTCGACCTCAGCTGGACGGTCAAGGATGTCTCGGCCGACACCGCACGTGCCGCGGAGACCCGCCTGCGCAAGCAGTTCGTCTCGGCGGGCTGGACCGTGACCCACGACAACAACCGCCAGGGCAAGACCTTTGTCGAGTTCGGTTTCCGCGTCCAGGACCCGAAGACGGGCGATACGTTCGACCTGGACTGGAACGACTCGACGACCTCCCTCTTCCTGTCGGGCTACACCCAGTGCGCGAAGGTCCCCCAGTCAGCGGCCGACAGCCCGTCACCGGACACCTGGGCCCCGCAGATCTGAAGATCTGAACGTCTGGACCCGCACGGCACGCGAAGACAGACTCACTCCTCCCGCTGCCAGACCTGGAACGTCAGTCCTTCCGGGCTGCTCAACCGGGCGCGGCGACGTCCTGACTTCCCGGACCAGATGGAGGGGTACGGGTCCTGGCCGAGGTCGCGTGCGCGCGCGATCACGCCGTCCAGATCATCGACCTCCACCACAAGCTCCCACTGCGGGGCGGATGCACCCTGGCCGTCGGCGGCAAGGAAGTCGGCGCAGCTCAGGAGCGTTCCTGTCGTCTCCTCGTAGAAGCGCCGAGCATCGTCCGGCTGGTCGCATGCCAAGATCATTCGGTGCGGAGCGCCCGACAACCGGGACGGGAACGTCCACCCGGTGAAACGGTGCGGCTGCCAGAGCGAGAAGGCGGCGCCGAAGGGATCGATGAGTGTCGCCAGGCGGCCCTGGTCGCCCGCGTCGAAGGGAGGTACGACAAGGCGAGCACCGTGCGCCGTCGCTGCTGCGGCACGGCGGTCGACGTCCTCGACCGCCAGGTAGTACGCGATGTGGGCGGGAGTTCCGGGCGGATAGACAGGGTTCGCCAGGTCACTCACGCCGCCGATCAGGTGCCCGTCGACGTCTGCCTTGGTGGCCTTGCGCCAGTCCTCCTCGTCGACCGCGAAGCGCCAGCCCAGCGTCGCGGAGAAGAAGGTGGCGGTGGCGGCCGGGTCGCGGGTCTTGAGGTCCATCCAGCAGAACTCGTTCACTGAACCCAGAGGGGGCGTCATCCTGTGCTCCTTGTCATCACGATGCTGGATATCGGGCGTCCGGACGGCTCCGCAAGTCGTTTTCAACTGCGGGCTTAGGGTGGGGCCATGAGTGATCAGGGGACGGGAACGACGCACGGGGTATGCACCGGCTGCGGGGGCAACGAGGTGTACGAAGGGCAGGCCTACTACGGACAGGCCCTGCCGAAGGTGCGGCTGAAGTTCGGGGCGCTCCGTGGAGAGACCGTGCCGACGTCGGCGCTGGTCTGCGCGAACTGCGGACGCCTGGAGTGGCGCCTCCTCCTCGACAATGACGCCAGGGACGGCATCCGGCAGCACTTCACCCACGTCCCGCCCAGGTAGCGGGTAGCGGAGAGGGTGACGGCAAGGGGATACGTTCGTGGCGAGCGGGCCCTCCAGGCTCGGCTGCGCCGATCACCTCGCCGTCTGGATCTGCCCGGCCCGGGAGATGAGATGGAAGTGGCGGGCGATCTGCCGGTAGGGGTCGATCCGGCCGGCCTCCCACTCCGCCTGCACCACCTGGTCGAAGTCATCTCCGGAGTGCTCGTCCTCGAGGTGGTCGGTGAACACCCGCACCCCGTACCACCGCACAAGCTCCAGATCGTGTTCGGCGAAGATCCGCAGGACCATCGCGCGGTCCACGCCGCGGCTGACCGTGCCGATGCTGTTGTCCTCGACCGGGCTGTGCAGCGCCTTCAGCGCGCCGCTCCAGTCACGGGCCAGGCCTCGTCGTATGGCCAGGGCGTCGGCCTGATAGGCGAGGACGGAGATGATGCCGCCGGGCCGCAGGCACTGGGCCAGTACGCGCAGCAGCGGGGCCGGGTCTTCGAGGTACATCAGGACGCCGTGGCACAGCACCGCGTCCCACCCGGTGCCGACCAGCCGCGGGGCGTGTTCGCCGAAGCCGCGACGGAAGGTGATGCTGCCCGGTGCCTTGTGGGCGTGCGGCAGCCAGGAGGAGCGAGCCCTGGCCAGCATGGCGTCGTCGGGGTCGAGCACGGTGACGTGGTGACCGCGCCCGGCCAGCATCCGGGCCTGGACGCCGGTGCCGCCTCCGACATCGAGCACCTGCTGCGGCCGCGCGTCCGGCAGGTGCTCGGCCAAGGCGCGGTCGACGAGCTGGTGGCGGACAGCGCCGCGGAGCGTCGTGCTGCGGCGGGCGTAGCGGTCGGCGAGCCTTTCGCCGAGCGGTTCGCCGGGACGGTCGGGCGTGGTCCAGGAATTCACCATGGGGATCTCTGAATCTGAGGCGGGGGCGCGTCTCGTGCCGGGACAGCTTGGCCAACGAAGCGATGTTGCGTAGGAAACGGCTCAACTCCCGCCGGGCGCTGGCCTATTGCCGAATTTGGGCGGACTGCCGCGATGGGCCTGGTGGTCCGGTCAGCCCAGAGTGCGAGCCCGTTCGAGCACCTCGGGGGGCGCTTTCGCCACCGATCCGGTGTCGAAGGGGGGCTGCGGATCGTACTCGGTGTAGAGCTGGATCGCCTGGGCGGTCACCTCGTCACTGAGCAGGGCGGCCAGTTGCACGGCCATGTCGATGCCGGAGGAGACCCCGGCCGAGGTGATCACCCTGCCCTGCCGGACCACCCGCTCGGAGGTGTAGCGGGCGCCGTACGACTCCAGTTGGGTGGCCGCGTCCCAGTGCGTGGTGGCGGTCAGGCCGTCCAGCAGGCCGGCCGCTCCCAGCACGAGGGAGCCGGTGCAGACCGAGGTGGTGAAGCGGGCGCCGGCGTGGATCCGGCGCACCCAGTCCAGGAAGGCGGCATCGGCCACCATGGTCAGGAAGCTGCCCCCGCCCGGGATCAGCAGGACGTCACAGGCTTCCACCTCGGCGTATCCCGTCGGGACGTGAACCGGCAGGGAGCCCAACACGTCCTGCACCAGGCCCGGTTCAGCCGTGACGAACCGTACGGTGGCGTCGGGGACGTATCCGAGGATCTCGTACGGGCCGATCGCGTCGAGCGGCTCGAAGTTGTCGAAGAGCGGGATCACTATGTCCATGGGCCGCAGACTAGCCACCGCCGTCCTGGGGTGGCGGTGGCTGGTCTGCGGGAGGGGGCTGCCTGCCGACTCAGGCCCCGCAGTTGCCCGAAGCCGGCTCGCCGGCGAAGCGTCGGCCCAGCCATTCAAGTGCCGGGCCGTTGCCCTGGATTGCCGTTCCCACGTGGGACTGTCCTGCGAAGGACCTCCACTCCACGGCATTGCCCTTCGCGCACCAGTCGGCCCGCAGCTTCTGCCCGACCGCGTAGGGGATCGTCTCGTCCGCGTCGCCGTGGTAGACGAAGGTCGGCGCCGACGGGCGCTTGGTGCCGATCAGTTGCTTGGCGATGGCCTTCTTCCACTTGGGCTGGTCCAGCGGGTTGGAGGTGGTGACATCCTCGATGGTCTTGCCGCGCCCTGCCTCCAGGACCGTGCCGACACACTCGTTGCGCACCACCTCGGCGAGCCTGCGGCCCTCCTTGGTGAGGTACTTGTTGAGGGCCAGGGACGGGTCGGCGGCGTTCTGGCCGACTGCGGACATCAGCAGATAGCCGGCGCTGTCCCCGCCTTCGAGCGATTCGGCGACCTTGGCGAGGTCGGCGGGGACTCCGCCGCTCGCGGTTCCCTTGACCTTCAGCTCGGGAGCATACGTCGCGGCCATCTCGGCGGCCTTCGCGCTGGCGCCGCCGCCCTGGGAGTAGCCCATGATGCCGACGGGCGCGCCCTTGGAGACCCCGTACTTCTTCGCCTCCGGGTGCCGCTGCGCCGCGCGCGCCGCGTCGAGGACGGCGCTGCCCTGCGCCTTGGCGACCATGTAGGTGTGGTCACCGGGGGTGCCGAGGCCTTCATAGTCGGTGACGACGACGGCGTAGCCCCTGACCAGCGCGGCATTGACGAGCGGCGCCTCGGCCGTCGTACCGCCCGGGAAGCCGGCGGAGGGCGCACACTTGTCGCCGAGACCGACCGTGCCGACGGCGTAAGTGATCAGCGGGCGTGGGGTGGCTTTGCCGTCGTCGGGGACGATCACGGTGCCGGAGACCTTGTTGGGCCGCCCCTCGGCGGTGGTCGACCTGTAGGTGATCTTCCAGGCCTTGGTGGGGGTCGGAACGCCCGGGGTGTACTGGAACGAGGACGGCTTCGAGCTGAGAATCTTGCCGGGGGTCTTCTTCTTGCCGGCGTGCTTCCCGGCCTGGCCGTGGCCGTGGCCGTGGCCGTGGTGCTTGCCCTTGCCGTGGTGGGCGGCAGGGGCCTTCCCGGCGGCCTGCGCCGCCGCGTCGGCCGCGGGGGCGGCGTCCGGGGCACCGGCCGGCGCGTGCGCACTCTCCGCGGCGGCGGACCCGGGAAGCCCGAGCACCGCCACCGCGAGGACGGCACTCGCGGCCACCGGTCGTCTGCGTAGCGCTGACATCATGCAGCTCTCCCAACTCTCCTGTGGGCAAGGGGGGTTGGTCAGCACCGTACTGACCCGTCAGTAATACGGCCATAGATGTGCGGGGCGCGGCGACGCCGACCATGGCGTCCGCACCTTCGCCGTATCCACCGCGCCCGGGGCATATCGCCTGATGGTAGCGGTGATCCCGCCTCTGGGAACGCTCTTCCTCGTCGTGCCGCCGACCACCCCGGATCACAAAAGATCTAGGAAATCGGGTGACCGCGGCTATACGCTCTCTGGACCTTTCGACGCCCCGGGCACTTCGCGGGCGTGCCCGAGGGTGGTCTGTCGGCGTCGCGAGGTGGGTCACTTGCCGCACAGCCGCCAAGGGGGAAGGGTTCGCAGTGAACAACAGGGAGGCCCAGCAGCACCTGCTGCGCCGCAAACGCGAAGCGATAGACCCGGTCGAGCTCGGCTGGCCCCAGCGTTCCGGGCGTGGGCGCCGCGCCAAAGGCCTCTCGCAGGTCCAGGTCGCGCGGGCCCTGCATGTGTCGGAGCGTACGTACGCGGCTCTCGAGCGCGGCACCATCGCCTCCCCCGCTCCGGAGCTGCTTGACTCCGTGGCGCGCTTGTTGCGCATGGAGGACCGCGAGCGGTCGGCTCTCTACGTCTATGCCCTGGGGCACGAGCCGCCGTCCTCCATGGATCCCGCGGCGGGCACGAACGTGCCGAGCGCCTGGCAGAAGGCCGTGCGCAAGGTGACCGGGCAGCCCTGCTACATCAATGACGTCGCGTGGAACATTCTGGCGGCCAACGACGATTTCATCCGCATGTTCCCACAGGAACCGGGCAAGCCTCCCCGCCTGCCGGAACACAACCTCATGCGGTGGATGCTGCTGCGCGAGGAAGCACGCGAGCACCACTTGGTGGACTGGGAGAAGCGGTGGGCCAGACCGGTGGCCGCGAAGCTGCGGACGACGGTGGCCGCACACCCCGGGAACGAAAACCTCCGGCGCCTTGCCCAGGAGGTCAGCGACGACCCGGTCGCGGGCCCGATCTACCACGACCACAACATCGCCTACGTTCAGCACGACGGGGCCCAACGGCCCATGCGGCACGCGGGCTTCGCCGTCCCGGAGGGCTCCCCCGGCCTGCGGGACCACTGCTGCGACCGGCACGCTCCCTCACAGCTGGGCAACGTGACGTTGTGCATGGCTCAGCCCGACGCCTCGCCCGGAGCACGGTTCTTCTTCCTCGTCTTCGAACCGCTGACGACCACTGACGGCTGCTGAAAAGCGCTGAAAGCCGCTACTGCCCGGGGCGCCGACGGGCGAGATGAACAGTGAGGTCGGCGGCGACCTCGACCCTCTCCGGCAGGACCCGTGCGATGTGCCGCAGCACCTGCCCGCGCTCCGAGGGCGGCAGCATCAAATAGGCCGAGATGGTGGCGAGTTGGCCGACGTAGTCGCGCGCGCTCATCGTCAGGCGCCTGCGGATCGTGGACTGCTGGACGTCCGTGAACACCTCGCTGTGCTGGAGCTCCGTACCCGGCCACTGCATGTCCTGCTCCGGAGGCGTCCCGTCCGGCGACGGAATGTCGTCACTCTCCAGGAACGGCGCTCGCGCCACCCGGACGGCTTCCCTCACCGCTGGGTCCGCCGGCCGGAGCGGCCCGCCGAACGAGGCGAACACGCCCCCCGGCTCCAGGAACGCGGCCACCCGTGACCAGCGACCTTCCGGCTTCGTCCAGTGCAGGGCCGCCGCCGCGTACACCAGCCCGTACCTGTCGCCGGGTCGCAAGTCCTCGAACGCGGCCCGCTCTGTCCGGACACCTGCCGGGACGTGCTTGCGCAGTTCGGCGAGCATCTCCCCATCGGGGTCGGTCGCGGTGACCGCGACACCTTGTCGGGCGAACAGCCGGGTCGCCTTGCCCGTCCCGGCGCCGATCTCAAGGGCGGTCCGCACCGGCCGGCCCGCGTACGCCATCACCCTGTCGACCAGCTCCACGGGATACCCCGGCCGAAACCGCTCGTACGCTTCCGCGATCGATCCGAAGCTCAGTGCGCGATCCGACATACGGAGCATCCTGACACGATCCCCTTGAGGCCATCGGCCGCCCGGAACACGACACTCACCGCGCTCTAGGGTGTCCCCATGGCCGAAAGTGACGCGAAGACATTGCCGACAGTGCTGCCCGCCCACGCGATCGAGGTCGGTGTCGAGCCGCTGGACCGGCCGGCACGGAACTCGGTGGGCGGTTGGCCGTTCCTCGATGAGACTCAGCCCTGGCCCGAGTGCTTTTGCGGCGACCGGATGGCCCTGTTCTTCCAACTCGACATACCCCTGGATGTGGAGTACTTCGGCGGAGACCACCTGCTGGTCTTCCACTGCCGTACGCACAACGACGCGTCCGACCCCCAGCTGTCCGCCGGTCGCCTCGTGCCCCGCTACTGGGAAGCCCCGCAGCCGCCGCACCCCAGCCCGTTCTGGCGCGTACTGCTCCAGCGTGCCGCCGAGCCGGCGTCCGAGGCGGAACCGTCGCTGAGTGCCCTGCCCCTGACACTCAAGGCCTTCGCGGACACCCCTGACGCGCGGGGGCTCGGATCCCAGACGTTCAAGGTCGGCGGTACGCCGTCCTGGGCGCAGGAACCTGAGCACTACACGTGTGCATGCGGGGCCGAGCTGGTGTACGTCTGCCAGGTGCCCGAGGGCATGGAGTTCGGCGGCGACACGGATGCCCTGTTCCTGGGCAACGAGATCTACCTGCTCGCATGCCCGGCCCACTGCGACCCGGCCGCGGTCTGGCCGGTGAACCAGAACTGACGCTCGGCCTCGCCAGGTCGCACCCATCGGTGCCGCCGCCCCCTTGGATGGTCAGGGATGGTCAGGCCTTCTGCTTCCCCTGCTTGATGACCTTGTTGGTCATGTCCACCGTGTCGGCGGCCTCGGGGGCCTTGACGGTGACGTCGGTGCCGAAGTCACTGAAGTCCATGACTATCTTCGCCTTGACCTTGTCGCCGGAGGCCTTCTCGCCGGAGGACGCCTTGGATGTGCCGCCTCCGCCCTCACCCGTCATCGAGAACTCCATCTGCTGGCGCCTGGTCAGGCCCTTGCCGTCGATCCACAGGTCCATCGGAAGAGTGTCGCCGAGCTGCTGCCGGAGCATCTTCTGCTGCTCGGGGCTGCCCTTGGCCAGCTTCTCCACATCGACCGCGACCCGATAGTGCGTGGTCTTCACGCCGCCGACCTGCGCTTGGCCGACCTTCTTCACGTCCTTCTCGGACAGCGACTTGGTGTAGGCGAAGGAGTCGGCGGGGTCGTTGATCTTGGCTCCGCCCGCCCCGCCCGACCCACCCGCGGCCTGCAGTCGCTTGAGGTCGATCTTCATCCATGCCTTGCCTCCGGGCAGCCCGCCACTGCCCTTGGGGGGCTTCTGGTACAGGACTTTGTCCACGATCCGCTGCTCGATCCGCTGGCCTTCCTGCCCCAGTTCGATATGGCTCTTCCCGTCGCCGAAGTCCATCACCCCGGACCCCTGGACGGTTTCGCTGCGGCCGCCCGAACTGGCCGTCGCCACCACCTTCACCTGGGCCGAACCCGCCTTCGACGTCTTGTCGTTGGTGACCTGCACCACCTGCGCCGGGGACTTCGCCCGCTCTTCACCCGCCGACCGCGAGCCTTGGTCACCGTCGTCTCCGGAGCCGCAGCCCGTCAGGGCGCCGGCCCCCAGCAGACCGGCCAAGCCAAGGAGTGCCAGACGGGAAGCGCGGGACGTAGCGTTGATCATCGAATCCACCCCTCGATACAGATACTGAGCCTGTGTCAGGTCTGCGCTCAGGTGCCCCATGCATGACACCCCACGCATTCGGTGGATCTTTCTACGCTCCCTGCAGTAGACAGAACGGCCGCTCCGGTCAGGCCCCGTGCTGCTCCGTGTAGTGCGCGCGGAGCAGGTCGGCGCCCCAGTCGTGACGGATGTGCCGCCAGACCGAGTGGGCGTGGTTGCCGTCGTCCTGGGTGTTGTCGTACTCGATGAGGAAGTCCGGGGCCCGCACGCAGTAGTAGTGCTGCTCTCCGGGCTCGCGGCCACCGGCCCAGGCGAACGACAGGCCGTCCAGTCCCTGGGCCACGGTCTCGGACCAGCACTCCCGCGCATACGCGGCGGGCGCGCGGTCCAGGTAGCGGCGCACCAGGCGCTCGAGCATGTCCTGCTGCCCGGTGGTCATGTCGCCGTACGTCAGGCCGGTCGGCAGCCGGTCCGGATCGGCGAACGGATCATCGCGGGTCAAGATGTCGTCCGGCGGCGCGGCGGCGAAGACGGCTTTGCCCCGGCGTCCGTCGTCCAGGTCCGTGACCAGTTGTCGGGCCAGGTCCTCCTCCGGCCCCAGCAGACGGCGGCCCGCCTGCGGGCCGTCCGGGACGCGTGCCGGTTCCGAACCGATGAAGTGCGGTGTCACCCGCATCCCGGTCGCCGTGATCAGTACGTGTACGGCGAGATGGTGGCCGTTCATCCGCCAGCCCCAGGGACCGCCGTCGTCCGGGTCGCCCAACAGGCGCACCCAGTACCGGTCGCCCCCGGTGCCGCCGACCGACGCGCGGCGATACCGCTCCACTTCGATCGCCCCGCGCGCCAACTCCGCCCCGGCGGCGCTGTGCGCAGCGGTCAGCACGGCGTCGACGGCAGCGCGCTGGTGGCTGTCCAGGTTCTCGGTGGACAACCCGGGGCGCGAGCCCGGCAGGTACGTCCACTCCCGCAGCTCGGGCGCGTCCAGACGGGAAGGCGCGGCGCGCAGCACACGCACCTGCTCCGGTTGCAGCACGCGCAGCAGCTCATGGACGGCTTCCCGCACCTCCGCGGCCGCCGCCTCCCACCGATATACGTCCACCGTTCCTCCTCCCCACCGCGCCGTCCCCGGCACTCCCGCCAGGCGATGTCGTCCCCCTGGGGCCCATGATGCGTCATTCGCCCACACCACGACACCGGATCCCGGCCCCGCCGCCCTCCGGCTCCCATCGGGACCCACCGGCGCCCTCAGCGGGCCATCGAGCGGTCCACCTGCACTGCCCGCGCATCCAGCGCGTCGGCCACGGCCGAGCAGTCGGCTCCGGGTCCGGGCATCTCGACCTCGATGCCCGCGCGCCGCGCCAGCGCCAGCGCCGTCGCCACGAACCCTTCGGAGAGAGTACGGATCACGGGATGGCAGGTCCGGCAATGCCGGTCGACCAGGCCGCGCATGAACTCCTCGTACACGACCACATCGACCTCAAGCGTGTCCGGATCGCCCCAGTGCTTGCCTTGGCCGATGCCAGAGGGCAGCCCGAGCTCCGCCTCGAAGACCTCGACTTGCCGCAGGAAGAGGAGCCCCGCGCCGTTCGACGGGTTCCACAGTGTCTCGTCACCGACATCGAAGTACATGCTCATGGCCGATCCCCCCTGTTCAGCAGCCCTCGCACAAGCCTCACATGGCCGCGGTCCTGATGGCGGTGCGGGTGCCGGGGCCGTAGACGCCGAGTGGTTCGGGGATGGCTTGTGCCTGTTGCATGCGCGCGACCGCGGCTGCGACGTCGCGGCTGTAGTAGCCGTCCACGGGGCCCGTGTAGAGCCGGAGTTGTCGCAACTGCTCCTGCAACTGCCGCACGGAGCCGCCCGTGTTGCCCACGCGCAGCACGCTCGACGCGTTGCTGACGGACACCCTTGAGTGGTCTGGCGCGCCGTCGGTCTTCGCCGGGGATCTCCGGTGTGGGGTGGGTTCGCCGGGCGGGTTGGGTGTGGCGGGTGCTTTGTCGGGCGCGGGTGGGGACTGGCGGCGGGGAGCCTCGGGCTGCTCCGCAGGAGGCGCGGCGTGCGGCCTGACCGGGGCGGGGCCGTGGGGCTGGGCCAGGAGCGCGGCGGTGAGGGTCAGGAGGGCCGCGGACGCGTAGCCGTACGAGAGCGGGGGGATGCTCCGTCGGGTTCTGGGCGCACCATGGCGGGAGGGGTGCGGGCGCGAATGTCGACGCGTGGCGGCGGCCGCACGATGGCGCCCTTTCCTCTCCTTGCCGGGCGCGGCCGACGCGCTTGAGGGTGTCATGTGCGTCGGCTCGCCCACTGGACGCGGAACCCCGAACCTCGTACGCGGACGGCGGTCTGTCGTCCGCGTCAGGTAGGCGGAAAGCGCCGGGTACATGGACGGGTCTGGGACGGTTGCTTCGGAACTCACACGACCGAACGTAGACGTCAGCGCGCCGCCGATCCCTCGCTGACGGCCCCGGACAGTGATCCTTAAGGTTGCGTTGATCGCTGCCTCAGGACCGGATAAGCGGAACCCGTGATGCCTGGTCCCTCGTCGCTCGCCACTCGTCGCCTGCGCACCCCGTCGCCTGCGTCACGCGCTGACGCGACGGCGGCCCTCGTGTCGACCCTCGCTCTGGCTCTCGTCTCGGCTCTCGCTCCGGCTCTCGTGTCGCGACTCGGCATCCGATGACACGGCGCGGCCGGCTTCGTCCCTCAGCAGCAGGGACAGGAGCGAGGCCACGGGCAGTCCGGACTCGGCCGGGTGGCGCAGTGCTTCGCTGGGCGCGATCCGGTAGGTGTTGCCGCGTCCCTGCCGGACGTGCGAGAGGTATCCGTCCTGCTCGAGGTCGGAAATGATCTTCTGGACAGCGCGTTCGGTGAGTCGGCAGCGCGCGGCGATGTCGCGGATGCGGGCGTTGCGGTTGTCGGCGATGGCCGCCAGAACCCGCGCGTGGTTGGTGAGAAACGTCCATCCGGTGTGTGGCTCGGGCACTTCATCCATGTGCCAACTCTAGCGACCGTGCGTACACGTTTTCAAAAACACGTACTCCTTTTCAGGTATTAGTTGACGTACTTGGGCAGCAGAAGGCAGCCTAGGAGCGGCGCTGGGCAAGACGAGAGGAAGAAGCCATGCCGGAGCCTGCACCCTCAGAGCAGCCCCCCGGCGGGGAGGCTGGTGAGCACGCATGGGACACCCATCCGTCGCTGCCCCGACTTCAGCCGCCGACCACGGTCGACACCGTGCGGGACGGCGCCCGGGTGACCGTGATCATGCGCGGAGAACTCGACCTCGACACCTGCCAGCAGCTCAGGCCCGACCTGCTCCGAGCCCTGGGCGGCTCGGCCCAGGGCATCGACCTGCAGTTGAAAGAGGTGACGTTCTGCGACTGCTCGGGGACCAACCTCATGCTTGACCTGCACCGCCTGGCGCTGCGACAGGGCAAGACCGTGACGGTGCTCTCCAGCAGTCTCGCGGTGGACCGGATGTTCGAACTGACCGCCATCCGTGATCTCTTCGAGCCGAGCGAGCCGCCCGACCACGGTCCGTGCGACGGACTGAGCCACGAGGTCGCGCCCCGGGCGTGCATCCCACCACAGCCAGGAGCGGCACCGACAGAACATCCCGGCACCGTGCCACAGCCAAGCCCTGCCGCAACGGCGACGCCTCCGGTGCCTCCGCGGGGCGTCACCTGAGCCGTCCCCCGGGTGCACGCTTAGCAGATCCCCTCCAGGAACGGGATGATCGCGTCGAGGAAGTGCTCGTTCCGGTCGCCGGCCACCATGTGTCCCGCGCCTGCCACCTCCACGCGCCGCGCGCCGGGGACCTGGTCGCAGAACTGCTCGGCGATGTCCTCGCGTACGACATCGCTGACCTGGCCCCGGACGAGCAGGAGCGGCACACCGGCGTTGCGGCCGGCCGACAGCAGACGCTCCGCCATGCCCGGCGGGTCCATCCGGCCCTCGAAGCTGTCCAGCATCCTCGGGTCCCAGTGCCAGATCCACCGGTCGCCGTGTCGCCGCAAGTTGTTCTCCAGCCCGGGGCGGGCCACCGAACGCGGGCGCTGCGGCAGATGGGCGCCGACCGCCGCGGCGGCCTCCTCCAGGCTGGAAAAACCCTCCGGGGCGCCGCGCATGAACTCGACGATCCGGTGGAATCCGCGCGGATCGGGGCGGTGGGCGACATCGACGAGCACCAGAGCCCGCACCGCCGCCCTGGGTGCTTCCCCGGCGGCGAGCAGCGCGCTCAGGCCGCCCAACGAGGCGCCGACGAGCACTGGTCGGCCGCCGATCGCGGCGACCAGCGCCCGTACATCCCGCGCGAACAGGCCCAGGTCGTAGTCGCCGTCGGCCGACCAGCCGCTGTCCCCATGCCCACGCAGATCCGGGGCGATGGCCCGCCAACCCAGCGCGGCCAGCCGAGCGCCGGTCCGGCTCCAGGCGTGCCGCGTCTGGCCACCACCGTGCAGCAGGAGCAGAGGCGGCCGGGACTCCTCGCCCCACACATCCGCCGTCAGCATGAGTCCGCCGCTGCCCGTGAAGGTGCGTGGCTCCGGCCGCGCGTCGGCCGTCACCCCGTGCTCCGGCGTCGCAGTGGCTTCAGCAGTTCCTCGCGGCTGGGGTCCGCGGCGGCCGCTGCGAGTGCGACGTCCAGTGCGAACAGTGCACGCGAAAGGAACCGGTCGTCATCGATGAGGGCGGCCACCCACTGATGCAGCGCGCCCACGCACGCGGCGGCGACCACCGCGGCCAGCGCGTCGATGTCGACGTCCGCGCGCAACAGGCCCTGCGCCCGCGCTTCCTCCATCGCTTCACGGAGCCGGGTGAGCGGACTGTGGTCGAGCACCAGACCGCTCGCCTCCCACGCGCGCACCATGCGACGCGAGACCACCGGATCGGCCACGAAGAGCTGCACCGTCGTACGGACGACCGCGTGCGGGTCACCGGTCCCCTGCCCCGCCAGGCGGTGCTCCAACTCCTCCATATACCCGGCCGCGAGCGCCTCCCAGATCCTCTCGCGCGGCCCGATCAGGTTGTAGACGGTCGCCGGAGCCACCTCCGCGCGCTCGGCGATCCGCTCGACGCCGATCCCCGACTCCGGTCCCTCACGCAGGAGTTCCCGCACGGCCTGCACGATCCGTGTGCGCCGCCGTGCCTTGTGTCGCTCCCGCAGTCCCCGATCGTTCCCCGGCTCCATGCCGCCCGCCCCCTTCACTCGCCACCGCTCGAACTTAGAGAGGTCTCTAAATTTAGGGGTGCCTTTAAGGTGCGGGCAAGCACCGTCACATGGGCAGCGAAAACAGCCGCACCGGCTCCGCAGGCCAGTACGCGTCCTCGTGCAGGGGCGTCACCATGGTCCGCAACGGCATGGTCACCAGGCGGCCTTCGGGCTGTTCGACGAGGACGTCCTTGTCGACCGGGTGCCACCCCAGGCGCTGGTACAGCGGTACGAGGGGAGGCCGGCAGAAGAGGAGCGCGTGCTGCGGCCCCATGGTGCGCGCGTGGTCGAGCGCCGCGTCGACGACGAGCCGGGCCAGCCCCTGGCCCCGCATGTCCGGCGCGACGGCGACGCCCCCGACACCCACCACGTCCGTGCGGTCCTCGCCGAGCGCGACCGGCAGTCGCAGCAGGCCCGCGTGTGCCACCAGCCGTTCGCCGAGCCTGACTCCGAAGTGTTCTTCCTTGGGCAGCCAGCTCAGCCCGGTCCCGGCAACGCCGAAGGGATCGACCCCGTCGCCGAGGATCTGACTCTGCTCCGTCTTCGTGTAGCGCGCGAGACGCACCGTGGTCAGCGCCATGGAGGATTCGTTGTTCTCAGACATCCCCACATGATGATCTCTGCCCCGAAGACCCTCCAAGGGCCGAAGACCGTCCAAAGGGTTGCCCAGTGGCCGGGCAACCCCTTGGCCCGTCGCCGTCAGCTCCCGAAGGGGATGTCCTTCGGGGTGGCCATACGGCGGGTGTCCGGGTGCGCCTTGACGTAGTCCGTGATGTACGAGAGTGACTCCCGCACCGCGCTGTCGTCGGTGCCGCAGCCCTTCGGGCCGTTGACGCCGTCGGGGTAGCACGACATCCGGTTGCCGTAGATCAGGCTGTCCACTGTGGCACCGCCGTCGGCGGAGTCCAGCAGCGTGGCGGCGCGCTCCCCGTCGCCCTTGCCCACCGTCCAGCCCACGGTCTGCGCGAGGTCTCCGGCATCCCTGGCCTGCCTGCCGGCCTCGAGTTCCTTGCGGATGGCGCCGAACTTCAGAGCCATGTTGAACAGACCGTTGTCCATCACGCGCTGCTTGCCGGGGACTTCGGGCCCGTGCTCGGCGAAGCCGTCACGGACCTTCGCGTAGTCGCCGCTGTAGCTGACCGCTTCCATGGGCTTGAGGTCGCCGAGGAGGCTCTTCCAACCGCTGCCGCCCTCCGTGCCGTAGAAGCCGTAGAGGACCCGGATTCCCTTGCTCTCCAGCTTCTCGCGCGCCATGTCCCGCAGCGCGGCCACGGAGCAGTGGCGCCACTCGGGGTCACCGCTGTCGCACCAGTCGGGGTTCTTCATGTCGAGCCAGACGAAGGAGACGCGACGCCCGCCCTCGTGCTCCTTCGCCACTTGGTCGAACATGTCCGACATGGTGTCGCCGGCACTGGTGAGGGTGCCGTCGTGGTCAGCCCACCAGCCCTTGCGCCAGGCCGTGGCGTCGATCTCCAGTGCGTTGGCCCCGTTGGACAGGGCCGTGGTCACCCCGCCCGTGGTCAGCACCCGGTGGGCGATGGCCCAGGTGGGGCGCTGCTCGGCCGCCTTCGGTGCGGGCTTGGAGGTCTCGTCCTTGGGTGCGGCCATGGCGGCTCCGGTGCCCAAGGCGGCTGCGGAGACGACCAGGGCCAGCGGGAGCACTGCGGCGCGAAGCCGACGTGATGCGGTAATGAGGACGGGTCCTTTCTGTTCCCCGGGCTGCGTGGTGCGGCAGCCCGTATGCCGTGCGGTGGCTGCCTTCTGCGCAGCCGACGGGCCTGCTGCCCGCGCCCGCAGCACCCTACGTCAAGTTACCCATGGGTAACAGTGGGGTACGTCCTGTCCCCCTGCCCCGAGCCGGCCCCAGCACGCCGGCAGGAAGTCGATCGAGGGCCATCGAGGGCGCTCAGTAAGCCGGGACGAAAAGCGCCACGCCCAGCGCCACGACAGCGCACAGCGCTCCCGCCATGGCCAGCAGGATCGCCTGAGCCTGCACGGCATCGGCGTCCTCCCCCTCGCGAGGGGCACGGCTCAGGTCCCACACCGCTTGGATCTGCACAGACAATCCGATGACCACTCCGAGCAGGACGATGGCGTCGGTCATTGCAGTCTCTTTCCTCCGCGCGGCGACGGTCGCGCTCGGCGCGCTCGCAGCTCTCTTCCTGTTCCCTCTCGTGGCGCTCTTCCAGCAGCGCCTCCCAGGCGACCAGGGGGCTCGAGCATGCGCCGTACATTCCGATGATCTACCGGCACCGCGCGCCCTCGACGGTCAACGCGCCGCAGCGATTCGATCTCATGCACGACCG
>NZ_JBSGUA010000032.1:0-41109 GCF_053607685.1 Streptomyces sp. NPDC055099 | reverse complement strand
CTCTGCCTCCGGCAGCCGAATACTACGAATCCTCCGGATTCTTCGTTTCGCGCGTCCCCGCGCGAATTGCCGCCCTCCGGGCGGGCGTTGACCGAATAGCCCTCCGGGCCATTCGGTCAACTTGTTCGACTTCCAGTCGAAAAAGAATTCCTGACTCCGTCATGAATTCTCAATGCGCAGTATTTGGGGGTGTGTTGACGGTCTGTCATATTTGATTGGTTCGTGGGAGCAATACCCTCCGGGTATTGTGACGGGAATTCCATTCCCGGAAAGGATAAAGACGAAAATACATGGTTTCCGGGAAAAGAAGCCAACTCCCGGAAACCTGGACAGGGTTGGCCCTCCGGGCCAACCCTCAACGGTGGGTCTGTAGGCCGCCCTCCGGGCGGTGAGGCCCTCGCGCGGCTAGCCGGGGGTCTGGGGTGCCCTTCTCCTCCCCCAGGGCCGCATCGGCCCGTGTGCGGAGTCCTGCGACGCGCAACGACGGTAAGGCTGACACCTATCCCCGAGGCCACGCGCCGACCACGCCCGCCGCCCAACCCACCATACGCAGCAGGCACGGGAGCAGGGGCAGCAGAGGGGATGTCAGCAGGCGTGCCGGGTTTACTTGGTGGGGTGGCCTGGGGCAACGCAGAGGCCGGCGGTTCGCCCGCGCAACAGGTAGCGCAGCCTCTGCCGCAACACGATGGCGCAACATCCAGCGCAACCCATGACGCGGCAGGGGTACCACCCAAGCGATATAAACACTATTATTTGAAGTTATGGGGAGGTGCTCCCCACAACCGCACGGGGCCAACAAAGGGGAAAGACATGGAACTTCAGATCACTGACGGGATCGTGCGCGGGGTGCGCGGCGCGGACGCGCCCATGACCGGGCGTGCAGTCCAGGCCCGCACCATCGCGGACTTCCTGCCCCTCCAGTGCACGCGAGCAGGGGTAAAAATCGTTCACAACGTGGACCGGAACTACACCGGAATTCGGTTCGAGACCAAGGCCGCCGGTCCGGTCGTGCTGGAAATGCCGACGGGTGAGGAGCCTTACCGTCTGGTTCAGGAATTCATCGACCCGGACAGGGCGGGGCGCATGGAGGTTGAGTTACGGCGATTCCCGCAGATCTACCGGCCGCACGGTATCGCGCTCATCACGTCTGAGTTCCTCCGGTCGAGCGGGTTTTTGAAGTAATCCGCACGGGGGCGCCCGGGTTTGAGGCGCCCCCGTTCTACTCGTCACACCGAAAGGAGAAGGGTCACCATGGAGAACACGCGGATTGCAGGGAAGGGCCGGGAATCCGGAGCGCCGCTCACGGACGCCGAAGTGGATCAAGCCGGTTACGCGCTGCGGGAGTTGGCGCGCAGCGAGAGGGACCCGGAGGCTTTGCGGGTGTCTCCCGAACAGCTGGACGTGGTCCGGTCGTTCTTCGAGTTGGGTTGGGCCATGGGTGTGCGCACCGGCCACACCGGGCCAGCCGTGGCCGATGTTCCGGTCGACCGGGCGACGGTTGACCGCGCGTTTGTGGAACTGCTGTCTGCGCGGGTGGCACATCAGCTTTCGCTCTCAGTGGCTCAGCTGCTTGACCCGCAGGATGCTGGACCGGTCCTGTGGCAGAAGGTCAGGTATCACGGGAGCCTGACACAGCGTCACGGCCTCTACTGGGTCCGGGCGATCAAGGCGGAGGCCGGAGTGCAGGGAGCGGCTCACACCGTCCGCTACGACCTGTGCGAGGTGATCGGCGGTGTACCGGTGCCCGCTGTCACGCAGGTGCGGCGGCAGAGCGTGACGCCGCTGTGCGAGTTCCGCGCGCCGTCGGTCTGAAGGTGCTGGTCAAGGGGTGGGTTCACCCACCCCTCAAACACACTATTATTGAAGTTGTTCGGGGGTGGCAGCCCGCCTCCGGCCCCGCAGAAACCACCGTCGAAGGGGATGCGGCACATGGCAGAGCAGACAGCCCGGCAGATGCTGCCGGAGGTAAAGGAGTACGTCGAGATCTTCGAAGCCGCCATATCGACTCGCAACGCTGTCGAGGACGCGGCTGGTGTGAAGTACCCGGATCGGCACGGCTACGGCGAGGACGCGCGACGCCAGGCCAGCGCCTACAGCGAGGAGGTCAACAAGGCCTACGACACATGCGCAGTGGTCCAGGCGGACGCGTGGGAGGCTCTCAAAGCTTCTGCGGATCCGCTGGTGAAGTGGATCGCTGAGAACTCCCTCGCCTACCGGGAACAGGCCCGGTGCATTCTCGCCGCCCTCCCCGCCACGATCGACGAGCTTGACGATCTGGCGGACGCGAACGACTTTTGCGGTGTCTGGGACGAGTTCAGGCAACAGGCCATTGCCGCCGGAGTCGTGCCCGGCACCACTCCCCCGAGCCCGGCCAGGAAAGCAGTCTTCGAGCGGATCAACGAAGAAAGCTGCTGCCGCATGGACACCAAGGCCACACGGCGCATCGACAAGGCCCTGGACGCCCTGATCCATGAAGCCTTGACAGGCCCGGACAGCGCCACGGCAGCGAAGGCCGGAGAGGCTCCGGCATGACCGAGGGCCACAACCCGCCCAAGCCCAGCTAACAGCAAACCGAGCCGCCGCGTCCCGTGCCCCCACGGCGGGGCGCGGCGGGGCGCGGCGGGTCGGGTCGGGTCGGGTCGGGTCGGGTCGGGTCGGGTCGGGTCGGGCAAGACTCGCTTTCCGACGGCTCGCCCGTCCCGGCCTGCGCCCTCCCCGCCGGCGGGGGCGGGGTGGCGTGCCGCATGTCGCGCGGCCGAGCCGCGGGGCCGGTGACGGCGGCCGAGAACGCAGGGGCACCAGGACCCCCGGTGCTCAGGCTGGGCAGACGCTCACCGCCCCCTGCCCAGCCTGCTCTGACGGTCAAGCCCACCGCCCCCCCCTCTCCCAGGAGGGCAGCGGCGCCGACGGGCGAAAACCGCCAGTTCAGGGGTGGGTTCACCCCTCACCAAAACACACTATTATTGGATTTGTTCGGGGGTGGTGGCACCGCCCACCGGCCCCGCAGACACCGACTCCGAAGGGGAATCGTGACTCTCACCGACGTGAACAGCGCGTTCGCCGCCGAGAAGACCGCACAGGTCGACGCCGTCCGCGAACAAGAACGCGCCTTCCAGGCCCGTGTGGACCGAGGCGAGATCCGCATGATCGGCAACGACCGCTACGAGGTACTCACCGGCTGGGACCGGGGCGAGACATTCACCGTCTTACGCAACACCGAAGGACAGATCGAGCAGATCACCTCCCAGCACGGGCTCGAGGAGCAGCCCAACGCCACCATCTCCCTGTACACCTCCTCTCCGGCCTGGCACGGCCTCGGCCAGGTCATCCCCGGCGGCACCACGGACATCGACGAGGTCCTGCGCCTGTCCGGGCTCGACTTCGAGGTCACCACCGTGCCCGCCCTCTACGAATGGCAGGGCGAGAGGCGCGAGCACACCGACCAGCAGCACACCGTGCGCACCGACACCGGCGCCGCCCTGGGCGCAGTCGGCTCCCGATACACCCCCATCCAGAACCGGGCAGGCTTCGTCTTCCTCCAGGAACTGGTCAGCCGCTACGACGTGGTGTGGGAGTCCGCCGGACTCCTGCGCGGCGGAAAGCGCGTATTCATCTCCATCCGCCTCCCGCAGACGCTCACCGTGGACGCCGCAGGCATCAACGACATCGTGGTCCCCTACATCGCCGTCATGAACGACCACGCCGGCAACGGCCAGTTCCAGTGCGTCGTCACCCCCTGGCGCCCCGTCTGCGCCAACACCGAACGGTTCGCCGTCCGTGACGCCGTCACCCGCTGGGCCGTCCGGCACACCGCAGGAGCCACCAGCCAGATCAAAGAAGCCCGCCGCACCCTGGGGCTCTCCTCCCGCTACTTCGAGCAGTTCGCCGACGAAGAGACCGCACTCGCCCGCACCGACATCGCCATCGCCGACTTCCACCAGGTCATCGCGGACCTGTGGCCCCTGGAAGACGACGCGTCCGGCCGCAAGCGAACCAACCACGCCACCCGGCTGGACGCCCTCACCAACGTGTTCCGTTCTGAGAGCAACCGCGTCGGACGCACCGCCTACGCGGCCGAGCGCGCCATCACCGGCTACCTCGATCACCTCACCCCCAGGCGCCCGCCGCAGTCCATGACCGAGGAAATCGCCCGCGCCACAGCCGCACTCGAAGGCGCCGACGACGAGACCAAGAACAAGGCACACCGGCGCCTGCTCCAGCTCCAGCTCCAGCTCCACACACGCTGAGCCCCAAGACCGCCGGCCAAGGACCGCTGGTCTGAGCCAACAGACCCCCGTGCGGGCCGGGAAACTTCCCCGAGCCCGGCCCGCACGGGCCCACCTCCCCCACGGCGCGGAGCACGCATTGCCGCCCGCTCACCGAACATGCAACGCACTTACCGGCCGCCCCTGCCCCGCCCCGCAAGGTGACACGAGGCGAGGCACCAGCGGAGCCGACCACGCACCAACACCACACCCGCTGCACCCACAGACGCAGCGCGGCCACCACCTCCGGCGCCCACCGCCCCACCGCCCCCGCCCTATACGAGGCGCAGGGGCCGCCTCCCCCCAGAGACGACCGCCCACCTCCGCCACACAGCCCCGACGACAGACCAGCACGCGGACCGTATACCCGGCTGACGGCTGACGGCTGACGGCTGACGGCTGCGAGCAGGCCCCTCAACTCGCCCACGAGAAAGGCATACACGTGACTGACATACCCCCGCCCCCCGAGCTCGGCGGCGAACCCTCGCACGAGGAAGGAAGCACAGCCCATACCGATCAGACGATGCGCCGCCTCCTGCGCCGCGAGATCCCCGGCATCATCGGCCTCCTCGCCGATGAGCACGACTTCCACGCCATGCGGCACTACCGCAGCTTCCCCTTTGACGACCACGCGACCTACCTGACAGAGATCCAAGACCTCCTCAACGCCCGCGCCTCACAGAGCATGCACACCATGCTCGCCCTCTTCGACCCCGAGGAATACACCGACTTCTGCACCGAGAACAGCCTCGACCCCGACAGCCCGGCCAACCGCACCCGCTTCACCGCCGAGATAGCCACAACAAGCCCGACCATCCCCTACGACGGCCAGCCCCTGGCCGACCTCATCCCCGACCTGATCGACGAAACCCTCCGATACGCCACCTGGGACTACGCCTCCACACTCCTTACCCGCCTCGGCGCCTGCGCCGCCTGCGGAAAAGACGTCGGCCAAGAAGCCCTCGCCCGCGCCCAAGACCTCCTCCTGCGCATCCTCGACACCGCCGAACCCGGCCACAGCCACCTGGTATGCAGCGTCTCGACCACACCCGAAACCCTGGTCTCCGTCCTGCACGCGGACACCGACACCGACGGCATCACCCACGTCGGCGACACCGCAGCCCTGGAATTCACCACGGTCCTCGCCCTCGGCCTCGCCGCCCTACCCGGCGGACTCATCATGCGCACCACCGCCCCAGGCGCCACAGACCGCGTCTACGGATGGCGACTGCACGCAGGAAACCCCCAACCCCTCACCGCCGCACAGGTCTTCGACGCCTACCGCTCCGACCCCGACACCGGCGACCCCCTCCCCCCAGAGACAGACGTCGACTACTGCACACCACCCGACCTCGGACCAGACACCACAACACCAGGCCACCACTACTGAACACCCCCGGGCCGTCGCCCTGGCACCCCACCCGCCAGGAGCCACGGCCCACCTCCCCACGGCCTCAGCCCTTAGCCCTTAGCCCTTAGCCCCCAACAGTTGCCGTGCCTCGAACACTGCACCCGCGGCCTACGGGCGCGTACGTCCACGCACACGCTCCCGCCGGTCCACCACCGGGAGCGCGCCACCGCCGCCCACCGCCCGCCAAACGCCCCACCATGACACCACCGACCAAAAACCCATCGCGCATCACCGCGCCCGCCCCGTCGGCGCGACCGCCTTGTGCCGCAGCCGATACGCGCTGCCCATGCGCGACAACGACCTGGCCGACGCCATCCACGCCCGCAACTCCCCCGGCTCGGCCCCGAGCCCGAAGACCCCGGCGTCCATCCACACCGCCCTCACCGCCCCGCAAACCGACCACACCGCCGCCGTCACCCACCCCCCTCATCCACCCCGGCCCGCGGACCGCCCCCACCAAAACGACCCGCACGGAAGGAAGCCCCGATGTACCTCGTCATACCCGACCCCGCCCACGGACTCGTCGCCGCCCCGCAGTCCCCCCACGACCACACACCCCACACCGAACAAGCCCTCACCACGCAGGGGTTCACCTGGAACAACGAGATCGAGGCATACACCAGGCAGACCAACCACACCCCCGCGGCCGTGGACGACACCGCCGGCATGCTGCGCCAACTGGGCCACTACGTCTTCTCCACCCACCACCCGCTACCCAACACCGGCACAAAGAGGCGCTGCACAGACGAGGACCACACATCGCACCCCGCCAGCCTCTCCCCTCGCCCCCAGGCACCCCTCGGCCTTGACCTCTGGGACGCCAAGGCCTGCGCGGAGGCGAACAGTTCAGCGGTCTTCCACCCACAGGAACACCCCGACCACGAGGGCCTGCCCTGCATCGAGCTCGCCGGCATCCTCGTATTCGCCTACCTGGACGCCGACCTGCGCACCGTACGGATCTCCATACACCTGGACACCACCCACGAGAAGCTGGCGCGGACCGACGGCTCAGTTCCCATCCAGGTCGAGATCGAAGACACCACCGTGTTCGACAACCTCACCCCGCCACAGCCAACCGGCTAGAAGCCCAGCACCCGGCACCCACCCGTCACACCGCACGCCCAACAGCACCGAACGTGCCACCGACAAAACGGGCTTGCCCAAGTGACGACACACGGCCGAGGGCCCACCGGGCATCACGGCTCTGCCCGCGCTCGCACCACAACCGGCTCCCGCTCACGGTCACCACCCGCAATCGCAGACACAGCTGCGCAGGACCGAAACCAGACCGAAGCCACGTTCCTGCATGCCCGTCACTTCCCCCAATGGCCCAGAACGGCGACGGATCGACCCACCCACAAGAAACACCATTATGTCAGTGAGGAGGTGTACGCGTGGCCCCGTCCGTCATACACGTGAGCGGCACCATCACCGGCGACGTCGAAGTCCGCCTCACCCGAAACGACATTGCCGTCTGCCGGTTCCGCCTCACCCAGACCCCCATCCAGTGGGATGCCACCACACACAAATGGCGCGACGAGACCCCCATCCAGTGGGATGCCACCACACACAAATGGCGCGACGAGACCCCCATCCCCTACATCTGCACCGCCTGGCGGGACCTGGCCCGCAACGCCGCCACGGCACTCGCCGACGGAACCAACGTCCTGGCCACAGGGCACATCACCGAGATCAGGAACAACTCCATCTACCTGACCATCGACGACCTCGGCATCAGCCTGCACAGACGCCCCGCCCACTACGCTCGCCGCCCACCCCACCACCACACCCCCGACGCCCCAGCCCACCACCTCGTCCCGCCCGGCCGCCGGGCGACCGCGGACCCCACCCCCCTGGTGGACACAGAAACAGACCTCCAGCCAGACCTAGCCCGGGCCTTCACGGCGTCCGCCCACGAACACCCCGCCCGCCGGCCCCCGCCCGGCACCGGCTCGCCAGCCGGGTTTGCGCCCCGCCCGGCCTCGCCAGGACCATTCCCTCCGACCGCCCGATAAATCTGCTCGACCCGACGGCGGCGCCGCTCGGCCCGCTCGAGCCCAATACCGCAGCCGAACGCCCAAAAGCGAGCCCAACCGCCAAACCCGCCGCACGATTCCTAGGCGCGTACGGACCGCTCAGCCGGGCATCGGCGTACACGGTCATAGCATCGCGCTGGTAGACGGCGAGTCCTACGGCGATCTTGTCGAAGCTTGCCCGCATCTGCGGGTCGTCGACATAGGTCGGGCCCACTCCCTCATACGCATCCGCGCGCGGCGTCCAAAACCGGTAGACCTGCTGGTAGTTGGCATCCGCCTCGGCCTGCACCGAGGGGTCGGAGACCGGCGTAGCGGCCACCGTGAACTCCGCCATACGGACATCTGCGCCCTCACCTCACGCTGCCAGAGCTCCTTGCCCTCGCAGGTCATCGCCTCGGCTGACTGCCGGGACTGCTCCCACGCCTGCGGCCACCGCTCCCGTCGTCGTAGTGCCGCAGCGTCCGCGATGTCACCTTGGACATCCGCGCCACCTCAGCGATCGACCAGGCCATGCCGGTGCCTCCCTCGCCGGGCCGGTCTCTCCGGCCACATGCATGACCGTAGAAGTTGCCGCGACTGAAAGCGCAAGCCCCAAACCCCGCGGGACAGACACCGGAGCCTGACCTGCCGGACAGACCCTAGTAGTCCAACGTCAGCGTGGGGATGGACTCGGACTTCTCGTAGTCGAGCAACGGGCGGCCCAGCAGCGATCTCGTTCCGTTGCGGGAGATGGCGAACGGCACGCACTGCATAGCCTTATAGACCTTGACCATCTGTATGTGGCCGCCGATCGAGTGGAACCTCTCGGAGTCGACCATGAAGGCCAACGCCCTCATGGGTTCCATGTCGAACGCGCCCGAGCGAACCCCGTCCGGGCTGCGCAGGCTCTCCAGGACAACGTCCCGCGTTTCCCCGATCTCGTCACCGATGATCGACAGCACCTTCTCATCGTGTCCTTCACCCCTCCATGGAGAGGCGGGGCTGAAGGTGAACCTGCCTAGGTGCTTGTCGAAGTGCAGCTTCCAGATCTTGAACTCGCTGGTGGTCCAGTCGTAGCCCGCCAGGAGGAAGAAGGCCGCCGGAGCTTCCCACAACTTGGTCGGCACGTCCTTGAGCTGGTCGAGCATCAAGTTGATCACACGGATGAGATGCCCCTTGAGCTGCGCCAGCGGCTGCCGCCGACTGAGCGCAGCGCCATAGAAGTTGATGGAGTTGATGACCTGGATCATCATCGGGTAGGCGTAGTCGGTCTCTCCCGCAAAAGCGATCGCGGCATCCCCGCGCGGCAGCGGAATGATCTTCGGGGCCGCGTCCCAGGCGCCCAGCGACCTGAGCCGGCTGTCACTCGCGATGATCATCTCCTCCGTCTCGCCGACCTTCCTGACCCAGGCCATGGTGAGAGTCATGCGAGGATCCTTCCGAACCGGAGGCGTTTTCGGAGCAAACATACTGAGACCACTCGCAGTTCGTGACCATCTCCGCTGATGAAGCCGCGTCGAGGAACTCCCCCAGCCACCAACCAGTACGCAGGTTCTTCACCCGCCCACCGCTCAGGAAGACGGGACCCGCGCGCTTGCGAGGACGCGGTGCGCAAAATCCCCCGCCAGGAGCAGGAACAGGGGCACCAGCACGCCGAAGCTCCGCTCACTGCCCCCGGAGCACCGCTGCCCCGGGCTGACTGAAACCGGCCCTCGAGCTCCGCAACGCCCCGGCAACAGAAACCGGCGTGAGCGGGAGCAGAGCAGGGTCGGCCACCCCGCTCACCGGCCCCATCCCCCGCAACCCGACACGATCCGATCAGGATCTGAAAGCCGACCAGCTGCACCATGCCACCGTCCGTCCTCAGCAGCTGCAATCGCGGCGCGCCTCCAGCGCCTCTCCGTCCCTCGGAAAACCCCCCTCCCGCAAGAAACCAGAGCCGGCCCGCGACAGCGGCCGCGCCCGACGTGCGACGACTGCGGCTGGCCATCACGCGGCATCCCCCACCCACAGGGGATACTCAATGCCGATGAGCGCGACCAGCCGCATCCTCCACCTCGCTGCGGCGGCACCGGCCGGCCACGGCGAGGACCTGGTGCTGCTCCTGCACCGGGCGAACGAGCTGTACCAGCAAGGACTTGAGGAGCCGCACCGGCATGTGGCAGCACGTCTTGCCGACCTGCCCACCGCGGTCTTGGTGACCGCCGCCGAGCAGACCGGTATGCCCTGTGACCGCTCAGGGTCGTGACGAGGTGATTCTGCTGCTGGCACTGGCCGAATGGGAGATGACGTCAGCTGCCATGGCCTACACGGAGATGGCCGAAGACGCCGCACGCCGCGGCATCTGCCTGATCCCCGAAGAGTAGGCCGCGGGCCGCCGACCAGGCAGGGAAGAAGGGAAGACGGGCGCCGCCGGCTGGACCTCCGACCGAAACTCCTGCCATTATTTGCTTTGCAGGCCGGGGTGGCCGGCTCACAGCCGACAGGACGGACGGTTCCGCCATGACCTCGCGCCGCGAGCCCCGCCTGGCCGACGCCGCCGAGATCGCGGCCGAACAGGGCCTGACACCCGCCAGGGTCAGCGGCCTCTACACCGGGCGCACCCAGAACGCGGCCGGCCAGACCTTCCCCGAGCCCGTCGGCAAACGCGGCCGCGCGCGCCTGTGGGACCACGCGGAGGTCACCCAATGGTTCGCCCACCGGGCGCCGGCACGGCTCGCTGAACACGCACCGCCCTCACTGGACCCGCAGACGCTGCTGAACGCGGCCGAGGCCTCGAGGTATCTCGGCTACAAGAATTCCAACCAGGTCACCACCTTCGTGCGCGACCACCCCGGCTACTTCCCCCAACCGGACGTGGTCGAAGAAAAGGGCACGGCCGACAACCCCTACCGCCGGCAACTCTGGAGGGCGCAGACCCTGCAGGAGTGGATGGCCACCCGGCCCGGCCGCGGACGGCGCGCCGGAGCCACGCAGGCACCGCCCCTTCCCGACGTTCCCGCCGACGGCGATCCCGACGAACTGCTGGGGGCCAGCCAGGCGGCCGCCCTGCTGGGGTACAAAAGCGTCGGCTCGTTCTCCAGCAGCCTCGCCCAAGGCAACCTCCCGCTGCTGCAGACCACGGACGGGATCGCCGAGAACGCCGGACGCCAAAACGGACGCCGACGCTGGACACGCCAACGCATCCTCGAGCAGGCCGCCCAACGAACCAAGAAATAACACCCACCGGTGCGCGGGCCTTCCACCCACCACCCCACCGCCCCACGAACACGACCCCCCGGCTCCGTCCCCAGCGAGCCCGGGTTCAGGCCGTACACCCAATTCCCGCTCGTCGGGTGCTGCACGGCCTTCGCGGGCGGGCGCAGAGCCGTCATCAGCTCCAGTCCCGAGACGGCCGTGGAGCCGCGCGGGGTGATGACCTCGAGGACGCGGACGATATCGGCCGAGCCGGTGAGCGTCCGAGGGACCGGCTCCAGCCGGGGCGCAGGGATGTGGTGGGCGGGTATTTCGCCGCCAGGCCGGTCAGCAGCGCCAGCCTCCAGACGCGGCGACTTCGGTTCCGAGCGGCTGTTCTCGTAGTTCTGCACCAACTGCTTCGCAGTCGCTAGAACGCCTGGGAGTGCAGGCCGCCAACGAGATCTTCTTGTGCCATGTCATCGCGCTCAGCTGATGTGAGCCAGCGGGCGGATGAGCCGGCGGTAGTCCGCCTCCCCCACAGCACATCGTCGACGGCCTCGGCCTCAGCGTGTAGATGGCTGATCACCATTACCGGGCGGTTGCCCCTGGCTTGTGCACGCAGTACCTCCAGGGCCAGGTCCAAGGCGTTGAGGAGCAGGTTCCAGGCCGCTACTGGACCGGCGAAGAGACTCGAATAGATGCGGTGTTGAGACCCCCGGCAACCTGACGGCTGGCACGACGAAGAACCTGCCTTCGGCGTGGAGTTCAAGAATTTCGCACCGAACACCAGCACCGGCGAGCGCTACAACTGGGTGGCACGGGCAGTCGGATACACGCAATGCCAATGGCAGGCTAGGAGTGTGCGTCATTCACCGTCTGCAGGTCGGGGAGAGAAGACAGACTGTCCGCATGGAGACTTCCTCAGCCGACCAGGACCGTGAAGAAGCAGAGCGGCTGAGCACCGCCGTGGGGGTCCTCGCCGACTTCCTGAGCCGCCAGCCGCTCACCCAGGCCCTGGCCTCGCTGGAGCACCGATTGGAGGGCGTCGGCGGGATGAATGTCATGCGGATCGCGGAGGACAGCCACGTCCTGCCGGATCTGCTTGCCTCAGCACTCACGGTCCGCGAGAGCCTGGGCCGGATCAACGACTTGATCCACGCCTGCGGCATCCTCCTCGTACTGCCCCATATCCTCGAGGGTGAAGAACGCATCGCCGTCCGCCCCTCCCTCGGCGCCGGCAACGACCCCAGCCGCCCGTACGACCTGGAGACAGACCAGCGCATCGCGGAGTTCAAGCTCGCTCGTTGGCGCGGCGCGGACACCATGCGCAAGCGCCAGACCTTCAAGGACCTCGTGATGCTCGCCGCCGACACCTCCGGCCGCCGGGCACAGCTCTTCGTGATCGGCCCCGAACCCTGCCGCTTCCTGGCCTCCAGTACGTCAACCGCGGCCTGGGCCCTTAACCGCAGCCCAGGCGCACTGCGGACCTTCACCACCGTCTTCGGCACGCCGAACATGTCCGTCGCCCAGTTCACTGCGACCCACGCCGCCCACGTTCAGATCACCGATCTGCGGGATCTTCTTCCCGCATCCGTTGCAGCCCTCCTGCAGTGAGCTGTTCTCGGCACAAGGCGCCAGCCTCACGAAGTGAATCGCGCCGATGGCTCTGACCCGTCAGCTTGGGGTCGTGCCGTCGAGAGGGACGAACCTAACGTGCAGGGCTGGGTGTTCAGGCACAATGCCCCTCGGGTTCGTCGCCAGAGTGCCTCAAAAATCCGAGCACCCGTCGGTTTCAGGTCGTCGGTGACTCGATGCTCAAGGCCGCCACCTGTGACGGGGACTGGGAGACTGTGGGCCGCCAGCCGGTCGCCGAGAACAGCGACATCGTGGCTTGTATGCACCACCACCCCCATACCAGCGATTCCAGTCCCCGGCCGTCAACCACCTCACACCACGACGCTACTCATCCGCAGCGCCTCCGGGCGCGGCCGGTCCCACCCCGTGACCACGGGAGAGCGAAGCGGTCAGCCGCCCTTCGCCGTTTCGGCGTCTGTCTGTCATCGATCGCTCACCACGGCGAGGCGGAAAACGCAGGGTCGTGAAGGGCTTTGGAAGCCTCTTCGGGCTGCCGGGCCGTGGAGAGCGGCTCGCGGCCAGGGAGTGTGAGAACCGCTCTCACGATCGTGCCTCCAACATCGTCCCGGCTCTGGTCCCACCGGTCGGCCAAGGCCTCGACGATCAGCAAGCCGCGGCCGCGCTCGGCATCGGGTGCCGCCAGCTGGGCGTGGAGTTGGCGATCGGGGCCGTGGTTGCCGTGGTCGCCGACACTGACGGCGGCTTCGTCGTCAGTGAGGATGATCTCGACCGTGATCTCGGAACTGCGCGTGTAGGCCACCGCGTTGGTGGCCAACTCACTGACGATCAACTGCAGGTCCGCCCGGACGGTCTCGGCCACACCCCAGTCGGCGAGGGTCGCACCGACATAGGCACGGGCCTGCCCCGGGGTGCGCTCGGAATGCCCGGGCAGCCGCCGATGTGTGGTCAACGACTGCGATCTGCAGGCGTCCGGCCCGGCCGAGTGGCTTCCTGGGGCTGCGGGAGGCATCACGCCGGCACCCCCAGAGGCCTCACCGGGCGGCAGCCCGGCTCACGGCGATTACCCTGCGGGCACAGGGCGCAGCTTGATACGCCGCGCAGCCACGCCTGTAGCGTTATCCGCTCGCTCTGCGTCCAGGCGATCTCCCACTCCGCCGGGGCAATAACGGTGTTCGTCGCGCCGCGCAGCACCAGCTGCTCGAGCGTGCACCAGCCGATCCGCCGGCGGCGCGGGACGGCGGGCGGCGCCAGGTCGTACACCTCGTGAACGACCGGCCAGCGGTGCGCATCGGCGACATCGCGGAGATCCGCCAGAGCCCGGGCCGCTATCGCCGAGTTGCTGTGGCAGGCGTAGAGCACCGCAAGGGGATGATCGGGCATCGCGCCCACCAGGGTGGTGATCGGCACGGTGGGTGCACAGGCGGGAGTATTGGACATCGTGCTCAGCTCCAAAGCATGTGTGGAGGAGGGCTGTTGGGCACATGCCCCAAAGCGCAGTGCCGGGGTGCTATGCGCGAGCCGGTTGCGGGGGCTCATGGTCCGCCCCGCCGACGGGCCACGACTTCGGCCCAGATGATCGACGTGCCGTTCCGGTGGCGCTTGCGGCCGCAGGAAACGGCCTGTGCGAAGAGGACACCAAGGACCGTGAGTCGCCCGGGCTCGCCGCATGCATCCACAGCGTCGGCTTCGATGCTGATCCACTGGTCCGCGCCCCCTCGGTGCCGCATCTGGTGCTGCGGCTGCTCAGGTCTGGAACGACCGTAGGGCTACTGCTTCCCAACTCCCAAGAAGATTGCGTGAGTTTGCAGCAAGTGGATTGACTACCCCGAATGGGCTCGCGACGATCGGCTTGTCGCGCAAACAGGCGCAAGACAGCGGACGGGAGACCAGCCATGCAGCTACGGTTCCTCGGGAAGAACTCCACCCCCGGAGATAGCCCCACCCTGTACGCCAGCGATGAGGACACCTACGTCATCCAAGGTTGGAAGGTGCTCGCCAACGACTTGCTCATGCAGCTCGAGGTGCCGCAAGGAGAGACAGCCGTCGAGGTGCCCATCGAGCTGTTCGAGCACCTGACCAAGGACGGGCAAGCGTGCGGCGAACTCAAGAAGTTCGCTGCCCCGGTCATGATCGTCACCGAACAAGGGACATGCGTTCTCCAGGGCCCGGAGATGAACGACCCCGAAGCCCTGGGCCAGATGCGCCTGCCCAACTACGAGACCTGCATCGAGGTCCCCAAATCCTCGATCACGGCCCTGCTGGAGGAAGTCAGTGGACCTGATCACGCCCACCCAGCGTGACGAGCTGTTCAACAGCTTCGAGCGTGACGCCTTCCACCTGGAGCTGAGAGACGACTACGGGTCTCCAATCGAGGACACGCCCTACGCCCGATGGCAAAGAGGGGAGCTTGACGACTACACGTGGCTCGATCCCTGGAGGGCGTTGATGGGGCGGGTCACCGGACAGGGCAAAACGGTGCGCCGGGTCCGGGTGGTCACCGAGCCGCACAGTCGGTACGTCGCCTGGGAGCACTCTCTGACCCCGCTCAACATCGAGGCGGGCGAGGACATCCGATGGCTGCCACGACACCAGCTGCCCCGGGGCATCGCCTTCCCCGCCGACGGCAACGACTGGTGGCTGTACGACGACCGGCTCCTGGCGATCGGTCATTTCGATGCCGAAGGCCGCGTGCTGGGGACGGAGCTCACCGAGGACCCCGACCTCGTGGCCCGGTGCATCCGGGTGCGGGACCTGCTGTGGACCCTCGCCATTGCCCACGCCGAGTACAAGCCCTGACCCAGCGGTGAGCAACCAAGCGCAAGAAGCACGCGAGGCGTTGGGCGCCCGGCTGCGCGCATTCCGCAAGGATGCGGGCTTCACCAGCGGCCGGGCGTTCGCAGTGGCCACCGGATGGGCCGAGTCCAAGGTGTCCCGGCTCGAGAACGGCAGGCAGAACGCCAGCGAAAACGACATCCGCACCTGGTGCACCACAACCGACAGGCACGAACACATCGACGACCTGATCGCCACCGTGCGCCACATCGACGAGCTGTGGCTGGAGTGGCGCCGGCAGCTGCAGACCGGGGCGGAACGTCGCCAGCGCAAGGCCCTGCCCGTCTACGCCAAAACCAAGATCTTCCGCATCTGGCACCCGACGCTGGTGTGGGGGACGCTCCAGACAGCCGAGTACGCGGCACAAACCTTCCGGCAGGTGGTCGACTACTACGAGATCCCCGACGACGCCGAAGCCGCCACGGCCCAGCGACTCCAACGCCAGCAATACCTCTACCAAGGCAACCGCATCTTCAACGTGGTCCTCGGCGAACAGGCCCTCTACACCAATCTCGCAGGACCACAGGTGATGAAAGGACAGCTCGACCGGCTGCTGGCCGTCATGCGGCTGCCCCGCCTCAGCCTGGGCATCATCCCCCGGTCCGCCCCGGCGGCCATCTGGCCCGGCAACTCGTTCTCGATGTTCGACAACAAGCTCGTCCTCGTCGAGACCTACTCGGCCGAACTCTCCGTCACCCAGCCCCGGGAGATCGAGCTCTACACCAAAGCGTTCGCGCTCCTGCAGCAATCAGCGGTCTACGGAAGCCCCGTCCGCGACCTCATCCTCACCGCGATCCAGCACTTCGACCAGATGCCGAACGACTAGGAGAACACCATGCAGGCCACGACACCCCAGTGGCGCACCAGCTCCTACACCGGAACGGAGAACTGCGTCGAAGTAGCCGACAGCAACCCCGACAAGGTGATGGTCCGGGACTCCAAAGCACGCGAACGCGGATACCTATCCCTCCAACCACCCGCCTGGACCGCACTGGTGGAACACGTCCAGAAGACGTAGACACAGACCCCCACAGACTGTCACCACCACGCACCAGACGACACCCGCCGACCAGATCAGCCAGGTCACGGCACAGACACACACCCCCCACAGCCCCCACAAATGCACCGACCGGCAGGCGCGGCGCTGGATCAGCGGGGAGGTCTGCTGGCCGTGGGGCACGTACCGTCCGGCCCTTGAGCAGAACATCGACCGCCCGGCGCAAGCACGAGGGTTCGTACCCCCGCGGGAAGAACAGCACCCGCCTGCCCGTGCCCCCACAGCCGCGACCACCGGCAGGGAGGAAACAGCCAGTGCAGCGTCATGCTCTCCTCACCGCGCTCACCGCCGCCACCGTCGCGGCAGCCCCCGGGGATCGACGACACACCGGCCCGCAGCCGACAAGCAACTGCACGACGTCCATCTGCAGGAGGAGCAGCGTCAGGTCGTCCGGGCCGGGCCCCGGCGCCGGTCTCGGCCCTCACGGCAAAAGTGAGATGCCGCCCCCGACTCAGCCCGCCGTTCTCAGGCCAGACCTGCTGAGCAGCCCCGGGATGAGCGATGCACCGCCTGGGGAGGATGCGAGCGCGTCACCCGGCGGACCGGGGCGAAGGAGAGGGCAGCATGAGGACGGAGCCGAGCCCGTACGGGCACATGGCGTACCGGGCCGCAGAACTTGCGCCGGTACTGGAGGCGGAAGACGGACGGAGGCCATCGGCTTTGCCGCAGTGGCGTACGCGCTGCTGGACGTGGCTTCGGCGATCCGGGGGACACACAGGCGCGGGAGCACTGAGGAGTCCGGGCCACCCGGGGCACTGCCGGGCGGCCCGGACTCCTCATCTGTTTATCTGCCGCAGACAAGCCGCATTACGCATCTCTCGTAACGCATGCACATATTCGCGCCATAAACTCTTAAAAAGCGAATTCGAGTTTCACTTTAAAACGTTCCGAAATCAAGGATCAACATCTAACTTTGAAGCCCTCAAGAGAGTAATACGTCTAGACCACGCAAGAAAAGGCGCCGGTCAGGAGATTTTTCTCCTGACCGGCGCCGTGGTGTGCGCAGATATCTACCGGTGCGAGGCTTCCCCGGTAACCCGCTGAGCCGGAATGCGGACCTTACCGAATGCGGCGAGGGCCGCTTCCGAGGGGAACTGGAAAGTCCGGTACCCCGTGACCACCAGCTTTTCCCGGCGGAGCAGTCGCAGTGCACATTCGACGGTGGCCCGACTCAGGTTGAGGGCCTCGGCCAGGTCCGTCTGGGAGGGGCCCTCCAGCATCCGGCCGAAGCTGGGGCAGGGCACCGCGCAGATGCCGAGCAGATGCGTGAAGAGCCCGGCCAGGCGCTCCTCGGGGCGCAGTCCGACGCGGTTGTACACGCGCTCCGAGGCCACCAGGCGATCGGTGATGACGGCCCCGAGCGCCGCACTGACCTCGGAGTTTTGCACGGCCAGCAGCCGCATCCGTTCCATGGTCAGCGTCATCGTCGTCGTGGTGTTCAAGCAGGTGGTGGTGGGTGTCGCCAGGGTCTCGTCGAAGACCTCCAGGTCGCCCAGTACGGAGCCGGCGCCCAGGATCCGTACCGTCGAGGTCTCGCCGTAGGAGGAGACCTCGACCACGCAGCCGCTGAGCACGACGTGCACCATCGCGCTGGTGGAGCCCCGCAGAGGATCCTTGCGCGCGTAGGTGCGGGGCTGGAACGTCCCGGCAAATTCGTAGCGTTGCGCGTACGGCAGACGCCCGAAGTACGCGTTGTGGTCGAGCATCGCGTCTAGGCTGCGGGCGGCCGCGTACTCGACGCGGCCGGTCGTCTCGTCGAGCCGGTAGAGCGAGTTGCCGATGAGCAGGGGGCGCACCCGCTCGCCGAGGTAGCGGCGGGTGTTGCGGTCCTGGCGGCGGTTGTCGGCCATCACAGGGCCCCACCCTCCGTCCGGTCATGGCCTTCCGCGTACCCGCCGGGTACTGCCTGCGGGGTGCCGGTTACGGTCCCCGGCACCTGCGTCGGCGAGGGCGTCGGGGTCGGGGTGACGGTGCCCGCCGGCGGAGCCGCGGGCGGGATGGGTGCCTGTACGCCGGGCTCGGCGGTGGGGCGCAGCGAGTCGAACAGCGCAGGCAGCGCCACGACCAGCGCGGTGATCGCGGTGATCACTGCGACGATCCGCATCGGGGTGGATGAGAGATGCTTGATCGAGTAGGCGACAAGAACGGCCACGATCGCAACAATCACGACCGAAGCAACGAGGAACCCGGTCACGGGTACCACTCCCTGTTGTTGACGTTGAGTTTTTAATGCGTGGTGGGCCTAGCGGAAGATCAACAAGGAGGTCCACGGATTGGTAGTCCGCTTTAGGAGGACCTTCTCGATCGCAGCAGGATATAGCACGAGTGTAGGACCACAGAAACTGTCGCCCCGGAACAAGGATTCCACATGGAGGTGACGTTCCCTCAACGCATGAAGGGGGCGCACGAGCCCGTGCGCGCGCCCTTCGTGACCATGCCGATGGCAATTCCCTCTACCACTGCGCAGAGGTTTACAGGGTGACGAAATTCCCTGAGCTCAAGGCAAGTGAGTGAATTCCCTGAATCAATGGAATGCGGAGGCCCCGTGCGGCGTTACAGTCATCGGGCTGACGTTGAGCCTTGGTGGGCCTAGCGCAGCTGTCGTGTGGGGCCCCTTGGGGGTGGTGCCCCTGGGGCCCCCCGACTCTCTGAGCAGGGAGGATGTCCTACGAATGACAGGATTCGCATCCTGAGGGGCGGCGCCGTTGGCGCCGCCCCTCAGTCATTCCAGGACCACGCCAGACACCTACCGAAGAGTCACTTCCGGCCCCCGACGGGGCGATTCAACGCCCTTGTGTGACGCACTTCACCTGCCGATTCCGCCCTTGCGGTGCGTGCGAACGGCCGCCCTCGGGGTCACCTCGGCATCGGCCCACACTCTCCGCGTTTTCAACTTACGGCACACCACTGACAATCGGGCGTTCGGTCGCTGCAGGCAGGACTGCCTGCGGCTGATCCACTGCCGCTTGTTCAGATGCCAGCCAGGATCCCGAACTTCCCGCGCTGCTGGGCGCCGGCGGCAGGTCACGCCGGCTCGGCCACATGATCGCGGAGGCGGCCCAGGATGGCACTGCGGCGCATGTGCCACTGGATGTCTGTGCCACTCGTGGGCCATCGGGCGCCGTAGTCCTGCCTCGTCCTCGGCTCTCCTGCACAGCGTTCGGCATCTCCTCGTCTGCAGCGGCACTCACCACCGCTCGCCGCAACCCCAGGTACCCGCGGACAAATTCAGCGGCCGGTCGCGCAACCACCATTTAACGTGGTCCGCATGGGGTCAAAGTCTGCGCGGCACGCGCATCGTGAGAAGGCGCGTAGGAACCGTCGGCACTCATCCAACAGTGCCGGCAACGGCGTGCACGCGGACGACGCGTTGGTCACGAAATCCGTCGACCAGCTGTCCCTGTACCGGGGCTGCAGCACTCCCGTCGAAGGCGCCGCTGCCGCCCGAGCACAGCTGGAGCAGTCGCTGAGTGAACTTGTGGACCTCGTAGGGCCGTACGATCCGTGGGACATCATTGAACTGCTCCGGCTCCGTAGCGCTCCCCCGCTGCCCGGCTCCGGCCGTGAACCGGACCACGAGGCCATCGCGGCGCTCGTCGAGCTCGTCGCTTTGATCGTGGCTTCCCGTGGCCCGCGGGAGGCGCCAGAGTCCGCCAGCTCGGCCGGTGCCCGGCCGCTGGCGTCACCGGTGATCGATGACGTCCATCGCATCGCGCTGAGCTGTCTGCGCAGCGGATCGCATGCCATCGCCTTCGAGGCAGCTGCGGCGTCCGACGACGTCCTGGCCCGTATCCGTGCCGGCGCCGTGCTGCGCGAAGTGAGCGTCCGCAACCAGATCTACCCGCACATGCTGCGTGACACGCTGCGGGCGCTGTTCGGCACGCCGGAGATGGAGGCGGAGTGCCGGGCAGTGCTGGGCTTCACGGTCGACGACGCAATCGCCGTGCTGGACGCCTGCGCCGAACTCCGCGGCCGGGTGTGGGGCGAGCGTATGTCAACCGCGGCCAACACCGCTCGCGTCGCCATGTTCCTGAGCCAGACCCCCGAGACGGGCGAAGGCGGGGACGAGCGGGTGGAAAGCTATCGGCAGGCCGCACGGGCGCGAGCGCGGGAGGCTCTGCAAGCAGCAAGGGCCAATCCCGCGGACGAGGTGGCTCTGAGCGACTCCCAGTTGGCCGCGTACACGGGCCGCACACCAGATACCGTCTCCGCTGTGCTCGACGCATTCGTGCTGTCGCCGGGCGCGCAGAGCCCGCACGAGGCGGCGCTGGAACTTCTCACCGGCGCCTCGCCGCTGCGGATGAAACCCCTGCTGCGTGATACGGACGGGCGTGTCCTGCTGGTACACGACGTGCTCCATCTCCCCGCCATCAGGGAGACCTTCGAGCAGCGCCTGAAGGACGCCCAACGGTGGGACGCCTACAGCAAACACCGCGGCGCCCACCTCGAGGACACAGCGGCGGAGCTGTTCGCGCGGCACCTGCCAGGCGTGCAAGTGCACACCGGCTTCGAATACTTCGTACCCGACCCCTTGGCCCCCGCACCGCAGACCGAACCCGGCACGTACACCAAGCGCACCGAAGGCGATGTCCTTCTTGTCATCGACGACATCGCGATCATCATCGAGGCCAAGGCGGTGGCCCTCAACCCGCGCGCACGGACCGGAGACAGCTGGCGGCTGCGCCGCGACCTCACCCGCATCGTGACGGATGCAGCCGCACAAGCCGAACGGCTGCGCGAACGCATAGACACCGACCACGGCCTGCGATTGCGGGACGGCAGCTGGCTCGACCTTGCGCACATCCGCGAGGTGCACACCGTCGCCGTCAGCCTCGAAGACCTGTCGGGAATCGCCACGACGACCGCAGAACTGGTCCGTGCCGGTCTGCTGCCTGCCGCGAACCTGCCCTGGACCGTGTCCCTGCACGACCTACGCACCATCAGTGAACTCCTCGCCCGCCCCGCCGAACTCATCCTCTACCTGCGCCGCCGCACCGACGTCGAGACGACGCAGAAGTTCGACGCCGTCGACGAGCTCGACCTCTTCCTGCACTTCTACGAGGGCGGTCTGTATGTGGAGCCAGACCCGGTCCGGATCGCCCGCGAGCTACCGCAGTTCGGTCCGCCGACCGTGGCGGCACGCCGCCGTCGCACTGCGGAACGGGCCACCGTGCTGGCCAGCCGGACCGACCGTCTCGACGCCTGGTACTTCCATCAACTGGGCCACACCTCAACGCCGGCCGGCAAACCGGCGATAACGGCCGACGCCACCGTTGTAGCGCTCATCGACGAGATCACCGCGCTCGCCCGGCCCGGGTGGCTTGCCATCGGGACCGCCCTGCTGGACGGATCGGCCAAGACACAGCACCGGTGCGGCACCGCCGCGAAGACGCTCTGCGCGCAAAGCGCCCTCGACGGCCGTCCCCACACCATCACGCTCATGGGCGGCACCAACCAGGTAAACAGCCACGTCCTGGTCTGGATGAGCGTGCCCCACCCCACTCAGCACGCCCCCGCCCTGGCCCACCTGCGACGCTATCTCCAGGCGAAGAAACACCAGATGCAGACGGCGCGCGCCGCAGGCCTGCTCATCGATGCACGCACCGGGACACTCACCGACTTCCTGTTCGACAACCGGACCCCTGGACCCGACCACGAACTCGACCGGCTCGCCGGCGAGATGGGACTGGAGTCAGTCTCAGCCGTGTCCCGCTCCCTGCCCCCACCGAAAGCCCGCCGCAGCCGCGGCTAAGGTCCCGGCAACTGGCCAGCGCGTTTCCTATCCCGAGGTGCGGTCCTACAGCCAGGGGGCACCGGCACGTGGGGCAGCGGTGCGCCAGTGGCCGCCTGCCCGGGCCTACGGGCCGGTGCTGGCGGCCTGGCCGCACGGGCCGTTTTCCCTCTGCTGGCCCGCCGCGGACCTCGTCGGTGTTGCAGGGGATGGACCAGCGAACGTGTCCGAACCGAACGGATGCCTCTGCTGTGCAACCCACCTGGGTGGGTTGCACAGCAGAGGCATCCGTCACCCACCGGGCCTTGAGCCGGGTTCTACAGAGCAGTGCTGAGACGTTCGATCAAAACCCGTGCCGTCTCCTCACCACCGGTAACAGCCCCAGCCGTGACCGCTCCCGTGGCAATCGGCGCAAGGTAGCCCTTCAGGGCAGCCACAGCACGCCGGATCACGCCGCGGTCAGGCTCGGGCTGAACAACCTCGTTGAGGATCTCCTCCCCCGCCGCCGAGGCGTCTTCCCAGCTCTTCGTCAGATACACCGAGCGTGGGTAGCTGCCGGAGGGTGTCCTCCACGGCCTCGGTGATGGCCTCGAAGCCCGAGGCGATGGGCTTGCTCTGGTCCTGGGTCTGGCTCACGGAGCTGTTGCTCCACGCCAGTTGAGATCCACGGACGTCGCCGTGGATGACCGGCCCGTTGAAGACGTTCGTGTCACCGAAGGACGTATTGGGATCGGCCTGCACCCGGGTGGTGACCGGGTGCTTGTCTACCTCCCGTTGGATCTCTCCCATCATCTTCCGGATGCCCTGCTTGTCGATCTTGAATCCGCTGTTGCGAGCCATGGGGTGTCTCTGCCTTCCGGATCCTGCCCGACTCCGGCGCCGGAATCAGCTACATCGAACTGGAAGACAAAGCGCTTGAGCAACGCTGGCAACACCACCACCAAGAGCGCGCCGTGCTGCGACCGGTACTCAAACGGGTCAACCTCTCCGACCTACGACGGACGAACCAGCCCCACACCTCAATCCCCTAAACAGCTGCCACCAGGGCTGGCACCCTCGTTAGCCGTATTCAAGCGACTCCCGGCCGCCGAAGGAGACCGGCACCGTGTGCGCTTCGAGCTGCACGAAGCCGAGGTGCGCGTGCTGCCGGCTCTCATCTAAAGGATCTCTGAGTGGCGGCGTGGGCTCGACGGACAGCGTCTGAAAGGCCTGCCACGAACCATCAACCGGGCGCGAGGGCTGACGACTTGCTGTACGCGCCCTTATAGTCACGACAGCACATGGAGTCACGAGATCGTCCCGCGTCTTCCAGGGGGAATGTGTGGACCCGCAGATCGTCGCAGTGGCCGGTACCGCTGGCGCTGCCATTGTTTCGGCGATGGCTGCGGATGGCTGGCAGCATGCGCGGGACAGCGTAGTAGCGCTCTGGCAGCGGTTCCGACCTGATTCCGCCGAGTCGATTCATGAGAATTTCGAGGAGAACCGGAGGCTCCTCGTCGATTCTCTCCAAGCGGGTGATGAACATACACACGCCGCGCTCGTCGCCGCATGGAACGGGTACCTGCTCGGATTGCTCGTCGGTCAGCCTCAGGCTCTTGACGCCCTCAGGCAGCTTAACGCGGCTCTCGGGCAAGAAAACACCAACAGTGCTCATCCCTCTCTGAACATGACTGCCCATGCGAGTGGCAACGGGCAGGTGTTCCAGGCGGGGCGCGACCAGAGCATTACTCAGTCGTGAGCCCGCCCGGTCACGACGGAGAGGTGAACGAGTCCTGGTCGATGCGGGCCGACGCCTGCGACGAGTCCCAAGTACACCAGGCCGGGAGAGACCAGCACTTTGTCCAAAACCATTACCACTTCGACCCCGCGCCGCCTCGCTTCCACGAGACGGTGCAAGACAACGATGACGACGAAGATGAAGATGACGCGTACGTCTTCTACATGGGACCGTGGCACGTCCCCGTCACGATTCTGCTCTACCTGGTCGCCCCGGTGCCCTTGCTCGTAGGCGGCACCAGTCTGCAACTCCTCTTCGATGCCAAGCCCGGGCCTGCCATCTGGTGGGTCGTGGCATACACGGCATGCGCCATGCTCGGCAGCGTCGCCATCGAAGTCATTACGCTGAACAAGGCGCTCCTCCGCAGCCCGTGGAGCTTCAACACCGACACATATGTCAGGGCACTCCACGGACTGACCGCCGCTGGGCTCTTCATCTATTCCCTGATCCGATCCCCCGATGAAGCCGGAAGCATCGGACGCTTCGCCCTCTACTGTGCAGAGGTCCTGGGGCCGTTGTAACACCATCTCCGTGTCGTGCCAGAACTTCCACCAGCGCTGGAGCTCGGGGCCTTGCGCCAGGGATGACGTTCCATGCGCCTGCTCCCGTTTCCCGAACCGAACAGGGGCGGCCGAGCTGCTCCCGCGCTGGGATCGTTGCAGCTCACAGATGCGCAGCTCCAACCCTCTGAACTGCAGCCACCCAGTGCAGCGGACTCCCCATGGGCAACTTGGCAGCCCGTTACGAGGATGTCCTGGCACGGGTACGCCCCGTCGACGCGGCGCGTTCCCCTGATCCGCCGCCGGGAGCGACGCGGGCTGCACCCCTTCCCCCCAGGCAGACCACCGGGCTTGGCTTGCCGCTTCAATGGCGGCTTTACAGGGCGCCGGGCGTTGTCGAGCGGTCGCTCAGAGTGCGCAGGCTGACGCGGCTGCCGTCGGCGTCCTGGAGGTGCCATTCGTCCATGCCCTGGCAGGTCTTGGTGCCGCGGGCGACGGCGTCGGCCTCGTCGACCCGGCCGTAGGGGGTGCCGCCCGGTGGCGTTCAGGATGATGCCGCCGTTCTCGTCGATGGTGGCCCAGTGTTCGGTGCCCTTGTTCAGGGAAAGCAGTCACTTTCAACGGGTGCGCGCATGCCCGGTGCGGGTGGCCGCACGCTCCACACCCTCGACCGGCTACACCATTCGACGGGGACGCCATCCTCGCCCGTGGCTGGACCAGTTGGGCTCTTGCTATGTCGCCCCTCCCTGTCGACGATGCCACTAACATCCGCATACAGGGGGGGCGGGCGCTCATGCAAATTCGGCAGAGCAAGTGGGTCGGCTGGTGGCTGGGAGGTGTGGCGGCATTCATCGTGATCTTGGCTACTCCGTTCCTGCTGGAGTCGGTTGCGCCCAGCGGACACAACTGGGAACGGCTGAGCTCGATCAGCCAGACCTACAGCGCCGTATCTGTGATCTTCTCTGCAGCTGCCCTCCTTGGAGTTGTCGTGTCTATTCGCCATCAGTCGAAGCAGACAAGTATTGCCAATGAAGAAGCGCAGCGTGCGTGGCACCGGGAATTGGTGCTGTTCTTAGTGCAATACCCAGAACTGTTGCCAGCCACGGACGTACCTACTGTTCCCACTAGTGAGTTACAGAGTCGGCAGATGGTTATTAGCAACTTGTTCCTGGCTAGTTGGCGCTCCGACTACGTGCTCCATCGTGTCAACAGTCAGGGGCTTCGGGTCACACTCCGCCGCCACTTCCGAAGTGCGCTCGCCCGAGAGCATTGGGCGCGGGCGTCTGTAACGTGGAGGCAGAGCGCAGAAGCTGACGCCAACCCGCGATCACTGGGGTTCGTTGGTCTGGTGGATGAGCTGTATGCAGAGGCTGTTGCGGCTGCATCTGGGGGGTCCACTTGAGGTTTGCAACACCTTGCTGGATACCTAAAGGTGGTCCCATAGCTGAAGCGCTTGTGCGCCGGTTGTTACCACCCGGGGGGCGCGGTGAACTTCAGCGACGCCACGTTCACCGACGGCGAGGTGAACTTCGGTGACGCCAAGTTTTCCGACGGAACGGTGAAATTCGACCACGGCACGTTCTCCGGCAGCACGGTGAGCTTCGGCGAAGCCACGTTCTCCAACGGCAGGGTGTACTTCAGTGGCGCCACATTCTCGGGCGGCGCCGCGGTGCACTTCGACGACGCCACATTCTCCGATGGCACGGTGGACTTCAGCGGCGCCGCATTCTCCGGCGCTACGGTGCGCTTCGAACGAGCACAAGGCGCCGCTCCCTTGAATCTGGTGCCCCCCGCGGGGGCGCCCTTGCCGCCGGGCCTGCCCCTTCCAGCATCCTGGCTACCGTGACGCTCAAACAGGGGACGCCCCGACACCAGGAACACGGCGCCGCCTCGAAGACCCGGCACGAGCGCCAGGCTCGGTCGCATCGCGATCGGGCCCCGATCACGCGGTGCAGGAGCGAGGTGTACACAGATCTTCGGAGCCCAGCAAACGAAGCGCAAGACTGAGCGGCTTGCTGATCACCCCGCCCTACACGTCCACAACACGGCTCGCTGACGCGCTTTCAAATCCCAGGCGCACACGCCGCAGTGAAGCTGAAGTGGACGTCGAGACTCCCACAGCACGATCACTCAATGTGCCCCACACCCCCCATCCCCAGGGGCGAGATCCCGGGGCCATACGGCCGCCAGCCGCGGCGCCACACAGCGATATGGGCCACACAACCGACGGGCGGGCAGCCACCACTCCCCCCGCTAGCAGACGCCAGAAAGCCTCTCAAACAGCAGTGTCGGGCCTACCCGAGCAGGGCGTACACCGTCGAGGCGCGGGCCGCCGGGTCATCCGCGCCCTCCGCTGTCATGGCGATCTCGGCGAACGCCATGCGTCTGCCGAGCTTGGTGATCCTCGCGTCCACCAGCACATCGGCGCCGAGGACCGCGCGCTGGAAGGTGGTCGACTGCTGGATGGTGGTCATCGGCACAAAGCCGCCGCGTGCCGCCGAGACCGCGAGCACGGTGGCGGTGTCGGCGGCGGCCATGAGTGCCTGCCCGCAAAGCGCGCCGCCCTCTCGGGCCAGCCGGTCGGACCACGGCAGGCGGAGCACGGCGCGCAGTTCGGCCGTCTCCTGCACGGTCAGGCCCAGGTCGAGAACCCAGGGGGCGAAGTTGTCGGCGAGGATCTTTGCGGCTTCGGCCGGCGCAAGCGTCATGCGCCGATGATGGGGGCCCGCACCGGCCACGACAACTACGCCCGCCTACGGCCGTGCCCGCCCACGCCCGCGCCTGCCCCACCGCGACCACAAACCCCTGCTCCCGCACGATCCCGGTCCCCGTGCCTCAACCCGGGCGGGTCGAGCAAGGAAGGATCGCCGCCGCGCGGATCGGCGCCGGCCATCCGGACGCTGTGCAGCATCGGCCCAAAGACCTGAGTGAGTAGCTGAACAAAGGATGCGCACCTGTGAGAACCGCAGATCAGAGCCTTTAGAGGGCATCTGATCTAGGTAGTTGGTGTTCTGGGATGATTTTGTGACTGATGCTGTTGGCGGTCGTTGGATGAGGCGTGAGTGTGCGTCGTCCTTACCGCAGTGATGTGTCCGACGCCCGCTGGGCCTTGATTGAACCGATCTTCACCGCGTGGCGGGCAAGACGGACCGGACCCGGAACCGCAGCTCGGGTGCACGATCTGCGAGAGATCGTGAACGCGATCCTTTACGTCAACCGCACCGGCATCCCGTGGGAGTACCTGCCGCATAACTTCCCGCCGTACAAAACCGTCTACGACTACTACGCGAAGTGGGAAGCCGACGGCACCACCCAGCAGGTCCACGACCTATTACGCGACAAGACCCGCCGATTTCATGGCCGTCGTGCGGAGCCCACCGCGGCCGTGGTGGACGCGCAGAGCGTGAAGACCTCGGCAAACGTCGCCGAGGCGAGCCAGGGCATCGACGCCGGCAAGAAAATCAAAGGCCGCAAGCGGCACCTGATCACGGACACGCTCGGTCTGGTGCTGGCCGTCCTGGTCACCGCCGCGAACGTGCACGACACCACCGGCGGCAAGCTCCTCCTTGACGACCTGGCCGCGGCACATCCCAGCGTGACCAAGGTCTGGGCCGACGGCGGTTACCAGAACAGCATCCTCAACCACGGCGCCCGCCTGGGCATCGACGTTGAGGTAGTGCAGCGGCCACGGGCGAAAGGCTTCGAGCCACTGCCGAAACGGTGGGTGATCGAGCGGACCTTCGGTTGGCTGATGCAACACCGCCGCCTGGCACGGGACTACGAAGCCCTCCCGCAGAGATCCCGGACGATGATCCACTGGGTTATGGCTAACAAAATGTCCCGCGAACTGACCGGAGAATCCGTACCAACCTGGCGAATCGAAACAGACATCCCACTCACATCCGCATGAACACTGATCAGATGCTCTCTAAGCAGCGGTCCCTAGATGGGGGTGGCCACCAAGGTGCGGCAACTCGGCAGCAGCATGCCGATCGACGGCGCGCCTGCGCCGACGGTGCGCGCCGCCCTGCACACGGTCGGCACCCAGTTGCTCGCCCGCCTCCATGCCCACCCGCACCGGGTTCCCCGGTTGGAAAAGGAGGATCTGACCCGGCTGAGTCACCTGGCGGGTTCTTCGAGGCTCTCTACCGCACCGGCCGAAAACGGTTGAGCACGCTAGATCCGCGAAGCTCTGTGCGTACCCAGCGGTGCAGCTCAGCCTCGAACGCGCCGTGCCTGAGCATGGCACTGCAGGACCGCTGAGCATGACGGGACATCCAGATTCGGCCGTTCACCGGTGCTCTCCTGAGGTGACGCGCGACAGGACCCGCGAGACACACCACTTTTTCCCCCGTGCAACCACCATGCACAAAAGGTTGGTTGATGCAGGCGGTTGCTTTCTACCCTGCCGTCACTACTCCTGGAGAGCGTTCAGGTCAGGCCGGTTCCAGCCAACACCTGTGAAGATTCTTTGCTGTTCCTGTGGGCCATGTGATCAAGTTTCGGCGGCTGGGCGCGGAATGTGAGCGCTCGGCTACCAGGCGTGCGTCGAAACCTGCACGCCTACGCCAATAGTTGCTCCAGGGAGAGAACTTGAGACTCAGACGAGTCGCTTCGGTGGCCACCATGCTGACCATCATCGCTAGCGCAATCAATGGCACGACGGCCGCAGCAGACGAGACCAAGTCGTGGGAAGTGGTCACCCACAGCGAGATATCGCGTCCAAGCCTGAAGGGCGGCGTATCTCAGCCCCAGGCACAAGATTCGACGAGCGCTCCGCACGCAGGGCAGGCCCAGATACCGCAGGAGTCTCCCGCCGAGATTCTTGAGCGCGCCAAGGCGGCCAAGAAGTTCCGCGCGATGAGCGCACAGGCGATCAACAAGCAGAGGTCAGCCAGGGCCTACCCGCCTGTCAGCGCCGACGAGTGCCAGGAAGTCGAAGGCGCAGACCGCCCGGAAGGCATCGTTCTCGACCACAACTACTGGTGTCACACCGGCGACTACAAGTTGGCCACCATGGTCTGCACCACCACAGGATGCAAGGAGAAGAGCCACTTCCGCTATCGACTGAATACCCTGGGCACAGTCAAATCAGGGGCTCGCAGTGTCGCCTTCGTCTCCTCCATCAAGACCATATCGATCAGGGAGGGCGAGCCCGGGTTCAAGAACCGGGTCGTGACTCTCGACATGAAGTGCACCAAGTCGACCGGCTCGGCCTGCAAGGGCGACCCCCTGAACAAGCAGGGCCAGTCAATCAACAAGTGGTTGGCGTCGCCGTCCGCGTACTTCACGTTGTCCTCACCCGAGACCGGAAGCATCAACACGGACAAGGTCAGCTGGCACGAATTTGCGGCAACCTCCACCCTCGACGGAGGAGATACCAAGCCAGTCCCCACCGGCGCGAACAGCTTCCGCTGCGACTCGGCCACCTACGCTGGCACACACTCCGGCTGCGTCTACGACAAGACCACCGAGGTTTTCTACGACATGGACGTAGCTGACCCCGAGGTGAACGAGACAGCCCAGCACATCATCGACGCACAGACAGGCCGGGTCCCCACCTTCCCCGATTGGGCCGGGAAGACAGTGCCCGGATCAGCAACGAGCGGAAAGCCGCTGACCCGCGTCTTCCACGACAAGGCACAGCGCGATGCCAACCACCGCCAGGCCGTGAAGACGTGTAAGGAACACTTCGGCACTGACTACGCAAGCCGCGGCCTGGAATGTGACGAGTATCCGTTCCAGTCCACAACCCAGGGCGCGGCTTCAGGTGACAACAAATACTCTGCGCGCGCACTAGACGGTGGCGACAACGGGCGCGGCGGGACGAAGCTCGGCCAGTTCTACACCCGCCAGCGTGTGCTCGACGGCGACGCCTTCTACGTCCTGGTGGTCCAGTAGCCGCTGGCAGACCTGTCAACTAGGCTCCGCCGAAGTGTCGAGAACTCTCCGATGAAGGATGTTCAACGTGCCCTCACCTCACCTGCTCACCACTTTCGATGAGGCCAAGCCGCGCATCGAGTACCGGCAGTTCGCGCTCGTCGACGAGGGCGCCCTTCTCGACGTACCCAGCGGATGGCCAGACGTCGAAGACGTCGCGACGGGTGCCGGCCACGGTGTACTCCTACAGACCGGCGGAAACGACTTCTACCCTCTCGTTCGCCTCGAAGCCTGGTCAGCGGAGCCCGCCCAGGAGGCCGACGGACTGTGGGAAGTGCGCTCCGATGCTGATTTCATCAGCACCGCAGGCATCCTCTACCTGCGTGAGTGGGATGGCGGCCTCGTCGTCGGCCCCCTCGCCACCAAGATTCCCGGACCTCACCGCCTGAGGGCCTACTGCAAGGGTCGGGCCGCAGCACGAGCACTCATTGGTGAGGACATGTACTACGAAGGCATCGAGGAGTGGCTTCTGCAGGTGTGGCCCACCGGGTCTTGACCACCCAGCGCGCAACAATGCCTGACCTCGGAATGAGGACGGGTACAGGCACGCCAGCACCCCGGCACTTCATCCGCCGGGGTGCTGGCGTGAGCAGCCTCAGGCCCCCGGGATTAGCAGGGGCGGCAGCTTGCTCCTCCACCCCAGCGGACCGGACCCTCGACGGCCCCCGGCTACCTCGCCGAAGGCTTTAACTGAGTGGCCGGCCCTGCTCGGCTGGCGGCACCACCGCGCGCCCCAACATCCTGCCGACCGACGAACCGCCGCCCGGGGGGCGTTTGCCGGAGTTCACTCTCGTCTGTCCCGCACACGCGGGCCCTCGAATCCATCGCAAGTGCAGGCGGAAGAACAGTGTGGCCGGGGCAGGAGCCCCGGCCACACTGTTCCCGGGCCACGATCTATCCCTCCGTGGCCCGCCCAACTCCGAGGCAGCCTGAGATGTGCGGGGCCCTGAGTTCGTGGTCGCTCCGACCTCCGCACATCCGCCTCCCCCCTCTACTCACTTGGTCGATGCCGTGGCGCTTCGCGAGCGTCTCCTTTGAAGTTGATACAAAAGGAAGGCAAGTGCGGTCAGAGCTATCGACGCGGAGAGAAGGGCCACCCAGAACCCGGAAGCAGATGCCGCGAGATTAGCTGTGGCGATGGCTGACAGCACCATGCACGCGGGGCCAACGTGAGATGCCCCGAGTTTCGTAGAGTCCGGCGATCTTGTTTCAGGCGGACTGCGGGGTGGCTTCCTGTTGTCGCCACCAGTCGCGTTCGTACTCGGCGGGCGGGACGTAGTCGAGAGCGGAGTGGAGCCGTTCCTCGTTGTACCACGCGACCCACTGGAAGATCGCCCGCTCAACCTGGTCGAAGTCCCGCCATGGCCCCTGCATCTCGATCAGCTCGGCCTTGAAGGTGCCGTTGAGCGCCTCGGCCATCGCGTTGTCGTAGCTGTCCGCGACGGAGCCGACCGAGGCGGCGGCGCCGATGTCGGCGAGCCGGTCGGTGTACCGAATGGATACGTATTGTGAGCCGCGGTCGCTGTGGTGGATCAGGCCGGAGTCCTTCTTGATCCGGCGTCTCCACAGCGCCATCTCCAGGGCGTCCAGGGTGAGTTCGGTGCGCATGTGGTTCGCGACCTGCCAGCCGACGATCGTCCGGGAGAAGACGTCCAGGACGAACGCCACGTACACCCAGCCCGTCCAGGTGCGGACATAGGTCATGTCGGCCACCCAGAGCTGATCGGGCCGGCTCGCGGTGAAGTCACGGTCGACCAGGTCCGGCGGCCGGGGTGCCGACGGCTCCGGCACGGTGGTGCGGCGCCGCTGGCCGCGGATGACGCCTTCCAGGCCCAGCTCGGCCATCAGCCGCTCGACGGTGCAGCGGGCCACGTGGACGCCCTTGCGCCGCAGCGCGCGGGTGATCCGGCGGACGCCATAGGTGCCGCCGGACTCGGCATGGACCTGTTCGGTCAGCGGCATGAGCTGCTCGTCCCGCAGTCGGCGGGCCGACTTCGGCCGCTTCTTGCGCGCGTAGTACGCCGACTCGGACAGCCCCGGCACCCGGCAGGCGAACCCGACCCCGAGGCCCTTGTCCCTGAGGTGCTCGATCACCTGGTCGGCCTCGTCCGGGGACGGTCGAGTTCCGCCGCAAAAAATGCGCTCGCGGCCTTCAGAATCTCGTTCGCCCGCCTCAACTCCGCGTTCTCCCGGCGGAGTTGTTTCAGCTCGTCCCGCTCTGCGGTGGTCAGCCGGTCGTCGCGTTCGCCGGTGTCCGCCTCGGCTTGGCGGACCCAGCCGCGCAGGGCCTCCTTGTGGATGCCCAGGTCCTTCGCGACATGCGCGATCGGACGGCCGGTGGTGCGGACCTCGCGGACGGCCCGCTCGCGGAGCTCGTCCGGGTACTTACGTGGTGCTGGCACTGCTCGTGGTTCTCCTTCGGGCCAGGATCATAAGCCTGACTTCAGGGCTCCACGAAACCGGGGTCAGCTCAGTACAGCGGTCAGATCGTTCCGGGGCTCGTGCAGACCAAGCGCTACGCCCGCGCGCAGTTCGAGGCCCACAACCCCAAGGCGAGCCAGGCCGAGATCGATGAACTGGTCACCGCTCGCATGACGCGACAAGCGCTGTTGGGCGGCAGCGATGCGCCAGATCATTCACTGATCCTGGACGAGGCAGTGATCCGGCGTCCGTTCGGGAGTCCTGCGGTGATGCGCGAGCAACTGTCCAGACTCATCGATATCGCCGCAACGACGAGCATCATCCAGGTCCTGCCGTTCTCCAGCGGGGCCCACGGCCTTGTCGGGGGCTCGTTGACCCTGATGACCCTGGCCGACGGGGCGCAGATCGCCTACGAGGAGAGCATCTCAACGGGAACGCTGCTGGAAGACAAAGCTATCGTCATCGAACGCCAGCGTGCCTACGATCGGATCAGGGCGGATGCCCTGTCGCGCGAGAAGACGGCGACGTTCATCAGGCACGCAATGGAGGCACTACCGTCATGAGCAGCACCCCAGACCGCGCCCCCCTGGCGTGGGTGAAGTCCTCATACAGCGGCAACGGGGGTGGCAACTGCCTTCAGTGGGCAAAGAGCCACGCTCTGACTCACGGGGTCGTTGCCGTCAGGGACAGCAAGGTTCCCAACGGCGGAACCCTCTTGGTCTCACCAGCGTCATGGGGCGCCTTCATCGGCGCTGTCAGCGCCGATGAAGCCCCGGCCATCTGACCGGCAAGGCAGACAAGCCCTCGCCCAGGCAGGGGGCTTGCCCCAGCCCTGCCACCGAACCCGCGCCGCCGCACGTTCACCAAAGCGGTCGTTGACACATAGGGAATCAGTGGCTGAGGAGTACAGCAAATGAGCACTGGACCAGACCTCACAGCGGCCGCGTGGCGGAAGTCGTCATACAGCAACGGCGAGGGCGGCGCCTGCGTTGAGGTTGCAGACGGATACAGCGGCGTCGTCCCCGTCCGGGACAGCAAAACACCCCACGGGCCCGCACTGGTCGTACCCGACCACGACTGGAACACCTTCACCAACTGGATCAAGGCCTGACCCCCACGCACGAGGAAGCCCCCGCCTTGGCGGGGGCTCTTCTGTATCCCGCCCCACACCCTCCTCGAAAGCTTCACCCTCACCGACCACGGGGCCGCACATGCCACACAGGAGCGGCGGGCCATGAGATGAACCGATCAGATCACCGCTCGACGGAGGGGGGAGCGGCCGCTCGACGCGCACCAGCCGCGGCCGCCCCTTCCCAGCCCTGCACCAGGCCTGCACCAGCCCGGTCAGACGCTCCCCGTATACGGCAACGATCCAGCCGCAAGTCCCGCCAGCACAGAACGGGCAACCCATCGCACAGGGGTTCAGAGCACCCCCGCAGTCACTGACAAAGGGCCGCGAACACGTTGAACGCACTGGCGATACACAGCTCCCGGCCAAGTTCGTGAAACCCCCTGCTGACCCCGGCCGTGCCCGGCAGGATATGTGCATGCCATCCAGGATCACATTCAGTGGCGCCGAGAAGGACATGACCCTCGACGAGCTCGAGGACGCCATCCAGCACGCGCGCAACGCCGGGGCCAAGGGAAACCGCTATGTGTACGCGACCCTCAGCACCAGCGGGAAGATTAAAGAAGTAGGCGTGGACACCGGCGACGACGCCGACTACTAAAGCGCCCGGCGCCACGGGCCCCGGCCACCGGACCTGTCAGCCGGGGCCGAAGCCGCAGGAGCGGCATGAGCAGGCTGCCGCACACGCAGAGGCCGCCGACCCTATGGACTACTTCTGGGGTGTTTGACGGCGTACGGCGAGATCTGCGGACCATCCGGCCTTGCGCAGCGGCGCGGTGGCGTTGATGACGTCACTGAGCGCCGTGTGGACGACGTGCAGTTGTGCGCTCGTGCGCTCGGTGACGGCCAGCGGGGCGATCGCGCTGCGGTGCAGGCGTGCAGCCTTGTGATGGAACAGGCCCAGTTCGCGGGCCAGAGCCAGCACAGACAGTTGCGGATCGGTGGAAATGTAGTAGCGGCCCAGCGCGTACAGGAAGCACTCGCCGGCGATGGGGCACATCTCGTCCCGGTCCCAGACCTTGGCCACCTGGAACTGGTGCGGACTCATACGCTCCAGCGCGTCAATGTGGGGAAGACCGTCCTCGCCCGCAGCCTTGACCAGGTCCCACAGTTCCATGCCCACATCGGCCGGTGAGCGGCGCGGAAAGTTCACGGCAGGCCACTTCCCTCGTCGCCCAGCAGACGGGCCAGGGCGTCGTCCATGTCGGCGTGACCGGTGGTGATCGCGTGTTCGCACCAGTCGCACACCGCACGAACCTTCGCCAGGCTGTCCAGGACCGCCTCGTGATGTTCGGTCGTCAACAGCTCTTCCTGCACGGTGACGACGGCGTTTTGCATCCCGACACAAAAGCCCGTGCACTGCCCCAGGATGCGCAGCACCGCGGTAGGCGTCTGCTGAAACTGGATCGTAGGACCGAGGTGTGGAGACTCGGACTGAGGTGCTGGGTGCGGGCTTGTTTCCGGCTCTGGCCTGCGGGTTTGCGTCTCGAGACGGTGAGCGAGATCTCGCTGGGCGTCCCGGATCGTCTGCCGGAAGCCGGGGCTCTGCATGGCCTTGTTGATGACCTCTGTGCGGTCGACCAGCTGCATGACCGCCTCGGCAGCCTCGTCGGTGACGCGCAACAGCCGTTTGGCCTGACCGACCCGTTCGCCGGGGGTGCGGGGGGTGTCAGGAAGGGAGTCCCGGGCGCGGTTAGCGGCATCGCCGGTCCAATGGCCATGGCCGGCCGGGTCGAGCTCGTCGCCGGGCTCCTTACGGATCAGGGTGAATCGGTTCGCCACTGCGGCCAGCCTTTGATGAACGCTCCAGGGGACATCCTCCCGGCGCATCTCGGCGGGCCACGCCCTCGCCACAGCCCGGTACGTGTTCAGGCTGCTACGAGTGGAGCGGATCTGCGCCGCGAACAGGGTGAGCGTCGCTTCGACCTCGCCGTGGCCCTTCGGGTTCGCGTCGATGATCTCGTTGAGGAGGTCACCGAGCTCGAAGTTGCTGGCACTCTTCGAGCGCATGATGCGCCGTCCTTGCTTGACGTACTCCCACCACTGCTCACGGGTATAGCCCTGGGGGACTTCCAGCTTGCTCATAGCAGACTCCGGCCTTTGTGGATCGGCTGATGCCCTCACGTCCCAGGCGGCCCAGTGCCACGCGTGACTCCAGCCCGGCAGCTTCTGCCTGCAGCATCACACCGACGGCAACCCTGCGGCAGGCGCAAAGCCTGACGCACCGGGAGGAGCAGAAGCTCCCGGTGCACGTCGGCGCAGCGAAGAGCGACCGGTATCGGGCAACGGCGCACGGCACTGCGCGTGCACGCCAGGTGAGTGCACCGATGCACCACACCATTGCCGGGGCTCTACACGCGGCAGCGCACGCAGTGGGAAGTGGCGGCCGTGTGCCGGCAGGGGCAACGTCACAATGAGGAACACCACGGCAACGGGTGCGGTCTGCACGGGCAGAAGCTCGCCCGGGAGCAACCCTGCGGCAACAACAAGGTTGGCAGGTCTGCCCGTTGCCTCTGCCCTGCACACCCGCGATGCTCAAAGACAGCTGACCACACGTCCGTTGCCGTCAAGGCCCGGCCAGCAGCCCGGAAAGGGGATTGCCGCCCATGACGGATCCACTGGCCCAGCAACCGCACACTGCCTGGAAACCGCTTCTCGACAACGGCCTGGCCACCGTCCCAGACATTTACCTGCAGCGCTACCGGCAAACCCGGGAGAGCCTGCACTACTGCGCCGATGTCATCTGGGGAAATCTGCAGACGCCTCTCCCCCACAACCAGCCGCTGGCTCCCTCGACACGCGGCCCAAAACCTTCCTCGGCATGCAAGCATCCTTAAATGGACGCTTCTGTACTGGGCGCGTTGATCGGGCTGAGTGGCGCGAGCGTAGGTGCCGGTGCCGCCTTCGCTGGGATTGTCTACCAGCAGCACCACACAGAGCGCATGTCCTCTCTCTCCCGGACACGAACCGAGTCCACCGCAGCAGCAGAGCGACTCCTGGCTGAACTCCTCTCTGCGCAACAAGCTTTGCGGCGAGGTAAGCACAGAGATGCAGAAGATGGGCGGAACGACTATGTCGCACTCAGTGAGCACCACCACGCCACGATCCAAATACACTCACAGTGGCTACCGGACGCGGACCTGAGAACACGCCTGCGAGACAATGCCTTGTACACCTTCGTCGGTCCACCCGACGATGCACGTAGCGATACAGAACGCCGTGTCGATGGTATGGCCCTGTGTGCGGACTCCATCGCCTGTCTCGGAGCATTCTTGCGGTCCGAGGCACTACCGGAACGACCTGCCGAAGCCGAGCAAGTCATCGCTCGCTGGCCCCAGGGGCAAAGCGCACACACATTCATCATGACGCCTCCCCAGGTAAATTCCGACATCCGGGCGGACCCCTAGATCGGAGGCTGCCTGGCCCGCGGGCAGTGCAGCTTGGAAGCAGCCGCCTCCGCGCCAAGCCGCACGCACTGTGCCCCGGCGGCAGCGGCGCAATATGAGCAGGGTTGCGCGAGGACGTCGACATCCTCAAGCGGGCCACGGCTTTCTTCGCGAAGGAGACCCGGTGACGGTGCACCCGTTCATCGAGGCGGAGAAGCAGGACGGTCACAACGTCAAGCGCGCATGTGAACTGCTCAAGGTCTCCCGCACCGCCTTCTACGCCCGCCGCAGCGGCAAGCCCGGTCCCCGCGCCGTCCAGGACGAAGAGCTGACCCAGCAGATCGCCGCCGTCCATGGGCGTTCTCGCGGAACCTATGGAGCCCCGCGCGTCCATGCTGTGCTCAAACGCGAAGGTGCCGGCTGCGGCCGCCGCCGGGTTGCCCGGCTGATGCGGGCGGCTGTACTGGAAGGTCGGCAACGCAGACGACGGCACTTGACCACGATTCCTGATGCACGAGCCGCCCTCCAGCCCGACCTCGTGCTCCGCAGCTTCACTCCCGACACCGCGGGACTCGACACCCGCTGGTGCGGCGACATCACCTACGTCCCGACCGACGAGACTTGCTCTATCTGGCCACGGTCATCGACATCGCCTCGCGGCGGGTAGTCGGATGGGCCACCGCCGATCATCTGCGGACCGACCTGGTCGCCGAGGCTCTGCGATCTGCCTGCCAGCAGCGTCGCCCTGCCCAACCGGTGATCTTCCACTCGGATCGCGGCTGCCAATACACCAGTGAGCAATTCGCCGTCCTGGCAGCTGAATTGGGCGTCCGTCTATCAGTCGGACGCACCGGGCAATGCTGGGACAACGCCCTCGCCGAGTCCTTCTTCGCCACCATCAAACGCGAGTTGCTCGACACCGTCGCCTGGCCCAGCCGGGCCTCTGCCCGCACCGCGATCTTCGACTTCATCGAGAGCTGGTACAACTTGCACCGCCTGCACAGCAGCCTCGGATACCGCAGCCCCGCCGACTACGAGACCGCTCTCCTAGCCTGACCACCACACTGAAGGTGTCCGTCAAAGCGGAACAAGCTCAACAGGTGGTGCGGTGAGGCGCAGGCGTTCGGCTTGTACCGAGGAGAGAGCGGGTCGTCGGTCGGTATAGAGGCACCCCTCACACGCTCCCCGGCGACCGCTTCCTTCACACCTACGCCGAGCTCGTACCCACTCTCCGGCCATTGCCGATCTCGTCACTCGGTGGCAGCCCGCCCCGGTACTTCCGCCAGACAGACCAGCCGTCGTCCACTCACACACAGACCGCATCCGCTCTCGGGTCAGCCGGCCGGGCTCAGGGCTTGGCGGGGCCCGGGCCAGTGTCGCAATCGCCGTCGATGTGCTCCCTCGCATCTGCGGGGAGCAGTAGCGGGTTGTTGCGGGCGCCGGGGGCATCCGGTGATTCCGTTCCCTGCACCGAGCTCTTCTTCCTCTTGCGCGTCCATGCCACGGCCGCAGCAGCGACCGCGGCGGTGATGAGCTGCGCGGGCAACTGCGTCAGGACTCCCTCGACCACCAGGTCGAGGGCGTGCTGCAGGTAGGTATTCACCGGCTGGTTCTCCTGCTCGATGCTGAAAGCCCGGCGGAAGCGGGCTGTTTGACGCTGCCACGCTCGCCGGGTACAGCAGGGCCGGTCTACTTGTTCGGGTCCCGAGCCGGACAAGCCCGGATAAGGTCGGAGTAGTTCGGAAGACCCGGGGGGCGGAGTGGGGCGTCGGACACGTCCATGGGGGCGATTGAAGGGTCCGTGCGCTGAGGACAACGCTGTGGCCACCCTGCTGAGGCAGTGGCTGGACGGTGCAGGCCTGCGTGTGGATGACCTTCACAGTCGGCTGACGCAGGATCACTTCGCGGACGGGGTGGTTCCGGGGCGCAGCACACTGTCCGACCGGTTGGCAGGCGTAGCCCTTCGGCAGGATTTCATCGAAGCTGTCGCGGATATCTGTTCGTCCAGCGACGCGGCCCAGCAAGGGCTGCTCCAGGCGGTGCAAGATGCCCGGCAGCAGGCGCGCACTACAGGCCCTGCCCCGTCGGGATCTATCGACGCCGAGCTGGTGAGGGTGCAACAGCGATCGCTGGAGGCCTCGGACCGGCTCGTACGGGCTCTGGAGCGCCAGCAGCAGCTGGAGCATGAACGCAACGACGCCAACCAGATGGTTCTCATCCTTCTGGCCATGGTGGACAAGCTGCAGCGCGACATCACCACACTGAACAGGGAACGCGACCGCCTTCGGGTTTCCAACCCTGCACACGAAGACGTGCAGCAGGCCTACGAACGTCTGGCCAGAAGCGAGCAGCAGCGCGACACAGCCGAAGCGGGACTGGCCCGGGCCAAGGCCGAGCGTCAGAAGGCAGACCAGCTTGCCGAGGAAGCCGCTGAACAAGTCCGGCTACTCACCGAGGAACTCGAACGACTCCGCGGTGAAGTACCCGATGCCACCACTACCGCAAGAGCGGAACCGGCGATGCCGGCAGTACAGGCATCGGTGGGTGTCGAAGCCGACGACATTGATTTGGCTCTCTCCAAGGCTGCCCGCCATCTGGACGACCGAGCCGAACGCCTCGACCAGCTCGCCAGCGAACTGCACCTGGACAACCCGCCGGACAACTCGCCCACCTCCACGCATGCGCCGGACAACTCGCAGATGTCCGGACCGGATCCGGACAACCCGCCCCTGACCCCCGAGCAGGTCGTCGACGAGGTCCGGGCGCTGCTGGCTGAAGACGGAACCGACGACGTGGAGGGCCTGCTGGATCTGGCCGGGCAGAACCTCCCCGTGACCGAGCTGTTGCGAGCAGCCGCCATGCTGCGCGCCAGCAACCTTCCCCGTGCGGTATTCCAGCTGCTTGACGCCGCGGCAGGCAGGACCCGGCCGGTAGAGATGCCAGCCCTGATCAGCGCGCTCCGTACCCAGAGCCAGGACGCTGTGCTGTATCAGCTTCTGCAGCAGGTGGCGCGGCGCTGGTCGGCGTCGGCCCTCACCGAGGTCGTCATCTCGCTGCGCAAACAAGCCCAGGAGGCCGACGCCTACCAGATGCTCAGCGCCGTGGGCCGGGACGGTCCGCCTGCGGAGGTGGTAAAAGTCCTGGCTCGTGTACCGGACCACGATGCCGACTGGGTGGTGGACGCAGCCTGCCGGGATCGCCCGCTCGATGAACTGCCTGCCCTTGGAGAGGCTCTCAGCGACCTCAGAATGGCGGACGCGGCCAAAGTCACTGCGGCACACGAGCTCCGCATGACCACTGCGTCCCGGGAGGCTCCACTCGCTCCGATCCCGCTCCCCGCGCCTTTGCTGGAGGGCGACGATGACGAGGACGAGGTTCAGATCCCCTTCCCCCTGGTGCGGCCGTATGCGTTGGCGGGCGGCGACGCGCGGCGACCGACCTACAGGTTTCCTCCCGAGACGGTCGTACGCACCACTGCCACCCCTGACCAGCTCAACGGCCTCCTACCGGAGCAGCGCCGCATCTGTGACCTCTGCCGCAACCCCCACGACATCACCGCCGTCGCCGACCGTCTGAGCATCCCTCTCGGAGTCGCCCTCCTCCTCGTTGCGGACCTCGCAGAAGCCGGCCTGGTTGACTTTGATAAGGAAACGGCGGCTGCCAACCCTTCGAAGATGCGGCTCGCCCCGCTGACGGCCGAAGTGAGCGACCCCGGGCCGACGGGGGTCCAGCCAGCCGTACAGGCAGATGCAGGGCAAGGCGAACCCTGGCGTGCTAAGTGGCTGTTGTCATTCCGATCTTGAGGGGAGTGCGTCGAACGGGAGTCTCGATCGGGTGGTTGCCGCTGGCCGTGGGCATGAAGGCAGGGCCTC